>JAOTXT010000071.1 GCA_029862205.1 Paracoccaceae bacterium
TCTTCATCGAGCCCGGCTCACCTTGGGAGAACGGATACTGTGAAAGTTTCAACGGAAAGCTCAGAGACGAGCTGCTCAACACCGAGATCTTCGACACGCTCCGCGAGGCGCAGGTCCTCATTGGACGCTGGCGCCGTCATTACAACGCAGTCCGGCCGCACTCCGCTCTTGGATGGAGACCGCCAATACCCGAAACAGTTGCGTCAGCCAAACCGGCGGCCGCGGCCTACGCCTCATGGGGCCTCCGGCAACGCCCATCTTCCTCAAACGACCCATTCGGTGTTACATAAAGGGTGGCTGCGAAGATGGGTGCCGGTCACGATTGGCAAAATCACGGTCCAAAACCACGAGAACTCGCTGCCTCGAGTTTCACGGCTGGCTTTCAGTTCATCGTCGTAAGCTTGCATCGTGTAGGCGATCGCGTCGTCGGCGCCCAAAATAATAACCAGACCAATGATGCTAACTGCGATTCCCGTCATCACGATTTTCTGCATAGATTGATCCTCCTGAGCGCAGCGCGATCAGTTCGAACTATGTTGGCGCCACCTCTTCCAGGGTGCGACGGCCCGACGACAATACCACGGATCGGACCCGAGTTCATTGGCGCTAAGCCCTTCAGAGCTAAAGCCATACCCCCTAGACCAATCTTGCGAGAACACCGAACTCCAGGCTAAGACTCAACCAATCAACAATACCAACGACTATGGGAGGCTTCGCGGCATGTCGGGCACATCAACATGAACCAGCTGGCCTTATCCGACAGCAAATTCGACGCCATATCTCCGCTGATTGAACTTGGTGCTTACGAAGCGATCTGGCTGGAGCACGGTGCTACGTTTAAAAGGTTAGCGGATCGCTTCAGAGCCGATCCGTCAGCCCTTCCTTCCGACCTCATTGATCGAACGACCGCTCTTGAATGCGCAAAGAAGGTGCTTGAGGCGCTAAATGGCGCGGGTGTGGAACGTTTCGGTGTTCGGATCAACAAGGCGGGCGACTACCCGTCGAAGCTCCGGGACGCAAAGAACCCTGTTGAACTGCTCTATTATCAAGGCACGTGGGAGCTGTCTGAAAAGCGTGGCTTATGCATCGTAGGAAGCCGAAAAGCGTCCGAAGATGGACAACGTCGTGCAGCCCGTCTCGCGCGCGAATTGGTTTCGCGAGATTTCGCTGTAGTCTCAGGCTTAGCAACTGGAATTGACACTGCAGCTCACACAGCGGCTTTGGAAGCTGGAGGGCACACCATTGCTGTGATCGGAACCCCACTTGGGCATTACTACCCAAAAGAGAACCGAGAACTGCAAGACAGGATCGCCAAAGAACATTTACTGATTTCACAAGTGCCCGTTCTTCGATACGCACAAGAGCCGTTTCGGCACAAACGCAACTATTTTCCAGAGCGCAATGCCACGATGTCGGCACTGACCGAAGGCACGATCATTGTGGAGGCCGGGGACACGTCTGGGACACTAACTCAGGCCCGCGCCGCGATGTTTCAGGGACGGAAGCTCTTCATTTTGGAAAACTGTTTCCATCGTAAAGATATTTCTTGGCCCGCGCACTATGAAGCCCAGGGTGCTGTTCGTGTCCGCGATCCAGACGACATCTGGAGCGCACTTGGCTAACAGGATCCGATTTCGCAAGATTGATGAGCTGACACGGTCTGATCACTACTACCTGACCGATGACGACGTGTGTTTGTTCCTTATCGAAAAGACGTCTCATCGCGATTACAGCTTCAGTGCACAAAATCAGCTTATTGCGAACATCAAAAAGAACCCCGCAACCAGCAATGAAGGAGAGCTTTTCTACAAGCGACGAGACATAGGAAAGTGCTCGTGGGCGCTGAAACAAGCGTTCGACCCAGATTGGCTAAAGGACGCGGTGCTGGTCCCGGTGCCTCCTTCAAAGGCGAAAAATCATCGAGAGTATGATGACCGCATGGAGCGGATTTGCCGTGGCATCGATCCGTCGGTCGATGTGCGTGATCTTGTAGCCCAAAACACGTCGATGCTGGCCTCTCATGAACGAGGGCCAGATGATAGGATTTCGCTCGACGAACTCCTGGAAGCCTACGCAATTGATGAAGAGCTGGCCGCACCGGAGCCCCTCAAGATCGGAATTGTTGATGATGTGTTAACTGCTGGCACACATTATCGCGCGGTGCACACGGTTCTTTCTGAGCGGTTCCCTGACGCCGAAATCATCGGCATCTTCGTTGCAAGGCGCGTCTTCCCTGATGATGGTTTTGATTTCTGAACGGATGCGGAGCCAGCATCAGGGGCGCAGATTTTGAACTGGGGGCAGTCTTAAGTGAAGGTCGTCAAGTTCACTTCACAGCCCCATCCGCAACCTCGACAGGCAGGAAGTGTGCAACCTCGTCGATCGATGGCTCGCCAACAAAGCGTTGATCCCGCAACCACGTGAACACCAGAATCGCGTTCACGTCATAGCGCCGCGCAACCTGGCTCACTGAGGCGCCCGGAACCCGCGATTGCGCGCAGATCATCCGCTTGGCGAGGCCTAGTCCGGTTGCATGCACTGCAACCGGCTTTGAGAAGGAGGAAACCGGTCAATCTTCTGTCTGACGATCTGTTCGGGTGTGAGCATGCCCAAATTTTCACATAACCGGCGTTCTTAAAAAAGGAGCAACGGGGTTTCATTGCTGCGCTGGCGGGACTCGCTGGCTGGAATCAAATGAAGACCTGATTATGTTCCAAGATTTAGAGAGCTCTTCAAACTCGGACTGAGACGCTAAGCGAAAATCATAAACATTGCCGGTTTTATGTATTTCCGGCAAAGTTGCGGTATGAGGAATCAAATAAAACAATCATCTAAGAGATCGTCACCCGACAGCACCAATCCCAGTTTTCGGCAAAGATTTAAACCGGACGAGCCGGTGGACGTGCACGAGCGGCCAATCGACTATTTGACCGAGGCCGAAGTACGCAAACTTGTTGCTGGTGCAAAGCAGTCCCGCAACCCCGAGCGTGATCGGCTCTTGATCTTCATGCTGTTCCGGCACGGCTACCGCGAGAGTGAAGCGATCATGGCACGTCGCGATTGGATTGATCTCAACAAGGCGGTGATCTGGGTCGAGCGATTGAAGAAGGGCATGTCCCGCTACCACCCAATTGCCGGTGACGAGCTTCGCATGATCCGAAAGTATCTGCGCACTCGTGACGATGATCTGCCGTGGCTCTTCATCTCAGAGCGGATGCAGCAGCTTTCTGATCGCAGCGTACGAGTGATCGTGAAGAACGGCGCGGCGGCGGCTGGGCTCAGGCACGTGCACCCGCACATGCTCCGGCACTCGTGTGGCTTCTACCTGACAGAGCAAGGGCAAAACCAGCGCGTCATCCAAGACTATCTTGGCCATGCAAGCGCCGAGAGCACCGCGCTTTACACACGGGTCTCTGCTAAGGCGTTCGCTGGGCTTTGGCGTTAGCGAAGAGGTCAAGTTGGACTGATATGATCATTTGCGCACGCCATATGAAAGACGGCATCGCGGGACGAAGGCGCCCACACCAAAATGTCGGCTCTTGTGCACGACGCTAGACCTGCCTTCGACCAGCATGCTCAGGATGATCACGCGCTGCTCTAGGGGTAACTGTCCGATGCCCCTTGTTTGTGAACTCTTGTGCATGGTGTCAGGCTAAATCTCGAGATCACTGCAAGCATACTTGTCTTATATGCAAGCATATGCTAGCAGATACGTGCAAGCAAGGAGTCTACCAATGACTAAGTCTGACCCGAAGAAGGTGGCCGCAGCCCAAGCCCGCGCAGAGGCACTATCGAGCGAACGGCGTCGTGAGATTGCACGCGAAGCGGCAAGGGTGCGCTGGGAAAAGTCCAGTGAAGCCCTATCAGAGGGACCAACAATTGATGAGTTCGACTTAGCAAAGGTCACAGAGGATGTTGTTCCTAATGAAACGATGCCCGTGGCCATTCATCGTGGAAACTTGAACATCATGGGCATGGATGTCCCCTGCTACGTGCTCGACAACGATGTCAGAGTCATTGGGCGAACGTCGGCGACGGAGGTGCTTACTGGCATCAAGGGCGGTGGAGCACTCGAGAAGTATATCGCGGTAAAGGCGTTAGAACCCTTTATTCCCACACACTTAGTGCTCGAGAGAATGGTACCATTCCGTCTCCCAGAGGTTGAGGGTTTGGAAAAGGCGGTCAAAGGGCTTCCGGCCGATCTGTTCATTGACATCTGCCAGGGGTTTGTGAACGCCCTCGAGCATCACTACAGTTCAGACTCAATCCATCCGAAGCTTACGGCGCGGCAGCAACAGATGGCAGTCGCCGCGAGTATGTTCCTTTCCGCGTGCGCTAAGGTTGGCCTCGAGGCTTTGATCGACGAGGCAACGGGATATCAATATGAGCGAGAGACCGATGCGCTAAGCTTAAAGTTGGCCGCCTTCCTAGAGGAAGACATGCGCAAGTGGGAGAAGACGTTCCCCGATGACCTTTGGATCGAGTTCGGCCGACTGACAAACTGGAAGGGTCAGATCACGAAGCGACCAAAGTACTGGGGCAAACTCGTGATGGAACTAGTCTACGAGAAACTCGACCCGGATGTCGCAAAATGGCTAAAGGAACATGCTCCGAAGCCCAAGCACGGCCAGAACTATCATCAGTGGCTTAGCAGCCAGTACGGACTGAAGAAGCTGGTCGAGCATATCTGGATGATCATCGGAATGGCTAAGACGTGCGAAACCATGACCGACCTAAGAGATCAGGTGAACGCACTCGACGGAAGGCACCCGGTTCAATTGCGTATGTATCTTCCGCGGCCAGGGGTCGAGTAGCAATGGGTTGCGCTGAATTACCTGAGTTCGATCAAGACCACGACAATAGCGAAGAGTGTTGCTTCGGTGAGACGAATATTTCTTGCGGGAGAACGCTGCGCCCGCTGTTGACTGGGGGTTGATGCCGCGCGAAAATGCGAACCAATCAGAAAAATGAGGGAGGAACCGTACCACTGCGCGGCCTGGGAGGAACCGCGCGCAGAGGAAGGTCTCTTGACGCAACCTGATTTTGAAAAGTCTACCTCTAAACTGTGGGCGGTGAGGAACCGCGCTAAGGCGCGGAGGTGGTGTCATGCCTAAGGCCGCCGTCACCCGAGAAGCGATCAAGAGGGCCGTGAAGGGTGTCTGCGAGGCGGGCCTGCCTGTGAAGCGTGTCGAGGTGACGCCAGATGGCAAGGTGATCGTGATTTCGGATGAAAAGGACGCGCAGGCGAGCGGAGCAAACGATTGGGATAAGCCATGACCAAGCACCGCAGGCAATATCCCGGCGCCACGGCATATTTTGATCGTCACGGGAAGCGCCGCTGGCGTTTCCGGCGGAAGGGCTTCGCCGCCGAGCTTGGCACGGACTACGGCTCGCCCGAATTCGAACGGCGCTATGAGGCTGCTCTGAAACTTCAGAAAGTCGAAGGCCGGGTCGGCGCCTCACGGACGAAGTCCGGAACCATCGACGCCCTGGTCGTCGCCTATTTCAGGTCGCCGAAATTCCGCGACCTCGCGCCGCTCACACGCAGCACATATTCGAACATCCTCGACCGCTTCCGGCGCGAGCATGGCCGCAAGCGTGTCGCGCACCTTCAACGCCGCCACGTCATGGACCTAATGGCCGAGCGAGCTGAAACGCCCACAGCCGCAAACCGGCTTTTGAAGTTGCTGCGTTCGATCATGGCCCACGCGGTCGATCTGGAAATACGCCCAGACAACCCGACGCTTGGCGTGAAGCCATTCAAGCTGGACGGCAGTGGATACCACGCTTGGGATGAGACTGAGATCGCGCGCTTCTATGAGGCGCACCCGCTCGGCACCACGGCTCACCTGGCCATGACCCTGATGCTGTGCACAGGTGCCGCCCGTGCAGACGCTGTGAAGCTCGGCTGGGGCAATGTCAACCATGGCCGCTTGAGCTATCGTCGCCGCAAGACCCGGCGCCAATCCAATATTGTGGTGGATATCCCGCTTCACCCTGACCTCGCCGCCGCGCTCGACTTTCTACCCCGCAGCGCCTTCACCTTCTTGCAGACAGAACAGGGCAAGTCGCGGTCGCCGGACGGGCTCGGGAACTTGATGCGGAAATGGTGCGATGCCGCGGGGCTGCCGCAATGCACGTCACACGGGCTTCGAAAAGCTTGCGCGCGCCGCTTGGCCGAGGCTGGGGCGACCACCCACGAAATCCAGGCCGTGACCGGCCACGCGACTCTAAGCGAGGTTGAACGATACACCCGCGCCGCGCAGCGCTCTGGGCTCGCGGACGCGGGCTTCGAAAAGCTCGATAGTTGGTCGAAACGGGAACAAACATTGGCGAACCACCCTAAAAGGTTCGCCAAAAAAGGTGATAAGTAGTTGACGCTGAATGGGAACAGATTGGGGTTGGTAGGCCCGGCAGGACTCGAACCTGCAACCAAACCGTTATGAGCGGTCTGCTCTAACCAATTGAGCTACGGGCCCGGCCGTGATGCTGATTACGGTCCGCACCGCCTATGGTCAACGACCATGCGCCGGTTTCCAAGTGCATATGGTTGCGCTAAACGGACCAGGCCAGAGCGCCCGACCGGAGCATATCAGCATGACCGACCGCCCGAACACGCTGACCTACAAGGATGCCGGTGTCGACATTGATGCCGGGAACGCGCTGGTCGAGCGGATCAAGCCCGCGGCCAAGTCCACCGATCGCCCGGGCGTGATGGCGGGTCTCGGCGGATTCGGCGGGCTATTCGACCTGAAGGCGGCGGGCTACAGCGACCCAGTCCTCGTCGCCGCCACCGATGGCGTCGGCACCAAGCTGCGGATCGCGATCGATACCGGGCGCTTGGACACGGTGGGCATCGATCTGGTCGCCATGTGCGTCAACGACCTCGTGTGCCAAGGTGCCGAGCCGTTGATGTTCCTCGATTATTTCGCGACCGGGAAGCTGTCGGTCGACCACGCCGCCCAGGTCATCGAAGGCATCGCCGAGGGCTGCCGCCAGGCGGGCTGCGCGTTGATCGGTGGCGAGACCGCCGAGATGCCCGGCATGTATGCGGAGGGTGATTTCGATCTGGCGGGCTTTGCCATCGGCGCGATGGAGCGCGGTCAGGCCCTGCCGATGGCGACGCGGCCTGGCGACGTGCTGCTGGGCCTCGCCTCGTCGGGCATCCATTCCAACGGCTATTCCCTGGTGCACCGGATCGTCGGCGACAGCGGCCTCGATTGGGAGACGTCCAGTCCGTTCGGCGACGGGACCTTGGGCGAGGCGTTGTTGGCGCCGACCAGGATCTACGTGAAGCCGCTGCGTGCGGCGCTCGCGGGTGGCGGCGTGCGCGCGATCGCCCACATCACCGGGGGCGGGCTGACCGAAAATCTTCCCAGGGTGCTCGAAGGCGATACCGCGGCGCAGATCGAGCTCGATGCCTGGAACCTGCCGCCTGTGTTCCATTGGCTGATCGAGCGCGCGGGCCTGCGCGAATCCGAGGCGCTCAAGACCTTTAATTGCGGCATCGGTATAGTCCTGGTTGTCGATCGCGAAGCGGTCGCGCCTCTCAGCGCGCTGCTGACGGAGCATGGCGAGACGGTTCTGCAAATCGGCGAGCTGATCGAGGATGACCGGCCCGGTGTTCACTACGTGGGCGGGCTCGGATGAGCCTGACGCCTGTCGGCATCCTGATCTCGGGCTCCGGTTCGAACATGGTGGCGCTGGCCGAGGCGATGCAGGCGGGCACGGCGCCTGGAAAGCCGGTGATCGTCATCTCAAACAATCCGTCGGCGGCCGGACTCGAAAAGGCGCGCGCGCTCGGCGTCGAGACTGCGGTCATCGAGCATCGATCCTTCAAAGGCGACCGTGCGGCCTTCGACCAAGCCGTCGATGGCGCCTTGAGGAAAGCAGGCGCTGGCATCGTCGCCTGCGCGGGCTTCATGCGTATCATGACCCCGGTTCTGACGGATGCATGGTCTGGCCGGATGCTCAACATTCACCCGTCGCTTCTGCCGTCATTTCCCGGGCTAGATACTCATACCCGTGCGTTAGAGGCGGGAGTCGCGATCCACGGCTGCACGGTGCATGAAGTGACGGCCGACCTGGATTCAGGATCGATTTTGGGCCAGGCGGTGGTGCCGGTCATGGGCGGCGACACGGCTGAAACCTTGGCCGCGCGCGTGCTGGCGCGAGAGCATCTGCTCTACCCGAGGGTTCTCGCCGCCTTCCTGCAGGACCCGGACGCCGCCAGACGCAATCCGATCGCGCTCTTCCCGGACCCCTGAGGAAAGAATGCGAGCGCGGCCTCCGCAGGAAGGCCGCGCGCGGTATCTCGTGTCCGCGCTTTGCGCGGACACCGGTAAATTCGATTCAGCCGACGATCTCGGTATCGGCGAAGAAGAACGCGATTTCGATCGCCGCGTTCTCGTCCGAGTCCGATCCATGGACCGAGTTCTCGCCCATCGAGAGGGCGAATTCCTTGCGGATCGTGCCCGGATCTGCATCGGCCGGGTTGGTCGCGCCCATCACCCGGCGGTTCTCGGCGACCGCATTTTCGCCCTCCAGCACCTGCACGACGACCGGGGCCGAGG
This sequence comes from Paracoccaceae bacterium, assembly GCA_029862205.1. Taxonomy (GTDB): domain Bacteria; phylum Pseudomonadota; class Alphaproteobacteria; order Rhodobacterales; family Rhodobacteraceae; genus Thermohalobaculum. Next base: position 8,574 of record JAOTXT010000071.1, read on the forward strand.
ACATGAAGGTGGTCAGTTCGTCATAGAACGGGCGCTCCTTGTGCACCTCGTAGAACTTGCCCGCCTGCTCCTTGGTCAGCCGGATCCGCTTTTGCGCCACGATGCGCAGACCCGCCTCCTCGAACTTAGCATTGATCTTGCCGGTCAGATTGCGGTTGGTCGCGTCGGGCTTGATGATCGACAGCGTGCGGGTTACGGCCATGGCTTGGTTCCTCTCTCGGTCCGGGGAGCGGCCGCGGCGAGGCGCGGCCGGCGGAAATTCCGGGCGCGGGATAGCATGCGAGTGCGAGGGAGAAAAGAGGCCGGGGATGAAAGCACATTTTGAAATGATGGCGGCATATAACGGTTGGGCCAATGAGATGGTCTACGGTGCCGTCTCTGAGCTTGGCGATGCGGACTACCGGGCCGATCTGGGGGCGTTCTTCGGCTCGATCCACGGCACGCTGAACCATATCGTTGTGGCCGACCTGCTGTGGCTGGCGCGGTTCCGGCGGCAGCCCAGGCCACCGTTCAGCCTTGACGCGATTCCGCATGACGACCGCGAAGAGCTCTGGGCCGCGCGCCGGGTGCTGGACGCAGATATCGTTCGCTACATCGGCGGGCTCGGCGAGGCCGATCTGGCCGGCGGCCTGACCTATTCCATGGTGGCCCGCGACGAGATCGTGACCCAGCCGCTCGTCCATGCGCTGGCCCATTTCTTCAACCACCAGACCCATCACCGAGGCCAGGTCCATGCGCTGCTTACACGGCTGACCGGCAAGGCCCCGCCGCTCGACCTGGTCTATTTCCAGCGCGAGGCCGCCTGATCGATGTATTTCGACGACCTGCCCGTCGGTTTTGCCTTCGAGACCGGAAGCCGGAGCCTGAGCGAGGACGAGATTTTGTCCTTCGCCAGGCAATACGACAAACAGCCGTTCCACACCGACCCGGAGGCGGCGAAAGCCTCTGCCTATGGCGGGCTGATCGCCAGTGGACTCCAGACCATGGCCATTGGCTTCGATCTGACTCTGGAGGTCGGCATCTGGAACGAGGCCTCGATGGGCTCGCCGGGGATGGATCAGGTCCGCTGGATCCGCCCGGTGCGCCCAGGCGATACGCTGAGGGTCAAGGCCGTGGTGGTGAGCTCGAAGCCCTCGCGCTCGCGGGACGATCGGGGCCGGACAGGGATCATGTACCGGGTCCTGAACCAGGTGGACGAGGTGGTGATGACCTATCAGATCATCCATATCCTGAAACGCCGGCCCGTCTGACCGATGCTGACGCTGAGCGACGTCACATTTTCAATCGCCGGCAAGCCCCTGTTCCAGGGGGCCTCGGCGCAGATTCCGGCGGGCGCGCGGATCGGGCTGGTCGGGCGCAACGGCAGCGGCAAGACCACGCTCTTCCGGCTGATCCGCGGGGAATTGGCGCTCGATGGCGGCGAGATCTCCCTGCCGCCGCGCGCCCGGATCGGTGGTGTCGCCCAGGAGGCGCCGGCCGAGGACCGCTCGCTGATCGAGACCGTGCTGGCCGCCGACACCGAGCGCGCCGCCCTGCTGGCCGAAGCCGATACCGCCGCCGATCCGGCGCGGATCGCCGAGATCCAGACCCGCCTCGCGGATATCCAGGCCCATTCGGCCGAGGCACGTGCCGCCACGATCCTGGCGGGCCTCGGCTTCGACCATGCGGCCCAGGCCCGGCCCAGCCGCGAATTCTCAGGCGGCTGGCGGATGCGTGTCGCCCTGGCCGCCGTCCTGTTCTCCGCGCCCGATCTGTTGCTGTTGGACGAGCCGACAAATTACCTGGACCTGGAAGGGGCGACCTGGCTCGAAGGCTTCCTTGCCCGCTATCCCCATACAATGCTGGTGATCAGCCACGACCGGGGCCTATTGAACCGGGCGGTGCAGGGCATCTTGCACCTGCATGACCGCAAGCTGACCCTCTATTCTGGTGGGTACGATACGTTCGACCGGGTCAGGCGCGAGAAACTGGCGTTGCAGGCGGCGATGGCCAAGAAACAGGCGGCGGCCCGGGCCCACATGCAGGCCTTCGTCGACCGGTTCCGCTACAAGGCCACCAAGGCCCGCCAGGCCCAGTCCCGGCTGAAGATGATCGAGCGGATGGAGCCGATCGCCTCGGCGATCGAGAATTCCGTACCGCCGATCATGCTGCCCGAACCGGAGGAACTGGCCCCGCCTCTGATGACGATCGAGGACGCGAGCGTGGGCTATGACGGCCGTTCGGTGCTCTCGAAGCTCTCGCTGCGCATCGACCAGGACGACCGGATCGCGCTGCTAGGCGCCAATGGCGAGGGCAAATCGACGCTGGCCAAGCTGATCTCGGGCAAGCTCGTGCCGATGGGCGGACAGCGCCAGGCCTCTACCAAGCTCAGGATCGGCTATTTCGCCCAGCACCAGGCGGACGAACTGGTGGCCGGCGAGACGCCCTTGGACCATATCCGCCGTCTGCGCCCGGCGCTTGAGCCGCAAAAGCTGCGGGCGATCCTGGCCAATGGCGGGACCGGCGCCGAGATTGCCGAGACGGCGGTCGCGAAGCTCTCGGGCGGGCAAAAGGCGCGGCTTCTTCTGACGCTGGCAACCCTGGACGCTCCGCATCTTCTGATCCTCGACGAGCCGACCAACCACCTGGATATCGAAAGCCGCGAGGCGCTTGTCACCGCGCTCAACGCCTATTCCGGCGCGGTCATCCTGATCACCCACGACGCCCACCTGATCGAGCTGGTGGCGGACCGGCTGTGGCTGGTGAAGGGCGGCCGGGTGACGCCGTTCGACGACGATCTGGCGGCCTATCGCAAGCTCTTGCTGGCAAAGGATATGCCGAAGGGCAGCAGGGCAGCGCAGCCGAACCAGCGCAAGGTGCAACGCCGCGAGGCGGCTGATGCAATCCAGACGCTCGCGCCGCTCAAAGCCGAGGTCAAGGCCTGCGAGGAGCGCCTGGCAAAGATCGAGGGCATGTTGGCCAAGATCGATCAACGCCTCGCCGATCCTGACCTTTACGGCGGCCCGTCCGAGAAGATCGAGAGCCTGCAGATCAAGCGTGGCGAAATCCTTGACGCCCAGGCGAGGGCCGAGGCCCTGTGGCTTGCGGCGGAGGAGGCATTGGAGGCGGCAAAGGCCGCGTCCTAACCGGTCAAGACTTGCGGATGCGCCCCGCCGCAGCCATCTTCGACCGGATCATCAGGAAGGAAACGCGATGCTGCCAGAAGATCCCGACGCCCAGGCCCGGTTCTTCTACCTGGCGATCCTAGGCAGCGCGATCGCGATCGGTCTCTTTGTCCGCTATCGGGGCCGGTTCGGCGCGGCGATGCAGCACGCCGCGATCTGGGTGTTGATCTTCGTGGGATTCACCATCGCCTACGGGTTCAAGGACCAACTGGCCTCGCAGCTCTTCCCGGACCAGGGTCTGATGCAGGGCGCCGAGGCAATCGTCTTCCGCCGCGCCGATGACGGGCATTTCTATGCTCAAGCGCGGGTCGAAGGCACGCCGATCCGGTTCCTGATCGATACGGGCGCGACCAATATCGTGCTTAGCCAAGAGGACGCGGCCCGGATCGGCTTCGACGTCAACGGCCTAAGTTATATCCTGCCCGCCAATACCGCGAATGGCCGGGTCATGGGGGCCGGCGTGACGCTCGACCGGATCGAGCTCGGCGATTTCGTCGACCGCGATGTGCGTGCTGTCGTCAATGGCGGCCAGCTCTCCGATTCACTCCTCGGAATGTCGTATTTGGAACGCTTCCGCAGCTTCGAGATCGAGGCCGATAGGATGACCCTGAGGCGCTGACCAGCACTGCTTGCATTCGGTCTCCCGAGGTGACATCCTCGACCTATGTGATTGGCGTTCTCGGCTTTTCCGTTGATGATAGAACAAGTGTTTACAGTCGGAGCAGCATAAATGCCTATTGGGCTCGTACTGGGGGGTGGAGCGCCAAACCTGCCGCTGATGACCGGGGCGCTTTTGGCCCTGGACGAGGCCGGTATCGACTTCAAGGTGATCACGACCACGGGCGCCGGCATGGTTGTCGGACTGCTTTACGCCGCGCCGCGCAAGCAAGACCCCGGCTTGAGTTGGAAGAAAACCCGTCGCGCGGCGCTGAGGGCGACCCGCGACTGGGGCATTGACGACGCCATCTACGAGATGGTGCCGGTCAACTACAAGATTTTCCAAAAACCGGGCGCGATGGCCCGCGCCTTCTCGAATGCGACCAACCCGTTCCTCTGGTCGATCCCGCGGGAGTCGCGCCGCCAGCGGCTGTTGGGCGATGGGTTGGCGTTGATGGCGACGATGATGAGCCCGACGAACCTGAACCCGCGCAGCCAGGGGCTCTGCCAGCCGCCGCCCTGGATCGAGATGCTGGTGGATTTCAACTCGCTCGAGCCAAATATGGCCTCGAACGACACCAAGTTCCGACTTTCCGCCTATTGTATCGAGGATGGTGAGGAAAAAACCTTCCATCGCCACGAGATCACCGCCGAGCATTTCAAGGCGGCGCTGGCAATGCCCTTCATCTACGCGCCCTATCACCTGACCGATCCCGAATCTGGCGAGAAGAAGACTTATCTGGAGGGGTCGGCCTTCAATACGCTGGCGCTAAACCCTGAAGACGTGATGGTCGAGAACGATGTCGATACGGTCATCTTCTTCGACATCATGGGTAATCGGCACCTGATTGGCGAACCACGCTGGCTAATCGATGCCTGGGGCAAGTCAATTATCGCGCCATTGACCCGGCTGGCCGAGCAGGGACTGAAAACGTTCAAGGATGGGCGCGAATTGCATCAGCGCGAGCGTGAGATTGAGGAGTTGGAAAAGATCCTCGATCTGGCGGACACCGATTGGGAGAAGTTCAAGCTCCGGCGCGATGACATCAAGAAAAAGCGCGATTTCCACGACCTAGTCAATGTGCTCGGGCTCGGCGAGCATGACGTCGACGAGTTCGAGGAGTGCGTCAACGAGTTCTTGAAGGCGAATCCGGAGCTGGAGTTGGAGCTGGAGAATAAGAGGATTAATCTGAAGGATTATGTAGGACTCGCGAAACGCGATCCGGAAAGGTTCAGAGAGATTCGCTATAAACATATGCGCGCGTTCGAAGAAGCAGTGATGGGGGACCGGGACGACGACCTGGCCCATTCGTCGCGCACGGAATTGCTGCGCATGCCGTTCCGTGATCACATCCCGGAAGACCGTTGGCCGGAAGTGCTGGACTGGACCTATTCGAACATGTCGAAATTGTTCGACATCGGGGTCGAAACCGGACGTGCCTTTGTCGAGACCCACCGCGCTCGGCTGGAGCGGAGCATGGGCAAGCCCCCGAAAACTCCCCGCGAGCCGGTGGCGGCGGAAGCGTGAGGAGCGCCTATGGCGGGCGACGACCAGACCGACGGCAAGGATCAACTTCGCGAGTTCATGGCCGCGGCCGAGGCGATGAACGAAGGCATGTCCGAGGTGATGGCCAGCGCCTTGCGGTTGCAGATGCTGATGCTCGAGGATACGCAGAACATGATGGCGGAAATCGCCACGATTTGCGATGCGAAGGTCGAGGGTGGAGAAACCCGCAACGACGGAGACGACGAAAGTAGAGTCAAGTTATAAGCCAGGGAGGGCGCCAGATGAGCGACGATACCGGAAAGCAAGAACAAAAAGACGAAAACAAGATGATCGACGCGATCGAGGAGAACATGCTCGAGATGCGCTCGGCCATGTATTCGATGATGTCCTCGTGCACGAAGACAATGCAGGCTTTCGTCGATATGCGGATGAACTATCTCAAGGTCATGCGCGAGGGTCTGGACGACCCCGTGACGATGATGAACATCGTCAGCAAGAACATGTCCGACACCGCCAGCGCGCTCAAGGAAGAGCGGCGCAAGGAAACGGCGAAGGAAGACTAGGCACGCGCCTCTCGAGCAAGCGCGGGACCCGCTTGGCCCCGCATGTGGCATTCTGCTTGGGGAGGCCGTGTTGCCCCATTGGTTCCTTGAGAAAATCGCTGGCTGGGGTGAGCGACCGGCGCTGATCCACGACGGCCGGACGGTCACGCACCAGGACCTCGCGGCCCTGGCCGACGCTTGGCGCGCGCGCCTGGGCGCCGAAGGTGTGTGCCCGGGCGACGTGGTGGTCATTCATGCCGATTACGGCCCGTCGTCATGTGCCCTGGTCTTTGCCCTGGCGGCATTGCGTGCCATCGTCGTGCCACTGACCCCGATGCCGCCGGCGGTGTTGGATCAGCGCTGTGAGACGGCCGGCGCTGATTGGGTGATTGGGATCGATCATGCGGACGAGGCGATCTTCTCACGCTGTGAACGGCAGGCGACCCCGCCTTTGGTCGAAACGCTGCGCGACCGAGGCGCGGCGGGGCTGATCCTTTTCAGCTCGGGCTCGTCGGGCGAGCCGAAAGCCTGTCTATTGGATCTGGACCGCCTGATGGAATCCGCCAAGCGCGAGCGGCCGGGATTCATCACCCTTGTCTTTCTGCTCTTCGATCATATCGGCGGGATCAACACGCTGATCAACGTGTTGGGCCACGGAGGCACGGCGGTGGTAATCCGCGACCGTTCGGTCGAGACGGTCGGGCGGGCGATCGAGGCCACCGGTGCCGAGTTGCTGCCGACCAGCCCCACCTTCCTGAAAATGCTGCTGATCTCGGATGCGGCATCGCGCTACGACCTCTCCAGCCTGAAGCTGATCACCTATGGCACCGAGGTCATGCCCCAGGCGACGCTGGAGGGGCTGGTTGCGGCCTTCCCGGGCGTGACCCTGAAACAGACATACGGGCTGAGCGAGATCGGCATCGTGCCGACGCGCTCACGCGCGCCCGACAGCCTCTGGGTTCAGATCGGCGGCACGGTCGAGCACAAGGTGATCGACGGCGTCCTCTGGGTGCGTGCACCGACCGCGATGCTGGGCTATCTGAACGCACCGAGCCCCTTCGATGCGGATGGCTGGCTCGACACCCAGGACCGGGTCGAGGTCGATGGTGACTATTTGAAGATCCTCGGCCGCGAGACCGAACTAATCAATGTGGGCGGTGAGAAAGTGCACCCGGCCGAAGTGGAGAGCGTGATACTACGCGCTGGCAATATCGCCGATGCCACCGTCTCGGCCCGGGCGAACCCGGTGACTGGCGCCGTGGCGGTGGCCATGGTGAAGCTGATCGAGGACGAGGACCCCCGCGATCTCAAGCGCCGGCTCGACCGGTTCTGCCGCGACTGGCTCGAGCCGCATAAGGTGCCGGTCATGTTCAAGATCGCCGATCAGCCGCTGCATTCTGCCCGGTTCAAGAAGATCCGGCTGCCCGCATGACCGAGGCCCCAGATATATCGGCGGGCATACCGGTTGCGCTGATCAGCGGCGGCAGCCGGGGTTTGGGCCTGGCTCTGGTCGATTTGTTCCTGTCGCGCGATTGGCGGGTCGCGACCTTCAGCAGGTCTTCGACAGATGCGGTCGCCGACCGTCAGACCAGCCATGGTGAGCGGTTCCATTGGCAGGCCGCCGATGGCAGCGACGGCGATGAACTGCGCGCGGCGACGCGCGATGTGGTCCAAAGATGGGGCCGGATCGATGCGCTGATCAACAATGCCGGCGTCGGCTTCGACGGTCTCCTGACGTTCATGCGCGAGGGCGAGATCGACCGGGTCCTGGACGTGAACCTGCGCGGCGCGATCCTGCTGACCCAGGCCTGTGCCAAGACCATGATCAAGCGCGGCTCGGGCAGTGTCGTGAATATCTCCTCGGTCAACGGGGTCGCGGGCCATTCCGGGGTTTCAGTCTACAGCGCGACCAAGGCGGCGCTGGACGGCATGACCCGGTCGCTGGCCCGCGAGCTGGGGCCGCGCAACATCCGCGTCAACTCGGTGGCGCCGGGCTATTTCGCCAGTGACATGGTGGCCGAGCTCGATGAGAAGGCGACCGGCCGGATCAAGCGGCGCACCCCGCTCGGGCGCTTCGCCGAGCCCGCGGAGATCGCCGAGGCGGTATACTTTCTGGCGTCCGAGCAGGGCTCGTTCGTCTCGGGCCAGGTGCTTGTCGTCGATGGAGGTTTGTCATGCTAGAATCCACCCCGGACCAGGATCGTGTCCGCGCGACGGTCGAGGAGACCATCGCCGATGTGATGGCCCAGCGTGATCTGGATCCGGCGCTGATCAGCGCCGAAGCGAAACTCAGCGAAACCCTCGGCCTGCGCTCGATGGACCTGGCGCAGATCGTGCTGACGCTGGAAGACGATCTGGAGACCGATCCGTTCCAGGAGATCCCCATCACCTCGATCAGGACCGTGGGCAACCTGACCCAAGCCTATCTCGCGGCGCTGGGTCTGGCGGTTGCGCCCGGTGCTGGAGCCCAGGACATGGACGCCGAAATGGCCGCCGCGCGCGCCCGGCGGCGGCGGCGCTGAGGCGATGGATGGCTCGGGCACCGGCGGCTCGGCCCCACGGGGCGTGGCGATCATCGGGATCGCCTGCCGCTTCCCGGGCGCCAATGACTGGCGGGAATTCTGGGCCAACCTGACCGCGGGCAAGGATTGCATCCGCCATTTTTCCGACGATGAGCTTCTGCGCGCTGGTGTGCCGGAGAAGACGCTGAAGCGCCCGGACTATGTGAAGGCCGCGCCGGTCATCGACAATTTCGATCGGTTCGACGCCCGCTTCTTCGAGTATTCGCCCCGCGAGGCGCGGATGATGGACCCGCAACAGCGCATCCTGCTGGAGGAGGCTTGGCACGCGCTCGAAGATGCGGGCGTTGATCCGGGCCGCGCGCCAGACAGCCGCATCGGCGCCTATATGGGCGCGGGTGGGGTGGTCACCAGCTATCTGCTTGCCCATCCCTCACTTCAGGCGGGCGCCACCGGCGGGCTCGAGCATTTGGCGAACGACAAGGATTTCCTGGCGACGAAGCTCGCTTACAAACTCAACCTGACCGGCCCAGCGATCAACGTTCAGACCGCCTGCTCGACCTCGATGGTCGCGGTCCATCTGGCCTGTCAGGCAATCCTGGATGGCGAGTGCGAGATGGCCCTGGCCGGCGCCGCGACGGTCAGGGTGCCGCAGGTCCAGGGCTATCTGCACCGCGCGGGCGATATCATGTCGCCCGATGGCCGCTGCCGGGCCTATGACGCCGAGGCCGAGGGAACGGTCTTCGGCAGCGGCAGCGGTGTCGTCGTGTTGAAGCATGTCGAGGACGCGATCGCGGCCGGCGACCGGATCTATGCGGTGATCCTTGGCTCGGCGATCAACAATGACGGCGCCGAAAAGACCAGCTTCACCGCCTCCAGCACGCCGGGCCAGGCGCGCGCCATGGCGGCCGCCTTCGCCGCGGCCGAGGTTGATCCCTCGACCATCGGCTTGGTCGAGGGGCACGGCACCGGCACGGTGGTCGGCGATCCCTTGGAGGTCGAGGCCCTGCAGCGCTGCTTCGCCACCGACCAAATGGCGCAACCTGGCGGGTGCTGGCTCGGCTCGGTCAAGACCAATATCGGCCATCTGGAACAGGCGGCGGGTGTGGCCTCGCTAATAAAATCAGCCTTGGCGCTGCATCACCGGCAGGTTCCGCCCAGCCTGAACTTCGAGACGCCCAATCCCCGGATCGACCTGGAGAACGGAATCTTCCGGGTGGCCACGGAACTGACCGAGTGGACGCCCGACAGCCATCCTCGCCGGGCTGCCGTCAACTCGTTGGGTCTGGGCGGGACGAATGCCTTCGCGATCCTCGAGGAGGCGCCAATACCGGCCGACGCGCAGGTACAGTTACCGGCGCGGCAGATGCTGTGTTTAAGCGCCGAGAGCCCCCAGGCGCTTGGCCGGCTGACCGACCTCTGGCGCGATCATCTCGTGGGCACCGATCAGCGCGCCCTGCCCAACGCCTGTGCTGCCGCCGCCCGCCGCCCGGCGCTCCGCTACCGGATCGCGGTCACCGGCACCGATGCGGCTGGGTTGTCCCGCGCGCTGATCGGCGCGGAGGCCGGTCAGGCAAATTCCGACCGCAAGGTCGCGTTTCTTTTTCCGGGTCAGGGGTCGCAATATCCGGGCATGGCCCGCGCGTTCTATGACGGCGAGCCCGCGTTTCGTGCAGCCTTCGACACGGTCGCGGCGCGCCTCGCCGCGTCCGGTCTTGCCATCGAACGGGCGGTCTTCGGCACGGACGAGCCGCAGGCGCTGGCCCATACCGGCCTGCAGCAGCCGGCGATCTTCGCCGTCGAGTGGGCGCTGGCCCGAATGCTCGATGCTTGGGCGGTTCGCCCGGACGCGGTGCTGGGCCACAGCGTCGGTGCCTTCGCGGCGATGGCGGCCGCGGGCATCTACCAGCCCGAGGATGCCGCCGACCTGATCGCGCGCCGCGCGGCGTTGATGGGTGCCCTGCCGGAAGGCGGCGCCATGGCGGCGGTCTTTGCTGACGCAGCAACCGTCGAGCCGATTTGCGCGGACACTGAAGCGGTGGTCGCGGCGCTCAACAGCCCCGAAAACACAGTCGTTTCTGGCCCTGCGTCGGCGGTAGATTCGGTCGTCGCGAAGGCCGAGCAGGCCGGGCTCGCGGCCCGGCGCTTAACCGTCTCCCATGCCTTCCACTCGCCGCTCATGGCAGAGGCCGCCCAGCCGCTGGCCGATTTCGCCGATGCGCTGGGCGCCGGCAAGCCGGCCCTGCCGTTTGTCTCGGATTTGACCGGAGAGGTCGTGGAGGCACCACCCAACGGGCGCTATTTTTCCGACCACCTGCTTAGCCCGGTCCGGTTCGCCGACGGGCTGGCGCGCCTCGCCGCGCTCGGTTGCACCGATTTTGTCGAAGTGGGCCCAGGGCGCGCGCTTCGCGGCTTCGCGCTTGCAAGCCTTGGCGCAGAGATCGAGGCACATGGGCTGCTCGACGGTGAGGGCGATGACTGGTCCGTATCGACCGCGACGCTGGCGCGTCTCTGGCAGCGCGGCTGCGCCGTCGATCCCGCGCCGTTCTACCCAGGCTGCGGGGCGCCAGCCAAACCGGCGCCGCTTTATCCCTTCGAACGAACCCGGTTCTGGATCGACGACGAGCCGGCGCATCAGGATGACGCCGGGGCGCTTCATGGCACCGAGATCCGTGTGCCCGGTGCGCGGCGCCATTTCCAGGCGCGCCTTTCTGTCGCCCGCCATCCCTGGCTGGCCGACCATCGGGTCTACGGCCAGGTCACCCTGCCGGCCGCCGCCGCTTTGATCGCCATGGCGGATGCCTGCGGCGAGGCGGGTGCGCAATCCATAGCGATTCACAACCTCACCTACGCCCAAGCCTGCGTCCTGTCCGAGGGGGAGGAACGGCTGATGGATATCGAACTGCCGGGCGATGGAGTCGAGGGCGATCTTGCACTCGGCAGCCTTGCCAGCGGCGGCAAGGGCGCCTGGCAGGCACATATAAAAGCCGCGGCCCGGATTGGCGCCGAACCGCCAGAATCCACGGATATAGACGCTCTGCGGCAAGCCTGCCTCGATCCGGTAGATGCCGTCCGCTACTACGCGGCGCTCGATCACCTTGGGCTCAACTATGGCCCCAGCTTCCGGAACCTAAAGGAAATATGGACCGGGCCTGGGACCGCGCTCGGCCGGGTTTCCCTGGACCCGGAAACCGTTGAAGCGGATGCCTCGCTCCATCCTGCGCTGATCGATGCGTGTTTGCATTTGTTTCCAGTCCTGTCAGGGCTTTACGATGATTTCCTGAATGTATTTGAGAAGGATCAAATTACCTTTCTTCCGACCACGGTCGAGCGGTTCGCGATCTTCGCACCGGGCGTCACCGAAGTCTGGTCGCACTGCACCCTGCGCGAGGGCGAGGACCCCGCCGAGGGGCGCTACACGCTGGATGTGCGCATCTTCGGCACCGGCGGCGCTCCGGTCGCGGTGATCGAGGGTCTGACCGTCAAGCTCTTGACCCGCGAGGAATTCACTCCGCGCGAACGCGCGCCGGTCGAGAACTGGCTCTATGCCATCGAGTGGGAGGAGCGCCCGGCTCTGCCCGAGCCGGATCCAGCCGAGGCCGGGGCCTGGATCGTGATCGCCGAGGACGAAGCCGAGGTCTCTGATTTGACCGCCGCGTTGCGTGATGCCGGAGCGACGGTCGGGTTCCTGAATGCGGAGGCACTGCAATTGGGAGTGCCTGCTCCGACCGTTGCCGGGCCCATCAAAGGCGTGCTGCTCGCAACCGCACTGTCGGCGGCGCCAATGATGCGGATCGCGCCGGCGGAGTTGGCCGCGCTCTCGGAGCGGCAATTCGCGCTTAGCCAGGCCGCGTTGAACCTGGTCACGGACGCACTGCCGGATGGCTGGGGACAGCCCCGGCTCTGGGTCATCACTCGGGGCGCCCAGGCGCCGCGCGACGGCCGGCTGGGGGGCGAGGCAGTCCAAGCGACACTTTGGGGCCACGGCCGCGTCATCGCGCTCGAGCACCCGAATGTCTGGGGAGGGCTGATCGACCTCGATCACGGAACCGATCTCACCGCCGCGGCGCGTGAGGTTCTGTCAGCCGACGACGAGGATCAAGCGGCACTGCGCGATGGCCGCCGTTTCGCCCCGCGTCTTGCGCGCCGCGAGCTGGATGGTCTGGACTTGCCCGTCACGCCGCCTATCCGGCCCGACCGGTCCTACCTGATCACAGGCGGGCTGGGCGTCCTGGGGCTGAAGCTCGCAAGATGGTTAACGGATGAGGGTGCCCGGCACCTGACGCTCGTCAGCCGCCGCGCACCCGGCGCCGAGCAGCAACGGACCATTGCCGAGATCGAGGGCATGGGCGCCACCGTTACGATCCGCTCGGCCGATATCACCGACCCGGATCAGGTGAGCACGCTGATCGATGCCCTCGGCGAGCAAGGTCCCCCGCTCGCCGGCATATTCCATTGCGCCGGATTGCTGGACGACGGGATCATGGCCTCGATGGACTGGGCACAGTATCACCGGGTGACCGCCCCGAAAATCGAGGGCACCTGGGCGCTGCACCGGGCCGCGCAGGATCTCGACCTCGACCATTTTGTGCTCTTCTCGTCGATCCTCAGCCTGATCGGGTCGATGGGGCAGCTCAACTATGTGGCAGGCAATGCCTTCCAGGACGCGGTCGTCGCCCACCGCCGACGGCTGGGCCTGCCCGCATTGGCGATGAATTGGGGGCCCTGGGAGGACGCGGGGCTCGCTACCGAATCCGGCGAGCGCGGCCGGGCGATCTGGCGGGCCCGCGGCACGCGGTTCATTCCGGCCGATGCCGGGATCGAGATCCTCGGCCATGCGCTCGCTCACGGTTTCGACCATCTTGGCGTGACCATCACCGACTGGTCGGCCTTTACCGGGCAGTTTTCGGACGTGCCCCGGCTCTATGCGCGTCTTGGCGGCGGCAAAGGCGCCACGCGCAAGACTGCAACGGTCGACCGGGCGCAGATCATGGACGCGCTTAGAAGTGCGCCACCGTCCGGGCGGACCGAACTTGTCGCCGGTGCGCTCGGCCAAATCTGCGGCGCGGCGCTTGAACTCGATGGCGCACCCGACCCTGACGTTTCGCTCCGCGAGGTTGGGCTCGACTCGCTGATGTCGATCACGGTGATCAACGAGATCGAGGGGGTCTTCGGGGTGCGCCTGCCCGCGCGGGCGCTTCTCCAGGGACCCTCGGTGACAGAACTGGCGGCGATGGTCCTTGTGGAGATCCCTGGCCTTCCCGATGGCGACGTAGCGGAACCCGTTCCGATGCCGAACCGTGCAGCCGAGACAGGTGGCAAGTCCGGCGCCTGGCTGGTTACCCGCCGGCCTCGGTCGCAGGCGCGGGCGCGGCTCTTCTGCTTCCCGTTCGCCGGGGGTGGTTCGGCAGCCTTCGACAGCTGGGGCGACGCCTTCGACCCAGAGATCGAGGTCGTCGCCGTCGAGCCGCCGGGACGCCTCAGCCGCATCAACGAGGCCCCGGTCGCCAGTGTCGAGGACTTTGCGCGTGGCCTGCTGCCCCAGCTCTACGACAAGCTCGACCAGCCCTACGCGGTGCTGGGCCACTGCTTGGGCGGGTTGACGCTCTACGAGTCTCTGCGTTTCCTGAAGGCGCGCAAGCGGCCGATGCCGGTGCATATCTTCATCTCCGGCGCCCGGCCCCCCAGCGTTCTGAACGCGCCTGGCTCGTTTGAAGCCGCGCTAGAGAAGCGGTTGGAGAGTTTCGCCGACTACCGGCCAGGCAGACCCCTTTACAAGCAATCCGACGCGGTCTTCGCCGAGATCGTCCGTTCCTTCGGCATTTCCGACAGCGCGCGGATGCTGGAGGAGGCCGAGCTTCGCGCCTTGGTCTTGCCCACCGTGAGGGCGGAATTCGCCATGGCGAGCGACTACGCTTACGCCCCGGAAGACCCGTTCCCGATCCCGATCACGGTATTCCGGGGTGTGCGCGACGTCTATTTCCGCGCGGTCGATGCCCGGATCTGGCGCAAATTCACCTCGCGCCGTTTCGAGGTCTTCACCCGCGACACCGGTCATTTCGCCATCGTCGAGGATTTCGACTTCATCCGCGGCCGGATCGAGGAGGTCCTGATGCGCGAATGCGCACAGTCCGCGTGATCCGGCGATGAGCCGCTGGCTGGTCGACTGGCCCGCGCGGGTCGCGCCACTTGCCTCGTTGCTTTGCTTTCCCGGCGCAGGGGCGGGGGCCTCCGTGTTCCGGGGCTGGGCCGAGGGTTTGCCGCCTTACGTCTCGGTTTCGTCGGCACAATTGCCGGGCCGCGAGGAGCGGATCGACGAACAGCCTGCTGAAAACCTGCCAGCGGTGGCGGATGCGATCGCCGGTGAGTGGTTGGCCCGGCGAGCCCTCCCGACAGTGATCTTCGGTCACAGCATGGGCGCGGTCTTGGGCTACGAAGTCGCCCAAAGGCTGTCCCAAGCCGGCCGCCCAGCCACCGCCCTCGTGTTCAGCGCTTCGGC
>JAOTXT010000112.1 GCA_029862205.1 Paracoccaceae bacterium
GGCGATCATTGGCCGTCACCCTCGGTCCACTGGCCCGCCTTTTTCAAGGCCTCGGCGGCTTCCGGCGGCATGTAGTTCTCGTCGTGCTTGGCGAGCACCTCCGAGGCCACGAACACGCCGTCTTGTTCCAGTTTACCCATGGCAACCACGCCTTGGCCCTCGCGAAACAGGTCCGGAAGGATGCCGCTATACTGGACCGGCACGGACTCCGCAAGATCGGTGACCCGGAACGTGACGGTGAGCCCCTCACCCCGCACCAGACTCTCTTCTTCGACCAGTCCGCCGATCCGCAGCATCCGGCCTTGAGGCACCTGCTTCTCGACCAGATCGGTCGGACTGTAGAAGTAGGTGACGCCCTCGTCGAAGGCGGCCAGGACCAAGCCCGTGGCCAGCCCAAAGAGGGACAGCCCGGCCAGAATTATTACAAGACGCCGTTTTTTCGGTTTCATTCATCCAATCCCTGGCACAGGACAATGGCAGGCGCCCTCATCCCAACTATCGCCGTCCCCGGGCCACCGGCTCGAGGCGACCTCCGACGCCGGCTTTCCCGCCCCGGCTCGTTCCGGCAGCATCGGGAAGGCGGCTGGCAAGTCATGCGTGGATTTGCAGCCGGTCATTAGTGTGCATCGCAACGGGCGGTCCAGGGGCTGTGCCCCGCAGACGATCTCGTATCCATTGCTTTTCTATCGTGATTTTCCCGCTCTCCTTGCATGACTTTTTTCTCTGAACGCGTACTCTATATTTTGTTGGAGACTAGCATGTTCAAGGCGCTAAGAAATTGATTTGAATCAAATCCCCGCAGGATAGAGGCGTATATCATATGACTATGGATATGGAACTTTTGCAGCGTTACGACGCGCCGGTGCCCAGGTACACCAGCTATCCGACGGCGCCACATTTTCACGCGGGCATCGATGCCGAGGTCTACCGCGACTGGCTGGCCGAGATACCGGCCGGCGAGAGGATGTCGCTCTATCTTCATGTGCCGTTCTGCACGCGAATGTGCTGGTACTGCGGCTGCCATACCAAGGTCGTGCGCCAATACCAGCCGGTCGGCGATTACGCGGCGGTGCTCGACCGCGAGATCGCACTGACCGCTGGTGCGGTTCCAAAGGGCCGCGAGGTGTCGCACGTGCATTGGGGCGGGGGAACCCCCACGATGTTGTCTCCGGACGACTTCTCGGCACTGATGTCGGCGCTGCGCGAGCGTTTCGACTTCGCCGAGGACGCCGAGGTGGCGGTCGAGATCGACCCGCGCACCCTGACCCGGGAAAAGGCCGCAGCCATGGCCGGCGCCGGGGTCACCCGTGCCAGCCTGGGGGTGCAGGACTTCAACGACATCGTCCAGCAGGCGATCAACCGGGTGCAGCCCTTCGAGATGTCCGCCGAAGTGATCGACTGGCTGCGCGGCGCCGGCATAGAGGCGATCAACTTCGACCTGATGTATGGCCTGCCGCACCAGACGGTGGAACTCGTGCTGCACAGCGTGGACCTGGCGGTAAAGCTGGCGCCGGACCGGCTCGCCCTGTTCGGCTACGCCCACGTGCCCTGGATGAAGAAGCACCAGCAGATGATCGACGAATCGACCTTGCCGGGCGCCGCGGAACGGTTGCATCAGGCCGAAGCGGCGGCAGGGCGCCTGGCCGAACACGGCTATCGGCGCATCGGGCTCGACCACTTCGCCCGGGCCGAGGACTCGCTCACCCGGGCCCTGGACGAGGGCCGGCTGAGGCGCAACTTCCAGGGCTATACGGATGACCAGGCCACGGCGCTGCTGGGCTTCGGTGCGTCGGCCATCGGCAGCCTCGCCCAGGGCTATGTCCAGAACGCCGTACCCTTCGGCGCCTATGCCGACGCCATCAAGAGCGGCCGCCTGGCGGTTACGCGCGGCGTGGAGGTCGACGCCGACGACCGTCTGCGCCGGGCCGTGATCGAACGGCTCATGTGCGACCTGTCGGTCGACCTCTCCGCGGTCGGCGCGGACCTGGGGGCGCCGCCGGACGGTTTCGCCGGCGAGCTTTCGGCGCTCGCCCCCATGGCGCGCGACGGCCTGGTGGAGCTCGACGGCAGCCGTGTCCGGATCACCGAGACCGGACAGCCGCTGATGCGCACGGTTTGCGCCGTCTTCGACCGGTATCTGGGTACCGGCAAGGGGCGCCATTCCCGGGCCGTGTGACTCCGGCCGCGATCCAAGGGACTCAAGGCAAAAAGGTGCCCGCGGACTTCGCTAGGTGACGGCCGCGGCAAAACACTTGCGCAGACGCAGTTGCTCGCCACGAAAACCGGCGGCGCGGAATACGTCCATCGCCGGATTGTTCGGCTCGCGCAGCCATTTGCGCATCTGCGGATTGAGCAGGCCGAGGGTGATGCAGTTGCACTCCGAGCGCCGCGCCAAGTCTTCGAGGGCCCGGAGCAGCACCACGGCCGCCTTCCTGTTTCCGGTGATGTCGACCACGACGAAGTTCTCGATCTCGAGAATTCGCCCCTGGCGCAGGTCGGGCCTCACCCAATAGACCGAGAGGCCGTAGATCGCGCCCTGGGTGCTCTGCACCGTGATGATGCTGTGGTCCTTGCCGGCGCCGACATGAGCGATCAGGGCGCCGGCATAGTCCGACCACTGTTCCTGGGTCAACGTCGGATCGAAGAACGAGACCAGAGGATAGGCCTGAGCGATCTGCTCTACGCCGAGCGGCCTGACCAGGTAGCTACCTGCCATTTTGTTGAACCCTGAGCGCGTGATTTCCGAGGGCCAGAATCGCACGGCGGGCGTCCAGAGCACCTTGATCTAGGTCAAAATGCCACGTCTGGAGATAAGAGGACCCGGGCCCGAGACCGCGCGTGCCCCGTCTCCGTTCCGGCGGCCTTCAAACAACGCGGAAAACCTTGAAAAACTGACGCACCCGCGGAGATTCGGACTCGCCACCTCCTGATCCGTAGTCAGGTGCGCCATCCAGTTGAGCTACGGGCGCTTGCCTGATGCCGGAAGCCTTGCTCTCGGTCACGCACCTGCGTCGATCCGGCTGTAGCGCCGGTTCAGCGGCCCTGACCCTTCCGGCTCTCCTTAGCGCGAGAGTGCTCTGCGCCAGGTCCCGTGGCGCCGCCGCTCGTGCTGAGGGCCTGTTTCATGAGCTCGCTGACCTTCTCCCAGGTGCTGCCGAGATGCGCGCGCATCACCGCGGGCAGCCGCTCTCCGTCCCGGCGGATCAAGGCATCTAGGATGCTGTTGTGCTCGTCCATCGCGGTCGGCCAGGTGCGGTTGCGCAGGTTGGACTGAAAGCGCACCCGGTAGAGTCGTGCGTTCAGCCGGTCGTGGGTCTCGATCAGGGACTGGTTGTGGCTGCTGGCCACGATCGCGCGGTGGATCTTCTGGTTGGTCTTGAAGTACTCGAGGCGGTCCTTGCGGGTGAACGCGGCCTGCATCTCGAAGTGCAGCGCCTTGATCTCCTCGATTTCGTCGTCGCTGGCCTCCGCGCAGGCCAGCTCGCCCCCGAGCGCCTCGAGCGCCCCCAGGACGCGCAGCATGTCGCGCACCTCCGGCGGACTCGGGTCGGCCACTCTGGCGCCCTTGTTCGGGAGAATCTCCACCAGCCCTTCCGCCGCCAGGATCTTGATCGCCTCGCGCAGCGGCGTGCGCGAGACGTTGAGCTGCTCCGCCAGCGCGCGCTCGCGCACGCGCTGGCCCGGGACAAGCTCGTCCTGGACGATCATGTCACGGATGCGGCTTGCCACCTGCTGCGTCAGCGGCAGCGCCACCACCGTGGCCGCCTGCTTTGGCCCGGCGTCGCGCGACCCGTCGCTCGCGCGTTCAGGAGACGTGGTACGCTGGTACTCGCGGGTCTTGTCCAAGCCGATCTCTCCCTCGCCGCTCGGGCAGGCCGCTATATCACGTCGGTGCTTCACCGACAATACGAAATGGTATGCCATTTGTATTTGCGGGCGTCCAGCTTGTGTGCGATGGACCGCCCAGCCGCTTGTGATCCTCGTGCCTTGGTTTCTTGTTTTTCTTATTTTTCTTGGCCTATAGCAGGCGATCAGCGGCTGCGGGCGCCACCCCCGGAGGGCGTCCGCGCGCCCGCACAGCGATCTTGACCTTTGGCATACAGTATGCAATCGTCTCGGCCGCCTCTTGGAACGGTGAAGGCGCGATAGCATCAGGGCCTAGCGCCGTCCACAGGGTCGGGATCATGGGAGGGGTCGGCCTGTACTTGCCGCCTCATCAACACTAAGGAGACGCGCCGCGCACAGCAGGGCGGTGAGCTGCCAATCGGTTGCGCGAGAGCGGAATCGAGCTTCGGGCTAGGGCCGGATCGTCTCTTGCCGAGGGAGGGAATTATGCATAAGGGCTTTTACAAGGGTTTCATCGCGGTTTTCACCGGTCTAGCGATCGTGGTCGCGGCGGCGGCCACAGCTTCGGCCCAGACCGAGGTCATCTTTGCCATCAGCGCCAAGCCAGGGTCGCTGCAATACGAAACCGCCACCGAGTTCACCCGGCTTGCCAACGATCGCCTGACGGGCAAGGCCGTGGTTAAATTTTTCGGTGCCTCGCAGCTCGGCAAGGACAAAGACCTCCTGCAGAAGCTGAAACTGGGCAGCGTCCACATCGCGTTACCGTCCTCGATCATGTCGTCCATCGCCGACGAGTTCGGCCTGTTCGACATGCCCTTCATCGTCAAGGACCGCGAGCACGTGAAGCAGATCGACGAGAAGATCTTCTGGCAGATGATCGCGCCCGCGGCCGAGGCGAAGGGCTACAAGGTGCTGGCCCTCTGGGAGAATGGGATTCGCCAAATCACCAACAACGTGCGGCCGATCGATACGCCCGCCGACCTCGACGGCATCAAGCTGCGCACGCCGAAGGGCAAGTGGCGCGTGCGGATGTTCAAGGAGTGGGGCGGCAACCCGACGCCGATGGCCTTCTCGGAGGTCTTCGTGGCCCTGCAGACCAAGGTGATCGACGGCCAGGAGAACCCACTCACCAACATCTACGCCGCCAAGTTTCAGGAAGTGCAGAAGTACCTGTCGATGACCGGCCACGTCTACTCGCCCGCCTATCCGACGGTCGGGTTGAAGCCCTGGAACGAGCTTCCCGGCGACGTCCGCGCAATCCTCGAGCAGACGGCCAAGGACGTCCAACCCTGGATGTACCAGAAGGGCGCAGAGGGGGATCGCGACCTGCGCACGAAACTCGAGGCTGCGGGCATGAAGGTCAACAATGCCGACCGCGCCGCCTTCGTCACAGCCTCCAGGCCGGTCTACGAGGCCTTCGCCGCCGAGGTTCCCGGCGGTCAGGACCTTATCGACGCGGCCTTGAAGCTGGCCAAGTAAGCCGACAGCCACTGTCCCCGCTGCCCGACCCAAGGGTCCAAGGGGCAGCGGGGATTTGGCCTGCAAGGTGTCGCCCGCTGGGAGTGTGCGCATGACGGCCCTTCTCCGCCGCCTCCTCGAGCGTCTGCTCGAGGCCATCAGCATCGCTCTTCTTCTGGGCCTGGCGGTCGTCGTGGTGCTTGCCGTCGTCATGCGGTATTCGGGCTCGTCGCCGGTGTGGTACGACGAGGTCGCCTCGGTCCAGCTCGCTTGGCTCACTTATTTCGGGGCGGCCTACGCGGCACTCAAACGAGCACATCTCGGCTTTCCGGGCGTTGTTCTGAAATGTGGACCCCGTCTCAGGCCTGTGTTCTTCGTGCTCGGCGAAAGCATCGTGATCGGGTTCCTCGTCGTCATGGCCTGGGCCGGCTGGGTGGTGCTCGGGGTGATGGCGGGAGAATCCCTGGTCAGTGTCCCGTGGCTCGGGCTCCAGGTCACGCAGTCCGTTATTCCGGTCGGCTGCGCACTGTTCGTTCTGGCGCAACTCTTGAGCGCCCCCGACGCCTGGCGCCGGATGCGGGCCGGGGTCGATCCCGAAGGCGCGGCCATCGACGAGGCGATTCGACACGCGCGCGAGACGCCGGCCGGGCGCCGACCCGAGGACGGGGCATGACGGCCGCCCTCGTCATCGCGGGGCTCTTCGCGCTGATCTTGATCAATGTGCCCATCGGCGTCGCCATAGGGGTCGTCGCGCTGCTCGGGATGGTCGCCGACCGTGGCACGATCGCCCTCTACAACGCGGCCCTCACGTTGTTCGACGGGGCGACCAACTTCCCACTCATTGCGATCCCGCTGTTCATCCTGGCGGGCGCACTGATGAACACGTCCTCGATTTCACGCCGCCTGATCGCCTTCGTGACCGCTCTCATCGGATTCATTCGCGGCGGCCTCTCCATGGTCAACGTCGGCGTTTCCCTGTTCTTTGCGGAGATCTCAGGCTCGGCCGTGGCCGACGTTGCCGCGCTCGGTTCGGTGCTCATCCCGGCAATGAAGCGGCGGGGATATTCTCCCAGCTTCGCC
>JAOTXT010000072.1 GCA_029862205.1 Paracoccaceae bacterium
AGGCAGCAGGAGCGGCGGTGGAGGCGCATGTGGGCGCGCCACTGGGGCTCGACCGGATGACGGCGGCTTTTGGCGTGTCCGAGATGGTGGACGAGAACATGGCCAATGCCGCCCGGGTCCACGCGGTTGAGAACGGCGAGGATCTGGCTGGCTTCACCATGATCGCCTTCGGCGGTGCGGCGCCGCTGCACGCCGGTCGGCTCGCGCAGAAGCTCGGCGTCGAGCGTTTCCTGGTGCCGCCCGGCGCGGGCGTCGGCTCGGCCATCGGCTTCCTGCGCGCGCCGTTCAGCTTCGAGGCGACGCGATCGAGCTACATGCGGCTCTCGGATCACAGTGCGTCCGCCGCGAAGCAAGTGCTGACGGAACTGGCCGACGAGGCGACCACCTTCGTGCGTGGCTGCGCTCCGGCGGCCCAGATTGCCCACGAGGCGCGGGCCTATATGCGCTATGTGGGCCAGGGATGGGAAATCCCGGTGGATTTCGGGCCGGAGGACGCGGCCGAACCGACCCGCAAGCGCTGTCTGGCCCTGTTTGAAGCGGCCTACAGCGCGCTCTTCGGCCGGATCGTCGATGGGGTCGATGTCGAGGTGACCAGTTGGGCCGTGAAGGCCGCAACGCCCCTGCCCCAGGTTGACCGCGTCGCGGCATACGTTGATGCAGGCGCGATGCCCGAGAGCGCCGCGCGCGAGGTCTTCGACCCCGGACTGGGCGAGGTGGTCGCGGCGGCGACTGCCGCACGCGAGGCAGTCGTTCCCGGCCAGCGCATCACGGGCCCGGCGATGATCACCGAGCGCGAGACCACCGTCGTGGTGCCCGCGGGCTTCAACGCAGCGATGCGGGCGGACGGGACGATCGAAGTGACGCGCGACAGGCGAATGCAGGAGGCGGCGGAATGACTGATCTCTCTCCCGTCACCCTTCAGGTCATGTGGAACCGGTTGATCTCGGTGGTCGAGGAACAGGCGATGGCGCTGGTGCGCACGGCCTTCTCGACCTCGGTGCGCGAGGCGGGGGATCTCTCGGCCGGGGTCTATGACCTGCAAGGCCGGATGCTGGCCCAGGCGGTGACCGGCACGCCGGGTCACGTCAACGCGATGGCGGAATCAGTCGCCCATTTCATGCGCGAGATCGGGACCGAGGCGATGCGCGAGGGCGATGTCTACATCACCAACGATCCCTGGATGGGGACCGGACACCTGCACGACATCACCGTGGTCACGCCCTCGTTCCACAAAGGCCAGCACGTGGGCTACTTCGCCTGCACCGCCCATGTGGTCGACATCGGCGGGCGCGGTTTCGGAGCTGACGCGAACTCGGTCTATGAAGAGGGATTATGTATCCCAATCATGCGCTTCGCTCGCGAAGGTCAAGTGAACTTGGATCTGGTGAACATCGTCCGCAACAATGTGCGCGAGGCGGATCAGGTGGTGGGCGACATATATGCCCTTGCCGCCTGCAACGAGACCGGCCACCGGCGGCTGGTGGATATGCTGGACGAGTTCGGGCTGGCGGGGCTGGAGGAAATCTCAGCCTTCATCCTGGAAAACTCGCGCCGCGCAACAATCGAGCGGATCGCAGCCCTGCGCAATGAAATATCGGGCGAAACGGTCATCAACGAGATGACCATCGACGGCTATGCGACCCCAATCCGCCTGGCGGTGCGGCTGGACATCGAGGCGGACCGGATCGTCGCCGACTTCACTGGCACCTCGCCGGTGGACCCCAAGGGCATCAACGTGCCGCTGGTCTATACCAAGGCCTATGCCTGCTACGGGCTGAAATGCGCCATCGCGCCGGAGATCCCGAACAATGCCGCCTCGCTGGCGCCCTTCGAGGTTTCGGCGCCCGAGGGCTGCATCCTGAACGCGCCGCACCCGGCACCCGTGGCGCTGCGCCATGTGATCGGGCACATGATCCCGGACACGGTGCTGGGGGCGCTCGACAAGGCGGTGCCGGGGATGGTGCCGGCCGAAGGCTGTGGCTCGCTTTGCAATTTCCAGCTCAGCTTCCAGCCGCGGCGCGGGGGCAACGCCCCGCCCGATGCGCGGCGCGCCGAGGTGCTGATGTTCAATTGCGGCGGCTCGGGCGCCAGGCCAGCGCTTGACGGCATGAATGCGACCGCCTTCCCCTCCGGCGTCATGACCATGCCCGTCGAGGCGACCGAGCATACCGGCCCGGTGATCATCTGGCGCAAGGAGCTGCGCCCTGATTCAGGCGGCGCCGGGCGCCAGCGCGGCGGCCTGGGTCAATACATGGAGATCGGCGCGACCGAGGGGTACGAATTCGCTTTCTCGGCCATGTTCGACCGGGTGCATCATCCGGCGCGCGGGCGCGAAGGCGGCGATCCGGGCGGCAAGACCCGGTTCGAACTCGATGATGGCACCGTCATGCGCGGCAAGGGCCGCCAGGACATCCCCTACGGGCGGCGGGTGATGCTGGCGCTTCCAGGGGGCGCCGGCTACGGCAGCCCCGGCGAGCGTGATCCGGAGGCCCTGGAGCGCGACATCGAGCGCGGTTATGTCAGCGCGGACGCCGCCGACCGGGACTATGGGGGGAAGAGTTGAAGCCGATCACCGAGACACCTAACCATGCCTCTTACGACGTGGTCATCATCGGCGGCGCGATGATGGGCTCATCCGTCGCCTGGTGGCTAACGGAGAATCCCGACTTCAACGGCAGCGTCCTGGTCGTCGAGCGCGACCCGACTTACGAATTCTCCTCGACCGCACGAACCAATAGCTGCATCCGCCAGCAGTTCTCGGCCGAGGTCAATATCCGCATCTCGCAGTTCGGCGCCCACTTCGTGAAGAATTTCCGGAAGTTTATGGGCAATGACCCGGAAGTGCCGGAGGTGCCGCTACACAGCTACGGCTATCTCTACCTGGCGGATAACGAGGCGTTCGCCGAAGTGCTGCGCGCGAACCAGAAGATCCAGACGGCGCTGGGCGCCCATACGCGGATCATGACCCCGGACCAGATCGCGGCGGAGTATCCTTTTTACAATCTCGACGGCATCGTGCTCGGCAGTCACAACCCGGTGGATGAGGGGTATTTCGAGGGATCGACCCTCTTTGACTGGTGGAAGCGGAAGGCGCGCCAGGGCGGGGTCGAATACATCACCAACGAGATAGTCGGGATCGGCCGCACGGGCGACCGCGTGGAGAGCGTGACGTTGAAGTCAGGCGAGGTGGTCAATGCCGGAACCATCGTCAACGCCTCCGGCCCCCGCGCCGCGGTAACCGCCGCGATGGCGGGGATGGAGATCCCGGTCGAGCCCCGGCGGCGCTACACCTTCATCTTCGACGCGGCTGAACCCTTGGACCGCGACCTGCCGCTGACCATCGACCCTTCGGGCATCCATATGCGCACGGACGGGCGCTACTACCTCTGCGGTTGTCCGCCGGACGAGGATCCAGCCGCCGCATTCGACGATTTCGACATGGATCACGAGGTCTGGGAGGAAAAGCTCTGGCCGGTGATCGCGACCCGGGTGCCTGCCTTCGAGGCGGTCAAGGTGATCAATTCCTGGATCGGGCACTACGCCTTCAACACGCTGGATCAGAACGCGGTGATCGGTCCGCACACCGATGTGAAAAATTTCATATTCGTTAATGGATTTTCCGGCCATGGTTTCCAGCAATCGCCCGCCATGGGACGTGGTGTCGGCGAGCTGATTGCCCATGGCGAATTCCGCAGCCTCGACATGAGTGAGCTGGGCTATGAACGCATCGCAGAAGGCCGCCCCTTCCTGGAGAAGGCGATCATCTAAGGGCACGGGGCTCGGTCCCGTTGCGGGAATATGGGATTGGCGCCATACTCAACCTCTGGGAGAGCGCTTTGCCACTGGTGCCGTTATGAAAAGAAGTTTGCTGGCCGCTTTTTTCGAGCGCATGGTCGTTCTCGCCCTGGCGGTGGGCCTATGCGTCAGCGCGGCGCCCGCTGCCGCTGATATCGAAGCGGATATCCGGTTGGGGAATGCCTTGGCCGATCTTCTGCGCGCCGGGCGCACTGTGGTATCGTCGAGCCAACCGCTGATCAACGATCCGGAGCTCGGCGATAAGGGATTTTCCGGCGAACGGCTGATCGACGAGGCAAAAGCGCTTTACGCCAAGAGCACCGGCGCGTCCCCGCTTGGCGGCGACATGTCTGAGCGCGACCGGCGCCTGCTGGAAGCGCAGATGCTGGCCATGCAGCGCATCGTCGATTCCCACCAAGCGGAAATCAATCGCAAGGGGCTGGGCTTCAAAGGCTTCATTCCCGCCGTCTTCGCGCGCCTCGCCAACGAGGAATTCGCCCAGATCGCCGGCAAGGAAGCGCTGATCCGGGTCACCGCACCGATGAACCTAGTACGTAACCGCAAGGCCCGGCCGGATGCGTGGGAGCGCGAGGTTGTCGAACAGAAATTCCTGTCCGGCGACTGGCCGAAGGGCGAGCCTTATACCGAGACCGCCGAATATGAGGGACGCCCGGCCTTTCGGATGCTGCTGCCCGAATACTACCGCGAGTCGTGCCTTTCCTGCCATGGCGGGCCCCAGGGTGAGACCGATATCACCGGTTATCCCAAGGAGGGCGGCAAGATCGGCGACCTCGGTGGCGTGATCAGCATCGTCATCTTTAAATGAGCTCGAGCTCCGATGGTCCAAGCGAGGGCGATCGCGAGGAGACACCGCGATCAGGATGGAGCCGTTTTGGCTCCCTGCCGATTTGGGCGCGCTTAGCGCTTCTGACAGCGGCCGGTCTGATCAGCCTGATCGGCTCGTCGTTGTTCCTCTCCTCGGCGCTAAATCAGACCGCCGAGCGAACGACACAGATGCAGGGCCTTCATGACGCGGCCGCGGCGGCGGCCGAGGCACACGTCACCTTCGGCGAACTGCGCTACTGGCTGACCGACCTGTCGGTCAGCCTGTTGGTCACCTCGGAGCGGAGCGCCGATGCCGCCCGCGCCCGGCTCGAGCCGCAATTGGACCACCTCGCCGATGCCCGGCCAGAGGAGATCGCGCGAATTAGGGCCGAGGTCGACGCTTACGTTTCGAAGGCGATCGAGGCGGCGGACGCCTATGCAGACGGAAATCGCGTGATCGGCAACACATTACTCGCCCAGGCACGAGGCCACAGCACAGCGGTCGACGCAGCTTTGGACGGGTTGGTCGGGGAATTCCATGCAGCCGCGGTCGCCGAACGTGAACGCGTCGTCGCTCGCGCCGAAGACTCGGCCAATACCGCGCTGATGATCGTTGCGGTTCTGACGCTCGTTGGGTTGGGCCTTACGGGGATTGTGTTCCGCTCGATCGTGCAACCGCTGCGGCGGCTGAACGCGGCGGTGGCCGGTTTCGCGCGAGGGCGCTACGACGTCGAATTGCCGGCGGATGGCGATCACGAGTTCGGCGCAATGGCGCGCACCCTGCGCGCCTTTCGCGAGAACGCGATTGAGCGCGAGCGCCTCGAGGCCGAGGCAGAGCGCCAGCACAACATGGTCGCGACAGCCATCGAGACGATCTCGGACGGTTTCGTCCTCTATGATGAGGACACAAGGGTACGGCTGGCTAACAGCAAATACCGCGAGATGCTTGGGGAGATAGCGCCGATTGTGCAGCCCGGCGTGGAATTGAGCGAAATATTAGCCGCTCAGGCGAAGTCGAACCTCGCGCAACTCGAAGGCCAGCCGGTCGAGGAATGGGTCGAAGAGCGGGTCGCCCGGCATCGGGATGTCCCACAATCCGTCGACGAGCGGACGTTCGGCGACACATGGGTTCGGATTTCCAAACGCGATACACCCGATGGCGGCAAGGTGGCGGTCTATACGGACATCACTGAAATCAAGCATCGTGAAGAAGAGGCGCTTGCGGCGCGCCAGCGTTTTGAGGAAGCAATCGAGGCGATCTCATCGGGCTTCGCGCTGTTCGACGCGGATGATCGCTTGGTAATCTGGAACTCGCGCTTCCGCGACTACTTCGCCCGAATGGCCGATGTGTTCGTGCCGGGGACGACCTTCAGGGAAATGCTCGCGGCTTCGATCGAGCGCGGATTGTTGCCAGCGGCTGAGGGCAACAAGGAAGAGTTCCTGGAGAGTCTCCTGGCCGAGCGGGCTCGCGGCATCGGCAAGGTTCGCGAAAACCGCCTTTCGGACGGGCTTTGGCTGCAAATTCGCGACCACCGCACCAAGGATGGCGGTCTGGTGTCGATCTACACGGATGTCTCGGAGTTGAAGACCAGCGAACAGCAAGCCCAGGCGGCGCGCCAGCGTTTCGAGGAGGCGATCGAGGCGATCTCGTCCGGTTTCGCGCTGTTCGACGCCGAGGACCGGCTGGTGCTGTGGAACTCGCGGTTCCGGGACTATTTTTCCGAGGTATCGGATGTCTTCACGCCCGGTGTGCCGTTCCGCGATATGCTGGCAGCAACTATCAAGCGCGGGCTGTTTCCGGGCGCCAAGGAGGACCCGGAGGGCTTCCTCGATGCGCTGCTGGAAAAACGCGCCAAGGGTGTCGGCCAGATCCGCGAGAATATACTAAGCGACGGCTTGTGGCTGCAGATCAGGGATCATCGCACCAAGGATGGCGGGATGGTCTCGATCTACACGGACGTCACTGAACTGAAAACGAGCGAGCAGGAAATCCGCAAGCAATCGGCGATCCTGGAGGCGACGCTGGAGAATATGGGTCAGGGCATCACCATGGTCGACAAGGACCTGAAGACCGTGGCCTTCAACCGCAAGTTCTTCGAACTGATGGATTGGCCCGAGGAACGGTTCAAGCTGGGCTTCACCATGGAGGAGGCGTTCCGTTACAATGCCGAACGCGGCGAATACGGACCTGGTGATGTCGAGGAACAGGTGCGCGAGCGGGTGGAACTGGCCAAGAAGTTCCTTCCCCACAAGTTCGAGCGCGCCCGGCCGGACGGCACGATCCTGGAAATCGTCGGCAACCCGATCGAGGGTGGCGGCCTGGTCGCCACCTACACGGACATCACCGAACGCAAGCAGGCGGAGGAGGCGCTGAAGGCGGCGCTCGAGGAATTCGACGCAGTGATCGACAGCATCGATTACGGGGTTCTGTTCATGGGGCCGGATCTGCGTGCAAGGATCATCAACCGTGCATTCGGCGAGATTTGGGGCATTTCTCAGGAGTTCATCGATCAACGCCCAACCATGCGCGAGTTGATCGAATATAATCGCAATACCGGGGTTTACGACGTGACCCCGGAAGATTGGGACGCTTGGATCGACGACCGGGTCAAACAGATCACGAAGGGCGATATTCCGCCAGGTGACTTTCACCGCGCCGATGGCAAGGTGTTGAGCTACCAATGTATTGCGCTGCCCGACGGCGGCCGGATGCTGACCTATTTCGACATCACCGAGTTGAAGAACCGCGAAGCCGAGATCACCAAGGCGCGAGACGAAGCCGAAGCGGCGCTGGCCGGTCTGCGCAAGGCTCAGCAGCGACTGATCCAGGCCGAGAAGATGGCCAGTCTGGGCCAACTGACCGCCGGCATCGCGCACGAGATCAAGAACCCGCTGAACTTCGTCAACAACTTCGCCAAGCTCTCCGACGAGCTGCTGGACGAGTTGTCGGACACCCTGGAAGCGCCGATCAAATCGCTGGACGACGAAACGCGGGACGATGCGGAGGATCTGCTGCGCACCGTCCGCGAGAACATGGGAAAGATCAACGAGCACGGAAAGCGCGCTGACTCGATCGTCAAGAATATGCTGCTGCATTCCCGCGAAGGGCCCAGCGAACGCCAGCCAGCCCGGATCAATGCGATCGCCGAGGAAGCGCTGAACCTTGCCTATCATGGTGCACGGGCCGAAAATCCCAAATTCAACATCGAGATGGCCAAGAAACTGAACGCCAATCCGGATGAGGTTGTCTGTTTCCCCCAAGATCTGATGCGGGTGTTCCTGAACCTGATCACCAACGGTATGTATGCCGCCAACAAGCGCGCGATCGAGGAAGGAAACGGTTTCTCGCCCACCATAGCGGTCAGCAGTCGTAATTTGGACGACGCGGTCGAGATCGAGGTGCGCGACAACGGTAGAGGAATTGACCCAGAGATGCGCGACCGGATCTTCATGCCATTCTTCACCACCAAGCCGGCTGGCGAAGGAACTGGGCTGGGGCTGTCGCTGAGCTATGATATCGTGGTCAAGCAGCACGGCGGCGAATTGAGCGTCGACAGCGAACCCGGATCCCACACCGCCTTTCGGGTCACCCTGCCCCAAGGAGCAACGGCATGAGCGTGGCAATCCTGATGGTCGACGACGAACCGGACGCGCAAGAGCTGTTCCGCCAGAAGTTCCGGCGTGAGATCCGCAAGGGAAGCTACACCTTCGACTTCGCTCTGTCCGGCGAGGAAGCCCTGCAGCGCCTGCGGGCGCGGGAGCCTGAGATCGTCTTGGTGCTCTCGGATATCAACATGCCCGGCATGACCGGCATCGAATTGCTGGCGCGGATCCGCGAAGGCTGGCCGAATGTGCAGGTTTTCATGATCACCGCCTATGGCGACGCGGCGACCGAGGAGAAGGCGCACGACCTGGGCGCGGTGCGTTTCCTGACCAAACCGGTGGATTTCGACCGGTTGAAGAATGATCTGTCCGCGATGACGGGAGCGCCCGCATGAGCCCCGCCCGCATCTTGGTGGTCGACGACGAACCTGACGTCGAGATGCTGCTGACCCAGCGTTTCCGCCGCCAGATGCGCACCGGAGAGTTCGACTTCCTGTTCGCGCAGGACGGCGAGCAGGCATTGGAGATGCTGGGCAACACGTCGGACGTCGACATGGTGCTGAGCGATATAAATATGCCGCGGATGGACGGGCTGGCGCTGTTGGACCGGCTGAACGAACTGCACGGCCACCTGAAGACCGTGATCGTCTCGGCCTATGGGGACATGGGCAATATCCGCACGGCGATGAACCGCGGCGCCTTCGATTTCGTGACCAAGCCGATCGAATTCGAGGATCTGGAGACCACGATCGCCAAGACATTGGAGCATTTGGCCCTGTTCCGCCAACTGCAGGACGACCGGGCCCGGGCGGAACAGGCGCATGCGACATTGTCGCGCTATTTCTCGCCCAATGTCGTCGAGACGCTCAGCCAGAATCCGGATTGCATGACGCCTGGTGGCGAACGGCGCTCGGCCAGCTTCCTGTTCACCGATCTCGCCGATTTCACGCCACTGGTCGAAAGCTCGAACTCCGACGTGATCATCGAGCTCTTGAACGGTTATCTGGACGGGATGACCGACGTGATATTCGCCCATGGCGGCACGGTGATGAAAATCGTCGGCGACGCGGTCCACGCGATCTTCGGCGCGCCCGTCGCGACCGATGACCACGCGCGCAAGGCGGTCGATTGCGCCCTGGCGCTCGACGCCTTCGCCTGTGCGTTCCAAGCCCAGAAAAACGCCGCCGGGATCCCGCTGGGTCCGACCCGGATCGGGGTGAATTCCGGCTCGGCGATCATCGGTAATTTCGGCGGCGAGCATTTCTTCGACTACACCGCTTATGGGGATGCCGTGAACATCGCCGCCCGCCTGGAACAGGCCAACAAGACCGTCGGCACGCGGATCTGCGTGGGCGAGAGAGTGGTCGAACAGATCCCGGATTTCCGAGGCCGCGCGATTGGCACGGTGCTTCTGAAGGGCAAGAGCCAGGCGGTGCGCTGCTACGAACCGCTAACCGAGGTGCAGGCGGCCAGCGACCAGACTTCGGGCTATCGCGACGCCTTTGCCTTGCTGGAGGCGGACGACCCGAAGGCGCGGCAGGCCTTCGCCGCGCTGGTCGGCCAATACGACGAGGATCCCTTGACCATGTTCCATCTGAGCCGGCTGCTGGCGGGCGAGTCCGGCGGCGAGATCGAGCTTACCGAAAAGTAGGTCCATGGCATCCGACACCTCGCTGCGCCAGGAGATCGTCGACCGCTGCCGCCAGATGAACGCGGCCGGCCTCAATCAGGGCACATCCGGCAACATCTCGGCGCGCTGCGGCCAGCGGATGCTGATCACACCCTCGGCCGTGGCCTATGACGCGCTGACGTCTGAGATGGTCGCGGCGATGCCCTTGGCGGCCGAGGACGGCAGCTGGGAGGGGCCGGTGCGGCCCTCGAGCGAGTGGCGGTTCCATCTGGATCTGATGCGCGCCCGACCCGAGATCGGCGCAATCGTCCACGCCCATGCGCCCCATGCCACGGCCCTGGCGATCGCGCGCAAGCCGATTCCGGCGGTCCACTACATGATCGCGGCCTTCGGTGGCGCGGATATCCGGGTGGCCGACTACGCCACCTTCGGCACCGCCGAGCTGTCGCGCAACGTTCTGGCAGCGATGAACGGGAGAAGGGGCTGCCTGATGGCAAATCACGGCATGTTGGCCGCGGGCCGATCTCTGGATCACGCGATGCGGCTAGCGGTGGAATTGGAAGCCCTGGCCCGGCAATACGTTCTGGCGCTTCAGATCGGCGGTCCGGTCCTGCTATCGGACGCTGAAATCGCCAGGGCGCAGACCGCCTTCGAGGGCTATGGGCCGAACGCCGAGGCATCTTGACCCCCCGCCTCGCGCCCCCTAGTTTCCGCGCCCGAGTGGGCCCGTAGCTCAGTTGGTAGAGCAACTGACTTTTAATCAGTGGGTCACAGGTTCGAATCCTGTCGGGCTCACCAGATAAATCAAAGGCTTAGGTGGAAACACCTCGGCCTTTCGTTTTTTGTGTCACCACTATATCACCAATCAGCCAAAGTTCGATGCGTGGATTGAACCAAGTTACCCCTGTGTCTCAGGAATAGGGGCTCACCTGTTAACCGCCTGTTTCAACAGGCGTTTGGTATTTTAACCCGCCTGACGACCCGCGACGCTCTGAATGTTAGGATTGAGGGTCTGTTTTGGGGCGGAATGCCGACACCGTATCAGGCGCCGCTAAGCGTCGGTTCCTGACCCGATGCCGACATTGACTTCGATTGCACCCAACGACAGCTACGCGGGACGAAGCTGCCGTTTCCGTCGAATTGTTAAGGTCCGGTTTGATCCCGATTGCTGCCGTTGGGGCTATGTCGGCCTCGTGCCAAATGCCGACCGCCGCTCGCATCGCAGCGATTGTAGGGTTTGAGCCCAAGTCGACGGATGCTTCCGGGAACTGATGATCTTGCCGCTCGCAGGCGAGTGCTGAATGGCGATACGAAGGAGTAACGCAGTCAGGCTTACTTGTTGAAAGATTTTGGGAACGCTTCTGGTTCGATTAGAATGGCCTGTCTAGGTTCCCGTAAATTCACCTCAGTGCGCAGGTCGAGAAAATAGCGCGTTGCGTTTATTTGCGGCTGCACCCAAGATCACTCATCGGTGGCGGCCCAAGGCCACCGGCAGCTTTTCGGGACGTGATCCTGTCGCGAAGTGAAGACACAAAGTGGGAGGAATAAGACGAATGAGGTTCGCAGTTCTGAGTGCCGTATTTTTGCTCACCGCCGTCGAAGCGTCGCAATCTGCGAGCGAAGGCGATTTCCAACTTCAAACCGCCGGGGAATTGGCAAATCTCTGCGCTAGCACCACGGACGCAGCGGCTATCCACATGTGCCAAGGCTACCTAGTTGGTGTGCACCACATGCACCAAGCAGTGTCTGAAGCGGCAGATCGGCGTGTCTATTGTGTGCCTGAAGATGGATCGGTCACGCGCGATAGCGCTGCCTCGGCATATGTCGGCTGGGTGGGCGCCAATCCTGCAATGGCCTCGATGTCGGCTCGCGAAGGCTTGCTCGAGTTTGCGCGCCAGACGTATCCATGTCAGTGACACTCATTCGATTGGAGGAAGTGTCGATGAAATTTGTATTCCCTATCTTAGTTGTGGCCACGCTTAGCGGATGCGCTGGAATGAGCGACACGGAGCAACGCGCCGTATCTGGAACTGCGATCGGCGCTGCTGGCGGCGCTGCGATTGGTGCCATAGCGGGGAATACCGGCCTCGGATTGGCCATCGGTGCGGGTGCTGGTCTTGTAGGCGGCCTTGTCGTCGACAAAGTCGAGAAGGACAAGGAGGCTGCCTATCAGCGAGGCTACGCCGCGGGGCAGACGTCAAACTGACTGTAGATAGCGCATTTTGCGGAAAGTGGCTTCGCGATCTGCGGTTCTGTTCTACAGAAGGCGTTGACTGCGGCAACTCAAGCTGACCGAACAGTAGATGCTCTTTCGGTCGGTGTCTTCGTCCGCCTAGCCGACATCGGCTCATCGAAACGCTTCGCCTTCGCAGCGAAAGCTCGCTTCGAGCCCACAGCGGACGCGCATGCTCATTACGGTTACGTCTGATTTACCGCGCGCGAACTACCAACACCTCAAGCCGTCACTCGGCAAGTCTTAATCCAGACCCGCCAGAGCCTGGTGGTCTGCCCCCAGTCATCAGGAAGCCCCGGGTGGCGGATCTTCCTTGCGGGTGGTATCTGCCGCGGCGGCTGTGATCGCCGCCTTCTGCTCTTCGGTGAGGTCGGAAGGGGCAGTCCCTTCCGGCAGGGCGACGCGGACCTCGCGGCGAGCGAACGGAATGCCGTTCTCCTCGAAGGCTCTCTTGACGCGGTTGTAGATCTCCTTGCGCAGCACGAATTGTCGGCCTGGCTTGGCCATGAACTTGCCGCGGATGATCATGCCGACATCGTCGAAGTCGAAGACGCCCTGGCTCTTGAAGGGCTGTAATAGGTCGGCTGCGAACTCCGGCACCTCCATCATTTCCTTGCCGATCTGCTTGAATAGCTTCTTTACCTTGTTCGGGTCGGTCTCGAAGGGCACCGTGAACTTCAGCTTCATGATCACCCAGTCCCGCGAGTAGTTAGTAAGCTTGGGGATCTCGCCGTAGGGGATCGTGTGGACCGGGCCCTTGTGGTGGCGCAGTTGCATGGAGCGTACCGAGATCTTTTCGACTGTGCCGACAGTGCCCTCGACATCGACGAACTCGCCCACCCGGAACGCGTCGTCGACCAAAAAGAAGATGCCTGACACGACATCCGTCACCAGCTTCTGCGCGCCGAAGCCGATCGCCAGCCCTACGATCCCGGCACCAGCCAGTAACGGTGTGATGTCGATGCCAATCTGGCCCAGCGCAATTAGTCCGAAGATCACCGCGAACGCGACCTTGGCGACACCTAGCAGCAACGGCAGCACGGTCGAGAGGCGCGTGGCGCCAGCGCCCCCTCCCTCACCGCCGCCGGGTTCCTCCTCGGTCGCGTCGGTGGCCGCCGCCGTGACCTCCGCCGCCAGCTTGCGGTTGACCCAGAGTGAGAAGACCTCCCACAACAGGTAGCCGACGGCGAGGATCATCAGGATCTCGATCAGCCGTGCGGCCAGCAATACGCCGATGCCGCCCCCCGCAATGTCGTGGAAGTCGACCGGCCAGATCCAGGTGATCACGACGATCACGGCGGCAAAGACCAGCACGCGGCCGATCCGAATGTAGCTGCGCTTGGTGGCGTGGTAAGCCTTCTCTGCGAGCGCGCCCTCGCCCGTCATCGGCGGCACCAGGTGGCGCACTAGCCCCCGCACCATCATGTCCATGAGCGGCCCGACGATCAGCACCACCATCATCCAGAAATGCGGGTTGGTGCGCAGTAGGTCGAACCGTCCGTAAGCGACGATGAGCTCGACTAGCCACCAGGTACCGACCGAGACGCCAATTATGAACCAGGGATAGGCCCTCGCAACACGCTCCTCCGTCGCCGTCAAGTCCGGATCCGATCCACGCATCATCCGGACCAGCCCGTCCTTCGCCCACAGCGCGATCAGGATAATGTAGAGGTGCATGGCTAGGTTTAGCCAAAAGCCAAGCCGTGCCTCACCCAGGCCGACGCCGTTAAACGTGGTGAAGGTGAACAGTGCGGAGTTGAAGCTAACCAGCAGCACCAGCCCGATCCAATTGCGATGGATCAGCCGCGCCGTTGCGTCATCGGCATGAACCATCCGGAACTCGGGCTTATAGGGCGCCAGAAGGAAGCGTGAGAACGCCGCCGCAAAGCGCGGAATGACGATCAGGTTGATCCATATTAGGCCAAGATATCCGCCGAGCTTGTGGATCACCGGCCGGTCGCTGAAGAGGCCGAAACCGATCTGCATGCCGACCCAGCGCGCAACGTAGAAGAAGACGACAACGCCCAGGATCTCGGCGACGAACCGGCCGAGCAGGAAGCGCAGCGATTGGCCCAGCGTCTCGGGCCCGCCGGTGGCAGAGGGTGCGTGCCAGCGCCGTGTCGCGCGGCCGAAGACCCACTCGGCGGCCAAGCCGCCGACGACGCCGCCGATCAGGACCGCGGCCATGATCCAGAGCCCCTCGCTCCCGACCCTCTCCCAAAACGTCGAAAGGCTATGGCTCTGGGTCTCCCAGATTAGCGGGAGCCGGCTGAACGCATCCCGCACCGAGTCGATAATGCCGATCGTTGCCTTCTGCGCGAAATCCACCAGCCCGCCGTCCCGGGCTGCGTCCTCGGCCTCCGCCGCGACGGCGTCGAGGCGCTGGAGCAATAGTGCGCGCACCTCGGCATCTGAGAGCCGCGAAACTAGCTCGCGCACTGCCTCGGGCGTCAGCGGGTCCGGCAGCGTTACAGGGGTCTCCGTCGCCGCCTCCGTCACCGACATCTGCGCCAACGAATTGACGGGGCTCAGGAATACAATGAGTAGCAGTAAGGCAACGCCGAAGATTAGACGGTGCATCGGGCAGGCTCCCTCAATTTCACCCGACTACCTTCTTCCGTCACTAGTCGAATAACAACTGTGCTGTTCGACGATCATGCCATGATCATTAAATATTGGAGGGTGGCCGCAGTCAGAGCCGAGAGCGTTGATGACCCGCCGACGTAACGCCTTGTTTGGGGACACATCGGTCACCTGACTTGATTGATAAGATGACGGTTCTGTCCGCATGACTGACCTTGCGCGTGGGATCGGTGGGTGCATATTTTGGGTCCAAGGCGGACGTTGTCGCGTCGACTTAACGGCGTCGGTCCTGTGCCAGGAGCCGACTTCGCCCAGGCTATCGCGGACTTGAAGAGGACGATGGCTTCGGGCGCGGGAGATCTCCAGGCATTATGAGGGATTTGTCCCTCCGTCGATGAGCTTGCGTTCCAAAGGCCCCTTGATAGGGTTCTCGGATGTAGGAGGAGGATTCGATGGTCAGTTCACGTATCGCAAATACTGTTGCTGGATTTTCAAAAACCTTGGGGTTGGCACTTGTCGCCACAACGGTGGCACTGACGTCCACGGCCTGGGCCCAGACTGACAAGCCACTTAACTTCCTGATGATCTGGGGAGACGATATCGGCTATTGGAACATCAGCGCCTACAATCAAGGCATGATGGGCTACCACACGCCCAATATCGACCGGATTTTCAAGGATGGGATGCTGTTCACGGATGCCTATGGCGAACAGTCCTGCACCGCCGGTCGGGCTTCATTCCTGTTCGGACAGAGCGGATTCCGCACCGGTCTCCTAAAGGTCGGGCTGCCGGGCGCCAAGGAAGGGACCCAGAAGGAAGATCCGACAATCGC
This sequence comes from Paracoccaceae bacterium, assembly GCA_029862205.1. Lineage (GTDB taxonomy): Bacteria > Pseudomonadota > Alphaproteobacteria > Rhodobacterales > Rhodobacteraceae > Thermohalobaculum. The sequence goes on from JAOTXT010000072.1 coordinate 15,502, forward strand.
TGAGTATCTGAAGTCCAAGGGTTACGCCACCGCGCAGTACGGTAAGAACCATTTCGGCGATCTCGACGAGCACCTGCCAACCAATCACGGTTTCGAAGAGTTTTTCGGCAATCTCTACCACCTGAACGCCGAGGAGGAGCCAGAAAACGAGGACTATCCAAGCGACGTTGTCCTTTCTGACGGCCGGACCTTCAAAGAAGCCTTTGGACCGCGTGGTGTCATTCGGTCCTTCGCCGACGGGCGGATCGAGGACACTGGACCGCTGAACAAGAAGCGCATGGAGACTGTCGACGAGGAAACCCTGGCCGGGGCCATCGACTTCATGGAGCGCTCGGTCGCTGCGAACACGCCGTTTTTCCTCTGGTGGAACGCAACGCGGATGCACATCTGGACGAGGCTAAAGGAAGAAAGCCAGGGTGCCACGGGTTATGGCGTCTATGCCGACGGCATGGTCGAGCATGACGGCCATGTTGGCCAGCTCCTTGATAAGCTCGACGATCTTGGCATCGCCGACAACACGGTCGTGATGTACACGACTGACAATGGCGCAGAGGTTTTTTCCTGGCCAGATGGCGGCACCATCCCGTTCCGCGGCGAGAAGAATGATAACTGGGAGGGCGGCTTCCGTGTACCTTTGGCCGTCAAATGGCCGGGCGTAATCGAGCCGGGCTCGGTCTCGAACGACATCATCAGCCACCTCGACTGGTTCCCGACTATCGCGGCCGCACTTGGCGACACCGACCTGAAAGATCGGATGAAACAAGGACCGGTCTTCGGCAATGACAACACCAAGGTTCACCTCGACGGGTACAACTTCCTGCCCCGTTGGAAAGGCGAGGTCGACGAGGGCCCACGCAAGGAGTTCTTCTACTTCTCGGACACCGGCAATCTTCTGAACCTGCGCTACGATAAGTGGAAGATCGTCTTCGCCGAACAGCGTGCCGAGGGCTTTGAAGTTTGGCAGGAGCCTTTTGTGCAATTGCGCCTGCCGAAGATCTTCGATCTGCGGGCCGATCCGTTCGAGCGGGCGGATCACGAATCGATCGGCTATCCACGGTGGCGCATCGACCGGACCTACGTGTTGGTGCCGGCCCAGGCGATTGTCGGTAAGTTCCTGAAAACGTTTGTGGAGTATCCGCCGCGTCAAGAACCCGGCAGCTTCTCGATCGACCAGGTGCTGCGGCAGCTCCAGACCGGCGGAACGGGCAGCAACTGACACTGACCCTCGATTTCCTTGGGCGCCCGTTTCGTACGGGCGCCCTTTTCCTGAGCCTTTCCTTGGTCTTGGGGTTGGGCAGCGCTTTGGCCGAGGATCCCGTTGCCCCCATCTATGTCGGCTCTGCAAAGTGCAGCCAGTGCCATGTGGATCAGGCCCGTGCATGGCGGGATTCGCATCACGCTCTCGCCTGGACGTTGCCCACCGATCAGACGGTGTTGGGCGATTTTGACGACACTGAGTTCCAGCATGATGGCACCACCACCCGGTTCTTCCGCAACGGGACCGCTTTCCAGGTCGAAGCCGACGGGCCGGCGGGCCAGTTAGAGACGTACATTGTTAGTGGCGTCGCGGGCGTCGAGCCGCTGCAGCAATACCTGGTCGAAACCGGACCGGGCCGGCAGCAGGCGCTGGATATCGCCTGGGATATCGAACGCCACCGCTGGTATCATCTCTATCCGGACTCAGGGCTGAAGGCCGGCGATGGGCTGCATTGGACGGGACCCTATAAGAATTGGAACGCTCGCTGCGGCGTGTGCCATGCCACGGGGTATGAGAAGCGGTTCGATCCTGAAGCGCGGCGCTATGACAGCCGCGAGGCTGAGATTGGGGTTGGTTGCGAGGCGTGCCACGGCCCGGGCTCCGCCCATGTCGACTGGGCGGATGGCAAGTCCGTCGATGCGTCCGGCCATACTGAAATTGGCCTCGTCCTTGCTTTCTTGGAGAGCGACCCCGAGGCGGAGATACAGCAATGTGCCGGCTGCCATGCACGGCGCGAGCCGCTCGGCGGCGACAGCCCCCTGCCCGGCACGCTATTCCACGATTCCTACAGCCTCGCGCTTCTGCGTCCCGATCTCTACCATGCCGACGGAGCGATAAAGGACGAGGTCTACGTCTATGGCTCATTCCTGCAGTCGAAGATGTATCAAAAGGGCGTGCGATGCACTGATTGCCACAATCCGCATGATGCTCGTTCGGTGGCAGACGCGAACGCAGTCTGCACCCAGTGCCATTCGCCCCTCGGAAATTCGCGCTTCCCGTCGCTCCGCGCTGCCATGTACGACGATCCGATGCACCATTTCCACCCCTTGGGTTCCGATGGGGCCGCCTGCACGTCCTGTCATATGATCGAGCGCACCTATATGGGTGTCGATAAGCGGCGCGATCACAGCTTTCGCATCCCGCGCCCCGACCTTTCGGACGAGACGGGTGCACCGAACGCCTGCGTTGACTGCCACGCTGGCCGCGACAACGCTTGGGCAGCGGCAGAAATCGCGGCACGCTTTCCCAACAGCCCCCGGCGCGGCCCGCACTTCTCGCAGACCTACGCCGCCTTCCGCGTCAACCCGGAAGCGGCCAGCCTAGCCCTGATGGAGACCGCAGAAAGCACCGAGGCCGCCAACATCGTGCGCGCCACCTCGCTGTCGATGCTGCGTGGGGTTGCTACCCCGGAGATTGCCAGGCGCGCAGCGGCACTCCTCGATCATCCCGATCCGCTCATCCGCTCCGCCGCGGTCGGCGTCCAACGCGGCGCCCAGCCGATCGACCGTGTCCAGCGCCTGATCCCGCTTCTGGCGGATCCGGTCCGCACCGTCCGCATCGCTGCCGCGCGCGAGTTCACTGGAGCGCCGATCGCCCACCTGCCGCCCGCCACCGAACGTATGCTGCGGTCGGCTTCCGCCGAGTGGCGCGCAACGCTCCTTGCGAAGACCGACTATCCGGAGACCCATCTGGTCATCGGCGGCGTCGCGCTGACGCTGCGCAATCTGCGCGCGGCGGAAGCTGCTTTCCGCGAGGCCGTCCAGCTCGACCCTCAGCTCACTGATGCCTGGGCGATGATCGTACGAATCCGCGATGCCGTCGGAGATGCCAATGGCGCCCGGGATGCTCTGAGCACTGCATTGGACGCGAACCCGACGAGTTTAATGCTCCTGCAGCTTGATCAATCCCTTGACGACTAACGCATTCAAGAGCGGGTTATTCGGCGAGGGCTCAGTTTCCGGACACCTGCCGCGTTTCGGCAATGACGGCTTTGAGCCAAAACTGTAAATAGCGGACTAAAGAGCCCTTCGCTCGGTATGCGAGGTTAAATGATGGACTTAAAGAGAAGCTTCCTAATTTTGGCTTTCGCCATGGTTTCGGTGATCGCACTTCTGTACGGTATCGATCCTTCGTGGTTTGCCAGAACCCTGCTGGGTGTCACAGATCTGAGCGTAAACTTCGCCCACATCTTGAGAGCCGTGATGTGTCTTTATCTGGCGCTCGGGGCTTTTTGGCTGTTCTGCGCCCTGAAGGATCGGCACAAGAATACTGCGATCCTGACGACAATTGTGTTCGCGGGCGGACTGGTCGTGGGACGGCTGCTGAGCTTCGCCCTTGATGGTCTCCCTTCGCCTCTGCTAGTTTTCTACGCCGCGTTGGAGTTCGCGATTATTCCCTTGGCGTGGTGGATTTACAAGCAGCCTGAATGAACACTGAGGTGACCGTGCCGCCCTTGCAGATTTCCTTGACCTGGAGGCGTTGGCTTCCCAAGGCCATGTCCTCAAATTTCTTCTAGATCGCCTTAATTCACCGAATGACCAGTAGGAGAATGACCGCTTTGGGTCATAACGTGCATTCGTGACCGCTCCAAATCAGGTCTTTCATCCGGCTGTAACCCGACCGGCTTGTTTCTGTAACATAAGAATGGGGGAGAGAATGACGAGTGATATCCGGAATGCGCCGACAATCCGGAGGCATCTGTTGCGCTATGCCACCGGCGTCGTCTTGGCCGCCACCCTCGGCCCGGACGCAGCGCGCTCTGAAGAGCTCAGCGGGTCGGTGACCGTTTATGGCTGGCTGCCTTGGATCGACGCTGAGGTGACATCTCGAAGCGGTGGCGGCTCTGCTGAGACCTCGATCAGCGCCGGGGACGTCTTGGAGGCACTTAAATTCGCGTTCATGGCCGCGGGCGAAGTTCATTATGGCCGGATCGGTCTGATTCACGACACGGTCTATGCGGACCTGGGCAACGATGGTTCGCTATCGGGGCCGTTGTCGGCAAATGTCGAAGTCGACACGACGATGCTCCTGTCGACCACGGCGCTCAGTTACAAGGTATACGAACAGGATGGCTACCTCGTCGCCCCATTCGCCGGCGCGCGCTATGTCAATATCGAGACCGATGTTCAGATTTCGGGCGGCGGTCCAATCGGCGTGTCAGCCGCCGCGAGCATCGATGTCGACTGGTGGGATCCGGTCGTCGGGGTGCGAGGGCGGGTGCCCGTAACCGACAAATTGTCGGCCGCCGGATTCGTCGACATCGGAGGCTTCGGCACCGGCTCCGAGTTTACCTGGGAAATCTTCGGTGGCATCGACTACGCGATCAGTGATCGGGTGAGCGCAGTAGCCGGTTTCCGCTACATCTCGATCGACTACGAGGCCAGCGCGGCGGATGTCGACCTCGATACCTACGGCCCGGTAATGGGACTGACCGTGAGATTCTGAGGGTTTTCGATGGGAAGGAATTGCATGACCGAAGTAAGGTGCAGGCTGGCATCCATGGGAAACTCTTATGAGACGAACTGGCGATTATGGCACGCCAGAACTCTTGACCAGTACGCCACTCAACGAATGCTTCGCAGTCGCCTCGCACACCGACCTCAATCACGGCGACCACGACATTAAATTTGGGCGGCAAGATCCGGTAAATTGCTCGAAGCCCATGTCGCGAATGGGTCACAGATACGCATAACGCGCGTCCGGCGGCGGATGTCTTTGACGACCCGCTCGACCGTCGCTCGCTGCTTCCCGGATTTCTGTCTCATCTCCACTCCATGATGGTTACGATGAGCCAAAAATCCTCCGTTAGCCAATCACCTCAATGCGGCCCATAAGCGCTGACGCGGGACAACGTTTCCCAAACACTAAACCCGGATCATTTCGATCTGCGCGCGCGAAGATTGTCGCGGAACCGCTCGGCCCAGGTTGTGAAGGCCTTTTTGACATCCCCCCACGAGTCGAACGTGTCATCGCCCAATGCCTTAGTTCCTGCGCGTTGATCGATACCGGCAGCCAACAGCTTGCCGGTCAGCGCATCGCGGGCTTCGCCTTCGGCGCGCGCCTGACCGACAAACGCCTTGGTCTCAGATCCGAGCGTCAAAACGGTGCTCACCAACCGCGCCTGCGGCACATAGGTTGAAACCGTGTCAAGCACCGGATTGGAGGCCACGGCCTCAGTTAGCGCGACGCGAAGGCGGATCGTATTCGGGCCACGGACGGAAACAATTTCAAAGTCGTCTTTCAGCGCCACCACCAGCGCTTCATGAAAGGCATTTGCCAGCTCTTGGCGCTCATCTGCCGGAACTTCGATCAGCTCGGTCTCGGGCGTGGCCCAGATCGTGACCGGTTCGATCAGCATCTTGGTGTAGGGCGCGAAATCGACCGTGTCGTTCCAATAAACTGAAATCGCTTGGCCTTCTTCCCCGCGGCGTAGCCGACTGTAATCGGACAGGAATCCGGTCGACCGGACGCTATCGCCCACCGTGGTCGTCGATGAAGATTCGCATCCAGCCAGCACGGCCATCATCAGGCCGATAAATCCAAGCGTCGGAAGCCGGCGTGTTAATCTCTGATCGATCATAGCTTTCCCCCATTCATTACGGCGAGCCTATCGGGCGGCCAGACACATTCAAAGACCTTTGTGTTTCATAATCTTCGCAATCGGTCACCTTGCAAAAGATCCGTCCACCGCCGGATCGACCGGGCTATTCCGGTAGAAAGTCCGGCGGATGATTTCTCCAATCTATGCCCGACCGGCCGGCAGCAAATCCAAGCTCGTAAAGCGCTGTCATATAGACCGGATCGAACAGTTCCGCGCTCTCCACATCGAAGTCCCGCGGAATCCAATTGATACGGACATCTTCGCCATCGCGCGCCGCGATCGCGTAGACCTTATAGATGTCTCCGGTGCCCGAACCGCTGATCAAGCTGCTGACAGCGGCGCCCGCAATCGAGGAGATCCGCGGGCGTATAGGATTGTAGGGTTTTTTCAGCTTGTTGTTGATCACGATATAGACTGTGCGGTTGATGTCTCGGCCAAGCGCTTCGTCGAGCGCACGCAAAGACAGCTTTGGGCTGAACAGCATCAATTGCTGCGTGGCTCCCCCATCGACATGCATCTCGTCATATCTCTCACCACCAACGAAGGCCGGAATCAAGACCGGCGGGAAGGCAACCGGGATGGCCGAAGACGCCTGGATGACGTCGCGGATCAGCACCTTCGCCATCGGATGCTCACTCGCCGCAATTGCCGAGATGTTCCAGATCACCGGCCGCGACGCATCAAGGTTCGTGGTGCCGATCAGAAGCGTGTAGCCGCGCCGGTGCTTGTCCGCCAATTCGGCGACCATCGCGTCGCTGACATAACCGTCGATCAGGGTCCGATAGCCGCGCGTATCCAGCAAGGCCGTGCCGCCGGTTAGACCCGAGAAAATGGTTCGGCTCGCGATGTCATCGGTGGTGTGCGAGGTGTAGAGCGTCTTCAGGGTGTCGTCATATTGCGGGCCTAGGAACGCGAAAAGCGCGACGATGGCCCCGGTGCTGACCCCCGTCACAAGGCGGAAATCCGGCCGGTCACCCCGCTCTGACCAGCCCGCGAGCAGACCGGCGCCATATGCCCCATCTGGGCCGCCGCCCGACAGGATCAGCCAATCGGCATGGTCGATCTTCTGGAACTCCGGCAGAACCGCCGGGTCCACTCGCAACCGCTCGCGGCTGTCCTGGAGCACCGCCTCGACGTCCGAGGTGGTCAAGTCATCGCCCCAGAACCTGACCAGCCCGCGGTCGATCCCGTAGGGCGCGACCTGTTGGAGATCCCCAGCGAATTCTGCGGGAACAGATTTACGGGCCAAGACGGTCGTGCAGCCAGACAGGATCATCGCGCCTACAATGCAAGACGCAAGCAGCCCATTCGCACTCTTGTCTGCGCGCAATCGTCTTATCGAATTCAGTGGCATCAGGAATCCCCCCGATTCCAGCCTTTCCAACCGTTGACTCGAGACTTGGCTCGCCGTCGAAGGGCCATGGCTGGTGCCTCTGGACAATCTAGACTAGGGACCTGCGCATCTGCAAATCTCCAAGCCGCACCGAGGATTCGCAGATCTCTTGGCCAAATCGAACGAATTTACAACTCTGTCCCGCAGAGCAGCCAAAGGTTTGTCACGCGTCGCTGAGAGAGGTTTATTGGGCGATGCGCTCAAAAATGCGGTGTGGTTTTGCTGAACCCAACCACGCCCCCTGAACCTCGCCTCAAAACGGTCAGCAATTTCTTCGGCTGTCCGAACGACATTCTCAGTTCTTCGATTGGAGGTATTTTCTGCTCATCAGGGACCGAGTGATAATGGTCCACTTCGGGTCAGGAATACGCATAGCGCACGCTGACAGGGCGTCCGGTCACCGCCCAAAAGCCGCCATTCGAATGCAGCGCAGCATCCGGTAGATTGGGCTCAAAGCTGATCTTTGCTGCGAGGGCGAAATCGTTCGACGGATCGATGTCGGCTGTGCGCAGACACAAACCGGACCTAGGTCGATCGCGGTCTAAAGGTCCGTTTCTGACCGAAT
>JAOTXT010000012.1 GCA_029862205.1 Paracoccaceae bacterium
ATTCATGCCGGCCATCGGCTCGTCCAAGAGCAAGAGCGTCGGCTCGGCGGCCAGCGCGCGGCCCAACTCGACCCGCTTCTGCATGCCATAGGGCAGGCTGCCGACCGGTGTCTTGCGGATCGCCTGAATCTCCAGGAAGTCGATCACGCGTTCGACCTTTTCGCGGTGCTCCACTTCCTCGGCCTCGGCCCGGCCATACCAAATCGATTGCCAGAACATGTTCTGGTGCATCTTGGTCAGTCGCCCGGTCATGATGTTATCGAGCGTGGTCATGCCGTGGAACAGGGCAATATTCTGGAACGTCCGCGCGATCCCCTGGCGGGCGATCTGGTGCGGCTTCATGGGCCCACGCTTCGCCCCGTGGAACCAGACCTCGCCCTCCTGCGGATGGTAGAAGCCGTTGATCACGTTCAGCATCGAGGACTTGCCGGCCCCGTTCGGGCCGATGATCGCCCGGATCTCGCCCTCGCTGATGTCGAAGCTGACATCCTTGATCGCGGTCACGCCCCCGAAGCGCATGGTGATGTTGCGGATGTCCATGATGACATCGCCGATCTTTCGCGGGTTGATACCGTGATCGATCTCCTGGTGAGCATATTCCTGGTCGGTCTTGGCGGCCTCGGCCACGGTCGGGGTGCTCATGGTCTCGCTCTCCTCAGGCCGCTTTTTTCTGGGACTCGAAGGTCGCCACGTCCCGGATTTCCAGATTGCCTGAAATCTGACCCTTGCGCCCGTCCTCGTAGGTGACCTCGACCTCGGCGAAAACGCTGTCCTTGCCACCATAAAGCGCTTCGATCACAGTCTGATAGCGCTCGGCGACGTTGCTGCGCCGGACCTTGAGCGTCCGTGTCAGCTCGCCGTCATCCGCGTCCAGTTCCTTGTGCAGGATCAGGAAGCGCCTGATTTGGCATTGCGACAGCATCGGGTCATCGGCCAGGCTGCGATTGGTCGCCTCGACGTTCTCCTGGATCATGTCGTAGACTTGGCTGTGCGCCGCCAGCTCCTGGTAGGAGCCATAGCCGATATTGTTGCGCTCGGCCCAGTTGCCCACCGATTCCAGATCCATATTCAGCATCGCGGTCACATAATCGTGCCCGTCGCCGAAGCAGACCGCCTCGCGGATATTGGGGTAGAATTTCAGCTTGTTCTCGATGTATTTCGGCGCGAACAGCGCGCCGCCCGCCAGCTTGCCCACATCCTTGGCGCGGTCGAGAATGCGCAATTGCCCCGAACGCTCGTCCATGAAGCCCGCATCGCCGGTGGCAACCCAGCCCTCAGCGCTCTTGGTCTCGGCGGTCGCGTCCGGGTTCTTGTAGTATTCCTGGAAGACGCCGGGCGAGCGGTAGAAGACCTCGCCAGTCCCCTCGTCGATGCGCAGCTCGACGCCTGGCGTCGGAACACCCACGCAATCCGGGTCGACTCCGTCGTCCGGCTGCTGGGTGATGAAGACGCTCGCTTCGGTCTGGCCGTAGAGCTGCTTCAGATTGATCCCGATCGACCGGTAGAACTCGAAAAGATCGGGCCCGATCGCCTCACCGGCCGTATAGCCGATGCGCACCCGGCTCATGCCCAGCGTATTCTTCAGCGGCCCATAGATAAAAAGCTCACCGAGCGAATATTTGAGCCGATCCATGAATGAAGGGGGCTGCCCCGCCTTGCGTTTCTCTGACATCGCCTTGGCATGGTCCATGAAGGTCTTGAACAGCCATTGCTTGAACGGACCCGCGTCCTCCATGCGGATGGTCACGGTCGTCAGCAAGCGCTCGAAGATCGAGGGCGGCGCGAAGAAATAGGTCGGTCCGATCTCGCGCAGATCCGACAGCATGGTGTCGGCGCTCTCGGGGCAGCCGACGCAGAAGCCCTTCACGTAAGCTTGGCCCATCGAAAAGATGAAGTCACCAACCCACGCCATCGGCAGATAGGCCAGGATCGAGTCCGCCTCGGTCAGTTTGTCGAATTCCGCCGAGGCCCGCGAGGTCAGGATGATGTTGTCCTGGCTCAGCACCACGCCCTTCGGCTTGCCGGTCGTGCCCGAAGTATAAAGCATCACGCAGGTTTCCGACCCGGTCCCCGCGTCGATCCGCGCATCCATCTCGGCGCCCAGTTCGGCTTCGGCCGCGCGGCCGATCTTCTGCACCTCGTCGTAGGCGTGCATGGTCGAATGATCGTAGTTGCGCAGGCCCCGCGGATCGCAATAGACGATCTGGCGCAGGTTCGGCAGCTTGTCCTGGATGCTCAGAATCTTGTCGACCTGCTCCTGGTCCTCGACGATGGCGAAGCTGACGCCGGCGTGTTCCAGCACATATTGCATCTCCTCGGCCACCGAGTCCTGGTAGAGCGGTACCGGAACCGCGCCTGCCATCTGGGCCGAGACCATCGACCAGTATAGCCGCGGCCGGTTCGCGCCGATGATCGCCATCGACTCACCAGGCTTGAGCCCAAGTTTGGACAGGCCCAGCCCCAGGGCGCGGGTCTGTTCGGCGACCTCTTTCCACGACCAGCTCTGCCAGATGCCGAACTCTTTTTCGCGGCTGGCCGGCAGATCGGTGCGCTCGCGGGCATTCGCGCGCAGCAATTTCGGAAAGGTGTCGCGGTCCGTGGACCCCTGCGGCTCTCCAGTCACGGCATCTCCTCCCAGAAAACGCCCCGCTCTAACGGCGGTTAGCGCTCGCGGCCGGGCCTGAGCTCTCGAGCAAAGATGCCCCTCCGCCGACACGTGGCCGGTATAGGAACTCAGCATCCCCAGCCCGGTCAAGCCCCATATGCCGACCACGATGTGAACAGGTGTTCAATTAAAGGCTGCGTCCCTGCCAGGCAAGAAAAATCCGTCTCCAGGGGGTGCTTTGGAACCATATGCGGAATTGGGAGCGTAATCTGGCCGCATGGCCGGTTGACTCAAACGAAAAGGGCGGGCCGAAGCCCGCCCAAATGAGCAGTTGCGATGGACGAGAGGTCAGGCCTCGATCGTCTTCGCGCCGTTCTTGCCAATGGCAATGTTCCGGGGCTTAAGCGCCTCGGGGATCTCACGCACCAGGTCGATGTGCAGGAGGCCATTCTTCAGATCGGCACCTGCCACCTTCATGTGGTCGGCCAACTGGAAGCGCCGCTCGAAACCGCGCTCGGCAATGCCGCGATAGAGGTAGGTCTTAGCCTTATCCTCGTCGACCTCGCGCTTCTTGGCGGTTACGGTCAGGCCCTGGTCCTTGACCTCGATCGACAGGTCGCCCTCGCCGAAGCCCGCCACCGCGAGGCTGATACGGTAGGAGTCCTCGCCGGTCTTCTCGATGTTATAGGGCGGATAGCTCGGCGCCGAGGTGTCGCCGGACAGAAGCTGGTCGAGCATCGAGCCGAAACGGTCGAAGCCGACGGTCGAGCGATAAAGCGGGGAAAGATCGAAATTGCGCATGGGGTATACCCTCCTTTGCGAAGCGATACATGTGTCATGGCCCCCCATTTCGGGCAGGCCGTTGCGTCTTTGCCGGAGCCTCGATCGGCCTCCGGCAGCGGTGATATGGGAATTGGCCGGAACCCGTTCAAGACCGCGCCCGGTGGTGACGCAGATGGTGACGCAGATGGTGACGCAGACAGGGCCGGGTAGTCACGATCAGTTACAATTCAAGACTGGTCGAGCCGAAGCACCGCATGGTATTCTCGCGATGCGACTCGCCCCAGTAGGCACTGGCGGCTGCGGCGGGTTGGCTCAGTAGCATCCAAGCGTAAAGCGCGCCCGTCAGAGCGCAATGTCCGAACGCGGTGTCCGGCCGCAGTTTCCGGCCGCAGTGATTGATCCGCGCAACGGATGTGCACCCCCCAGGTGGCCTTTCCCAATGGGCCCCAAGCTCCTGCTGAGGAAACGTTCAAATGACCAGACGACCCCAAAGCCGAACCGCACCCCAGGCATCCGTAGACATACCCGGCATCGACCTAGAGGCTGCGGCCGAGAACGGCCAAAAGTCCGTCACCGCCTTCGCGCATCTGCATTCCCGCGCCTTCCGCGACGCGATGAAATTCAACGCGAAGGTGTTGGATTTCGCACGCCGCCGTGTGGGTGCCGATATCGAGACCTCGGACCGCCTGTGCCAATGCGAGACGGTGACCGATGCGATGAAGGTGATGACCGACTTCTATCAGAACGCCTTCAACGACTATGCGGAACAGACGGCGACGATGCTGCGCTCAGGCACCGAGCTTTCGGCGCAAACGGCCGGCGAGACGATCGCCGAGGCCGAGCGGCTCAACGGCAGCCACTGATCGGCCCGTTTGCGCGCGGCGCGCGCGGCTAGTCGAGCAGCGCGCGCACCTCGTCCAAAGCACGCTCGACCAGTACCGCGAACGCCGCCGGGTGGCGCGCGTCGGTCCCCTTCGCAGCCAAGACGGCGACGATGCGCGGCTCCTCGCCCTCGCCCATGAAGACCGGCGAACCCGAGGCGCCGAAGGTCACGCTGCAGCCGAGCTGGATCAGCGCGCCGCGCGTGCCCACAAGATCGCAGCCGCGCTGCCGGGTCAGCGCGTTCGGCCGGTCCTGGCGGTAGCTGATCACAGTCAGCGGAGTCTGGCCCGAGGGAGCGGGGCCAAGCGCGAACCAGGGGGCCTTTTCGGCGGGTATCGGATCAGCCAGCCGGATCAGCGCGATATCGGTCGCCACTTGCTCGATCGGCGCCTGCGCGGACAGCACGTAGTCCGGATGAACCGCGATCGCCTTCGCCTTGGAATGGCCCACCTTCTGGCCCAGGCGGTAGCCGGCCACGAAATTCACATCGCCGGGCCGGTAGGGCTTGCCCGTATAAGCGCTCATCACGCAATGGGCGGCAGTGAGGACCAAGTCCTCGCCGATCAAGGTACCGGTGCACATGGAGCGGGAAGAAAAGCCCGCCACGTTGACCTGGCCGACCCCGCGCCAAGGCTTGTGCTCGGCGGCGTTGAGCATCCGCCGTCGATCCAGTTCCAGCGCCACACTAAGCGAGGCAGCGCCCAGAACCGCCGCCAGGACAAGAGATAGGATATACTTCTTCATATGCGCGAATATAGCGCGATAAGCGCTTGGCTGCGAGCGTTATTCCGCCGCGATGATTTCCGTGTCCAGACCCGCAAGCGCCTCCGGCCACGGCCCGCCGGTGGCCCAGTCCAAAAGCTCGGCGGTGTGGACGACCGGAATGCCGGTCGCCGTCCCGATCTGCATCATGCAGCCGATATTTCCGGCGGCGATAACTTGCGGCGCGGCCGCCTCGAGATTGGCCACCTTGCGCTCTTTGAGCTTGGCCGAGATCTGAGGCTGCAGCAGGTTGTAGGTCCCGGCCGAGCCACAACAGAGATGGGCCTCGGCCGGCTCGACCACTTCGAAGCCTGCCTGACGCAGCAGCTCCTTCGGTGCCCCGCTCACCTTCTGCCCGTGCTGCAGCGAGCAGGCAGCGTGATAAGCGACGCGCAGTTTCGGCGCGCTCGCTTGGCCCAGACCCAATTCGACCATGAACTCGCTGATGTCCTTTGTCAGCGCCGAGACCCGGGCCGCGTCCTCGGCGATTTTCGGGTCGTGGCGGAACATGTAGCCGTAATCCTTGACGGTGGTGCCGCAGCCCGAGGTGTTGATGATGATGGCATCCAGCCCCGCCCCGTCGGCCTCGCCCACCCAAGCGCGAATGTTGGCCGCGGCCGACGCGTGGGAGAGATCGGTCTTGCCCATGTGATGGGTCAGCGCCCCGCAGCAGCCCGCGCCCTCGGCCACCACCACGTCGCAGCCATGGCGGGTCAGCAGCCGGATGGTGGCGGCGTTGATGTCCGGGTTCAGCGCTTTCTGGGCGCAGCCGGTCATCAGGGCGACGCGCTTGCGCCGCTCGCCCGTGGCCAGGGTGACCCCGGGATCGTCGTGACGCATCGGCGGTGCAATCCGGGGCGGCACCAGGTCCAGCATCGCCCCCATCTTGCCCGGGATCAGCCGCTTGAAAGGACTGGCCAGCTTGGCGCCCGCCAGCGCCAGCCGGAACCGCCCCGGATAGGGAAGGATCAGGGTCAGGACCCAGCGCAGCGCCCGGTCGTGCCAAGGCCGCCGGTAAGTCTTTTCGATATGGGCCCGGGCATGATCGACCAGATGCATGTAATGGACGCCCGAGGGACAGGTCGTCATGCAGGCAAGGCACGAGAGGCACCGGTCGATATGCGTGACCGTCTTCTCGTCCGCCGGCCGGTTGTTTTCCAGCATGTCCTTGATCAGATAGATGCGCCCGCGCGGGCTGTCGAGCTCGTCCCCCAGCACCTGATACGAGGGACAGGTCGCGGTGCAGAACCCGCAATGGACGCAGGCACGAAGGATCTCGTTCGCCCGGGCGATGCCGGGGTTCTGTAGTTGGGCTTCGGTGAAATTGGTTTGCATCTCAGCCCATCCTCAGTGTGCCGTGCCGGCAATCCGCAATGGCAGTACCTTGTCCTCGAGCCCCGCCTCGTCGAACAAGATCGCCGCCGGTCCGGCAACATCGAGACGGCCCAGTTCCCGCTCGACGCTTGCTATGGCCAGCTCAATGTCGGTGGTGGCGAAGTCGATATAGACATGCCCCTTGCCGTGGCCTTCGCCGAACACACCCCCTGCCCCGGCCGCACGAAGCTGTGCGTCGAGCGCCTCGGAAATCTCGGCGCGATCGGCAACTTCGTTAAAGGGCTGCTCAGCGGTCCGCTCGATCCGAAGGCCGAGAAAGCTTTCGCCATGGCGCGAAAAGCGGACCGAGGAAATCCGTGCGCCCGCGAACCGCGCGGCGGCATAGTCCGTGTGCACGGTCTGATAGGTGATCGCGTCGGCTCTCGGGTTGTCGGAATCGTGCGGCTCGGATTGGTAGAGAGCCCCCTCGCTGTCTGGTGGCACGGGGTCGCCCATCCGTGCCGCCGGCCGGGCGTCCATGAGGCGTGCCAGGGTCGACATCGCCTCTTCCTCGAAACCGGGCAACCAGCTCATCGGCTCGGTTGGAGGGTCTCCGCTCCCGAATAGGCGCGAGACAAAGCCGCCGCCCGTGCGTTCCGCGTGGATCTCCCCCAGCCAGTCGCGCTCGATCTCTTCGCCGACGATGATCGAAAACAATAGCGCCGCCTGGTGAGCGGCATCCGCACTACCCCCGCAGCCGGTGATATCGACACGCCTGTGATCGCCTTCCGTGGCCTTCGCTCCGGACAAGGAAAACGGCCGCGCCATCCGCGAGGCAACTACGTCCGGCACGACATCAAGGTCCGTGTGCGGACGTCGCGCGTCGCAGAATTCGAACCGCGGGATGTCCGGTGCCCGGCGCACCATAGCCCGCATCAGGGGCCGCTTGACGTGATCAAGCTCGGGCGACAATGCGAGAAAATGACCGCCCTCCACCGGACCGAACTCCCACGATGTCACGGCGTCGTTCAGATTTCCTAGCGCGTTCGCCATCTCCGCCGCCACATCGACGGGCTCACTGGTGCCCGAAAACGTGCCGTCAATGGCGGGCGCTGCTTTGACAAACGCCTCCCAAAACCGAACGATCGCGGCGGCTTCCCCGGCCGTGATCCGCTCGGCCCAGAAATCGTAGGCGTCCGCCATCAGCCCATCTTTCCGGGATTTAGAATGCCCTCCGGGTCGAACTTGGCGCGCAGGCCCCGCGCGATGCGGGCGAGGGGCGCGGGTTCGGGTTGGAAAACCTCGACCCCGGCGCGCGTCGGGTCAGCCGCGCGGATCAGGGTTGCGTGGCCGCCGCGCGCCGCGATCTCTGCGCGGACGATGCCTGCTCCGGCATCGCCCGCCTCCGGCACGCGCAGCCAGACCAGGCCACCGGCCCAGTCGTAGACCGCCTCGGCCTCCAGGTTCTTCTGGATGGCGGCCACCGCCGCGGGGCCATCAGAGGGCTTGACCGACAGGCGCCAAATCGCGCCCCCCCCGCCGATCTCGCCGGTCAGCGCGGTCACGTCGCGCACCGCGCGCCAACGGCCGGCGCTCTCCGTGCCTTCCAGCACGCGCCACTGCGCGCCGAGCAGGTTTTGCAACTGCCCGGTCCGGTAGGTGACCGAGCCCGCCAGGCCCTCGATCCGGACCAGCGCCGCCTGGCCGTCATGTGCCGCCCCGGTGATGCCGAACGGCGAGCCCATGGCGCGTGCGAGCGCTTCCACCGCGCCACCAGCGTCCATCCCGTCGCAAACCAACGTCGCCTCGGCTTCCGGCTTCGGCAGCACCTTGAAGCTGATCTCGCTGATCACCCCCAGCGTGCCGTAGCTGCCGCAGATCAGCTTGGGCAGATCGTAGCCGGTGACGTTCTTCATTACCCGGCCCCCGCTCTTGATGACCTCGCCCCGGCCGTTGACAAAACGCACCCCCAGCATCGAGTCCCGGCAGGCACCCGCCTGGATGCGCCGTGGGCCGGAAACGCCGCAGGCGACCGCGCCACCGATGGTGGGCTCGCCCTCGGTCCCGAGAAGCGCCCTGTGGTCCATCGGTTCGAAGGGCAGCATCTGGCCTTGCGCCCCCAGCGCCGCCTCGACCTCGGCCACGGGCGTGCCGGCCTTGACCACCAACGTCAGGGCGCCGGGTTCGTAGAGCGAGATGCCACTTAGCCCGGCCGTCGATAGGGTCTTCTCAGCCTGGACCGGGCGGCCGAGCGCGGCCCTGGTGCCCCCGCCCCGGATCTCGAGCGGGCTGCGGGCGGCTGCCGCATCGGCAACGGCTTCGGCCAGTTCGGCCTCGTTCGCCGGTGCCAGCACGGTCATCGAGCGTGACCCATCAGCACGGACTCCGATGTCCCGGGCTTGACCCGGGACCTCAACTTCCCGCCTGAAAGGCCAGGGGCCCCCGGGTCAAGCCCGGGGCGCGATGGTCCTGAAACCTCACGCACCGCGCCGCCCCTCGGACGCCGCCAGCGGGAACACCTTGGCCGGATTGAACATCCAGTCCGGGTCGAACACGTCCTTCACGTCCATCTGCTGGGCCAGATCCTCGGCCGCATATTGGTGCTCCATCAGGTCGCGCTTCTCGACGCCGACCCCGTGTTCGCCGCTCAGGCACCCGCCCGCATCGACGCAGAGGCGCAGGATGTCGGCGCCCAGCGCCTCGGCCTTCTCCAGCTCGCCCGGCGCGTTGGCGTTGAAGATGATCAGCGGGTGCATGTTTCCGTCGCCCGCGTGGAAGACGTTGGCAACCTGCAGGCCATACTTCTCGGCCAGATCCGCCGTGCCCTTGAGCACCCGGGGCAATTCGCTGACCGGGACCGTGCCGTCGAGGCAAATATAGTCGCCCAACTGCCCCATCGCGCCGAAGGCGGATTTACGGCCGAGCCAGATCGCCGCGGATTCCGCTTCCGACTTGGACTCGCGCAACACCATGGGTTCATGGCGGTTGGCGACTTCCTTGATCGTGGAAAGCTGCTCCTCGATCTCCGAGCCCGATCCCTCGACCTCGACGATCAGCAGCGCCTCGACGTCCAGCGGATAACCAGCATGGGCATGGTCCTCAGTCGCGTGGATACAGAGCTTGTCCATGAACTCGATCGCCACCGGGATCACGCCCGACTTGATGATGTCGGCGACGCAGGCCCCGGCGGTCTCGGAGCTGTCGAAGCCCATCAGCACGGGGCGCGCGCCCTCCGGGCTGGCGAGGATGCGCAAGGTTGCCTCGGTCACGATGCCAAGCTGGCCTTCCGAGCCACAGATGACACCCAGCAGGTCATAGCCCACCGGGTCCAGATGCGCCCCGCCGACCTCGACGATTTCGCCTGCCGCGGTCACCAGCTTCACACCCATCAGATTGTTCGTGGTCACTCCGTATTTCAGGCAATGCGCCCCGCCGGAGTTCATGGCTATATTGCCGGAAATCGCGCAGGCGAGCTGGCTGGAGGGGTCCGGCGCATAGAAGAACCCCGCGCCCTCGACCGCGCCGGTGACCGAGAGGTTGGTCATGCCGGTCTCAACCCGGATGAAGCGGTTCGGGTAGTCGATCTCCAAGACCTGGTTCATCCGCGCGACGCCCAGGATCACGCTGTCGGCTGTGGGCAGCGAGCCACCGGCCAGCGACGTGCCGGCGCCGCGGGGCACGATCGGCACGCCCATGGCGGCGCAGATCTTCACCGCCTCAGCCACCTCCTCGGTGCTGCGCGGCAGGACGACGGCCAGCGGCGGGCAGCGATAGGCGGTCAGCGCGTCGCATTCATAGGCACGCAGTTCGGTCTCGGCATGGATCACGCCATCGGCGCCCAACGCCTCGGCCAAACGGGCCACCAGGGTCGCCTTCTGGTCGAGGATCATCCGGCTCGGGAGGGGCATTTCCATGGCCACCTCTAAAATTGGTTAAGTTTTCTTACCGCATACCAATATTTCTCAGCTGAGGCCACCAGAAACCACCGGAAACCACCCGGTCGCGGCAATCTGTCCGCGCAGGGTAAAGGATACGGCCGCGAAATTGAACGCCGTCTTGATTGAACGCCGTCTTGGATGAGAGCGGCCCAGCGCCGGCTGGTCGAACGAGAAACCGTATCGCGCCTGCCGGTCAACCCGCCCGTCAAACGGGCGCCAGGACCACGTTGAAGCGGTAGAGGGTATCGGTATCCGGATCACTGGTGAAGCTCTCAGCCGCCGCGACAAGGCGCGCGCGGTCGTTCTCGGCGACCTGGTTCAGCAGCCGATCAGCCCCATTCAGCGGCTCGTCAGGGAAATACATCTGGGTCGTGATCTCCGCATAGCCCCGGCGCGAGACTTTGAAATGAATATGCGGCGGCCGGGTCCAGGTGCCGTCCACCGCATAGGCGCCGGGCAAGACCGTGCGGAACCGGTAGCCCCCGTCGGCGTCGGACTTCAACACCGCCCAGCCCTGGAAATTCGGGTCGAGCGGCGCCGGGCTCTGGTCCTTCTCATGGGCATAGCGGCCATGGGCATTGGCCTGCCAGACATCGACCACAGCGTCCGCGATTGGGCTGCCGTCGGGCGCGGTCACCCGGCCGCCCACATAGATGATCCGCCCTTTCGCCACCCCTGCGCGGCCTCCGAACTTGGTCAGGTCCGCGTCCAGATCATCCTGTGGTGTCACCGGATAAAAGGGGCCCTCCGATTGGGGCGGCGTGATGGCCGCCGAGGCCCGGCCCGCCGCGCCAACGGCGGCGGTCGAGGCGATCCCCCCATGGATCAGGGAACGGCGCGTGATGCGGGACTGGGTCATGGTCGATCTCTCCCTTTCGAACGGTAAGGATCATATTGCCACAGACCGAAGGATCACTGAATAAATTCCCCGCGACGGGATTAATCGGTCAGACCGGCAGCCCCGCCTCCTTCGCCCAGGCGTTAAGCCCCGACCGCGCCGAGGTCGCACCGGCCGCGTCCGCCCGCTCCATCGCCGCGCGGACATCGCCTAGATCGGCCCCCAGCAGCGCCCGCTTTACCGGCCCAATCGCTGCGGGGCGCATCGAGAGCTCGCGGAATCCGATCGCGGCCAGCACCAGCGCATCGAGCGGTTTGCCCGCCGCCTCGCCGCAGAACGACAGCGGCGTGCCGGCCTCGCCGCAGCGTTCGACGACATGGCGCAGGAACCGCAGAAACGAGAAATTCATCAAATCATAACGCCGCCGCACCCGCTCGTTCTCGCGGTCAGCGGCAAAGAAGAACTGCATCAGATCATTCCCGCCGACCGAGACGAAATCGGCTTCCTCGAACAGCGGGTCCGAGGCATAGGCCAGCGACGGGGTCTCGAGCATCACACCGATCTTCAGCTCGGCCGGACGCGGATGCCCCAACGCGGCCAGCCGGGCGACCTCGCCCTCGACCAGGCCACGGGCCTCGCGGAACTCGTCGGCCTCGGCAATCATCGGGAACATCAGGTCAAAGGCGCGTCCTTTCGCCCCCCGGATCAACGATTGGACCTGCATCCGAAAGAGCTTCGGCCGGTCGAGCCCGACCCGGATCGCCCGCCAGCCAAGCGCCGGGTTCGGCTCTGCCTCGCGCCTCAGATACGGCAGCACCTTGTCCGAGCCTATATCGAGCGTGCGGAAGACAACCTCGCGCCCGCCGGCCGCGTCCAGAACCCGCGAATAGACGGCTGCCTGGGCCTCGCGCCCCGGCAGGTTGCGCCTGATCAGGAATTGCAGCTCGGTGCGGAACAGCCCCACCCCCTCGGCGCCGCTGGCGTCGATCGAGGGCAGGTCGGCCAGCACGCCCGCGTTCATCTTGAGGGCGATGGCGACACCGTCCTTGGTGGTCGCAGGCTTTTCTCGCAGGGTCCGGTAGACCTCCTGCGCCTGTTCGGCCAGCGCCACCTTCTCGCGGAAGGCATCCAGGATCCCGCCCTCGGGGCGCAAATCGACCCGGCCGATATCGCCGTCGACAACGATCCGGTCGCCGCTATTGGCATCGCGGGTGATGCGCTCGGCCTGCACCACGGTCGGCAGTGCCAGCGCGCGGGCGACGATCGCGGCATGGCTGGTCTGGGCGCCTTCCTCCAGCACCACCGCCGAGATCTTGCCCGCATGGTCCATCAGCTCGCCCGGGCCGATATTGCGCGCCACCAGCACCGCGTTCCGCGGCAGGTCGGCGGCGTTCGAGCTCCCCAAAAGATGGCGCAGTAAACGGTTCGCGAGATCGTCCAGGTCGTGCAGCCGCTCACGCAGGTAGGGGTCGGCGACCCGCTCCATCCGCAGCCGCGCATCCGACTGCACCTTCTCCACCGCGACCTCGGCGGCGAGCCCTGAATCGATCGCCTCGTCGAGCCGCCGCCGCCACCCCTTGTCATAGGCGAACATGCGGTAGGCCTCGAAGATTTCCCGGTGCTCTCCCGCGCTGCCGAGGCCATTGCCCTCGACCAGCCGGTCGACATCGCCCTTCAGGGCCTCCATCGCCTCGGCCAGACGACGGCGTTCCGAGGCCACGTCGTCGGCGATCGGGTCGAAGACCACCAGGCGCGGCTCGTGCAAATGCACCACGCCCTCGGCCACCCCGTCACAGGCCGACGTGCCGTGAAAGACCACTGGTCCGACCCGGCGCCCCGGCCCAGCCGCCAGCCCGTCCGAGCCCAAGAACGCGCCCGCCTCGGTCATCTCCGAGATCACCATGGCGACGATTTCCAGCGCCTCGACCTCGTCCTCGGTATAGTGGCGCCGGGTCCGGTTCTGGACGACCAGAACCCCCATCACCTCGCCCAGCCGCTGGATCGGCACGCCGACGAAGGAATGATAGATCTCCTCGCCGGTCTCGGGCAGATACCGGAAACCGGGGGTCGAAGGTGCGTCTTCGGTGACCAACGGCTCCGCCCGCTCGGCGATCCGGCCGACCAGGCCCTGGCCGACCCGCAGGCGCGCCGAATGCACGGACTCGGGACGCAGCCCCTCGGTGGCGCAAAGCTCGAGCGTGCGTTCGTCGCGCTTCAGATAAATCGAGCAGACCTCGGCCACCATGTTGTTGGCGACTAGGCGGACCACCTGGTCCATGCGCTGCTGTCCGCCATTGGCGCCCCCGCCAGCTCCATCGCCCGCCCCATCGTCGGCCCCGGCCATGACGGCCCGAAGCGCGCGCAACAAGGCTCGCGATCCACCCTTGTCGGGGGGCATGCCTGCCCTCCTCTTTCCAGAAACCGGGCCCCTCGAACGCCGGGCCGAACACCTTAAATGCTAGCCCTCGTTCAGGCCGTCGTCAGCCCGAACGCCTTGTGCAGCGCCTGCACGGCCAGTTCCATGTATTTCCGGTCGATCAGCACGCTTACCTTGATCTCGGAGGTGGTGATGACCTTTATGTTGATCCCCTCGGCGGCAAGCGCCGCGAACATCTTCTGCGCCACGCCAGAGTGGCTGCGCATCCCGATACCGACGACCGTGACCTTTGCGACCTCGTCATCGACCACCAACTCGCCGTGGCGCAGGTCGGTCTGTGCCCCTTCCAAGGCGGCGCGGGCATTGGCCACCTCGTCGGTGGGGCACGAAAAGGTCATGTCGGTCATCCCGTCGGCACTGATATTCTGGACGATCATGTCGACATTGACGCCGGCATCCGCCAGCGGTCCGAATATCGCGGCGGCCACGCCCGGCCGGTCCGGCACATTCAGAAGCGTGACCTTGGCCTCGTCGCGCTGATAGGCGACGCCGCTGACAACGTTCTGTTCCACGATCTCCTCCTCGTCACAGACCAGGGTTCCGGGCAGGTCCTCGAAGCTCGACAGCACCTGAAGGCGCACCTTGTAGCGCATGGCAAGCTCGACCGAGCGGGTCTGCAGGACCTTGGCGCCCATCGAGGCGAGCTCGAGCATCTCCTCATAGGCGATGCGTTCCAGCTTGCGGGCGCGCCGCTCGATGCGGGGGTCGGTGGTATAGACCCCATCCACATCCGTATAGATATCACAGCGTTCGGCCTCTAGCGCGGCGGCGAGCGCCACGGCCGAGGTGTCCGACCCACCGCGGCCCAGCGTCGAGACACGCCCGTCCGGGCCGATGCCCTGAAAGCCCGAGACGACCGCGTGCAGGCCTTCGTCGAACTTCCGGGCCATGGCCTCCGTTTCGATCTCCTCGATTCGGGCGGCTCCGTGGGCGCCGGTGGTGCGGATCGGGATCTGCCAGCCCTGCCAGGACCGCGCGGGCACCTCCATCTCCTGCAGCACCAGCGCCATGAGGCCGGACGTCACCTGCTCGCCCGAGGCGACCACCGCGTCATATTCCCGTGCATCGTAGAGCCCGTAGCCGTTCGAGCCCGGAGGGGCGGCGGCCTCGCGCACATGTTCGACCAGTTGGTTGGTCTGCCCCGCCATGGCCGAGACGACGACCGCCACGTCATAACCGCGTTCCACCTCGCGCCTAACCTTCCCGGCCGCCGCGCGGATACGCCCCAGATCGGCGACCGAGGTCCCACCGAACTTCATCACGAGACGGGGCATCCGGGGCTCCTGAGGCGGGCAAGGGTGACGTTACGTGAGGGGGGCGTCCCTAACGGCGGTTCCTATATCGCCGGGCGGCAGGGGGCGCAAGGGAGGGGGATACCACGGACTGGCAGCGCCACCCGCGACACGGCGCCGCGACATGTAGGGTGGGTGCTCTGCACCCACCATTTCGGCAATGAATTCAATTGTTTGAATTCCGGTGGGTGCAGAGCACCCACCTACAGCGCACCTTAGAGCTTCGCTGTGGTATTAACCGTTGGTCAACTATGTGACCGTTCTATTCCGGGATGCCCAACTATCGCCGCGCCCTGGTACCTGGCGCCACCTGGTTCTTCACGGTAGTGCTGGCCCGGCGTGGCTCAAACCTACTCGTCACGTATATCGATGCGCTGCGGACCGCTATCCGCACGACCCGACGTGAACGCCCCTTCCGCATCGATGCAATGGTGGTGCTGCCCGATCACCTTCACGCCATATGGACCCTGCCTCCAGTGGACTCCGATTTCCCGACGCGCTGGCGCTTGATCAAATCTCGATTCTCGCGCGCGATCCCCGCGCCCGGAAGGACCACTTGGAGCCGCACCCGGAAATCGGAGCGCGGTATCTGGCAGCGCCGCTATTGGGAGCATTTGATCCGCGACGAGGCGGACCTTCTGCAGCATGTTGATTATTGCCATTTCAATCCGGTCAAGCACGGTCTTGTCACCAATCCGGCGGAGTGGCCCTATTCGACCTTCCACCGTGATGTACGCCGCGGACTCTATCCTTCCGAGTGGGGCGTTGAATTCGATTGTAGGGTGGGTGCTCCGCACCCACCATGCGACATCGATTTCGGCGAAATGGCGGGTTCAAAGAACCCATCCTACAGCTAATTTCAAAATTAGTAGTATGGCTGCCCCGCCTCCGCCATCGACCTCGAGAAATTCCTTTCATTCAGGTTAATGTTAACGTTTTTATCAATAAAAATCAGCGACTTAATCCAAATCTCACAGTGAGATCGTCACGCCTCACCCATCCCCCCGCCGCATCCACGGGATCGGCGCCACCGGGATGCCATCGTCCTTCAGCGCCTTGGCGTCGTCCTTGGTCGCCTCGCCCCAGATGCCGCGTTTGTCAGCCTCGCCGTCGTGGATCCGGCGGGCTTCCGCCGCGAAATCCTTGCCGACATAGTCCGAGGTCTTCTCGACATGGGCGCGCAGCTCTTTCAGCATCGCCTCGGCAGGGCTCGCCGGCTTCGAAAGCGGCGCATCTTCGATAGACGCATCGCCGATCGCGCTGCCGCCGGTATTCCCCTTCGCGCCCACCGAGGGCGCCATGATCGCCTTTTCGACCTCCGCCGAGCCGCAAACCCCACAGGTTACGTGCCCGGCCTCGCGTTGCGCGTCGAACGCTTCGGAGGACCGGAACCAGGCCTCGAATTCGTGGCCTTCATCGCATCTGAGGGAATAGCGGATCATGCGCGGCCCTTAGCCCCCCGCCCCGGTTACCGGCCTGCCCGGGCCCGGTCGCGCCGGGTCGACATGGGCTGGAAGGCCACCGCGACGTGATGCTCGCAATAGGGCTTGCCCGCCACCGAGGGCAAACCGCAGAAGTGGAAGCTCTCCTCGGTCGGGTCGCCAATCGGCCATTTGCAGGTCCGCTCGGTCAGCGAAAGCAGGTCCAACTTCTTGGCCATTTTCTCGATCTCGGCCAAGGTCGCGCGGGCCGCCTGCTCCTCGGGTGTCGGCAGGCCGGGCGCGCGCGGCTGGCTGGCGTCGCGGATCACCGGAGCGGTGCGCATCACCGGCGCGGGCTTCGGCTCCTCCGGCGCGGGTGCTGCTTCCTTGGGCTGGGCCGCGGCCTTGGACCGGCTGGCCTTGGCGGGCTTGGCGGGTTTCTCCTCGGCTGGCGCCGCGCCGCCCGAGCCCCGGTTCGAGAGGCCGAGCCGGTGCACCTTGCCGATCACCGCGTTCCGGGTCACGCCACCCAGCGCCTTGGCGATCTGGCTGGCGCTCATGCCTTCGCCCCAGAGTTCCTTCAGCTTCTCGACACGCTCGTCGGTCCAGGACATCTCGCTCTCTCCTGTGGGGAAATCTAGCTTCTATTGTAAGCACACGCACGGCGGTTACAAGAGAGCCGGGATGCGGCACGCGCGCCGCGTGACCGGAAGGTAACAGCCATGCAAAGCCGCGAGATCATGGGCCAGCGGCGTTTCGGCGCCGTCAATTGGATCGGCCTGCAGACCCTGACCGCCCGCGAAATAAGGCGTTTCGCGGGGATTTGGGCGCAAACGATCGTGGCCCCGGTGGTGACCTCGGCACTGTTCATGCTGGTCTTCTGGCTCGCCTTCGCCGCCCGCAGGGGCGGCGGCGACGATTTCGCCGCCTTCCTGGCGCCCGGCATCCTGATGATGTCGGTGATCCAGAATTCGTTCGCCAACACCTCGTCCTCGATCATCGCCGCCAAGATCCAGGGCAATATCGTCGATACCCTGATGCCGCCCCTCAGCCCCGCCGAGACCCTGGCGGGTTACGCGCTGGGGGGCGCCGCGCGCGGGGTCGCCTGTGCCCTGGCCACGGGGATGCTGATCTTCCCGTTCGCCGGTGTCGGGCTGGCGCATCCCATCTGGGCGCTGGCCTTCGTGCTCTCGGGCGCGCTGATGCTGGCGCTCCTGGGCGTGCTGGGCGGCATTTTCGCCGAGAAGTACGACCAGATGGCGGCGATCACCAATTTCGTGATCACGCCGCTCTCGTTCCTCTCGGGCACCTTCTATTCGATCGACATCCTTCCCGAACCCTTCCGCACGATCAGCCAGTTGAACCCGTTCTTCTATCTGATCGACGGATTCCGCTATGGCACGCTCGGCACCTCGGATGCCGATCCGGCCCTGGGCCTGGTCTTCACGTGCGCGCTGAACCTGGCGCTTGGCACGCTCGCCTGGCACTGGATCCGGCGCGGATACAGGCTGAAATCCTGACCGGCCGCGCTCCGGTGGCTGACCAGAATTTCCTTGCAACGCCCGGCCGTTCGCGCTTCCCATAGCCCGAGGCCAGAACGGCCCGTCCCGAAATCGGGAAAAGGAAGAGGGAGATAAACGCCATGAAAAAGATCATCGCGGGGCTCGCCGCCTCGGCCATCGCACTCAGCGCCGGATCGGCCATTGCCGCCCAGCAATGCAGCAACGACGTCTGGAAGAAGGTGATGGAGCGCGGCAAGGTCGTGATCGGCGTCAAGGCCGACTACAAGCCATGGGGTTTCCGTAACGAGAACGGCGACCTGGTCGGCATGGAGATCGACATGGCCCAGGACGTGGCCGACGCCATGGGCGTCGAGCTGGAACTGGTGCCGGTGCAGTCCTCGAACCGGATGCAGTTCCTGGAACAGGGCAAGACCGACATGATGATCGCCACCATGTCCGACCGCGCCGACCGGCGCGAAATCGTCGGCATCGTCGGTCCCAACTACTACACATCCGGCACCAACGTGATGTCGCCCAAGGCCCTGGGCCTGACCGACTGGGAGGATCTGCGCGGCAAGCCGGTCTGCGGAAAGCAGGGCGCGTTCTACAACCAGATCGTCGAGGAGCGCTATGGCGCCGAGATCATCGCCTTTACCGGCAATGCCGAGGCCAAGCAGGCGCTGCGCGACAAGAAGTGCATTGCCTGGGTCTACGACGACTCGTCGATCGGTTCGGATTTGGCGTCCGGCAATTACGACGACTTCGAAATGCCGCTGAACTCGGAAGACGACAACCCCTGGGGCCTGGCGGTTCCGAAGGCCGAAGAGCACTGCGTCTTCGGCAACTTCATGTCGGGCATGCAATATAACTGGCACCGCTCGGGCCGTCTGATCGAGCTCGAGGCCAAATGGGGCATCAAGCCGACCACGTATCTGATGGACCAGGCCGCCCGCCACGAAGATTGGCTGGCCAAGTAGTCCAATGTCGGTGATCTGAGCTTTGCCGGGCCGGCGAATGCCGGCCCGGCTCTCTCCGCCAGGTCCAGGTACACGCCATGGTCAGCACGATCAACGACATCCGGGCGATCCCGGTGGGCCTGCCCTTCCAGCAGCACGAGGGGCCGCCGGCGGGGTTCGGCGGCAAGGTCTGGCAGACGCTGGATATCCTGCTGGTCCGGGTCGAGACCTCGGACGGGATAGTCGGCTGGGGCGATGCCTTCGGCTATAACGCCCTTTCCTCAACGAAGGCAGCGGTCGATGATTTGGTCGCACCGCTTGGCGTTGGCCAAGATGCGCGCGACATCGCCGGGGTGATGGACCGGCTATCGCGAACATTGCATCTATTCGGCCGGTCGGGGCCGGTGCAGTACGCGCTCTCGGGCCTCGACATCGCACTTTGGGACATCGCGGGCAAACGCGCCGGGCTGCCGGTGGCCCAGCTTCTGGGCGGCGCTGGGCGCACCGCCGTCCCATCCTATGCCAGCCTCTTCCGGATTGCCGATAATGACTTGGTGGCGCGGGTTTGCGAGGGGCTCGCCGAAGACTGTTTCTCCGCGATCAAGCTGCACGAGATCGACCCCCACGCGACCTTGGCCGCGCGCCAGGGGGCGGGTCCGGACATAGATCTGATGATGGATGTCAACTGCCCCTGGGATCTGGTTACCGCGCGCGAGGCGGCGGCGATCATGGCCCCGGCGGACCTTAAATGGCTCGAGGAGCCGATCTGGCCGCCCGAGGACTTCGCCGCGCTGTCGGCACTCGCCGCCAGCGGGATTCCGCTCGCGGCGGGTGAGAACGTGGCCAACGCGGAGGAGATGACCCGCCTGGCCAGCGCCCCGGGTGTCAGCTACGTCCAGCCGAGCGTCACCAAGATCGGCGGCATCACCGCCTTCCACCGGGCCGCGCAGGCGGCGAAGCTGGCGGGCCGCCGGGTCGCGCCGCACTCGCCCTATTTTGGCCCGGGCCTGCTGGCCACGCTGCAGTTGGCCGCGGTCCACACGGACATCGAATATATCGAGATGTTCGGTGCGACCCTGACGACACCCCTTTTTGACGGCTTTGGACTGCCGGGCCCGGACAAGCGCTTTGCGATCCCTACTGGGCCGGGGCTGGGCGCCGACCCTGAACCGGACGTCATCAACCGGTTCCTCTTAGGATGACGGGGAAGGATATGTCGACAGATCTGACAGAAGCCCGCGGTCTGCTGATCCGCTATGGCGGCGATCAGTTCGAGCGGGCCTTTGTCCGGGCCGAAGGTTCGGTGGTCTGGGACGACCAGGGCCGCGAGATCCTGGATTTCACCTCCGGCCAGATGTGCGCGACCATCGGGCACAATCACCCGGCGCTGATCAGCGCCATGGAGAAGGCGGGCGAGACCGCGGTCCATCTCTTCTCCGGAATGGTGCCGCAAGCGGTGCTGGACCTGGCGGTCAAGCTGCAGGACTGGCTGCCGAAGCCCTTGAAGCGGGTGCTACCGGTCAATACCGGGGCCGAGAGCAACGAGGCGGCCCTCCGGCTCGCCAAGATGGCGACCGGGGGCTACGAGGTGGTGGCGCTCGGCGGCTCGTGGCACGGGGTGACCGGCGCCGCGGCCCAGGCGTCCTATGCGTCAGACCGCAAGGGCTACGGGCCTAAGGTGCCGGGCGGCTTCGTCCTGCCCGAGCCCAACGCCTATCGCTGCCCAGTGGATCACTGCCGGGACAGATGCGACATGACCTGCCTCAAAGCGGGCCTGCGCCTCTTCGACATGCAGAGCGACGGGGCGGGCGCGGCGGTGATCGCCGAGCCGATCATCTCGGCCGGCGGCGTGATCGTGCCGCCCGAGGGCTATTTCGGCGAACTCGCGGGGGCGGCCCGTGACCGGGGCATGATGATGGTCTTCGACGAGGCCCAGACAGCATGCGGCCGCATCGGGGCCAAGACGGGGGCCCATGCGACCGGCGTCACGCCCGACATTCTGACCATGTCCAAGACCATCGGCGGCGGCCTGCCTTTGGCGGTGACGGCCACCAGCGATGAGATCGAGGAGAAGGCGCACGCGGCGGGCTTCACCTTCTACACATCGCATGTGGCCGACCCGCTGCCGGCGCTGGCCGGGATCGCGGTGCTCGAGACCATCGAACGCGAGAACCTGATCGAGGCGGCGGCCGAGAAAGGTGCCCGCCTGCGTGCCGGGCTCGAGGCCTTACAGCAGAAATACGAAGCCATTGGCGACGTGCGCGGCCAGGGCCTGCTGTTGGGCGTCGAACTGGTCGAGGACCGCGAAAGCCGCAAGCCCAACCACCGCCTTGGCGCCGTTACCACCGACGAATGCTTTCGCCGCGGCCTGTCGATGAACATCCGCCGCCGCCCCGAGCGCGGCGCCGTCTGGCGCATCGCGCCGCCCCTGACCGTGACCGATACCGAGATCGACCGGGCGCTGGACATCCTGGACGGCGCATTGGCGGCTGGGCTCGACCATCTTGCGGGAGAGACCACCTGATGGAGGAGTTTTTCCGCCAACTCGCCGACGAGGCGCCGCGCTGGAACTTCATCTGGATGTACGAGGAACGCCAGCAGGGGAAGATTCTGTCGGGCATCTGGATGACGATCAAACTCTCGATCGCCTGCGTGATCTTCTCGGTCGTCATCGGCGTGATCGGGGCCTGGCTGCAGGGGGCGCAGTCGCGGATCCTGCGCGCAATCGTGCAGGGCTACATCCAGTTCTTCCGGAACACGCCGCCCTTCGTGCAATTGCTGTTCTTCTACTTCGCCCTGGGGCAGTTCACGCCCACCTACTCGCCCGACGGCTGGCTGGAAGTGCCGGTCATCACCAATGTGGGCTGGGCGATCATCTCGCTCTCGTTCTTCGCCGGGGCCTTCAATGTCGAGATCTTCCGCGCAGGGATCGAGGCGGTGCCAGAGTCAACCGTCGAGGCGTCCGAGAGCCTGGGCTTCTCGCGCCTCCAGACCTACCGCTACGTGGTTCTGCCGCTGGCGTTCCGGGTCTGCTTGCCGGCGCTCAACAACAACCTGGTGAACCTGGTCAAGACGACGACCCAGGCCTTCGCCATCGCGGTGCCGGAACTCCTATACCAGTCGGTCACGATCTGGAACGATTTCCCCAGCGCCCAGAACCCGACCATGCTGCTTCTGTTCACCGTCTACATCCTGCTGGTCGCGGTGCTGGTCTTCGGCATGCACAGGTGGGAGCGGTCGATGAGGATTCCCGGCTATGGGCAGTAGGGCCATGAAACGCGGGATAGTCGGCATCACCGCGCCCGGGCGCACGGACCTGGCGGTCCTGAAGCCGTTCCGGCCGCAGACCACCGGGCCGGACCCGATGCTGCTGACCCGTTGGGTCGCGAACCTGCCGGTCTGGACGCCGTTGGCCCTGCTGAGCATCGCGCTTCTGTGGCCCGTCCTCGCCCATGCCCAGGGCAAATACGGCTACGCCGATGCGACCGAGGCCTTGTGGCGCTGGCTGCCATTCCTGGTCTGGTCCGGCTTCTTCTTCAACGTGCTGATCTCGGTCCTGTCGATGGCCATCGGCACCGTGGCGGGCGCGGCTCTCGGCCTGGCGCAGATCTCGCTTAACCCGGTGGTCAGGCGGATCGCCTGGTTCATCACCCAGCTCTTCCGCAACTCGCCCTGGCTGGTGATCCTGTTCATCGTGCTGCTGGCCTTCCCATTCGAGATCGTGATCGGCGGGGTGATCATCCCGATCCCCGACTGGATCAAGGCGGTGATCGGGCTGAGCCTGCCGATCATGGCCAATATCTCCGAGATCGTCCGCGGCGCCGTTGCCTCGGTTCCGACCGCGCAGTGGGAGGCATCCGAAAGCCTCGCCTTCTCGCGCCGGCAGACGCTGTGGCAGATCATCCTGCCGCAATGCTACAAACGGATGATCCCGCCCTGGATGAACTGGTACGCGATCCTGACCATGGCGACGCCGCTCTGTTCGCTGCTGGGCGTTGAGGAGCTGATCACCCTCACGCGTCAGGCAATGGAGGGCGAGGACAACCATCCCGAACTGCTGGTGCCGTTTTACAGTTTCGCGTTGATCATGTTTTTCGCGTATTGTTACCCGATCGCGCGCTGGACCATTGCGCTCGAGCGCAAGTTTGCGGTGAAGCTTTGAAGGAGGCCGACATGCGCGACGCAGACAAGCCCGCCCTTGAAGGCGAGATCCTGGGCAACGAGATCCCCGACCCGGGGACCCGTGAGGTGACCCCGGGCTGGATCACGCGCAACCGCGATTTGATTCGCAAGGGACAGTCGGTCGCGCGCGCGCTGATCGTCGTCGCCCCGCCTCCGGCCCGACTGGCGCTCGCCGCTGCCTCGACTGCGGCGGACGGCCTTTTGCTGGCAGCGGATTTCCGGCGCGGGTTGATCGATGGCAAGACCGCAGGTGTGCGGGCCGGCGAAGTGGCGCTGGAGGGCGCCGCCATCATCGCCGCCACCCGGCTCGCGCCGCAGTTCTTCTCGCGGCACCACCGCAAGCTCGCCGCCGCGCAATCGGTCCTGCGCCGCGTGCAGCCGGCGCCCTGCGGCTGACCTGCCCGCCCACAATCCGGCCAAGAATGGAGCGCGAGGCATGAACCTGGAAACAGCCTGGACCCCTGACCAGCCGATCGTCTCGCTGAAGGACGTGCACAAATCCTTCGGGAATCTGGAGGTTCTGAAGGGCGTCTCGCTCGACGTGATGAAGGGCGAGGTGATCTGCATCATCGGGCCGTCGGGCTCCGGTAAGTCGACGCTCATCCGCTGCGTCAATGCGCTCAACGACATCCAGGCGGGGTCGATCACCGTCGAGGGGCAGGAGGTGCATGACCCGAACCTCGACAAGCTGGAGCTGCGCAAGAAGGTCGGGATGGTGTTCCAGCAATACAACCTCTTCCCCCACAAGACGGCGCTTGAGAACGTGATGATGGCGCCCTTGCTGGTGCTGAAGCAGGACAAGGCCAAGGTTGAAGAGCGCGCCCGCGCGCTGATGGCCAAGGTGCGCCTGCAGGGCAAGGAGGACAGCTATCCGGGTGAGCTATCCGGTGGCCAGCAGCAGCGCGTGGCGATCGCACGCAGCCTTGCCATGAACCCGGACGTGATGCTTTTCGACGAGGTCACCGCCGCGCTCGACCCCGAAACGGTCAAAGAGGTGCTGGTCACGATCAAGGACTTGGCGCAGGAGGGAATGACCTGCATCCTGGTCACCCACGAGATGGGATTTGCCCGCGAGATCGCCGACCACATCTACTTCACCGACCGGGGCGTGATCGTCGAGCATGGACCGCCCGCCACCTTCTTCAAGGAGGCGAAGGACCCGCGGACGCAGGAGTTCCTGAGCCAAATCCTGTAGGGTGCGTTTTCAACGCACCATGCGCCACAGGGGTGCGTAGGACCAACACTCTACGGGCGCGGGCGGACCAGGAACAATTCGCGCTTCAGGTGCCCCTTATTCAGAACCTCGATGCGGCGGCGCATCCGCGCCTGCCTTGCGTCGAAATCCACGCCCATGAGGGGTTCAAGGTCGCCCCTCAACGACTCCTCGACCCCGATCTTGCGCAAGCAATTCTCCGAGAAGCGGGCCGTAAGGTCGTCACGCGTCACTATCTCCCAACCGGTCGCGTCCAGCATCTCCGGGTAGCTGCGCTCGGACTCGACGAATTCCGGTGCGGTCTCGGCGGCCGCGGCGTGATCCGGTTTCGACAAACCCTCGCGGATATAGATGACGGAGAACGCCATCAGGCCACCTGGCCGCAGCACCCGGCGGCATTCGGCCAGCACCGCTTGCTTCTCGACCAGGCAGCAGAGCACGTCCGAGTGGTTGATCGCATCGAAGCTGGCATCGGCGAACGGCAGATGCGCGGCGTCGGCGACGGCCAACCGGCATCGATCCGCCACGTGATCCTCAACCGCGCGCTTCGCCGCGATCGCAAGGCCGTCAAACGGCAGGTCGGTCAAGGTTACCTCACAGCCGCTCTGGCGGGCCATGTAGAGGCTGGGCCACCCTGCCCCGGCGCCAATCTCAAGCAACGAGACGCCTGGCGCGAGCCCCAGCGCCCGGATGATCCCATCGACCTCTGCCCGGTCCGCCCAGCTGGTGCCGCCATAGTCGCAACCGCAGACCGCGCAATCGACCTGGCGGATCGGCGCTTGCGTCGATCGCCGATACTGAGCGGCGAAATCGTCCCGCTTCGCCAGTTCCGCAGCCGTCAGTCCCATGGCCGTTCGCCATAGCGCAGGCTCGCGCGAATGGATAGAGTCTTGCGCGCATTGCCGCGGTGAATACCGCGAACAGGTTCCGGAGGTCTGACATGGACGAGGTGGATAAAACGCCGCTGCGCGCCCGGATCGAGGGCGGCGGCACGCCGGAGCTGACCGGTTGGGGCATCCGCTCCGAGGCTGGTGTCCTGCGCGACGTGCTGCTCGGCCCCGTCGAGGGCTTCCGCTGGATGGGCGAGGAGAACGCCGACTGGTCGAGCCTGGTGCGCGACACCCAGCGCAAGGGATACCAATTCGACAAACAAACCGCGATGCGCCAGCACCGGGAGATGGTGGACGCCTATACGCAAGCTGGGGTCACCACCCACTTCCTGCCGCTGGACGAGGCGAACCCCTATCAGGTCTATGCCCGGGATTCGTCCTTCATGACCCCCTACGGCGCGGTGATCTGCCAGATGGCGAACCCGCGCCGCCGCGGCGAATACGCCGCCTGCCTGCGCTTCTATCTGGAAGCCGGCATCCCGATCTACGACATGGTGAGCTCGGGCAATTTCGAGGGCGGCGACTTCAACATGGTTGGACATAATGCCCTGCTGCTGGGCTACACCGACCACCGCACCGAGCATGTGGCCGCCCGCCAGGTGGCTGGCTGGTTCGAGGACGAGGGATGGGAGATCAAATGGGCGCCCATCGATCAATTCTACGTCCATATCGACCTGATGGTTTGCATGTTGAATGAGAGCTGCGCGGCGGTCTGCCTCGAGACCACCGAGGAGGACGTGGTCGATTGGCTAAAGGGACGTGGGATCGAGATCATCCCGGCCAGCTTCAAGGAAACCATGGCCTTGGGCTGCAACGTCGTGGCGCTGGGCGACGACCGGATCCTCTCAACCGCCGGAGCCAAGGGGCTGAACGCCAAATTGAAGGCGGCGGGCTTCACCGTCTACGATCCGGAGATGACCATGTTCACCTGGGCCGGCGGCGGGGTCCACTGCATGGCGCAGCCGCTGCGGCGCGAGGCGGCCTAATAGTCACGAACCGCAAGGCTGGATCGTCATGCCCTCGGGCAACCTTGTCTCCGTGTCGCCGCAGGCGAGCGCGAGGCGTTCTTCGGTGAGGCCGGTAGCACCCGTCAAATCGGCACCCGAAAGATTGGTGCGCCTGAGATGCGCGCGCTCGAGATTTGCGCCGCGCAGGTCCGCGCCGCTCAGATCCGCGCTTGAAAGCCGGGCGCCGGTCAGGTCGGCATCGCGAAAATTCGCGCCTCGAGCGTCGATACGGTCGAGATCCGCATAGGGCAGCCGCGCGCCCGCAAAATCCGCGCGCTCGGCCTTCGTCCGCTCGAGGTCCGCCTCGTCCAGTTTCGCCTCTGGGAACCTGGCGCCAGTCAGATCGGCCCGGCGCAGATAAGCCCGACGAAGGTCGGCGCGTGTGAAATCGGCATCCGTGAGTATCGCCTCACCAAAATCGACATTGCGCAAGTCGGCGCGCTCGAACCGCCCGGATGCAATGTCCGATTTCTCCAGATCGGCGTTGCGCATCAATGCGCGAGTGAAGTCCGCACCCGGGAGACGTGCCCGCTCGAGCTCGGCGCGCTGCAAATCCGCCTCGGAAAAATTCGCCGCTGTGAGGACCGCGTGCTTCATGTCCGCTTCGCGCAGTCGAGCGCCTGAGAAATCCGCATGGGTGACGCTGAGTTGACGCAGATCGGCCAGGTTGAGATCGCACCCGGGACACCCGCCTTTTGCCGCGATCTCGTCGGCATGCGCCTCGTCAGCCGCGTAGGTCGGCAGCGACAAGAATCCCCAAATTCCGATCGCGAGGATACAAGCATTCGCTCTCAATCCGACCGGCATAGCGGCCTCCGATAGCTCGCGGGCAGGCTGTCCCCGCGCCAAGAAATTTTCGGTCAGTATAGCCGAGCGCCCAGTTGGGCGCGAGACCGAGATAGGCGGCATCGGTTTCGCCCGTCTTGAGCGACATCAATACGGCACAACCAAATAGCCGTTATCAGAGCGCCCGATATCGTTGTCGCATAGGGAGTTCTCCAATGTCACCGGGCCGCACCAAGACTACTTGGGTCGTCGTCGCAGACGGCGCCAAAGCCCTGATCCTGGTGAACGAGGGAACGGACCGCATGCCGAATCTGCGGGTCGACTGGAAGAGCGAAATCGATGCGCCGCCATCGCGCGAGATCAATGCCGACCGTCCCGGAAGGCGGTCCGATAGCGGGCCGGGCCAACGCTCGGCGATGGAGCCCGTCGACGCGCACCGGATCGGGTCGGACCGGTTCATCGATTCGCTGGCCGATCGCATCGACCGCGCTGTCCAATCAGGTCGTTCCGAACGCCTGGTGCTGGTCGCACCGCCACGGGTCTTGGGACGCCTGCGTGCGTCCTTGACCAAAGCGACCGCCGACGCTGTCGCGGCCGAACTCAGGCGCGACCTCACCGGGCAAACCGTATCAGACATCGAGATGCAAGTTGCCAAGGCGCTGTACGCGGTGCAGTGAAATTCCGCGGGTTGGCCAAACCCTCGGCCTGACGCACGCGGTTGCGCCCGGGTCGCTTACGGCCTGATCACTTACGCCCGGACCGGTCGGCGAATGCCTCGCAGCCGGATGATTGCGTGGATCAGCAGCGCGAGGACGATGATCGCCCCGCCGATCAGCGACCGGGTGCCAGGTTCTTCCCCCAATGCCAGCCAGACCCAGAACGGACCGATCACAGTCTCGAGCAAGGCGAGCATGGCCACCTCGGGCGCCGCCAGATAGCGCGGCCCCAATGTCAGAAGGATTAGTGCGAAGGGCACGACGATGCCGCCGCCGAGGCCAATCCACAGCCACTGGATCGGACGAATATCCGAAAAGTCGGAAAACGGCAGGGTCAGCACGACCGCGAACAGCAGGCCCAATCCCATCGCCGGTACCAGATCGACATCCTTGTGGCGCCGGATGATGACGTAGAACCCAGCAAGCGCGACGGCATCAAGCAAGGCGAGGAAATCCCCGAAAATATGAACCGAGCCCAAACTGCCGCTGGCAACGACAACAATCCCAGCGAGCACCACGGCAATCGCCGCCCAAGTGACAGGTGCCACTCGCTCGCCCAGGAAGCCCCAGGCCATCACCGCCGCGATCAGCGGGGTCGTGGCAAAGAAGATCAGCACATTGGCCACGCTGGTATATTCCACGGCCACAACGAACATGACCAGGCCCAGGCTCTGTAATAGGGCGGCCCCCAATGCCCAATGCCCCAGCCCCCTGAACTGGGCCGTCACTGCCCCCCGATACCAAAGCAGGGAGAGCCCCAGGACCACGATGCCGCCGAGCAGGCCACGGGTCGCCGCCAGGGTGAAGGGGTCAACGGCGGCGAGCCGGATCAGCAGCGTGTCCGGCGTCATGATCATGACGCCGGAGAGTGTGATCAAATAGCCCTTCGCATGTGTCGAGAGGGCCATGTGACTATCTCAGACCTCGCCGAAGAGCCGGTCGAGGAAGCCCATGAACCAGTCATGCTGCGCCTGGTCGTGCTGGGCGCCCAGCACGTCCTGCTCCTCGCGGGCCTGCGCACCCGGCTTGCCGAAATTTGCCCACGGCGCCTCCTGCCAACGGCGGAAGCCGGTGCGCGTCACCTCGGCGTGGAACTGGAAGGCATAGGTACGCGTGCCATAGCGCATGGCCTGGTTCGCGAACCCTTCGCTGCCGGCCAGACGCTCGCCGCCGTCCGGGATCTGAAACTCGTGGTAGTGGCTTTGCGCCAAGTAAAGCGGCCCCGGCAGAATGTCGCGCCCAGCCTCGGTCGGCTCGATCCGGTAATAGCCGAACTCGTAAGGTTCACCCGGCTTCGGGCCCACCTCGGCCCCCAGCACATAGGCGATCGACTGGGCGCCTTGGCAGATGCCCAGAAGCGGGACGTCATTCGCCAAACATCCCTCGATCCAGCGATGCTCATCATTCAGGAACGGATGCTTGTCGGAGTCGAAGACATTGAATGGCCCACCATAGACCACGCTCGCGGCGACCGTTCCGTCCACCGGCCCCAGGTCGTCGCCGTTGAAGGGACGCCGGATCTCGGGCTCGATGTTGCGGGCGCGGAAATAGCTGGCGACCCGGTCATCCGCCGGATCGTCGCGGTGACGGATCAGAACCACGCGTTCGCTCATGCGTCTCCCTCACCCGCCTCGCGCGCCGCGATCTCTTTCACGATGGTCACCAACTCCGGATGCGACAACAGGATCGTTGCCTCGTCAAGACCGACCCAGCGGCGGCGGCGCTGGTCTTTCTCGGGCCAGTCCAGAAGCTCTTCCTCGACCATCATCGGATACATATCGACCTCGATCATGGTCTCGCCGTCTTCGCGTATCTTGATGTCGCGATAGCTGCCCAATGGCCGGGTTTCAACGCTGCCGCGCACCCCGGCTTCCTCGTAGGCCTCCTCGGCGGCGGTGTCGGAGGCCGACAAGAACGGCATCTTCCCGCCCTTGGGGAAGATCCAGCGCCCGGTGCGCCGAGACGTGATCAGCAGGAATTCGAGGCCGCCTGCGCCACGCCGGTAGGGCACGGCGCCGAACTGCTGCTCGACACTGTCGCCGAGCCCGACAAACCTCAGAAGACGGCCAAAGATGCCTTCGCCGGATGGCGCCATGTCCCGCTCCCCGCGCGGGCCTGCCCCCGGCCCGCCCGATTGACAGCCGCCCCCGCTTTGCCCATACACTCGCCCCCCGTCAAGCATCGCCGCCCCGTGGCACCGTTGCCTACGGGGCGTTTTTGCTTTTTTGCAACCCCGGCGCAATTTCGCGCCGACCAGAGGAGACAAGACCCGTGATCTCGCCCGTCATGCCGACATACGCGCGGGCACCGTTCGAATTCGAACGGGGCGAGGGTTCCTGGCTCATCGCGACCGACGGCTCGAAGTTCCTGGACTTCGGCGCCGGTATCGCGGTGAACGCCCTTGGCCATGCCCATCCGAAGCTCGTTGCCGCGCTGGAAGCGCAGGCGCGACGCGTCTGGCATGTGTCGAACCTCTACGAGATCCCGGAGCAGCGCCGCCTGGCCGAGCGCCTGGTGGACGTGACCTTCGCCGACACGGTGTTCTTCACCAATTCGGGCGCCGAGGCGATGGAGTGCTGCATCAAGATGGCGCGCAAATACTGGGCCCATAAGGGCGAGCCCACGCGCAACCGGATCATCACCTTCAAGGACGCGTTCCACGGCCGCACCCTGGCCACCATCTCGGCCGCCGGGCAGGAGAAGCTGGTCGACGGCTTCGGACCGTTGCTGCCCGGCTTCGATCAGGTCGAAGTGGACGACATCGAGGCGGTAAAGGCCGCGATCGGCCCGGAGACGGCGGCGATCATGATCGAGCCGATCCAGGGCGAGGGCGGCATCCGGGTCGTGCCCGGAACCTACCTGCGCGCGCTGCGCCAGCTTTGCGACGAGCACGGGCTGCTTCTGATCCTGGACGAGATCCAGTGCGGCATGGGCCGGACCGGCGCGCTGTTCGCGCACGAGAATGCGGGCATCGCCCCCGACATCATGGGCGTCGCCAAGGGGATCGGCGGCGGCTTCCCGCTCGGTGCCTGCCTCGCCACCGAGGAGGCGG
Source organism: Paracoccaceae bacterium (assembly GCA_029862205.1). Lineage (GTDB taxonomy): Bacteria > Pseudomonadota > Alphaproteobacteria > Rhodobacterales > Rhodobacteraceae > Thermohalobaculum. The sequence continues at coordinate 30,577 of JAOTXT010000012.1, forward strand.
CCGCCGGCATGGTGGCCGGGACCCATGGCTCGACCTATGGGGGCAACCCGCTGGCTTGCGCGGTTGGCAATGCGGTGGTCGAGGAGATCGCGGACCCTGAATTCCTGGACGAGGTCAAGCGCAAGGCGGGGCTGTTGCGCCAGCGCCTGGGTGCGCTGGCCGACGAGCATGGCGATATCATCGCCGAGATCCGCGGCGAGGGACTGATGCTGGGCCTGCGCCTGAACGAGGGTTTCGTCAATGGCGATTTCGTCGCCGCCGCGCGCGCCAACGGTCTGTTGACCGTACCGGCCGGGGCGAACGTGGTCCGCATCTTGCCGCCGCTGAACATCTCGGACGACGATCTGGCCGAGGGGGTGTCCCGGCTCGACACCACCTGCCGCGCGGTGAAAGCCCAGTCCGGAGAAGCCGCATGACCCGGCATTTCCTGGACCTGGACCAGGTCCCGGCGGAAGAGCTGCGGCACATCCTAAACCGGTCGGCCGAGATCAAGGCCGCCCGCGACGGCAAGCCGAAGCTCTTTCCGGACGAGAACCGGGCGCTCGACAGCAAGGTCGTGGCGCTGATCTTCGAGAAACCCTCGACCCGGACGCGGATTTCCTTCGATGTCGGCATCCGACAGATGGGCGGCGAGACCATGGTACTCAGCGGCTCGGAACTGCAGCTTGGCCATGGCGAATCCGTGGGCGACACCGCCCGCGTCCTCAGCCGCTTCGTCGATGCGATCATGATCCGCACCTTCCAGCCCGAGACACTGGAGGAGATGGCCGAATGCGCCACCGTACCGGTGATCAACGGCCTGACCAACCGCACCCATCCGTGCCAGATCATGGCGGACGTGATGACCTTCGAGGAGAAGAAGGGACCGATCGAGGGTGCGAAGGTGGTCTGGGCCGGCGACGGCAACAACGTCTTCGCCAGCTTCGCCCAGGCGAGCGCGCAATTTGGGTTCGACCTGGTCTTTGCTGGGCCCGAAACGCTGGACCCGGATGCCGGGGTCGTCGCCAAGGCGCGCTCGGAAGGGGCGGCAATCTCCGTCGAACGCGATCCATTCAAGGCGGTCGACGGCGCCGACGCGGTGGTGACCGACGCCTGGCTATCCATGCATGACGACGTCTCGGCGCGCGACCGGCGGCATAACCAGCTCAAACCCTACCAGGTGACCGAAGAGCTGATGGCCCATGCCAAGGCGGATGCGATTTTCATGCATTGCCTGCCCGCCCACCGCGAGGAGGAGGTCACCAGCGCGGTCTTCGACGGCCCTCAATCGGTGGTCTTCGACGAGGCAGAGAACCGCCTGCATGTGCAAAAGGGCATCCTTCGCTGGTGCCTGGGCGCGCTTTAGGGCCTGAACCACCCGACCGGCCCGGCCTACAAGGCCAAACTTTCGCCAAATACCTGCGGAACGATCCTCACCGTTTTGCGTAACGGGAGGCAAATATGATTAGGCCATCCATCCTCGGCGCGTGTTTCGCCGCCTCGGTCCTGGTTTTCTCGGGAGCCGCGATCGCTGGCCCATACGACGGGCAGTGGATCATGAGCACCACCTCCAACCGTTCGAACTGCGGGGGCGGCACGAACGAACTCTCCATCGCGGACGGCAAGATATCCGGAAGCGTCATCGGCAAGAACGGCACCTATACCGCGAAGGGAACCGTATCCGACGAAGGCAAAGTCCGGATGAAGCTCGACACCGGCACAGTGATCTTCAAAGGCAAGGCCGATGGAGCGGGGCTGAAAGGAAACTGGAACGCCGGCCATTGCATGGGCCGGTTTACGATGATGCGAAAATAGCACCTTCCGAAATGATTGAGACGGGGCGTCGCCGCCCCGCCTCGCTCGCAGCAGATCGCCGTATTCAGTCCTTCGAGAACAGGTTCGCCCAAGCGCGATCCAGGAACTCGCGGCGCAGTTCCGGCTTTACCCCCTCATAGGTGCAGATCGAGATCGTCTGCTCGATCAGGAACCGAGGATGGAAGGCATGGAACTCGGCGCCGGGCTGGTTCGGATAGAGATCCAGCAACAGATGCGCCAGGGTTTCCTCGGTCAGCTCGAGATTGTACTCGCGCGCGCAGCGGGCGAAGATCTTGAGGTAGAGATCCTTGCCCGGCGGCGCGATCTCGATCTTGTAGCGCAACCGGCGCAACGCCGCTTCGTCAGCCAGCGTCGCCGGCGGGATGTTGGTCGAGAAAATCACCACCGGGTCGAACGGGACCTCGAACTTGCGGCCGGTTTGCAGGGTCAGGTAGTCGACCTTGTTCTCCAGCGGGATGATCAGCCGGTTGATCATCTCCTGCGGCGTATGACGCTGCCGGCCGAAATCGTCGACCACCATCACGCCGCCGACCGCCTTGAGCTGCATCGGCGCCTCGTAGGTCCGGCTGGTCGGATTGTAGGCGATGTTCAGAGCTTCCAGCGTCAGCTCGCCGCCGGCAATAACCGACGGCCGGTGGCACTTCACATAGCGCCGGTCCGAGCCGGATGAGCGCCGCAGACCCTCGGTCAGGAACTCGTCCTTGTCGATGCGGTGATGCACCGTCGGATCGTAGACCGTGATCACCTGGTTATCGACCTCGAAGCAGTAGGGCAGATAGATCTGATCCTCGAAGGCCATGGTGATCGCCGTCGCGATCGACGACTTACCGTTACCGGCGGGACCATAGAGCATGATCGACTGGCCCGAGTTCACCGCTGGGCCGATCTGGGCCATCAGCTCCTCGGAGAGGGTCAGCTTCGCGAACACGCGCTCGAGCATGTCGCGGGTCAGGACCTCGCCACGGATCGACTGCGCCTCGCACTGGGCGACGAACTCGTTGAGCGGCACCGGCGCCGGGCCGGCATATTCGCTCTTGGCCATCGCCTCGAGGGCGCGCGAGCGGCCGAGCGCGGTCAGCGTGTAACGCATCTCGGCGGTCATGCTGGCGCCACGCTGGCCCAGCGTCTCGATCAGCTTCAGTTCCTGGGCCAGCCGCAGCATCTCGTCGACGATTGCGACCGACAGTTTGATGACATGACTGATCTCGCTCGCCCGCTCGAGACCCAGCCGGTAGAAAACCTTGACCATCAGGTCCAGCAGGAAACCTTCCTCGAGCCCGGTCTCCTGCATGGTGCGCGGAGATTTCGGATGGGCGTCGAATTGGACGACCGATGCACCCGAGGGTTGATGTTCAGCACTCATATTCCATTACCCCTATCTCGAACGAGGCAGGCACCCGCCTGCGAATCCGATAATATATACAGAATGTGGCCTATTCTGGCCATATTTAACTTGCGTTTTACTTTAGTACCGTTGGCCGCTTTTGGCGCGGGTGGCGTCCTAAAACTGGCCGGATTCTGATCGTGGAATCCGCCCGTTACGGAGATTCACCACCTTCCTCCACCATAGAATTATCCAAACCTTTCCACATTTTGCTTCACATTTCTAAAAAATACTCTTAGGGTGTTGCTCGTGGGTGTCGATTCTAGCGTGGGTTGCGAGATGAGTATCAATAGCGTTTTTAAGACTTACGTCGAGCCGAGTCTCGAACGTATTCCTGTCCTCGAAGTCTCTCATACGGAAACACATCGTGATCAGGACTATGTAATCGTACAGACGATACATAGAAATGTCCTGACGGACTTCGATCGGAAACTTTCTAGGCACTTGTCGGCGACTCGTGGGGCGGGCTTCCCGGCCTTCACGACTTCGGTGACCGTGACCGAGCGGGGCGGCGATGCGGCGCCGCGGGTTCTGTCGCCCGCGCACCACGTCTCGGTGCCCCATGCGCTCAAGGGAATCGCCGAGCGCGCCTTCGCCCATTCGGGCCAGGCGAAGCTGACGATTCATCACAACGATCCATCGGCCCAGGGCAAATGCACCGGGACCGAACGCGTGGTGACCCAGGACGATATCGATTCGCTGAAGGCAGCGCTGGCGATCTGCCGCTACCTTGGCGAGGCTGAGTTCCTGACCATTTCCGGCGATTTCGATATCGTGATCGCCCAGCCACCCGGCGACCTCGAGCCGATCGTGATGCATCTGCAGAACGGCTCGATCACCATGCCCTGCCCCAGTGGTGGCGGGACAACGCCGTTCGAGTGCCCGATCCACAACTTCGCGGCCCACACGGCCGGCAATGTTTTGGCCCAGGGTTATTTGGCGCGCACCCGGCATGCCCTGGTCGCGACCAAGGAAACGGCGGTTGCCGACTTCCGTTCCGCGGCCGAGCGGCGGATCCTCGACTTCGATAAAGCCTTGAACGGGCGCCCGCTTCAGGGTCACCGGCTGGAGGCCACCATAGCGCTGGTCGAACGCCTCAAGTCGGGCCTCGGCGACGGGCTGAAGGGTCTGGCCGAGGATGCACAGATCACCGCGCTGGACTGGTCCACGGAAATTTCCACTGGTGACCGCAAGCGAATCACCATGGTACATCCAAGCCGCGACGCGGATATGAAGGCCGCAGCGACCGCATAACAACAAACCAATCGAACCCCAGAGCGCCCGCGCCGGTCACCCTCTCCGGCGCGGGCTGATCGATTCTCAGGCGAACAGGAAGAACAGCAGGATCAGCAGCGCCAGCGCTGCCAGCGAGTAGACGCCATTCCAGCGCCAGGTAAGCGTCGTTGTGGGCAGGCCAGTGATCCCCGCCAGCAGAATCGGGCCGGTCGCGTTCGGTGACGCGGTCATGCTGAGCGCCCATCCGGCGGTCAGCGAGAACGCAATCAGATTCGGATCGGCCGGCATCTCGGGCAAGGCGGTGATCACGGCGGCGAGAAAGACCACCATCATCAGCGGGCTCAGCGCAAAGTTGCCCGAGATTATGACGATGACGGGCAGAACCGACAGAAAAAGCCAGACCGGCATCCGGTCGATCGCCAACGCCTCGGCAATCGCCTCGACCGGCGCCAGGATCCCGGCAGCGGTGCCGATGAACCCGGCGACGCCCAGCAGGAAGGCATCGCGGGTCATCCGCGGCAGCGGACCGGCCACGACCTCGCCCATGCGCCGGCGCACCGCCCGCACCGCAGCTCCGGCACCATCGTCCAGATTCTGGGTGAATACCCAGCCCAGCAGCATCAGCGGCGCCATGGTCATCAGCGCTTGGGCGGTGGTGATGCCCAGCGCGCCCTGCACGCTGTAGGCGCCACCGATCAGGATCGCGGCGACCAGCCCCATATCCCGGGCGGCGGCCCAGGGAAAGCGGGGCACATCCAGCCCGGGCGCGCGGCTGCGCGGCTTGCCCCAGCGCAGGCGGTCCTCGGCCCAGGCGACCGGCAGCAGCAGCGCCGAGAAACCAAGCCCGAGCGCGATCACCCGGCTTTGGTCCAACCCCGGCAATGCGGACAGGACAACCGCCTGCGTCAGGGTGGTGGGCGCCCAGGTGATCACGTTCCCGAACCCGCGGATCAGCGCCGAAAGCTGACGCTGCTCGCGGATCAACACCCGCCGTTCGTCCTCGGGCGTCTCGACAGGCTCGGCCCTCACCCCGCGCTGGACCAGCGGGGCCAGCAGGCTGATCGCGCCGAAGTTCATCAGCACGCCCGAAAGGTGCCCGCCGACATAGCTGGCGAAAAGCCGCCGGCCCGGCTGCTGCCGGGTCAGGTAGTGGCCCAGCGCCAGCACCGCGGGCGAGGTGACGGCGGCCTCGCGGAGTGCGGTGATCAGCAGGATGAAGGCCGCGAAGAAGGCGCCGGTGTCAAGGGCCCCGGCCAGCACTCCGACCCCTCCCCGGTCGATCGCGACGCCCGCTGTCAGGCCTGAGGCCAGCGCCAGCAGTACCCATTCGCGCAAGCCGAAGCGCGGTAGCAGGGTGACGACAACCGCCAGCGCCAGGCCCCGGCCGATCGCGCCCGCCCATGCGGCGCCGCCCACCAGATAAAGGATTTCCGCCAGGGCCAGCGCGATCATCGCGGCGGCGCCGATGGCTCTCAGCCTGTCCCCAGCCGCCTGACCCATTCCCAATTCCGGCTATCCTGTTCCGGCCCCGTTCCGGCCCGCGCGCCGCCGCGCTATGGTGCCGAGTCGTAGCACCAATCCACATCCCCAGCGATCCGGGAGCGATCACCAGCATGATAAGCAACCCGACCACCGCGGCACCCCTCGCCGGAACTCTGGTGCTGGACCTCAGCCAGGGGATCGCGGGCCCCTATTGCGGCCGCCTCCTGGCCGATCATGGCGCCCGGGTGATCAAGATCGAACCGCCGCAGGGCGATTGGATGCGGGCGCTGGGCCCCGGTCCACAGGGCATGTCGGCGAGCGCGATCTATTACAATCTGGGTAAGGAGAGCCTGGTCCTGGACCTGAAGAGCCCGGACGATCTGGCCCGGGCACTGGCGCTGGCGGCACGTGCGGACGTGATGATCGAAAGCGCCCGGCCGGGTGCGATCGAGAAGCTGGGTCTCGGTTTCGACGCGGTGTGTGCGGTAAACTCGGCGATCCAATATGTCTCAGTCTCGGGGTTCGGACTGACTGGCCCGCGTGCGTTTGATCCGATGACCGACACGGTGGCCCAAGCCTTCTCCGGCTATATGTCGATCAACCGGGGGCGGGACGGCATCCCGCACAAGACCGATACGACCATTATCGACGCGGTGACCGGGCTCTACGGGTTCCAGGCGGTCTCGATGGCGCTCTGGCCCGGCCAGCCGCGCGAGGCACGGCGCCTAGATATCGCACTGATGCAGTCGGCGGCCGCGATCCTGGGCCCGAAGATTCTCGAGACCGCGCATCACGGGCATGCGCCGGCCCCGATCAACGTGCCCGCGGGCAGTTATCGCACCAGCGACGGCTGGGTCGCGGTGACCCTGGTGCGCGAGGAGAACTTCGTGGCGCTGGCAGGCGCCATCGAGCGGCCCGACCTGCCACACGATGCCCGATTCGCCAGCTTTTCTGACCGGGCAAAGAACCTGGCGCCTTTGCTCGACATCCTGGCCAAGAAGTTCGCCGAGAAGTCCACCGACGATTGGGTCGCCCGCCTGACCAAGGCGGGCGTGCTGGCCAGCCGGATCAACGGGTTCGGCGATTGGCTGGATGATCCCCATGTTGCCGCCTCGGGCGCCGCACCCGACCACGATGTTCTGCCCGGCGCCACGCTACCGGTGCCGCGCAATCCAGGCCAAGCGCCGCACGCCCGTCCCGCCCCCGCGCTTGGCCAACACGGTGCCGCGATACTGCGCGAATTCGGGATCGAGTGACTAGGGCGCCGGTGCATCCTCAACGCCCGGGCGCACCGGCAGGCCGACCCGCACCCCGGACCCGCTGGTCAGGACCTGCACGGTTCCGCCGTGGATCTCGGCGATCTGGCGCACCAGCGGCAAGCCCAAACCGTAGCCCGCCACGTTCTGCTTGGTAGAGGCCCGGTAGAAGGGCTGGAACACGTTCTCTCGCTCGCTTTCGGGGATACCGTCCCCGCCATCGGTGACCGTCAGCGTGACCTCACCGCCGTCGCGGGCCAGATGGATCGCCACCGGTGGTCGGCCATGCTTGTAGGCATTTTCCACCAGGTTCCGGATCAAGCGGCGCAAGAGCGTGGGATCGCCCGCAATCTCGGGCGCCCAACCGATCAGGCTGCAATCCGGGTAGTGCGCGGCCTCCTCGGCGGCCAGCGCCAACAGATCGACCGATTGAGCCAGCTCGGCTTGCGAGCCGGCGTCCAGCCGGCTCATCAGCAGGATCTCGTCGATCAGCGCATCGAGCTCGGCGATGTCCTGCCGCAGGGCGGCGCGGCGCTCGTCGCCGTCGGAGCCTTCCTTCAGCATCTCGGCCCCCAGCCGGATGCGCGCCAGCGGCGTGCGCAATTCGTGCGAGGCATTGGCCAGCAGCATGCGGTGCGCGCCGAGCAGGGTCTCGATCTTGGCCGCCGCCTCGTTGAAACTGGTGGCCAGCCGCGCGACCTCGTCGCGGCCCTTCACCTCGACCCGGGCCGACAGATCGCCCTTGCCGATCCGCTCGACCCCCTCCTGCAACCGCTCGAGCCGGCGGGTCAGCCGGCGCACCAGGGGATAGGCACCCAGCGCCACACCCAACGCGATGGCAGCCAAAAGCAGCGCCAAATTGAGGAACGGCTTGCGCTGCCGGTGCCGGCCGGGATCGATCACCAGCCAGCGCCCGTCCGGAAGATTGAAGGCCCAAGCGGGCGTGCCGCGCACCCGGTTCCAGCCTCGGTCACCCTGATCGCGGGGCGGCGGCGGACCCATCCGGCCGGTGGCCGCGATCAGCCGCCGGTCCGCGTCGAAGAGCGTGATCGAGATGTCGAGCTCGTGCCCCAGCTCGATCAGGGCCGCCCGCTGCGCGCCGCGCGGCGCATCCGCCGGCGGCAGCGACGCCGTGGCCAGCCGTCCCGCGACGTTAAGGGCTTCGCGCCCCGGCGCATCGCGCCCAAAGATACCCCACAGGATCGCGGTCAGGATCACCACGATCACCAGGCTGATGATGACGGTAAGATATATCTGGGCGTAAAGCCGGCGGCGGAACATTTATTTCTCTCCGGCTAGGCCGCCGCCCGCCCCGCCTCCCCGCCCGACCACCAATTCTGCAATTGAGGGACAATTGGTGGTCGGGCGGGGAGGCGGGGCGGGCGGCGGCATAACGGAAACCCTTCAATCCTGCTGCTGGGCAAAGACATACCCTGCCCCGCGCACGGTGATGACCCGGCGCGGATGTTTCGGGTCGTCCTCGATCTCGGCCCGGATGCGCGAGATGTGAACGTCGATCGAGCGATCGAAAGCTTCCAGCGCGCCACCGCTGACGCGTTCCATCAGATAATCGCGGCTCAGCACCCGCCCCGCGGCGCGTGCCATGACCTCGAGCAATTTGAACTGGTGCGCGGTCAGCGCGCAGTCGCGGCCGTCGATCCGGGCCAGCATGGCACCGGTATCGATCTCGAGCCGGCCGAAACGCAGGACTTGGATACCGGGCGCGGCTGCCCCTCGGCGCAGGATCGCGCGCAGTCGCGCGAGCAGTTCGCGCGGCTCGAAAGGCTTCGGCAGATAATCGTCCGCGCCGATTTCCAGGCCAACAACGCGGTCCATTGGATCGCCCTTCGCGGTCAACATCATGACCGGGATATGGGTCGCGGAAGCGCGTAGCCGCCGGCACACTTCAAGCCCATCGATGTCCGGCAGCATCAGATCAAGGATCACTGCGTCAAATCTGCCCTGGCCCTGCAGCGCCAATCCCTGGCCGCCCGTCCGCGCCACGGTCACGCGAAAGCCGGACTCGCCGAGATAGTCCCCGACCATCCCGGCGAGCCTGGCGTCGTCTTCGATCAGAAGGATCTGGTCGCTCATCCTATCCTTCCGTTTCTGGGTCCTTCCCAGAGCTGGTCTCTCAGCTGCCTGCATCGGCGGCCTGCTTCGGTCTCGGGGGGGACCTGCGGCGTGCGGCAGACAGCCACCCTGGGGTCAGCCCCGACGACGCCAGTGACGGCGTCCCTCGCGCCGTTCCCGCTTTTCGCGGATCATCTGCTCGATGGCCGCGCGCTGCTCGGGCGTCAGCACCTCGGCCGCATCGGCAACCGCATCGACCAAAGTCTTGCTGATCCGCTCGGCTTCGGCAAGCCGCGAGGTGCGCAGAGATTCGAGCGCGGCGCGGTCGACGGTAGGGGCGGTCAGCAGGGACTTTAGCTCCTGCCCGGTCAGCTGCATCCGCTCCTTCAGCGGGCGGATCTCGCGGGCGACGCCGAGGGCGATGTCGATCATCGCCGCCTCCTGCTCGGGCGTCGCGTCGATCTCGATGCCCAAGTGCCGCACGCCGCGGGTGACCTTCTGCTCGATCTCGGCATCGGTCATCTCCTCCAGCGGCTTGTGACCGCGCTGTTGCCAGCCGCCCTCATATGCGGCGAGATGCCGGTAGGTGTTGCTCTCGGCGATCGCCTGCACGCCGAAGGCACCGCCGATCAGTAGGGCCGCGCCGGTCAGCGCGGCGATTGTCTTGCCCTTGCTGGTCCGCAGCCAGCCCTTGCCTTCGGGGCTACGCTCGACGGTCTCGGGGTTTTCGGAATTGGTCGTCTCGGTCTTGTGGTCGTCCATCTCGGGGCTCCTGTCTTGATCGTGCCACCGCTCCGGTGGCTCTGACAGGCAAATTGGGGCCGGCCTGTTGCAGGCGCATCTCGGCAATGTAAAGAAGTGTAAAGACCGCTTAGGCGGGCTCACGGCGCGCCCGTATCTCGGTCGAGGACGCCGCCGACATGCGCCCCGTCAGCAGCACCCAGCCGACGCGCCCGCCCGCGCCCAGAAGCGGCGCCGCCCCCTGCGGCAGCCGCAGGCCCGCGAACCGCCGCGCGGCGGGAGAAAGCCCGGCCCGGACCTGCTCGCCCGGCCGGGCCAGGACGCCGATCGGGAAATGCGTCATGATCCAGTCCCATTGGTGCCAGCGGTGGAACCCGGCCAGATTGTCGGCGCCCATCAGCCAGACGAAATGCACACCCGGATAGCGCGGCGCCAGCCGGGCCAAGGTATCGGCGGTGAACCGGGTGACCAGATGCCTCTCGATATCGGTCACCGCGATCCGGGGATGATCGATGAAGGCCCGGCAGGCCGCCAGACGCTGCTCGACGGGCGCGGGACCGCGCGGCTTCAAGGGATTGCCGGGCGAGACCAGCCACCAGACCCGGTCGAGCCCCAGCGCCCTCAGCGCCCAATGCGAGATATGCAAATGCCCCTCATGCGGCGGATCGAACGATCCTCCGAGCAGGCCGATGCGCTGGCCGGGCATGGCGAGGGGGCCACGATGGAACAAGGGGTGCCTCCGCGTCTCGGCGCCCCATACCGACGCCTGGAGCACGGGCTGTCAATGCGCGGCGCGCGCGAGGAAGCCGCTAATATGCCCGGGGGATGCGCCCATGTCACAAATCTTTCACGGCGCGAGACCCGGGCCTTTCCCTGCGCCCCGGCACCGGGGTAGACTCCCGCGCACCGCAAATCGCGGCCCAGTTTGTGCCCCAGGGGGAAGAGAACGCAACATTGCCCGACGACGGCTCGCATCAGGAACAGCGCGGCGAACATGCCCGCAAGGAGGTGGCCGCCGCCTGGGCCGTCCACGCCTTCACGGCATCCGGCATCGTGCTTGGTTTTCTGGCGCTGCTGGCGATCCTGGACGGCGACAAGATCGCGGTCTTCATCTGGCTGGGACTGGCGTTGTTCGTCGACGGGATCGACGGGGCGCTGGCGCGCCGCGCCAAGGTGACCGAGGTCACGCCTGACTTCGACGGGGCGACGCTGGACAACGTCATAGACTATTTCAACTACACCGCCGTCCCGGCGATGATGATCTACTGGTTCAACTTCGTGCCCGATGGCTACGCCACCGCTTCCGCCGCGGCGGTGATGGCGGTCTCGCTCTATACCTTCGCCAATCTCGGTATGAAGTCACACGACTACTACTTCGTCGGCTTCCCGGCGCTCTGGAACCTGGTGGTCTTGTATATTCACGTTTTGCAGACCGGGCCTTGGACCAATCTGACGGTCATCGTGATCTGCTGCGTGCTGACCTTCGTGCCCTGGAAATACGTGCATCCCTTCCGGGTGAAAGACTGGCGAAGCTGGACCGTCCCGATCACGGTCCTTTGGGCCGCGACCTCGTTCCGGCTGGTGCTGATCGACCCGGACGACACGCGGGCGCGCGAGGCCTCGCCGCTGATTTTCTGGCTGTGGGTCGGGGCCTCGGTCTATTTCGCCGCCCTCTCCATCTGGCGCTCGGTGCAGCCGGAGCCGGAACCGGACGACGACGACACCTAGCGCCCGCCGATTGCGCCGGCAGGGCCAAGCGGCTAAATCAGCCGCCAACCTTTACCCGATCGCAGGCACCCAAGCATGGCATCCTACCAATACGTCTTCCACATGGACGGGGTCACCAAGTCCTACGGCTCGAAGAAGGTCTTCGAGAACATCCGGCTCAGCTTCCTCCCCGGCGTCAAGATCGGCGTTGTCGGCGTCAACGGCTCGGGCAAGTCCACGCTGATGCGGATCATGGCGGGCCTCGACAAGGACTATCAGGGCGAGGCCTGGGCGGCCGAGGGTGCCCGCGTCGGCTACCTGCCGCAGGAGCCGGAGCTCGACCCCACCAAGGACGTGCGCGGCAACGTGATGGAAGGCGTCGCCGCCAAACAGGCGAAGCTCGACCGCTATAACGAACTGGCCATGAACTATTCCGACGAGACGGCGGACGAGATGGCCAAGCTCCAGGATCAGATCGACGCGGCGAACCTCTGGGACCTCGACGCCCAGGTCGATGTGGCGATGGAGGCGCTGCGCTGCCCGCCGGACGGGGCCGATGTCAGCACCCTTTCGGGTGGCGAAAAGCGCCGCGTCGCGCTCTGCAAGCTGCTGCTCGAGGCCCCCGAGATGCTGCTGCTCGACGAGCCCACCAACCACTTGGACGCCGAGACCATCCTGTGGCTGCAAAAGCACCTGATCGAGTATCCCGGCACGGTCCTGATCATCACCCATGACCGCTACTTCCTGGACGAGATCACCGGCTGGATACTCGAACTCGACCGCGGCCGCGGCGTGCCGTGGGAAGGGAACTACTCGTCCTGGCTCGAACAGAAGGCCAAGCGGCTGGAGCACGAGGCGCGCGAGGACAAGTCGCGCCAGCGCACGCTGGCCCGCGAGCTGGAATGGATCCGGCAGAGCCCCCGCGCCCGCCAGGCCAAGTCGAAGGCCCGCATCAACTCCTACAACGAACTCGCCAACCAGTCCGAGCGCGAGCGGGTCGGCCGCGCCCAGATCATCGTGCCCCATGGTCCCCGCCTTGGCGGCAAGGTGATCGAGGTCGAACACCTCAAGAAGGGCTATGGCGAGAACCTGCTGATCGACGATCTGTCGTTCTCGCTGCCGCCGGGCGGCATTGTCGGCGTGATCGGCCCGAACGGGGCGGGCAAGACCACGCTCTTCCGGATGCTGACGGGGCAGGAGGAACCGGATGCGGGCGCGATCACCTTCGGCGACACCGTGGAGCTGGCCTATGTGGACCAGTCGCGCGACAGCCTGGACGGCTCGAAGACCGTGTGGGAGGAAATCTCGGACGGGCTCGACGTGATCCAATTGGGGGACGCCGAGATGAACAGCCGCGCCTATTGCGGCGCCTTCAACTTCAAGGGCGGCGACCAGCAGAAGAAGGTCGGGCAGCTATCGGGCGGCGAGCGCAACCGGGTGCATCTGGCAAATCTGTTGCGCCGGGGCGGCAACGTGCTGCTGCTCGACGAGCCGACCAACGACCTCGACGTCGAGACGCTGCGCGCGCTGGAAGACGCGCTCGTCAACTTCGCCGGCTGCGCCGTGGTGATCAGCCACGACCGGTTCTTCCTCGACCGCCTCTGCACCCATATCCTGGCGTTTGAGGGCGAAAGCCACGTCGAATGGTTCGAGGGCAATTTCGAGGAGTACGAACAGGACAAGATTGCCCGGCTGGGGCCCGACGCGGTGGAGCCGAAGCGGATTAGGTATAAGAAGTTTAAGAGGTGACGCTGCCGCCGCTCCGGCCATTGACGATGGCTTCGGTCATATTGTCAGGGATCGTCGTCCTTTATTTCTTTCCCATCTTTCCGTCGGACACGAAGGAAGATGGGTCCGTTGAATTTCGTGCCTACGGCGTAATCGGCCTTGCGATCATGTCACGGTTCGTAAGCGGTCATTTCGGGAATTCAGGCATTCAGGGATGGCTGATGAGCCTTTGGGGCGCGTTCGAATTGATTTTCTACGGCGGTGCGCTTGGGATTTTGTTCATGAATTGATAATTGCGTTAACAACCGTGGACCCAGAACATGTCGGGTTTGGCATCGTCGTAGCAATGCTCTGGGCCGAGGTCGGCGGACTGTTTACGATGCTTTTCTACTTATTGGAGCTTCCGAATCTCTTGGCGGTCATTTCGGCGGTTGTAATCGTGCACATATCGGCGCGATGGGAGCGCGCGCGCAGCAAGTAGGGTGCGTGCTTGCACGCACCATTCAACATCGCCACCGGCAAAAACACCGGTGCTCGCACGCACCATCATTTCGACCCGCGTTCTCCAACGGTGCGTGCAAGCACGCACCCTACATCCATTCCGGCCCCGCGCGGCCCATGCGGATGTCGCGGTGAAGCGAGGAATGCGGCCAATCCCGCGCCCGCTCAACGAATCCGTGCTTCACCGGGTTCCACCAGCAATATTCCACATGCACCCGGTAATCCTCGGCGTCGCGGATGTGGTGCTCCCAGTATCGCCGCTGCCAGATGCCGCGTTCGGCGCGCGTGACGTGGCTCTGCCTCAACCGGCCTTTCGGAAGCCCGAGCGAGAAGCGCGTCTTGATCTGCCGCCATCGCAGCGCATAGTCGTTGTCGGCACCGGGCAGGGTCAGTACGGCGTGCAGGTGGTCGGGAAGCACGACGAGCGCATCGACGGCAACGGGCCGCCGCTTCAGCGTCGCATTGAAGGCAGATCGAAACAGGTCGATCCTCTGGACCAGCAGGTCCGAGCCGCGGTCTGCCAAGGCCACGGTGAAGAAGATCGTCGCCCCGGGAACGCGCGGACGAAGGTAGTTAGGCATCCTGCAACATTCGCTCCAGCATGGTTAACAATTCGTAGGGTGCGTGCTCGCACGCACCGTTTGATTGCGAGCCGCGTGCCCCAACGGTGCGTGCGAGCACGCACCCTACCGGCCGCTCTCCCCACGCTGCCAAACCCGCCCGATCAACTGCGCGTGATCGGTGGTCCTTTCCTTCCCCTCGGGCGGAGCCCACCGGATATCGTCGACCAAACCCTATTCCCAGAGGCTCCGCCCATGCCCCCACTCCGCCCCGCCCTCGCCGCCGCGCTGCTTGCCGCCCTCGCCCTCCCCACCCTCGCGGGCGACCGCACCCCGCTGACCGCCCCCGAACTGACCGAGCTCCTGTCCGGCAACACCGAGACCTGGAGCACCCTTGGCGCCGGCTATTACGACCCCTCGGGGAGCATCGCGTTCATCTGGAAGAAGAAGCCCGGCTCGGGCGAGTGGAAGATCACCGCCGATCAAGAATCCGGGGACGGCAAGCTCTGCCTCAAGATCACCGAGTGGTACGGCCAGGACTTCAACTGCAGCTGGACCTATTTCCGCGAGGACGGGGACATCTATTCCCTGAACCTCAAGACCGACAAAGCGACCAAGATGCCCGGCTTCACGCCGGGCAAGACGTTCTGACGGCGCAGGGTTTTCAGGTAGGGCGGGGTTTACCCCGCCGTTGCGCTTCGTTGGCGGGACAAATCCCGCCTAACGGCTGACCTTTCAGACCGTTGCGCAAAATGACGGATGAGCGCGCGCCAACCGTGAACAAACGGTAAATCGATTTGAAATTTACATTAGTTTCAATTAGATATCGAGAATCTCACACGTGAGACGGCGTGAATTTGACCCGCACCGCCGCCGCGTAGGGCGAGGTTCGCCCCGCCATCGCGCCGGAACGGCGGGGGGCGGTTGCCTCGGCTGGCATGCGGTGTGCCATCCGGCTAGGGTCACGGCAATGCAATAGCCATGGCAACGCCCCACCCCATGACCCTTTCCATCCGCCCCATGACGCCCGCCGATCTGGACACCGCTATCGGCTGGGCCGCCGCCGAGGGCTGGAACCCGGGGCTCGCCGACGCCTCCGCCTTCCTGGCCGAGGACCCGGGCGGGTTCCTGATGGGCTGGCTGGGGGACGAGCCGGTCTCGTCGATCTCGGTCGTGCGCTATGGGGATGGGTTCGGCTTTCTCGGTTTCTACATCGTGACACCCGGGTGGCGGGGTCAGGGTCACGGGCTCGCCACCTGGCGGGCGGGCATGGACCGGCTCGAGGGCCGCGTCGTCGGGCTCGACGGCGTCGTCGCCCAACAGGATAATTATCGCGAATCTGGCTTCGTGCTGGCCCACCGCAACATTCGCTATGGCGGCACGGTCGAGGTAGAGGCGCCCGACGATCCGCGACTGACCGGCCGCCTCGCACCACAGGATTGCGCGGCGCTCGACCGCATCTTATTCCCGGCTGGCCGCGGCGCGTTCCTTGCCGCCTGGCTCGGCGCGCCCGGCCATGTGGTCCGGGCAATCGCCGAGGACGGCGCCGTCACCGGCTACGGCGTGCTGCGTCCGTGCCGCGAGGGGGCGAAGATCGGCCCGCTCTTCGCCGCGACCGAGGCGGATGCCGATCTCCTCTTCCGCGCCCTCGCCGCCGAGGCACCGCCCGGGCCGGTTTTCCTCGATCCGCCCGAGCCGAATACCGCGGCGATCCAGCTGGCCGAGCGCCGTGGCCTGGTCCCGTCCTTCGAGACCGCACGCATGTATCGCGGCCCGGCACCCGAGCTGCCGCTGAACCAGATCTTCGGCATCACCACCTTCGAGCTGGGCTAGCGCGGCATCGGTGCCGAGGCAGTGATCGTCAGACGGGTTTGCAGCCGCGCCTGGGCGTGATATTCGAGGAATGGGCTCATGCCCGATGACGACCGGCCGATTGCGCGGCCCATTAGAAAGCGGGTGTGTATCCTTTGCTTCGTTTGTCAGGAGAGCCGACCTAGATGCCGCTTTCGCATTTTCGCCAGGCGCCGAAACTTGCCGCCCATTTGCGCAATGTCGTCCAGCCAGGCCCCTATCCCGAGCGACTAGACGCGCTGTTCTCGCAGCAGATGGCGCGCGACGCCTTGTCCGAGATCAGCCAATGGCCCGGATATGCGCCGACCCCGCTGCGCAGCCTCGACAAGCTGGCCGGAGCGCTGGGGCTCGGCGAGGTGCTCTATAAGGACGAGAGCCAGCGCTTCGACCTCGGATCGTTCAAGGCGCTGGGAGGGGCCTATGCGGTGCTGCGGCTGCTCAGCGACAAGCTGGGTGTCTCGACGTCCGAGCTGCGCGCCGGCGCCGCCCACGACGCGGCGGCGCAGATCACGGTGACCACCGCGACCGATGGCAACCACGGGCGCTCGGTCGCCTGGGGCGCGCGGCAAGCGGGATGCAAGTGCCGGATCTATGTCCACAAGGACGTCTCGGAGAACCGCGCCGCGGCCATGACCGAGCTCGGCGCCGAGCTGGTGCGGACCACCGGCACCTACGACGATTCGGTGCGCCAATGCGCCGCCGAATCGGCGCAGAACGGCTGGTTCGTGGTCTCTGATACCTCTTACGAGGGCTATCTGAATGTGCCGCGCCAGGTGATGGCGGGCTACACCGCGCTCGCCTCCGAGGTAATGGAACAGGCCGAAGGGCCGGTCACCCACATCTTCCTGCAAGCCGGGGTCGGTGGAATGGCGGCGGCGGTCGCAGCGCGCTATTGGATGGAGCACGGTGCCGCCCTGCCCCGGATCGTGATCGTCGAGTCTGAATACGCCGCCTGCTTCCTGAAAAGCGCCAAGCAGGGCCGCGCCGCCAAGGTCCGGATCCGCCACGAGACGGTGATGGCTGGAATGTCCTGCGGCGAGGTCTCGGTGGTGGCATGGGAAATCCTGCGCCGCACCGCAGGTCATTTCGTCACCATCGCCGACAGCACCGTGGCGCCCGCGATGCGGATGCTGGCCTCGGGCGTCGCGGGCGGTGGCGAGATCGAGGCGGGCGAGTGTTCGGTCGCCGGGCCCGTCGCCCTGATCGCCGCGGCCTGCGATCAGAACCTGCGCGAGTCGATGCAGCTTGATGGCGAGTCGCGGGTGCTGCTGATCGGCACCGAGGGCGCGACCGACCGCGCGATTTATGACGACCTGCTGAAAGCCGTCTAAACGTGGCGGCACCGCCCCGAGGGTTCCCGGCTAGCGAATTCGAGGCCCGTCTCGAGCGGGCGCAACGGGCGATGGCGGCCGAGGGCCTCGCGGCGCTCCTGCTCAGCACCGAGCCTGAGATCCGCTGGTTCAGCGGCTTCCTGACCCAGTTCTGGCAAAGCCCGACCCGGCCCTGGTTTCTGGTCGTGCCCGCGCGTGGCAAGCCGGTCGCGGTGATCCCGGGGATCGGCGCCGAGTGCATGGGCCGGACCTGGATCGAGGATATCCGCACCTGGTCCGCGCCCGATCCCGAGGACGATGGCGTCGGCCTGTTGGCTGCGGCGCTCAGCGAGCACGCAGGCACGGGGGCGATCGGTTTGCCGATGGGGCCGGAGACACATCTGCGGATGCCGCTCAATGATTTCGAGCGCCTGCGCGCCGCGCTGCCCAGCACCGAGTTCCGCGACGCGACCGGTCTGATCCGCGCGCTTAGACGCATCAAGTCCGAGGCCGAGATCGACAAGATCCGGTTCGCGGCCCAGGCCGCCTCGTCGGCCTTCACCCGGGTCCCCGATATCCTGGCGCCTGGCATGACGGAGACCGACGCTTTCCGCGCCTTCAAGATCGCCGCGCTCGAGGCCGGCCTCGACGACGTCGCCTATCTGGTGGGCGCGGCGCGCTCGGGCGGCTATGGCGACATCATCTCGCCACCCGCCGACCGGCCGTTGACCCAAGGCGATGTCCTGATCCTGGATATCGGCGGGGTCCATGACGGCTATTATTGCGACTTTGACCGGAACTTCGCCGTGGGCGCGGTTGGCGACGCGGTGCACAGAGCACACGAGACCGTCTGGCAGGCAACCGAAGCCGGATTGGCGGCGGCCCGGCCCGGGGCGACCTGCGCCGATCTCTTCCGCACGATGCAGACGGCGATGGGGGGCGATGCCGAGCCCAATGTGGGCCGGCTGGGGCATGGGTTGGGGATGCAGTTAACCGAGCATCCGTCACTGACGCCGTGGGACCAGACGGTGCTGGAGCCGGGATTGGTTCTGACACTCGAGCCCGGGATGGAGATCTCGCCTGGCAAGCTGATTGTTCACGAGGAAAACATCGTAGTCCGAAACGGCCCGCCGGAGCTTCTGACCGTCCGGGCGCCGCGCGAGATGCCGGTCATCGGCTAACCCGAGCCGGGGACCTCGGCGCCATCGGGGTGCGCACATGTTCCGGCCTGAGACCCAGCCCGATCAGCCTGGCAGGAAAGCGCCGTAGCCACGGCCAGCTATGGAAGAGGCGGATCATCCAAGGCGCGCGCGGAGGAGCGGTGTCGGCGCTCAGCGTCTCGGCGATTAGGCTGTGCTGCAAACCCAGTTGCAGGCGCTGGGTCATGCGGGTCGGCCAGCCACGCCGGGCAGCGACGCGCCGCAAGTCGTCCACGCTCGGCGCGCCCTTGGTTAACGGCCCTGCCAACAGGTTCGCCGCCGCGACCGCATCCTGGATCGCCAGGTTGATGCCGACACCAGCGACAGGCGACATGGCGTGAGCCGCGTCTCCGATGCACAGGAACCCTGGCCGGCACCAATCGTGCAGGCGGTCGACCTTCACGGTCAGCAGCTTGACCGCGTCCCAACCCTTCAGACGGCCGACCGGTTCGGCGATCTCGGGCATCAGGCCGGTCAGCTCGGCCTGGAAATCGGCGAAGGGGCGTTGGCGCAAAGCCGCGTCGCCGCCCTTCGGGATCACATATCCCGCCTGCCAATAATCGCCCCGTGAATCCGATCTGGGCAGAAGGATTAGGATCCGCCCAGCACCGAACCGGCCGAGCGGGGCGTCCATGCCATCGGGTCGGTCCAGTCGGAACCACTGCACATCCATCGGGGCGCCAAAGTCCTCCCCAATCAACCCAGCCTGTTCGCGCAGCACCGAGTGGCGACCATCGGCGGCCACCACCAGATCCGCGCGGATCGCAAGCGGCCCTTTCGGCCCAACCGCCTCGACGCCGGCGATCCGGCTATTCTCACGGATCAGACCTGTCGCCTGGGTGTTCATGTGCAGCGAGAACCACGGCCAGGATCCTGCTGATCCCGCGAGAAAATCCAGGAAATCCCATTGCGGCATCAGCGCGATGAACGGACAGGAAACCCGCAATTTCCGGAAGTCCGCGACCGTATAGGTCTCGCCGCCGAAATCCACCTCCAACCGTTCGACCCGCTGATGCGGCAGGGCCAGCAGACCATCAAGAAGCCCGAGCTCGGCAATCACTTCAAGGGTCGAGGGATGCAGCGTGTCGCCCCGGAAATCTCGCAGGAAATCACCATGCTTCTCGAGCACCGCGACCTCGATTCCGGCACGCGCAAGCAACAGCCCAAGCATCATGCCGGCGGGCCCGCCGCCGACAATACAGCATCGCGTTGTCAGTTGATTGGTCATTGTTCCGGGCGCCATCTTGCCTGTCTCGGACCAGGGCCACAATCGCGGCGGCCACATGCGAGGCCGAATCCAGCGCTGGCCGCAGGCACCTGATCACGCTAGGTCCGAGGGTCAGGAGGTCCCGTATGTCCCGGGCGACGGTCTCGATCACGGATGCACGATCGCTGCCCCGCTGGCGGCGGCCCGAGACCCTGTTGCTGCTGATGGCCGTGGCCTCGCCGCTCGCCTTCGCCACCTGGATGGCGCTGGTCAACAACTTCGTGGTCGAGAAGGCCGCCTTCGACGGGTTCGATATCGGCGTC
This sequence comes from Paracoccaceae bacterium, assembly GCA_029862205.1. GTDB lineage: Bacteria > Pseudomonadota > Alphaproteobacteria > Rhodobacterales > Rhodobacteraceae > Thermohalobaculum. The sequence goes on from JAOTXT010000012.1 coordinate 50,950, forward strand.
CTGCATGTGGCCCGCGAGATCCCCGGCTTCCTGGCCTTCCTGGTGATCTACATCCTGCTGTTCCTGCGCGAACAGACACTCGCGATTTTTGCGCTGATCCTGCTGGGCGTCTTCACCGGGCTGACGTCGCAGTTTCCCACATTCTGGGGCCTGATGATGACGACGATCCTGTCGTCCGTCGGGTTCCACTATTACGAGACCATTCAGCAGTCGCTGCAGCTTCAATGGCTGTCGAAGGACCGGGCGCCGCAGATGATCGGCTGGATCGTCTCGGCGGGCTCGTTCGGATCGCTGGTGGTCTTCGGCCTGATCATCGTCGCCTGGGAGGGCTTCGGCTGGAGCTACACGGCGGTCTATTGGGCAGGTGGCGGAGCCTGCGCGGCGCTCGCGATCGCAGCTTGGGCGTTCTACCCGCGGTTCCAAGCGCCGGTGGTGCAGCACAAGAAGATGATCCTGCGCACCCGCTATTGGCTTTACTACGCGCTGATCTTCATCGGCGGTGCCCGGCGTCAGATCTTCATCGTCTTCGCCCCCTTCATGATGGTCGAGCGCTTCGGGCTGGAAGTGCACGAGATCACCGGCTTGATGCTCTTCAACTATATCGCCACGATCATCTTCGCCCCGGTCGCCGGACGGCTGGTCCGGGTCTATGGCGAGCGTTGGGCGATGATCGTGGAATATGCCGGCCTGGCCATTGTCTTCGCGCTTTATGCGGGGATCTATTTCTTCCATTGGGGCGTGTGGCTGGCCATGGCGCTCTATGTGCTGGACCACCTGTTGTTCGCGCTGGCCATCGCTCAAAAGACCTATTTTCAGAAGATCGCCGATCCGGCGGATCAGGCGCCCACGGCAGCGGTCTCGTTCACCATCAACCACATCGCGGCGGTCGGTCTGCCTGCGCCGTTGGGACTTCTGTGGCTCAGCTCGCCCGGCGCGGTCTACGGCCTCGCCGCCGCGTTGGCGCTGGTCTCGCTGGCTCTCGCCTGCATGTTGCCGCGCCATCCGGTGCCGGGCAACGAGACCGTGTTCAGCGCGCGGGCCGTTCCGCAGCCCGGAGAGTAACGGGTGGCCCGTCCCGCCCGCTTCACCACCGGCTCGACCATGCGCCACGTGGCGGTCATGACCGCGACTGGGGCGGTCGGGCTGATGTCGCTGTTCCTGGTGGATGTCGCGAACCTTTTTTACATCTCGCTTCTGGGGCAGGAGACGCTGGCCGCCGCGATCGGGTTCGCAGGCACGGTGCAGTTCCTGATGATCTCGGTCGCCATCGGCCTCTCGATCGCGGCGACCGCGCTGGTCAGCCGGGCGATCGGCGCCAAGGATGAGGCCACGGCGCGGCGGTTGGCGGCCTCTTCGACGGTGATCCTAGTTGGGGTATTGGCCCTGGCGGCGGCCACGTTGTGGGTTGTCCGGCGCGACGTGCTCGCGCTGCTGGGCGCGGAAGGCACGACACTGGATATCGCCGCGCGGTTCCTTGGCTTCGTGCTTCCCTCGCTGCCGCTTCTCGGTATCGGCATGGTCACCAGCGGGCTCTTGCGCTCGGTCGGCGATGCGCGGCGCGCGATGTATGTGACGCTCTCTGCCGGCGTGATCGGGGCGGCGCTCGACCCCCTGTTCATTTTCGGTCTCGGCATGGGCATTGACGGTGCAGCGCTTGCCTCGGTGCTCGCGCGGCTCGGCACGGCCTTGGTCGGGCTTTGGGGCGCGGTCAAGGTCCACGACATGATCGGCCGGATCGAAATGCAGGCTGCGATGCGCGATGCGCGGGTGCTGCTGGGGATCGCCCTGCCCGCCGTGGCGACCCAGGTCTCGACGCCCCTCGGCAACGCCTATCTGACGCGGCTGGTCGCGGAGCATGGCGACGCGGCTGTTGCCGGCTGGGCGGTCACGGGCCGGGTCAGCGCGCTGGCCTTCGCGGGCATCTTCACGCTTTCGGGCGCGGTCGGGCCGATCTTGGGCCAGAACTTGGGCGCCGAGCTTTACGCGCGGATCCGCCGCACCTATCGGGACGCGCTGGTCTTCGCCGGTCTCTACGTGCTGGTGGCCTGGGCGGCGCTCTGGCTTGCGACCGACTGGATCATCGCAGGCTTCGGCCTGACCAGCGCCGGGGCCGAGGTGGTCCGCGCCTTCACCACTTACGGTGCCGGGGCGTATCTGTTTTCGGGCGCGCTCTTCGTCTCGAACGCCAGCTTCAACACGCTTGGCCGCCCGCTCTGGTCGACCGGGTTCAATTGGAGCCGCGACGCGGCGGCCATCCCCTTGCTCGGCCTCGCCTTCGGGACCACGCTCGGGGCCAGCGGCGTGGTTGCGATTCAGGCGCTCGCCGCAGCTCTTGTCGGCACCGTCGCTGCCATCGCGGCGCTGCGCTATGTCGACCGGCTCGAACATCCGCCGGGCGACCGGCGCGGTTATGACAGCCCGCAACCGGCCTTCGCCTCCGGCCGCACCGCGGTGGCCGCCAGATTCGTGGCCGCCAGATTTGTGGACGAGGGCGACGAGTCACGCTAGATAAGCGCGCTGAATCACATGTTTGACCTGGGGACCGAGCGGAATGCCCAACATCACCTATATCGAGCACAATGGCACTGAGCACACCGTCGATGTGGCCGTGGGTCTGACCGTGATGGAGGGTGCGGTCAACAACAACATCCCCGGCATCGACGCCGATTGCGGCGGGGCCTGTGCCTGTTCCACCTGCCATGTCTATGTGGATCCGTCCTGGGTCGGGAAGCTGCCGGCAAAGGAGGACATGGAGATGGACATGCTCGACTTCGCCTTCGAGCCGGACGAGATCCGCTCGCGCCTGACCTGCCAGGTCAAGGTAACGCCCGAACTCGAGGGCTTGGTCGTGCAGATGCCGGAGAAACAGATTTGAGGGGGCTTGGCCCCGCTCTGTTTCTTCTCGCCGCGGCACTCGCGGCCCCGGGGCTCGCCTGCGATTACCCCGGCGGTCCACCCGACGCCCAGGAGGTCCGCGCCGAGGGAGACGGCGTGACATGGGCGTATTTCTCGAACGCGACCGAGGTCTATGGGCATGGGGTCCTGGGGGATGCGATCGAGGCCCGCGCGCTGAGGGCCGAGACGCCGCTGACCGGACCGTGCGAATCGATGGCCTATCTGGACGAGATGTCAGTCTTCGAGGACGTCACGCCGCGGATCGCCGACGTGACCGGTGACGGCCTGAACGATGTCGTTGTGATCGAGACCCGGATGGATGCGGGCGCCTCGCTCGCGGTCTACGGCATGGCCGATGGCAAATTCGTCAAGATCGCCGCAACGCCATATATCGGCCGCTCGTACCGCTGGCTGGCGCCGGCCGGGATTGCCGATTTCAACCGCGACGGGGTCAAAGACGTTGCTTACGTCGAAACCCCACATATCGGCGGCATACTGCGCATCTGGTCCTTCAAAGGCGGCATCGCGCGCGAGCTGGCATCCGAACCCGGGTATTCGAACCACCGGATTGGACAGAATTTCATCACCGGCGGCGTGCGCGATTGCGGGCGGGGGCCGGAACTGGTGCTGCCCGATGCGGGCTGGCGGCAGACGCGGCTGGCCTGGCTCTATGGCGACGTGATCGAGGGCGCTGTTCTGGCCGAGGATGCCGAGCCCGAGACCATCGAGAAGGCATTGGAGTGCCCGTGATGGAACGCCGCCCCCTCATCGGCGTCACCGCCTTTCTGCACCGGATCGAAGAGACGTTCGACGCCCAGATCTGCGGCAACCGCACGCCCGAGGCGGTGGCCGAGGTGGCAGGCGGGCTGCCGCTGATCCTGCCGGGCCTGCCGGCGACGGCTTCGACCGGCGAGCTTCTGGACTTGCTCGACGGCCTGGTCCTGACTGGCGCGCGTCCAAACGTCCATCCCAGCTTCTACGGCCATGACGAAACCGAAGCCCACGCGCCCTTCGACCTCGGCCGCGACAACCTGGTCCTGCCCCTGACGCGGGCGATGGTCGAGGCGGGCAAGCCGGTCTTCGGCATCTGCCGCGGCATCCAGGAGATGAACGTGGCCTTCGGCGGCACGCTGCACCCGGAAGTGCGCGACCTGCCGGGCCGGATGAACCACCGGATGCCAAAGGGCGAGAAGGATCCGGAGGTGATCTTCAAGAAGCGCCACCAGGTGAGCTTCCGCGAGGGCGGCGTCTTCCACCACCTCTTCGGCACCACTGCGGCGGTGACCAACTCGCTCCACGGCCAGGCGGTCTGGGAGCCGGGCGATCGGGTCGTCATCGAGGGCCATGCGGAGGACGAAACCGTCGAGGCGATCTCGATCGAGGCGGCGCGGAGCTTCGCCCTCGGCGTTCAGTGGCATGCGGAATATGACGCGATGGAGGATCCGGTAAACCGGGCGCTCTTCGCCGCCTTCGGGGCGGCGGCGCGCGAGGCCCGGAAGGCGTGAGACGGCGGGGCTCTCACATGTGAGAATCTGATTAAGATACTGATTTTAATTATGTTTCTTGAGTGATCTACCGATTATTCACGGTTGGCGCGCGCTCCTGCATTTTCGTGTGCAACGGGCCGCCCACTCGCAGAGCGGCGGGATGAAATCCCGCCCTACAATCGCGTTTCCGGTTGGAACGCCATCTCCACGAAGCGGCGATTGAGCATGATCTGCTGAGCCGCCACGTTGGGCTCCTCGATCACGTGGGTTTGTGAATCAGCGAGCGGCCCCGACCAAGACCGGCTCCACGCGCGTCATTCCGACAGTGTCACCGCCCAGATTCGCTCAGCGCGCCCGCCAGGCTGGCGAGTGCCGCGCGCTCGAAGATCACCAGGGCGCCAAGCCCTTCGAACGCCATCTCGACCACCGGCTCGGATGCCTCATTCGAGGTGCCCGAGCGATCACCGGGCGCGAAGACCAGGTCATCGATCGGCCAGGCGAGGCCGCGCGAACGGGTGGCCCGAACCTCGCGCAACGGGTGGATCGAGACCTTCGAGCCCGGGTTAAGCGTCACGCGCAACGGCATTTCAGCCGGGACCAGCGCCATGACTTCCTCGGCACCGATCATGACCACCCGCTTGTCCGGGTATTTCAACAGCACATGCATCGCTGCCAGGCTGTGATCGACCCGGCCCCCGGTAAAGCCGGCCGCCAGGTAAAGCGGCGCCTCGGTCGCATAGAGGCATTTCTCGAAATCGGTGCTGTCCTGCTCGGCCAGGTGGATGAAGCGCGCCGGCCCGGCGCGCCAATGCTCCGGATCGGCGATCGAATCCATGTCGCCGATCACCGCCTCGGGCATCAGCCGCAGGTTGGCAAGCCGGTCGGCTCCGCCGTCGGCGGCGATCAAAGTCGGCGCCAACCGGCGGGCCTCGGAGATCATTGTCTCGTCGAGCGCCCCGCCACCAACAACCGTGACGGGAGTGTCGAAACCAATTGGCAACCGATCCATGAGAACTCTTTTGCGGAGGCACCGTCAGCGCGTCAAGCGCGCTTGACGGTGAAAGTCAAACCTGCGATTTTTTATGCAACTTTTTGTTATTATGGTGTTTCGGGAGAGGTTGTCCAATGTCCGGCGGGGCCAAGCGGTTGGATCTGCAAATCGGATCGTTCGCCTGCTCGGTGCAGGGGTTCGACGATCCGGTCGAGCCCGTGCAGCAGATCCTGCGCGCCATGCAGCACCTGCTGGAGGAGTCGCCCGAGCTTGCCAGCGCCGGTTTCAATTTCGAGCCCGACACGATCGAACAACTGGTCGGCGAGATCAGCCGCCGGAGCGAGCTGGACGAGTCTGAGGTCGAGATCGTGCCCGGCCTGGTCGTCATCCATCACGGTGGTGGCGCGCCGGCCGAGGCCGGCGCCATCAACGCCGACCCCTTCGCCGCGGACGAAGAAGCGACCGACCAGGAATACGTGAATATCTTCGCACCCTCCGGGCCGAGCGATGACGCGGAGGACGAAGACGACTTCGTCGATCTGGTCGCCGGCACGGCCGAAGACACCGACGCGCTGGATCGCGATCTGGTCGCCGACCGCTTGGGCTTTGGCGGGGCGAGCGCCGGTAGCGGGCCATCTGGCGGACCCAGTGCCGGCGATATCTTTGCCGAGGAGGCCGGCCCCAGCGACGGCAGCATCTTCGTCGATCCAACGTCGGATGCGGACGGGGGAGGCGCCTCGGGAGCGTCCGGACCGTCCGCGGCCGAAGGTGGCGGCGCGGACGACGAGAACGCAGCGAGCTTTTTCACGGCCCTGCCGGATGCCCGTGGCGAGGATGACGGGCCCAAGGATGGCGAGGATGGGGATGGCGAGGACGGGGATCTAACCCTTCATCTTTATCCCAGCCAGGCTGACGAGAACGCGGAAGACGAAGATGAGGGCGGCTTCACCGCGGCCGGGCTGGCGGAGAATGCGAAGGCCACATCGATTCCGGACCTGATGGCCAGCGCGGCTGCCTGGATGGTGCTGATCAAGGGCCAGACGACGTTTTCGCGCAAGGAGGTGATTTCGGTTTTCGAGACCATCCCGGGCAAGCACGAGAACTCGCTGCAGACGCGCATCAAGGGCTTCGGCAAGGCGGTGCGCGACGGGCAGCTTGTGATGATCGAGGACGGCGTCTTCGGGTTGTCGCGCAAGGAGATGGAGCGGTTCCAGCGCTCGCTTTGACCGCGCGCGGCCGCGCCCAGATCACGGCGCCCAGATCACCGTTCAGTGAATTTGAACTCGATACGCCGGTTGCGCGCCAGCGCCTCGGGCTCGTCGCCCTCGTCGATTGGCTGAAACTCGCCGAAACCGGCGGCCACCAGCCGATCGGGAGGCACGTTCTCGTGCTCGATCAGATAGCGCACGACCGAAAGCGCGCGGCCCTGGGAGAGCTCCCAGTTGTCGCGATAGCGCCCCCGGCCTCCCACCGGGATCTTATCGGTATGACCATCGACCCGCAGGATCCAGTTGAGATCCTCCGGCATCTCATCCGCGACCTCCCGCAAGACGGTGCCGAGCTTCGAGATCTCCGATTGTCCGGCGCCGCCAAGCGTCGCCGAGCCGGCGCCGAACAGAACCTCGGACTGGAACACGAACCGGTCGCCGACCCGCTTGATGTCCTCGCGCCCGCCCAGCACCTGTTCCATCTTCTCGAAGAAGACCGATCGGAAGCGGGCCAGCTCGCCCACCTTCTGGGCCAGCGCTGCGTTCAGGCGCTCGCCCAGGCGCGCGATCTGGACCTCGGCCTCGGCATCGCGTGCATCCGCATCGTCCAGCAGGGCCTGCAAGCCACCCAACTGTTCGCGGAGCGCCCGGATTTGCGCATTCAACAGCGCGACCCGGCGCTGCTCGGCCAGCGTCTGGGCGGTCGCCTTCGAAAGCTCCTGCTCGGCCAGCAGCCGTAGCGCCTCTTCGCGGTCGAACGCGGAGGTGTTCTCGCCCGCCTGTTCTTCCAACGCGCGCTTGGCAGATTCGGCGGCGGCGAGCAGCGTCAGGGTGTCCTCAGCATCGTTGCGCGCCTGCTCCAAGGCGAGCGTCATGGCGTCGAGTTCCTCGGCGCTGTTCTCGAGCCGCTTGCGCAGAGCCTCGGCCGCGGCGGCCTCGGCCAAGCGGGCCTTTTCCTCCTCGCTCAGGCGTGATTCCGCGGCGGCGGCACGGGCGGCGGCATCCGCGTTCTCGGCTTCGCGCGCCTGAAGATCGGCGACCAGGGCCTCGAGCGCCTCGCGCCGGGCAGCCGCCAGGCGCGCTTCCTCGGCTGCCGCATCCATCTCGCTGCGCGCGCTGGCCAAGGCGGCGGCGAGCACCTCGCCCTCGGTCACGGTCTCGTCCAGCTGGGACTCGAGCTCGACATTGCGCGCCTCGGCCGCGTCGCGGGCACTGGCAAGCACCGCCATCGCCGCGTTCAGCCGCGTTACCTCGGCGTCGCCGGTCTCGGCGCGCTGTGTCATCGCGGCCAGCGCCGCCCCCAGACGGTCGATTTCGCTCCGCTGACCGGTGACGTTGGCCTGCAATGACCCGACCTCTTCCTCGAGTGCCGCCGAACGGTCGCGCTCGAGCGACAGAACATTGGCCAGGTCGGCGAGCTGCAGGTTGAGCTGGTCCAGTTCCTTGGTCTGGCCGGTCAGCTTCTGGTGCATGGTGAACTGGATGATCATGAAGATCGACATCACGAACATCAGGATCAGCAGCAGCGCCGTCATCGCATCGACGAACCCCGGCCAGGTGTTCTGCTGGATGCGGCCTCCGGCTCGGCGTGCCAGCGCCATCAGCGCGCCCCTGGCGGTTTGGTGCGGGTGTCGATCAGATTGATCAGCGCCCTGATCTCGGCCCGGAGCGCGGCAGTGGATTCGCGCCTTCCGGTCGCCACGTCATGGGCAATCTCGCGCAGTTGACCGCCCAGCGCCTGCAACTCGGCGCTGCCATTGCCGTCGCCCGCGCCCTTGGACGCAAAGCCCGAGCGTTCGAGCGCGTGGATCATCCCCGTCTGCGCATTGGCGATCAACTCGTTCGCGCCTTCAATCCGTTTCAGCACGGTCAGCGTCGCGTGGTCACGTCCCGCTTGCAGCTCGCGTGCCTCGCGCATTTCGTTCAGAAGCTCGCCCATCAGCGCGCGCTCCTTCTCCATCTGGTTGGCCATCTCACCGACCACATCCGCCGCGCGGCCGAGGCGCCGTTCCGAGTCGATCCGCGCCTCCTCGGCCTTCTTGGCGAAGCCGGTGGTCATCTCGAGGCCTTCGTCGATCCGCTCGAGAAGCGCGATCAGCCCGCCCTCGGGCCCCTCGCCCTCCGAGATCAGGCCGAGCCGGGTGAACGACGACAGCCATTCCTCGAGCTCGCGGTAGAACCGGTTCTGGCCGTGGCCGGCAAAAAGCTCCAACAGCCCGACCACCAGCGAGCCCGCCAAACCCAAGAGCGACGAGGCGAAGGCGGTGCCCATGCCGCCCAGCTGGTCCTCGAGCCCGCTCATCAGCCGCTCGAACACATCGGTGCTTTCCTGACCCTCCTGCGGGGCCAGGCTGCGGATCGTGTCGACGACGGCGGGGACCGTGATCGAGAGCCCCCAGAAGGTGCCGAGCAGGCCCAGGAAGATCAGCAGGCTGGTGATGTAGCGCGTGATGTCGCGCATCTCGTCCAGCCGGGTCGCGATACTGTCCAGGATCGAGCGCGTGCTGGAGGTCGCCATGCGCTGCTGCATCCGGCCCTCGCGCATCATCGGCGCCATGGCGGCCAGGATGCGCGGCGGCTTGGTGAATTCGTGACCCTTGCGCCCGGCCTCGAGGTTTTTGAGCCAGCGCGTGGCGATGATGATCTGCGCCACCTGCCAGAAAGTGGCGAAGACGCCGAACAGGAAGACAGCGGCGATCACCCCGTTCAGATAGACATTCGCATAGAAAACCGACCGGATCTGGCCGCCCAAGACCGAGCCGCCAATGGCGACCAGGACAAGGACGATCAGCATGAATAGGATTTGGCGGGTCGGTTGAGAAAACTGGACCTTGTAGCCGTCCTTTGCGGTCATCGCCTGCCTCGTAAGAATTTTCGCGACAGCTTACGCAGATTTGCTGCATTTACCAGACGCAACTACCACATTTTGCGGCCCGCGAGATTCAAACACGGGTCACGAACCGCCATCTGACAGCACTGCGGGAGGCGACAATTTGGACCTAACGCAGGCGGCCGCACGGCGTTAGTTTTAATAAAACCGCGTCGATTGAGGAAGGGTGAAGACATGCTGATCGGCTGTCCCAAGGAAATCAAGAACCAGGAGTACCGGGTCGGCATGACCCCGGCGGCCGCGCGCGAGGCAGTGGCCCACGGCCATGACGTGCTGATCGAGGCCGGCGCGGGCGTGGGCGCGGGTTTTCCGGATGCGGATTACGAGGCGGCGGGCGCGCGGCTTTCCGACGGACCCGGCCAGATCTTCGCCGAGGCCGAGATGGTGGTGAAGGTCAAGGAGCCCCAGGCCGGCGAACGCAAGCAGCTGCGCGAGGGCCAGGTCCTGTTCACCTATCTGCATCTGGCGCCGGACCCGGAGCAGACCAACGACCTGCTGGAATCAGGCGTCACCGCGATCGCCTACGAGACCGTGACCGACGACCGGGGCGGGCTGCCGCTGCTGGCGCCGATGTCCGAGGTCGCGGGGCGGCTGTCGCCGCAGGTGGGTGCCTGGGCGCTGCAAAAGGCCAATGGCGGGCGGGGCGTTCTAATGGGCGGCGTGCCGGGGGTCGGTCCGGCGGACGTGGTGGTGATCGGCAGCGGGGTCGTCGGCACCTACGCGGCGCGGGTCGCCGCCGGCATGGGCGCGCAGGTGACGGTGCTGGACCTCTCGCTCGACCGGATGCGGTATCTGGACGATTGCTATAACGGGGTCCTCACGACGCGCTATGCCTCGCGCGCCGCGACCGAGGAACTGGTGGCAACCGCGGACCTGGTGATCGGCGCGGTGCTGATCCCCGGCGCGGCGGCGCCGAAGCTGGTGACCAAGGCGCAGCTATCGGACATGAAACCCGGGGCCGCGATCGTCGATGTAGCGATCGACCAGGGCGGCTGCTTCGAGACGTCGAAGGCGACCACCCATGACGATCCGATCTATATTGTCGATGGGATCGTGCATTACTGCGTGGCGAACATGCCGGGCGCGGTGGCGCGCTCCTCGACCATCGCGCTGGGCAACGCGACGCTGCCCTTCCTGCTGCAGCTGGCGAACAAGGGCTGGCGCGAGGCCTGCAAGGACAACCCGCATCTGCTGGCGGGGCTCAACACCCATATGGGCAAGCTGACCAACTTTCCCGTGGGCCAGGCGCTGACGATGGATGTACTGTCGCCGAAACTGGCGTTGAGTATGTAGGAGGTTCTTCCGCCCACCTCCCTCGCACCCGCCTCCCCGCCCAACCACCAATCATACGCATTGGTGGACAATTGGTGGTTGGGCGGGGAGGCGGGTGCGAGGGAGGTGGACCTAATACAGAGGCCACCATGACAAAAGCCATACCCACCATCCATGTAGAGAATGACCATGTTCGCGTCACCGAATGGCGCTTCGCCCCCGGGGCCGCGACCGGCTGGCACCGGCATGACTTCGACTATGTGATCACGCCCGTCATCGGCGGCGAGGTGACCCTGGTCGATGGCCAGGGGAACCGGACGCCGTTCACCATGGTGCCGGGCACGTCCTATTTCCGCGCCGCCGGGGTCGAGCACGACGTGATCAATGGTGATGGCGGTGAGCTGGCGTTCGTTGAGGTGGAACTGAAGGGCCGTTCGGGGTGAGGCACCGATGTCCCGGGCTCGACCCGGGACCTCGTGGGCTTTCGGCGAACATCGAGGCCCCGGCTCAAGGCCGGGGCATTGACAAGCCGCGCTACCCCAGAAGCACTTTCCGCAAGCTCTCGTAGACATGGCCGTTGGCGGCGATGATCTCGCCGGTCTCGAGCATGTCGCCATCGCTGAGCGAACCGAAGAGCGCGCCCGCCTCGCGCAGGATGCAGATGCCTGCGGCCATGTCCCAGGCGCCGAGGCCCCGCTCCCAGAACCCGTCGTAGCGGCCCGCCGCCACATAGGCCAGATCGAGCGCCGCCGAGCCGTAGCGGCGGACCCCCGCGCTGCGGGGCATCAGCGCCGCGAGTTCCTTCAGCGATGTCGGCAGGTTCGGGCTGGCGCCCCAAGGAATACCGGTCGAGAACAGCATCTCGCCGATCTCGCGCCGTGCGGAAACCCTTATCCGACGGTCGTTCAGCCAGGCACCCTGGCCTTTCTCGGCGACGAATATCTCGTCCTTGATGGGGTCGAGGATCACGCCCGCCACCATCTCGCCCCGGTGTTCCAGGCCGATGGAGACGGCCCAGTGGGGGATGCCGTGCAGAAAATTCGTCGTGCCATCAAGGGGATCGACGATCCAGCGGCGGGTCGGGTCGCGGCCCTCGACCGGATCGCTCTCCTCGCCGACCCAGCCGTAGTTGGGCCGGGCCTCCATCAGCTCGTCGCGGATCGTCCGTTCGGCCTTGCGGTCGGCATTCGAGACGAAATCGCCCGGGCCCTTGACGCTGACCTGCAGGTTCTCGACCTCGCCGAAGTCGCGCACCAGGCGGCGGCCGGCCTTGCGGGCGGCCTTGATCATCACGTTGAGGTTGGGCGAGGCGCTGGCCAAGACGGTTAAGCCCGCTCGACGTATTCGCCGGTCTCGGTCGAGACGACGACCGCCTCGCCCTGGCCGACAAAGGGCGGGACCATGATCTTGACCCCGTTGTCGAGCAGCGCCGGCTTGAACGAATTGGCCGCGGTCTGGCCGCGCACGACCGGCTCGGTCTCGGTCACCGCACAGGTCACCTTGTCGGGCAGGGTCACGCTAAGTGCCTCGGAGTCATAGTATTCTATGGTGACGGTCATGCCGTCCTGCAGGAACGGGCGGCGCTCGCCCAGGATATCGGCGGCAAGCTCGATCTGTTCGAAGGTCTCGGCATCCATGAAGACCAGCATACCGTCGGACTCGTACAGGAACTGCTGGTCCTTCTGTTCGAGCCGGACGCGGTCGACCTTGTCGGCCGAGCGGAACCGCTCGTTGAGCTTTGAGCCGTTGCGCAAGTTGCGCAGCTCGACCTGAGCGAAGGCGCCGCCCTTGCCGGGCTTGACGTGGTGGGTCTTCACCGCGACCCAGAGGCCGCCATTGTGCTCGATCACATTGCCGGGCCGGATTTCATTGCCGTTGATCTTTGGCATGGGGGGTCACCTGAATGGGGGTAAGTCGCGGGCTCTATAGCCGGGGGTGCGGGGCGAGGCAAGGCGGGGGTGGGAGATCGCAGTCGGCTGGGTGGATTGGGGCGCTCTTAGGGGAGCGATGCCACGGGCACGGGGATGCCGATACCTCGCCGCAAAGGATCAGAGGGTCGCGCCCGAACCGAGGGTGGGCGCAGTCGCGCCCGCGCCCCGTCGACTCATCGGGGGGCGGGTCGGGCGCGATCCGGGGCTGACGCCCCGGGGGGTGCGGCAATGTTGTCGTCCGGTTAGTCTTCTAAGTTGGCTGATTGCTGACGGATGAAAACCCAATCGATTGCGCGTTTGATATGCGGTCGAAGAGTCTCAGGGTAAAGATGTTCCACAAAGCCATAGATGGCGGTTCCGATCGCCGTTGTTGCCGATGCTGCCGCAGGCGCGAGTGTTACGGCCGTGGCCAAACCTAGGACGACGCTGAATCGTGCAAGGGTTGCCAAACCGGAAACTTCCATCTGCCTGCGCATTCGATGAAGCTTTTCCCTATCTGCCGCTTCTCCCGCTCGGTCAATTTGCGCATCAATCTCGCGCAACCGTTCCGCTTGATCGTGCAGCAATTCTGGGAGATCGCGAGACGGAACCGGCAAGTCGCCCCAATCGACCGCGTCGATCTCCGTCGCGACGATGTCAAGCGTTTGCACGACTTCGACGGTCGTTGCGGCGGGAGGAAGGTCAATCTCCGCTGCTGCCTCAACCAGATCACCGAATGCTTCGGGGAAGTCGGCCCATAACCCTCGATCAGCCCGGACAATGTCGCCAAGCTTGCCGCCTAGATAGGGGCCAAGTCCCTGAAGCGTTTCGGAATCTTGATGTGCACGGACCAGGGCGGCACTATAAATTTTTAGTAAGCGGGGATTGGCGCGGTTCGGTCCTCCCGAGGCCTGCCTAGCATAGCGTTGAAGATCCCGGGACAGCGCGCGGGGCACGTTGGGCGCATCCTCATCTAGGTCTTCAGCAAGATTCGAGCAGCTCTCCGCCAAAGCTGCGAGCTTGTCAGCGTAGTCCGCTCCTAAGCGGCCTTCTGGAATGGCATGGAAGTCGCTTTCAAATGGAACCAATTCAATTTGGTTAGTCGACGGATCGTACCTGAAATCCGTCAGCGCAGCACGGAGTTCGACAGATGAAAGGACGGCCCGGAGTTTGACTCGAAACTGCTCCTCACTCTCGATGGACGGCTCACCACCAGATTGAACAGCGCCGGGTGGAGGCTCGACGAGAGATGAAGTCCCGGCTTCCCAGGCGCGTCGGTCTCTGATCACTTCCGCAATCGCCACATTGACCGCCTTCGCTCCCTGGTCCCAGAGGTCGGGATCAAGGTTTGCCCAGTTCTCCTCGACGCCGGTTTTGAAAGGGCGGCCAATGACGCGATCATTGTACCAGTCTATCCAGACCTCCCAACCTTCGTCCCTCGAATTGAGCATCGCACACAGCGACAACCAAAGCCGATTGATACTCTCTGGCACAGCGCCTTCCCATAACGGTCGTTCGGCAAGTTCACTGGCGGAAAATCCGTTCTCAATCAGGTCTACGTCGGCTTGAATCAAAGAGTTCAGCTTTGAGTAAATCCCCGTTCGACGCTGCTCATCCACAATCTTCGCCGCGGTTGCCGCGTCGCCGATGGCCCCTTGCGCATGGTCGGGTAAATCTGTGTGCTCGTTGAAGAGCTCTTGAGCCAGACCAAACAAATTTATTACCGAGTGGATTGTGGAAGCGGCCGCCGAAGGTTCTAGCGAGCGAGCGGTTGCAAGAGCCCCAACGATGATCTCCGGTAGCTGATCCGCCCTGATCAAATCAAATGCTCTGAAATCCTCTCGATGCGTTCTTGCGAATGTGAAGGTCATCTGAACCGCTCGAAAGATCGAAAGCATAGATCCATCGTCGGCAATTTTCTCTATTTCGTCCTGTCGGAATGCAAGAATTGGAAGCACGCGAAGCGATGCGCGACCAGCAACTATTGCTCGTTCGGCCGCTATACGTGTTTTCGACCACTCCCAGATCGAACCAGGATCACTTGGATCAACTATCAAAATTATTCCGTTTGTTCCGTTGCATGGGAGCGTCGACTCCGCTCAGGTAATCACATCCGGCCCCGCGCGGCCCGTATGCCGCTCGATCCCCGCGATCTCGCGGGTGGCGGCGATGACGTCGCTCAGGGCCGCTTGCGGGTCCAGGGCGTGGGCGCCTGGGTCGGGCTCGAAGCGTTCCAGGTAGACGCGCAGCGTCGCGCCCTCGGTGCCGGTGCCCGAAAGGCGCAGCACGGCGCGGGCTTCCTCGCCGAACATGAGCCGGATGCCCTGCAGCTCGGCCACGCTGCCGTCGACCGGGTCCTGGTAGGCGAAGTCGTCGGCGGCGGTGATGGTCAGGCCGGCGGCCTCCACCCCGGGCAGGCCGGTCAGGCGGCCTCGGAGCGCGGTCATCAGGGCCTCGGCGGCCTCCGTCGCAATGCCTTCGTAGTCGTGGCGCGAGTAGTAATCACGGCCGTGCTTCGCCCAGTGGGCGCGCAGGATCCCGGCCACGCTCTCGCCTCGCGCCGCCAGCACGTTCAGCCACATCAGCACGGCCCAAAGCCCGTCCTTCTCGCGCACATGGTTCGAGCCGGTGCCGAAGCTTTCCTCGCCGCAGATCGTCGCCATGCCGGCATCGAGCAGGTTGCCGAAGAACTTCCAGCCCGTGGGCGTCTCGAAGGCGGGGATGCCCAAGCCGGCCGCCATCCGGTCGGCGGCGCGGCTGGTGGGCATGGACCGCGCGATGCCTGCAATCCCCTCGGAATACCCGGGCGCGAGATGGGCGTTGGCCGCGATGACCGCAAGACTGTCGGAAGGACTGACATAGATGCCGCGGCCAAGGATCATGTTGCGGTCGCCGTCACCATCCGCGGCCGCCGCGAAATCCGGCGCATTTTCGCCCATCATCAGCGCCATCAGGTCTGCGCAATGGGCCGGGTTCGGGTCCGGATGGTGGCCGCCGAAATCGGGCTGGGGCTCGGCATTGATCACGGTGCCCGGCGGCGCGCCCAACCGGTCCTCGAAGATCGCCTTGGCATAAGGCCCCGTCACCGCGTGCATGGCGTCGAAGCGCATGGTGAAGCCGCCGGCGAAAAGCGCGCGGATGGCATCGAAATCGAACAGCCGCTCCATCAGTGCGACCCAATCGGCGGTCGGGTCGATCACCTCGACCGTCATCGGCCCCAGCGCCTGGGCGCCGAGGCGGGAAAGATCGGCGTCCGGGGCCTCGAGCTTGCGGATCTCGGCGATATGCAGGCTCGCCTGGTAGATTGCGCCGGTCACGGCTTCCGGTGCCGGGCCGCCATTGGCGGTGTTGTATTTGACGCCGAAATCGCCCTCGGGCCCGCCCGGGTTGTGGCTGGCCGAAAGCACGATCCCGCCCGCCGCCTGGCGCGCGCGGATCACCGCCGAGGCCGCCGGCGTCGACAGGATGCCGCCCTGCCCCACGATCACCCGCGCAACGCCATTGGCGGCGGCCATCTTCAGGATCGTCTGCGCGGCTTCCGCGTTGAAGAACCGCCCGTCGCCGCCCAGCACCAGGGTCTTGCCGGTCAGGTCGGCGGCATCCAGGATCGCCTGGACGAAATTCTCCAGATAGCCCCGCACCATGAAGTCGCGGGTCTTCTTGCGCAGGCCGGACGTGCCCGGTTTCTGGCCCTCGATGGGCCGGGTCGGAATGGTCTTGATGGTCATGGGCATCCCTCTCGCTCGACCGCCAGAATAGCCGATCGGCGCGGGCCGGAATAGCCGTGTGGATGCCATGTGGATGCGGGCCGCATTCTGGGTTACCTATGGGCCACAATTACCAGTGGGGGCGGCCAGTGGGGTCAGTATGAGCAGCTATATCCTCGCCATCGATCAGGGCACGACCTCGAGCCGGGCGATCCTGTTCGACCAGGACCTGAAGATCGCAGGGATCGGGCAGCAGGAATTCGAGCAGCACTTCCCGGATTCCGGCTGGGTCGAGCATGAGCCACAGGATCTGTGGGAGACGACTGTCGCCACCTGCCGCGCCGCGATCGAGAAGGCGGGCGCCGAGGCCGGCCAGATCGCCGCGATCGGCATCACCAATCAGCGCGAGACGACCCTGGTCTGGGACAAGGCGACCGGCGAGCCGGTGCACCGTGCCATCGTCTGGCAGGACCGGCGCACGGCAGCGCGCTGCGCCGAGCTGCGCGAGGCAGGCCACGAGGCGATGGTGACCGAGCGGACGGGGCTGCTGCTGGACCCCTATTTCTCCGGCACCAAGGCGGCCTGGATCCTGGACCATGTGGAGGGCGCGCGGGCCCGGGCCGAACGGGGCGAGCTTCTGTTTGGGACCGTCGATTGCTACCTGATCTGGCGGCTGACCGGTGGCCCGAATGCAAATGCCGTGCACGCGACGGATGCCACCAACGCCTCTCGCACCATGCTCTACAATATCCGTCAGGGGGCCTGGGATGCCGAGCTCTGCGACTTGATCGGCGTGCCGGTCGCCATGCTGCCGGAGGTGCGAGACTGCGCGGTGGAATTCGGGGTGGCCGAGGCCGGGCTTTTCGGCGGCGCCATTCCGATCCTGGGCGTGGCGGGCGACCAGCAGGCGGCGACAGTGGGTCAGGCCTGCTTCAAGCCCGGTATGATGAAATCAACCTACGGCACTGGATGTTTTGCGCTTTTGAATACGGGGCGCGCGCCGGTAACGTCCACAAACCGGCTGCTGACGACCATCGCCTATCAGCTCGACGGCACGCCGACTTATGCGCTGGAGGGCTCGATCTTCATCGCCGGCGCGGTGGTGCAATGGCTGCGCGATGGGCTGGGAATCATCGGCTCGGCGGCCGAGACGCAAGAGCTGGCCGAGCGGGCGAATGACGCTCAATCGGTCTATCTGGTGCCAGCCTTCGTGGGCCTCGGCGCGCCCTATTGGGATGCGGAGTGCCGGGGCGCGATCCACGGGCTGACCCGCGGCACCGGCCCGGCCGAGCTGGCACGCGCGGCGCTGGAGAGTGTGGGCTATCAGACCCGCGATCTGCTGGAGGCGATGAAAGGCGATATGGGTGCCATGATGGATGCGCGCGGCGACACGGTGCTGCGCGTCGATGGCGGCATGACCACCAGCGATTGGACCATGCAGTTCCTGGCCGACATCCTGGGCGCGCCCGTGGACCGGCCTGAGATCCTGGAGACGACGGCGCTGGGGGCGGCCTGGCTGGCAGGGATGAAGGCCGGGGTCTGTCCCGGGCCCGACGAGTTCGCCAAGGGTTGGGCGCTGGAGCGCCGGTTCGAGCCGGCGATGGCTGACCAGACACGCGCCACGAAATATGCCGGCTGGCAGGATGCGGTGCGCCGCACCCTGAGCACCTAACTAGTGGGGAGCACGCGATGAGCGGCGCGGTGGAGATGGCCTGGGCGGCGCTGAAGGCGGAGGCGGCCCGGCTGGACGCGACGACGCTCAGCACGCTTTTCGAGGCTGACCCGGACCGGTTCGATCGGTTCTCGGCGGAGGGTGCCGGGCTGATGATGGACTTCTCGAAAGAAAAGATCGACCGGGCGGCGCTGGAGGCGCTGATCGCGCTGGCCCGGGCCGCGCGTGTCGAGGCGCGGCGCGACGCGATGTGCGCGGGCGAGGCGATCAACACGACCGAGGGGCGCGCGGTGCTGCACATGGCGCTGCGGGGCGGCGCCGGGTCAGAGGCCGCGGCCGAGACTGAGACCGCGGCGGCCGAGCGCGACCGGTTCCTGAGCTATGCCGAGGAGGTGCGCCGGTCGGGGGTGGCCGACGTGATCGCCATCGGCATCGGCGGCTCGTCGCTGGGACCCGAGATGGCGACCAAGGCGCTGGCCCCCTGGCATGACGGGCCGCGGGTGCACTTCGTCTCGAATGTCGACGGGGCGCATCTTGGCGACGTGCTCAAGCGCTGCGATCCGGCGAGAACGCTGGTGATCGCGACGTCGAAGACCTTCACCACCGAGGAGACCATGGCGAATGCCCGCGCGGCGCGCGACTGGCTGGGCGCCAGCGCCGGGGG
The DNA here is from genome assembly GCA_029862205.1 of Paracoccaceae bacterium. Lineage (GTDB taxonomy): Bacteria > Pseudomonadota > Alphaproteobacteria > Rhodobacterales > Rhodobacteraceae > Thermohalobaculum. The sequence goes on from JAOTXT010000012.1 coordinate 69,646, forward strand.
GCGGATGGCGGCGGTGACCGCCGCGACCGACAAGGCGGCGGAGTTCGGCATCCCGCCCGAGCGGTGCTTTGCCATGTGGGATTGGATCGGCGGGCGCTATTCGGTCTGGTCGGCGGTGGGTCTGCCGCTGGCGATCGCGGTTGGGGCCGGGGCGTTCCGCGCGTTCCTGGACGGTGCCAGGGCCATGGACCTGCATTTCCGCGAGGCGCCGCTGCAGCGGAACTTGCCGGTGCTGATGGCGCTGATCGGCATTTGGCGGCGCAACGGGATGGGCTGCGGCAGCTATGCGCTGATCCCCTATGACGCGCGGCTGAGCCGGCTTTCGGCCTGGCTGCAGCAATTGGAGATGGAGTCGAACGGCAAGCGGGTTGGGCTGGACGGCGAGCTGTTGGCGCGCGCCACCGCACCTGTGGTCTGGGGCGAGCCCGGCTCGGACGCGCAGCATTCCTTCTTCCAGTTGCTGCACCAGGGGACCGACGTGATCCCGGTCGACTTCATCCTGGCCGCCGAGCCGGTGGACGGGCTGCCGGGCCATCACGCGCGGCTGACGGCCAATGCCCTGGCCCAGGCCGCGGCGCTGGCCTTCGGGACACCGGAGGGGACCGAGGCCCACCGGGTCTGCCCGGGTGACCGGCCCTCGACCATGCTGCTGGCCCGCCGGATGGACCCCGCGACCTTGGGCGCGGTGCTGGCCCTGATGGAGCACAAGGTCTTTGTCCAGGGGACGATCTGGGGGATCAATCCGTTCGACCAATGGGGGGTGGAGCTGGGCAAGGTGCTGGCGCGGGATGTCCTCGAAAGGATCGAGAGCGATGTCATGGAGGGCCTGGACGGATCGACGGCGGGGTTGTTGAGATCAGTTCGGGATTATGGTGCAAGCTAGAGCCCCAACCGATGAGCCGGAACACCCGTGGCCGCCTTCCCGCCCGGCGGGTACCGCCGGGCAGCGCCCGACCGCCCCCACAGGCGGGCGCTTCGCTTCCGCCCGCGGTCGGTCGCTGCCCTCCGTCCGTTGGAGCTTCGTTCATTCAGATAGGTTCAATAGCGATGATGAGCATTCTCATTGCGGGCATTGTAGTGCTCTTCCTCACCCTTCCCACACACGCCGCCGAGATGCCCTCGCCGGATGCGTTGACAGCACGCATGGGTACCGCGCCCCAGGTCATCCGGGTCCACGAGCCGCATCTGAGCGTGGGCGGCAGGAAAGTGGCGATCGAGTATCTGGGCTACCCGGCGGGCGAGGTGCTGTCCAAGATCCTGGGCACCGATTGGCGCGGCCGGGCGGGCGCGGTCGAGTTCCGGGCGCTCGACGGATATGTCAGCCGGATCGACACGGCTCGGTTTGGGCCGGGCCATGCCTGGCTGGTTTTCGCCCGGCGCGACGGGACCGTCTTCACGGTCGATAATCTGGGCCAAAACCAGCTGGGCGTGCCATTGGGGCCCTATTACCTGGTCTGGGACAACATCACCCGCGCTGAACTTTTTGCGGAGGGCGCCTCGCATTGGCCCTACCAGGTGGTGGAGATCTCGCTTTTCGACGGCTCGGACGCGGCACTGCGGCCCGATGGGCTGGACGGCGATCATGGCGCGGCGATCGACCTGGTCAAGACCAATTGCCTGAGCTGCCACAAGGTGAACGGATACGGCGGCGAGAAATTCGAAGACAACCTGGCGGCCTTGGCGAAGGCGCGGAACCGTGCGGACTTTCTGGCCTGGCTGCTGGCGCCCTCGCGGCTCAAGCCCGGCACGACGATGCCGCCGCTGGCACCCCTGCGCGCGGAAGCCGAGCGCGAGCGGATGGCGGGGGCGATCTACGAATATCTGGAGGCGGTGCCAGTAGTGGACCCTGGTTCTTAGGGTGAGGACGGGCGCTCCTTCGAGCGGCAATAGAGGCTGTTGCTTTTTTTCTGCGCCGCTCAATTTTTCCGTCATCCCCGCGCAGGCCGGGATCTGGTTCCACACGACGAGGTCCTCCGCCTTCGCGGAGGATGACGGTCACGAGCGACTGCCTCAGACAAGGCACAAGCCGCTTTAGACGGTGCCCACCGGCGACCGGCGCCGTCTGAGCTGGGTCTCTCTGTGAAGGACATAGAGCCCTGCAAGGACAATGATGGCGGCTCCGGCAAAGGTCCATCGGTCGGGCAAGTCTCCAAACACGAGATAACCGAACAGCGTTGCCCATAGGAGCGAAGAGTATTTGAAAGGCGCGACCATCGTCGCCTCGCCGCGCCGGAATGCCTCGATCATCAGGGTGTGCGCGAGCGCGATCAACGCGCCGCTGGCAGCAAACGTCACGAGGTCCGCCGGCTGGGGCGGCGCCCAATCGACAAACGGCGCCGTCGCAAGCCCGGCGAGCAGCACGACGGTCGTGGTCACCGCGAGCACCGCCACGGTGGTCTCGGTGCCCGCGATCCGGCGGGTGATGAGGTCCCGCAACCCCCCGCAGACGGCGGCGCCGAGCGGGAAAATGATCGCCCATTGCAGGGCCGCGCCGCCCGGCCTGAGCATGAACAGCACCCCCGCGAAGCCGATCAGAACCGCGAGCCAGCGCCGCCAGCCGACTTCCTCGCCCAGCACCAGCGGCGCCAAGGCGGTGATGAACAGCGGCCCGGTGAAGGAAACTGCGATCGCGTCGGCGAGCGTCAGGTGCCTGAGCCCCGTGATGAACAGAAAGGCGCTCGCGATAACGCAGGCACCCCTCAATGCCTGTCCCCTGATGTTGTGGATGCGCAGACTTCCAATTCCGCCGCTTCGCATCGCAAAAATCAGAATCCACGGCCAAACGAAAGCGCCGCGAATGAAGAGCAATTCACCCGTGGGATAATTCGCCGCCAGGGCCTTGATCAGCGCGTCGTTGAGCGTGAGAAGAGCCGCGCCGACAAGCATGCAAGCGATCGCGGGCGCGACCTCGGTCCGCCGCTCGGTCGGCGCTGTCCCACCTGCCATGTCTTCTCCGAACATGAGGGCCGCCGGTGTTCGGCACGCCGTACCACGAGTGATCGGCAATGATGGCGGGTCGTGCTAGCGCACGCAATGAATGCTCGCGCGCTGTCATCCGGTTAGGCGGCGCGCAGCCTTGCCCCGGCGATCTGCGGTGCCACCAATCTTGTGGTCAGATTCTCGGCATCAAGCCCGGCCCGGGGCTCAATACCGCCGCTTGTCCTTCGGGCGCCAGCTATCCAGCCAGCGCCGCAAACGGCCCCACAGCCCCATCGCCTGGACGTGCGCCTCGCCCGCCTCGCGTTGGGCGGTATCGTAGGCGCCGGTGACCGTGTCCTCGATTCCGTCGATCACCGGATCCACGTGACGCCGGCGAAGGCGCCGGAAGAACGCGTAGATGGTCCAGACCAGCCAGGCGAGCGCGCTTAGGAAAACGATGTTGAACCAGGGGATCAAGGTCTCGTCCGGCCCCTCGGCCTTCCTCACGCTGATCGCGTTCGGGAACATCGACAGCAGTTTGATCCGCCAGCCGTAATGCGTCACCACCACCCAAACCGGGTTCTGCTCGGTCGAGGCCCAATCCTGGGACTGTGCGGTCAAATTCGAGGAATCGAACTTCAGATAGGGCGGGAACCCCCAGCTCGTGTCTTCGTTGCGGTAAACGCGCGGCTTGCCGTTCGGCCAGACCGAGTTGATGAACCGCACGTCCCGGGTGCGCTGAGCCTCGGTGCCGGCATCCGGCTCTGCCCACCACCAACCGCGCGTGCCCACATCCATGCGCTTCACGTCCGTGTTGACGACCCGCACGATATCACGCGAGGGCAGCGAGTAGTGGAAGAAGGCGACGACCGTGATGACGATCACGCTGATCAGACCCCATTTTATCTTCCGCATCGCTTGGCCCTCACATGTAGTAGGCAATCAGCAGCAGCACGGCGACGATTGCGATTGGCAGAACAAAAACACCCAGCAGCAGACGCTTGGACAGCGAGTGTTCGTAGCGCGACATGCCCTCGGCGACAAACTCCTCACGGTTTTCATCGACATGATCGGTAGCGTCGTAGTCCGCCTCGAGCGTCTTGCGGTGGTTCCAGCGGCTGTATTGCGACAGGACCACGTAGATCAGGGTCAGGATCGCGAACAGCACCATCAGGCGGAAGACCCAGATAAACATCACTCGTGCCTCCCCCATGGGCCGCGGCCGCGGCGCTTGCGGATCGGAATGCCCCAGGGGCCGCGCCGCTGGCCGCGTTCGTCGTCATCGTCGTCGTCGTCATCGTCATCCCGGCGATCGTCCTGGCGGCGGTGAGACCTCCGGGTCCGCCGCTCTTCCTCGCGGCGCTTCGGTTTCTCCGCCTCGGGCTCGTCCACCATGGGTTCGTCCGGGCCATAGAGTGCCTCCCATGTGCCCTGCTTGTCGCGCAGAAACTCGGAGGCCAGGAAGTCCACCACATAGGTGCGCTTGGCATCCGACCATGTGGAATAGGCCGCGTAGAACGCCTCCTTGTGGCAGATGAAAAGCTGGCGCACGTCCTTCGGCGTCAGCTCGGCCAGCAACATGTTGACCAGGTCGCGGTCCGCGTGCGCCCGGGCCCGCAGCGTGTAGAAATAGGCCGGGTTGCGGTGGTCGAGGCGGGGCCGCTTGCCCCCTTGTTCAGCCCAGCGCACCAGCTTAGCCAGCGCCTGGCCCTCGGGCGGCAGGTCGCCAAGATGCCGGCGCATGGCGCGGCGGAGTTCGGCCCGGCTGAGCGCGGCGACATCCGCGCCGTCGCGGGCCAGATGATCGACCAGCATGAAATCGATCCGCTGGCGCAGTAGTGCCGGGGCGTCGAGGCCCTTGGCGTCGAAGACCGTCTCGACCAGGCGGTTCTTCTTGAGGAAATCGCTGACCCCCTTGCGGTCGGCCAGATCGATCACCGAGGCGATCGGCATCTGGCCCGGCGCGGCCTGCGGCTCCACCCGGATGACCGCGGGAGATTTCAGCTCGTGGAACACATAGAGGCCGCCGAAATGGGTGGTCTGGAAGTTGCCCTGGCGGTAGGAGCTGTGGCTGAGCTCGACCGGGTTCTTTCCGATATCGCCAACGGTCGACGCCGACTGAATCATCTCGGCGACCAGCAAGTCGCTCCACCAACCGTCGTCTTCATTGGTGAAGCGCTCGATCAGGCCGTTGAGCTTGCGCGATTCCCCGATATGGCCGCTGACCGTGTCCGCCTCGACGGTGACCGTGCGGATCGACAGCACATCCGCCGGCTGGTCGAGCCGGTAGACCGAGTTCATCAGCTCGCCGCAAACCGCATCGCGGGCGGTCAGCGCGAAGAGCTGCTTGGCGTTCTGCTGATAGAACTGCTGGAGGATCGAGCGGGAGGCGGAGAAGTGCACGCCCAGAAGCGGCGCCTGATACTGCTCGGGCACCAGCAGGATGAACATGCGGTTGCAGCCATTGGGGTTGAGGTAGAGGTCATCGCCAAGCTCCTGCCCGATCTCGGGCGAGTAGCCGGAGAGATCGACATGAAAATCCGATAGCCCAGTGCGCTGGCCGGTGATCTTCGCCAGCGCGGCGTTGTAGCGATCGACCAGGGCGGGCGTGGAAACCTTGACCAGGTTCCCGAACATCAACCCCTTTTCGATCAGCCGCAGCATCTCAGATCTCCAGGTCCGGGTCTGCCAGACTAGGATTCTCGGCGAACCGGCGCTTGGCCTCGGCATAGCGGCGCATGTCGCGAACCTGAGCGCTGACCGCCGCCTCGTCCGACTTGGCGCCGTAGCGGAATTCGCTGTCGGCGTAGCGGTTGATCTCCTGGATCAGCATTTCGACCGTGATCGGCTGGGCCAGGTCGGCGATCATGTTCTTCTTGGTCTCGTAGTCCTTCCTCAGGAACAGGTCCGGGTTCTCCATCCACTCGTCCGGCAGTTCGAAATCCATCGCCCGGACCTTCACCGCGTCGGTAATGTTCTTGATCGAGCGGCCGGTGAAGCGGCTGTCGGCGTCCTGGATTGCCTTCAGGTAAGTACCGAGCTTGGCGATGTCGTCGAGTTCGCCGATCTTGTCGGCCACCCGCTCGAAGACGGCGATCAGTCCCGCTTCGTGGGGCCGGGAATGGGCCTCGTAGGAGGCGGCGACCGCCTTCTTGATCGCCTGAGCCGCATAGAGATCATGCTCGCCCAACGGGATGTCGTGGTTCTTGCCCATCAGCAGATGCAGGATGTCGATATAGTCCGCGCGGCTCTGCGGCCCATCGACCAGGAACCGGGACCCAGCCCGCTGGCGGAGCGCATCATCCACGTTCTCCGGGTAGTTCGAGAACATGCCGAAGGTGCAGTTGCCGCGCACGACCGTGTTGGCGCCGGAGAAGCTTTCCATCAGGACCGCCGTGATCTCCTGCTGGCCGGCGCTCGACTGGCGGTCGCCGCGCTTGCCGGCGATCTGGTCGATGTCGTCGACGGTGCCGAAGCCGATGACGTGGGGGTCGAGCACGGTGTTGATAAAGGCCTTGGCGTTCTGGGCCGACTTGCCCTGGTAGCTGTCGATCGACTCGGATGAGAGGTTGGCATAGCGGAACGGGAAGCCGGCGTTCTGGCAGTATTCGTTGACCAGACCCGCGATCATCTGGATCAGCGTCGTCTTGCCGGTGCCGGGCTGACCGTCGCCCATGAAGGTGAAGATGAAGCCTCCGAGTTCCGCAAACGGATTGAGCTGGCGGTCGAAGTCGTAGGCCATCAGCATCTTGGACAGTTTCATGCCCTGATACTTGGCGATGTGGTTGCCCACGACCTCGTGCGGCTTCTTGAAGGTCATGGTCAGCGGCGTGGCGCGGGCGCGGGTGGCCGCACTAAAGCCGTCGATCTGGAAATCGTCCGCCTCGACCCGGTAGCTGACCGCCTTGAACGGCTCTAGCCGGGGCGCGGTGCGGGCGCGCAGCGTCACCTCGTCCATCAGCCGCTCGCAGAAGCCGGTGATGGTGGGGACCAGCTTGGTCTCGTCGCCAGTGAATTCACCGGTGCGCAGGGCCAGAACCTGGTCGAGCTCCCAAAGCGCGCCGTGGAGCGCCATCGGCGGGTTGTCGGTCAGGATTTCCTCGACATCGCCCGTCTCGGCCTCGCCCTCGCCCGCCTCGCCCGCATGGCCCGCCAGCAGGAAAGCGGTCATGTTGGCGAAGACGTGGAGCGAGATCAGCGAGGCCGCTGCCAGCAATTCGGCAAACTCGGCCTTGCGCGCATCGGCGAGCTGGCCCTGGAGGTTGTCGCGCTTCAAGGCGCCAAGCGCGGTCTGCTCGCAGAAAAGCTCGTCGACCGCATTTGCCGTCGCGATCGCCCGGCGCATGGCACGCAGCGCGGTCGCCTGCAAGGGGCTGGTCAGCGGGTCGCCGTCATCGGCGGCGTCGATCCGGGCGATCAGGTTCACGCCCTCGGGCCGCGCGGTCGAGCGGGCGGCGAGCCCGGGCGTGGTCGAGCGGAAGCGGCGGCGGCCCGGGATGCCGGGCGAGCGCGTCGCGGAAGGCGCCCTCTCGGCGCGCGGCTTGGCGATGCGCGGCGTGTGATCGAACCCGTCCAACAGCCCAAACGCCGCGTCGTAGTGGGCGCGGATCTGGCTCTCGCGGATCTCCATCAGGGTCTGAGAGGTGGTCATCTCGCTCCTATGCTCAAATCTCGGCCAACACGGTGCCCTGCTCGCCGACCACGTATTTGCGCACCCGCTTTAGGCCCGGCGGGTCGCGGTCGGCCAGCACCTGGTAGGGGCGCGCGGGCAGGATCAGCGAGCGGTCGATCCGGCTGGCACCGCTCTCGGCGTCGTCCTGGGCGTAGTAGTCGACTTCATAGATCTCGCGCTCGACCTCGCTGAAGAAGCCTGCGGACACTTTCTCGGTCTTGACCGAGACCAGGGTCTCGACGGTCCAGGCCAAAGCCCAGTCAAGCCCGGGCTCGCCCGCCGCCTCGGCCAGGATGTCGCGCAACGGGCCCTGTTGGGCGGTGAATGCGTGCGAATACATCGGCCCCACATGAATGCGCCGCAGCAGCTTCGGGTGCAGATCAGCGAAATCCTTGTCGAAGCCGGTCGCGATGGTCATCAGCTTGAGGCCGGTGATCGACTGCGCCAACAGATGGCTCTGCGCCGCGGGCCAGCGCCGCTCGTCCTGAGGCAAGGGCGTGCGCCCCGAATCCTCGACCACCATCAGATATACCGCTGGCAGGTTCTGCTGGCTGTCATAGACCGCCCAATGGACCAGGAAGGTGCGCCGGTCGTCTTCCTCGTCGCGGCGCAGCCAGGCGGCAACCGGGTGGTTCTGGGGCAGGAAGGTCGGCTTGTCGCTTAGGGTCTCGAAATAGATCCGTTGCGACATGGCGAATTGCAGGCGGCGCGGGAACGAGCGTTCGGCCAGGATGTGCTCGACCATCTCGCGCTTGAGCACGGTTTGGTCGGGCAGGCCATCCAGGTGCTGCTCGATCTGAGCCAGATCGTTGGCCATCTGCATGACCTCGCGCGCCACCGGAAAGCCGGAATCGCGGCGGTCGATCTCCAACTGCTGGGGCAGCGCGTTCGAGACGCTGTGCGCCATCAGGTGCTTGTAGGAAAGCGCGGTGAAGGTGTTGGCCAGCATCTCGAGATAGATCGCGACGATCTCGATCTGCGCCTTGGCCAAGGGGCCGTCGCCCAGGCGCTGGCGCGCCGCCACGTCGTGGAGATGCGAGATGATGCGCTCGAACTTGCGGAAATAGCGCCGCGTAGCGGCGCCGTCGGCCAGGCGCTGATGGTCGCTGGAAGAGCCGGCCGGGTTTTTCACCGGATCGTTCGCCCCGGCGCCTTACTGCGCGCCCTGGCCGTAGAGGTTCTTGTCGTGCTTCTCGACGATCGCGGCGAAGCGCCGGGCGAAGCGCTCGTCCGACTTGGCCTTCTCCTCGAGCACCTTGCGCGCATAGACCATGTGGCCCTCGTGGGCCTCCATCATCTCGGCCATGCGCTGGTTGGTGGCCGATCCGATGGCGGCCATGCCGGCTTGCGCCTCCTGGTCGGTGGCCACCCCGATCTCGTTGATCCGGTGGGCCACGTCCTGCTGCTGGGCGGTCTTCAGCGACTTGGTCAGCGCGTCATATAGCACGACGCGCTGCTTGGTGTCGGTCTGCAGCTTGTTGATCAGCACCATCTGGGTCGCGGCCTGGTTCTGCAGACTATCGATCCAGGTCTTGCCCTTCTCGATGTAACGCTCGAGGGTCTGCGACTTGGCGGTCTTGACCTGCTCCTGCTGCACCAACTCGTTGTATCGGGAGTTCAGCTCGGCCAGTTGGGTTTCCAGCTGGGTGCGCGTTGCGGCGTCCTGTTCGACCGCGATCTTGTTCTCCAGCTCGATGATCTGGGGATCCATCTCCAGGATCTGGGCCTTGATCGTCTCCATCTCGGCGACGGTGGTCTCGCGCTCGGAAAGGGTCTGCGAAAGATTCCCGTCGACCCGGGTCTTGTGCTCGTTCAGCGTGTTGAGCTGGCCCTGCAGCAGCTTGACGATGATGTCGGATTTCGAGATCAGGTCCTGCAGCTTGTCGTCGACCGAGGCTTGGCGCATCCGCTCTTCGCGCATCGAGTCGGACTTGGCGGCCGAGAAAACGCCGACGAACGTCTCCCACCCGGTCTTCTCGCGCATGGCGTCGAAGTCCTTGGAGAAGCCGGCTGTCACGTCGTCGAGCCCCATGATCAGCTCGGCGATATTGGCGTTCATCAATTCCGCATGGGCGTGGACGTCGTCGAGGGTGGCGTTTTCGATGTCGATCGCGATGTCTTCGCCCCGCTCGATCTTGGTCCGGGCGGTCTCGATCCGGCTGGTCAACTCGGCAATCTTGTCCTGAGCGGCCTGGACCTCGGTTTGGGCTTCTTCAATCGCGGTATCAAATGTCGACATACGTTTTCCCCGTCTGAGCTTCTATTCGGACCAAATTATCAAACCGAATCCGGACCCCCTCGCCGCGCGATTATGCAAGCGCGGCAGGCACTTTAGAAGACATATGTTGCGCGGCGGGGCCGTTCAAGAATGGGTCCGGGCGGCTTGGGGCCTAACCTGAATGAATCATTACATTTCTCGTCATCTTCCGTTCAGGCGCTTCCGGCTAACTTTGCACCTGGGACATGCACCTTTGGATGGAGGAGACCGAGATGACAAAAGGCAAGAATCTCAACGAGGCCCAGGATGGCGCAGAAACGGAAATCACAATGCTTGACCGGCGCAAGGCGCTGAGCCGGCTGGGGCTGGGTATGGCCGCGGCCTATGCCGCACCGTCGATCCTGACGCTGAGCGAGGCCCGGGCCAGCGGTGGTTCGGGCGGAGGCGACGGCTCCGGCGGCGGCGAAGGCGGTTCCGGTGGCTCGGGCGGGAGTGGTGGCTCGGGCGGTTCTGGTGGCTCGGGCGGCCACGGTGGCAGCGGCTCCGGTGGCAGCGGCGCGGATGCCGAGGGCGGCTCCGGGTCCGGCGGATCGGGTGCCGACGCCGACGTCGGTTCTGCGTCCGGCGGCTCGGATGGTGCCTCCGCCGGGTCGGATGGCGCATCGGACGGCGACACGGCCAGCGGACCGTCGAGCGACGACGGCCTCGCCGACGGCCCAACCTCGGGCAGCGGACCGTCGAGCGCCAGCGGACCCAGCACGCCCAGCTAAGAACGCTTGCAGCGAAGGACCAGCCGGGCACTATGCCTGGCACGCGAACCCGGCTGGTCCGCCCCGGCAGCGTCGGCTCCCCGCCGGCCTGCCGGGACTTTTGTCGAATGGGTTTGGTTCTGTCATCGCGTCCCGGGATCGGGTTATATGCGGTCAAATAACAATCGAGGTTCGAACGGCGTCTTAGTATGTGTTCCTGGTCCCTGAAACGAATGGCAGCCGCCGCGGGCATCCTGGCTCTGACGGCGAGCCCCGCCTCGACCGGACCCTGCCAGCCGAAGGATCTCTCCTCATTCTCGAAACTTGCCGACGCGGTCGACGCCGCGCGCGGGGATCTGTCGGGCAGCCTGCTGGCGACCTGGCTGTTGCGCTCGCGCGATGGCGAGTGCCGGTTTGTCTTCCGTGTGGACCTGCTGCTGGAGGACGGGCGGATCCATTCGATGAACTTCGATGCGCGGTCGCTGGAGCCCGTCGAGATCGACGATGACGGGGGGTGGGAGGATGCCACTGCGCCAGGTGCCGTCGCCGAGGGGGGCGGGGGCAGCAGCGGGTCGTCGGGTGCCGTGTCGTCGGAGAGTGAAGATGACGATGACGATG
>JAOTXT010000073.1 GCA_029862205.1 Paracoccaceae bacterium
GCCGGGCGCAAGCTGCTGGATCAGATCGAGGGGTTCGAGCTCTACATGCGCACCGCCGAAGAGGACCGGCTTGAGCTGCTGAACCCGCCCGAACAGACGCCCGAGCTTTTCGAGCAACTCTTGCCCCATGCGGTCGCGCTGGGGCTCTCGCACGAATGGTCCGAAAAGTTCGCCGGTGTGCTGGCGGCTGCCGGTGCGCCGCCGCCGGAATGGTATTCCGCCGAGGGGCGTTTGGATATCGACCGTTTCGACCGCGACTTCGGCCAGGCGGTCTCGTCCACTTCCGAGCCCTCACGCGGCGGGTCAGGCTCGGGCGGCGGCGGTTCGTCCGGAGGTGGGGGCGGTGGAGGTGGCGGAGGCGGCTGGTAATCTCAGCCCTTGCGCAGGCGGATCACCACGTCGACCTTGGTGATCTCGGCGCCCACCGGGGCTTCGGGCAGGCGCTCGAAGGCGACCGAACCATGCGGGGCGTCCGACAGCCGCCCGTCATCTTCCCAGAAGAAATGGGCGTGGTCCGAGACATCGGTGTCGAAATAGGACCGCGTCCCGTCGACCGTGATCTCGGTCATCAGACCCGCGCCGGTGAAACTGCGCAGAGTGTTGTAGACCGTCGCCATCGAGACCTTGACCCCGGCGCGGCCGGCCAACTCGAAAAGGCTCTCGGCGGTGACGTGCCGGTTCTGCCCGTCGCCCACCAGCAATTTCGCCAGCGCCATGCGCTGGCGGGTGGGCCGCAGCCCGCCAGCCGCCAGCCAGTGCGCGGCGCGCATTTCGCCGTCGCTGGTGCTCTCAATCGTGCCCGCCAAGTCCATCATCTCGGCCCGCTCTCCCGTCGCGGAAGCTCATGAACGCTAACCATAAACCATTTGCGGCGGATTTCGCCAGAGCAAACCATCCACAGCGCTTCGGCCCGCTTGTGCCGCCCATTTACGGGTGCTAGGGATCGGAATCGAATTCCACGACCCGGAGACACTGATGACGGATACGGCGGCCGATAGGCCGAGCAGCTTTGACTATGAGGCGCTGCTTGCCTGTGGCCGCGGCGAGCTTTTCGGGCCCGGCAACGCGCAGCTTCCGGCGCCGCCGATGCTGATGGTGGACCGGGTCACCTCGATCACCGCCGATGGCGGCCCCAACGGCAAGGGCCAGGTGGTTGCCGAGATGGACTTGAAGCCGGACCTCTGGTTCTTCAAGTGTCATTTCCTGGGCGATCCGGTCATGCCCGGCTGCCTGGGTCTCGACGCGCTTTGGCAATTGACCGGGTTCTTTTTGGGCTGGCTTGGCCTGCCGGGCCGCGGCCGGGCGCTGGGCGTGGGCGAGGTGAAGTTCTCGGACATGGTTACGCCCGCGGGCAAGCTGATCCGCTATACGGTCGATATGAAACGGGTCATCGACCGCCGACTGAAGCTGGGAATCGCCGACGGCACCATGGAACTGGACGGCAAGGTTATCTATGTGACCAAGGATATGCGGGTGGGCCTGTTCACCTGATCCCTGCCTCCCGGTTGCTGCCGGGCGCGGCGCGAAAAGCCGCCAGACTGGAGGAACGTTTATGCGCCGAGTGGTGGTAACCGGAATCGGGGTCGTCTCGTCGATCGGATCGGATGCCCAGGAGGTCAACGCGGCCCTGCGCGAAGGCAAGTCCGGCATCTCGTTCGCCGACGATTACGCGGAGTTGGGCTTCAAGTGCCAGGTGCACGGCAAGCCGACGGCCGATATCGAGGGCCAGGTCGACAAGCGGGTGCGCCGCTTCATGGGCGACGGCGCCGCCTGGAACTATATCGCCATGACCCAGGCGATCACCGATTCCGGCCTGGCCGAGAACGAGGTCAGTAACGAGCGCACCGGCATCGTCATGGGCTCCGGCGGCCCCTCGACCCGCAGCCTGTTCGAGGCAAACAAGACCGTGATCGAAAAGGGCGGCCCGCGCCGCATCGGCCCCTTTGCGGTGCCGAAGGCAATGTCGTCGACCAATTCTGCGACGCTGGCGACCCCCTTCAAGATCAAGGGCGTGAACTACTCCATCACCTCCGCCTGCTCGACCTCGGCCCATTGCATCGGCAACGGCTTCGAGCAGATCCAGTGGGGCAAGCAGGATATCGTGTTTGCGGGCGGCGGCGAGGAGCTGGACTGGACGCTGAGCTGTCTCTTCGACGCGATGGGCGCCATGTCGTCCAAGTTCAACGACACGCCCGAGCGCGCGAGCCGCGCCTATGACAAAGACCGCGACGGCTTCGTCATCGCCGGCGGTGCCGGGGTCGTGGTGCTGGAAGAGCTCGAGCGCGCCAAGGCCCGCGGCGCCAAGATTTATGCCGAGCTGACCGGCTATGGCGCCACCTCGGACGGGTTCGACATGGTCCAGCCCTCGGGCGAGGGCGCGGTGCGCTGCATGCATCAGGCGATCTCGACCATTGGTGACCGCAAGGTCGACTACATCAACACCCACGGCACCTCGACCCCGGTCGGCGACCAGAAGGAGGTTGCGGCGATCGCCGAGGTTTTCGGCGAGCAGCAGCCGCATTTCAGCTCGACGAAATCGCTGACCGGTCACAGCCTTGGCGCCACCGGCGTGCAGGAGGCGATCTACTGCATGCTGATGCTGCAGGGCGATTTCATCGCCGCCAGCGCCAATGTCGACGAGATCGATCCGGAATTCACCGATGCGCCGGTCGTGACCAGCCGCATCGACAATGCCGGCCTCGGCACGGTGATCTCGAACAGCTTCGGCTTCGGCGGCACCAATTGCACCCTGGCGATGAGCCGGTATCACGGGTGACGCCCATGAGCGGGGCCATGAAGGCGGGGGCCATGAAGTCTGGGGTCATGCAGGGCAAGCGCGGGCTGATCATGGGGGTGGCGAACGACCACTCCATCGCCTGGGGCATCGCCGAGGCGCTGGGCGCCCAGGGGGCAGAGATGGCCTTCACCTATCAGGGTGAAGCCTTCGAGCGCCGGGTCCGCCCCTTGGCCGAGAGCTTGGGTGCGAGTATCGTCATGGATGCCGATGTGCAGAACGGTGGCAGTCTTGACGCCGTCTTCGCTGCGCTGAAGGATGCCTGGGGCTCGATGGACTTCCTGGTCCATGCCATCGCCTATTCCGACAAGAACGAGCTGAATGGGCGCTATGCGGATACCAGCCGCGACAACTTCCTGAAGACGATGGATATTTCCTGCTATTCGTTCGTCGATTTGACCCGCCGCGCCGCGGATCTGATGCCGAACGGCGGCTCGGTTGTCACCATGACGTATCTGGGCTCGCAGCGGGTCATGCCGCACTACAACGTGATGGGCGTCGCCAAGGCGGCGCTCGAGGCCAGCGTGCGGTATCTGGCCAACGATCTTGGCCCCCAGGGGATCCGGGTCAACGCGATCAGCCCTGGGCCGATGCGCACGCTGGCGGGCTCGGCCATCGGTGGCGCGCGCAAGGTCTTCAAGGAATGCGAGGAGAACACGCCCTTGCGCAGCAACGCGGCGTTGGCGCATGTGGGCGGCGCCGCGGTCTATCTGCTCTCCGATCTCGGCGCCTCGACGACCGGTGACGTGGTCTTCGTCGATGGCGGTTACCATGCGACGGGCATGGCGCAGCCGCACAATCTTTGACCTATTCCGAAGACCACCTGTCGCTCGCATTCGGCCTGGCGGCATTCGGGTTTGTCTTCACGTTTCTCTCGGGCATCGGCGGCTTCCTGGCGCCGCGTGGATCGATGCACCTGACTTGGTCGCCCAAGCCACTGTTCCTGGCGGGGCTCAGCATCGCCTTCGCGGTCGTGTATTTCGGAGTCTCGGGCGGAATCGCGGTGATCGTCGCCGTGATCTGGCATGAATGGGGCCATGTGATCGCCTACCGGGTGGCCGGGCACGAGGATGCGCGCTTCCGGCTGATCCCGCTTTTCGGCGGGGTGGCGATTTCGAACAATGCGCCGCGCGACCAGCTTTCCAACTGCTACGTGACCCTGATGGGCCCGGGCTTCAGCATCAGCCTGGTGGTCGCGCTTCTGCTGGCCGCCGAATGGTTGGCTCACGAGGGATCGCCACTTGCTAATGAGGTTTACCACGCGGCGGTGATCGCCGGCGCGCTCAACGCCTTCAACATGCTGCCGCTATGGCCGTTGGATGGCGGGAGGGCGCTTCGCGCGATCACGATCACCACAGTACCGGGGCTCGCACCGCTCTTGACCAACGCGATGAGCATCGTGCTGATCGGCATCGCGGCCCTGAAGCAGATGTGGCTTTTGCTGCTTTTCGCGCTGATGGGCTACAGCTATGCCCGCCGTGCGGCCAAGGAAGACAAGGGGCTCGAGCCCATGGGCGGCGCCGAGGCCTTCCTGGCGAGCCTCGCCTATCTGACGATCCTGGGCGCGCACGCTTTGGCGGGGCTGCCGCTTTTCCGCCGGATCATCGGGATCTGAAGCATCCGCTCGCGGCGGTCTAACATCCTCGTGACCAGGACCGTATTCTGCTGATTGGCGCCGCCCAATCGGCGATAATCGCGTCTTATGAGACCTTTAGCTGCGCTGCTTGCTGTCCTCCTGATGCTCGCGGGGCCACTTGCGGTGAACGCGCAAGAGCAGGCGCCCACAACGAGTGATGTCGCACGTCTTTCCGATGAGGAAGTGCGCCGCCTGCTGCTCGAACGCTTGATCGAGGAGCAGGCCGAGGATCGCGCCGCGCCGTTCAACCCGGCACGCACCGCGTTCGCGGTGCAACAGGAACTGGGCCGCGCCCAGGCCCGGGCCGCCGAAATCGGCGCCAGCTTGCCAGCCCTGGCCGCCCTGCCGGGGGAGGCGTGGCGAAGAATGATGCACGGACGCAGCGGCGGCGATGTGGCGATGCTTGTCGCCGTCCTTGCCTTGGCGCTGGCCGCCGGGGTCGCCGCCGACCGCTGGCTGGCGCGCCGCCTCGCGGTGTTTGTACCCGAGCCCCCGCCGCTCGAACATCCGCCAGTCGGCACGCGGGCCTCGGCGGGGCTGGTCCTTCTGGTGATCGAACTCGCGCGGCTTGCCACCTTCGTCATCGCCGCATCCCTGGTTTTCTTCCTGCTGGGGTCGGAGGACGGGCGCGACCGAACCGCCTTCGTCTTTTATCTGGGCGCGGCGGCGATCGTGAAGCTGGTCGCCGCGGGCGCGCGAGCCTATCTGGCGCCCAGGCATCCAGGCGCGCGGATCCCCAGCTACGAGGATCACGAGGCGCGGCTTGTCTACAATGCGACCCTGCGGACCACGGCCTTCGGCGCCTTCGGCTTTTTCACCTGCGCCTTGATCGCGACGCTGGGATTGTCGGGCGATGCCCATACCCTTCTGCTGATGATTGTCGGCACCCTGACGACGGTCCTGCTGACCCAAGCAATGTGGGAGGCGCGCGAGACCATGGGCCGCGACATCGCCCGCGAACGCGACGACCCGGGCCGCGTGCGGCGCACGGTCGCTGCCATTTGGCCGAACCTCTTGGTCGCGCTGGTGCCGCTGATCTGGCTGGGCTTGGTCGGCGCGGCCCTGATCGGACTCCAGCCGTTGTTCGGCGCGGCGCTATGGACCGTCTTGTTGCTGGTGCTGCTACCCTCGGTCGACGCGGCGCTTTGGCGGCAGACGCGGATCGATGCTCATCTGGACCGCCCTGCCCGCGCCGCCGGGATGCGGGTCGCACGGCTGGGGCTGGTGGTGCTGGCTTTCCTCAGCCTGGCCGCGGCGTGGCGGATCGATCTTTGGAGCTTCGCCTCCGACAATATCGGCGCCGGCGCGGCGAACGCGCTGATGCAGATCCTGGTGACCCTCTTCGTCGCCTACGGCGCCTGGCAAGTGGTCAGCATCTGGGCCGACCGCACCATCGCCGCCGAGGACCGGCGACGGGCCGAGGAGATGGGAGACGAGGCCCTGGAAATGGGTGAGGCCGGGGGCGTGGGCCATTCGCGGCTGCGCACGCTTCTGCCGCTTCTGAAACGGGCAGCCCAAATCGCGCTGGGGGTCATGGTGGTGATGATCGCGCTTTCGGCGATGGGTGTCGATACCGGGCCATTGCTGGCCGGCGCGGGGGTGGTCGGGCTTGCCATCGGCTTCGGCAGCCAGGCACTGGTGCGCGATGTGGTCTCGGGCTTTTTCTTCCTGATCGAGGACGCTTTCCGGCTGGGCGAGTATATCGATATGGGCGAGGCGAAGGGCACGGTCGAAGAGATCTCGGTGCGCTCGCTGAAGCTGAGACACCACCGGGGGGCGCTGAACACCGTGCCCTTCGGCGCGGTCGACATCATCAAGAACTACTCGCGCGACTGGGCGATCCTGAAATTCCGGGTCCGCGTGCCCTTCGACACCGATCTCAACATGGTGCGCAAGCTCTTGAAGCAAACCGGCCAGCGGATGCTGGAAATCGAGGAGATCAAGGAAGATTTCATCCAGCCCTTCAAGGCGCAGGGCGCGGTCGACGTGGACGATCACGGCTTCATTGTTCAGACCAAGTTCATGTCCAAGCCCGGGCGGCAATGGACCATCCGGCGCTATGCCTTCCAGGCCCTGCAGGAGGCGTTCGAGGAGAACGGCATCCCCTGGGCCCGGCCGCAGATCAGGGTGCGGGTCGACGGGATCGAGGCGGAGGGTCCGGAGGCGCGCCCAGAGACACGTCAGGCGGCGCAAGCAGCAGGCGCGGCGGGTTTTGTGGCGGACGCCCCGGCGGCGGAGTAGCGCGTCGTCCCGGGTCTGCGACGGATCAATCCGAAAGCCCCACGGGCGCCATCGGCTCGAACCCCGCCCGCATCGCGGCGACGGTCGGCGCGGGCGTCAGCACGGTCGCCGCACCACGCGGCACCGGACCGGAGGCTTCATATCCCCGCTCGGACCAGCGCCAGAGACCGCCTTGCCACTTCAACAGCGCCACGCCGTCCTGGCGGATGAACACGCCGTCAGGCAGGTCATCGAGCATCGCCTGATGGGTCACTTGCCGCCGGTCCCGGGTGACCCGGGCCTTGTGCAGCACCTGGTCGATCTCCGACGCCGATGCTCCCTGAAGGCCCGCCCCCGCCCAGGCCGCCTTGAACCGGCGGTAATCCGCGTTCCGGCACTCGCCGCAGGGACGGTGGCCGGCGGCCAGTGCGCTCGGTTCGTCCCAGAAAAACAGCGCCGTATACCGCGTCGGCGCTCCGGCCATTGGCATGACTTCGCGATGGCGGCCGCGGAACTCGGTCACGCAGCAGACCCAGTTCTTGTGGCGCCACCGGGCTGACCCCAGGTTGCGATTTTCGTCATGCAGGATGCCCCGATTGCCCATCAGCGTGCCGCGCCAAGGCCGGGCCACGATCTCGCCGAACGGGGTGACGCGGGTCTGGAGCGGCATCTGGTCGGGCCTCAGACCGGCGCCGGATCGACGTTGCCTCCGCAGACCAGCACGCCCACCCGCGCGCCCGGCGGCGGCGCGAACCGCCCGCTGGTCAGCGCGGCCAACGCCGCCGCGCCGCCGGGCTCGGCCAGGACCCGCGTGCCGAGCCATAGCTGGCGCTGCGCCTCCGCGATCGCCGCATCGGGAACCAGCACGCATTCGATCCCCAGCCGGGTGACGACGTCATATGCCAGCCGACCGATCTTGGGACCACCGAGCGAGTTCGCCGCCACGCCCGAGGGCGTGATCTCGGCGTCGGGCCCGTCGCGGAGCGCGGTGGCCAGGGTCGGCGCACCCTCCGGCTCGACGGCGACGACACGGACGCGCCCATCGTACCAACTGGCAATCCCGCCGATCAGCCCGCCACCACCGACCGCGACCAGCAGAATGTCCAGATCCGGCGCCTGCTCCTCAAACTCCAGTCCCACGGTGCCCTGCCCCGCCAGCGTCTCGGGCGCGTCATAGGCGTGGATCGTCATCGCACCCGAGGCCTGCCGCGCCGCCTCGGCTGCGGCGGCGGCTTGGCCGTAATGGCCCGGCACCACTTCCAGACCGGCACCAGTGCCGCGCACCAGCGCAATCTTGGTCTCGCCCGCGATCTCGGGCACGAAGATCCGCGCCGGAATGCCCAGCTCGGCTGCCGCGTAGCCCACCGCCGCCCCGTGATTGCCGCCCGAAGCGGCAACGACGCCGGCCGCCGGCACGTCGCGCGCGATCAGGTTGTTGAAGGCTCCGCGCGGCTTGAAGCTGCCCGTATGCTGCAGCAGCTCCAGCTTCAGCACCACCGGATGGTCCAGCCCGAAGGCCGCGCCCGCGGCCTCGATGACGGGCGTGCGCCGGACATGGGCGGCGATGCGGCCATGGGCGGCTTGGATGTCATCTTGCGTGATCATCGCGGCACCCTGCGCCAACCGCCCGGCACGCGCAACTGTCAGAGCGCCGATACGAACCGCTCGATCTCCGCCGGCCGGGTCAGGTGGTGGCAGGCCACATGGTCCGGCGCCGCGCGCAACTGGGCCAGCGCCCGCTTGCGCCGCCGCAATCCATAGGTGAACACGAACCTGTAAAAGATCCAGTCGAATCGTTCGGGGCAGCCGGGCGTCAGGTCGGGCCGGTCGCGGCCGAACCCAGTCACCGTCCGGCGGATCACCCGCGGCGCGCGGATCCAGGTGGGCAGGTCGAGGAAGATCAGGGTATCGGCACGCGCTAGCCGCTCGGGCCAGGTGATCGAATAGTTGCCGTCGATCACCCAATCCTCGGCCGCGTAGAGCGCCAGCAGGCGGTCGCGCACGTCCTCGTGCTCGCGAAAGACCCAGCCGGGTTCCCAATAGATCTGATCAAGATGGGTCACCGGCAGGTCCAGCCGCGCGCCGATCCGGCGCGCCAAGGTGGATTTTCCCGACCCCGGTCCGCCGATGATCATGACGCGGCGCATCGGATCAACCGGGCAGGCCCGCTTCCTCGGCGATCTGGGCACGGGTCTTGCGTGCCCGCTCGGTCGCGCTCTTCAGCTGCCCGCAGGCCGCCAGGATGTCCTCGCCGCGCGGGGTGCGCACCGGGCTGGCGTAACCGGCCCGGTTGACGATCTCGGCAAATTTTTCGATCCGCTCCCAATCCGAGCGTTCGTGCACCGCGCCCGGCCAGGGGTTGAACGGGATCAGGTTGATCTTGGCGGGAATGCCCGCGATCAGCTTGACTAGGCGCTTGGCGTCCGCGTCCGAATCGTTCACCCCCTTCAGCATCACGTATTCGAAGGTGATCCGCTCGGAATTCGAGAGGCGCGGATATTGCCGGCAGGCCTCGAGCAAATCCGCGATCGGCCATTTGCGGTTGATCGGGACCAGCTCGTTGCGCACTTCGTCGGTAGTCGCGTGCAGGCTGATCGCCAGCAGCGTGCCGATCTCGGCGCCCGCGCGCGGGATCTCGGGCACGACGCCCGAGGTCGAGAGGGTGATGCGGCGGCGCGAGAGGCTGAACCCCTCGTTGTCCATGGCGATTTTCATCGCATCGCGCACGCCCTCGAAATTATACAGCGGCTCGCCCATCCCCATCAGCACGATGTTCGAGATCAGCCGCCGGTCTGGCGGGCGCTGACCCGCCACCGGCCACTCGTCCAGATCGTCGCGCGCGACCAGGATCTGGCCGACGATCTCGGCCGGGGTCAGGTTCCGGACCAGCTTTTGCGTGCCCGTATGGCAGAAGGTGCAAGTCAGGGTGCAACCGACCTGGGACGAGACACAAAGCGTGCCCCGGTCCTCCTCGGGAATGTAGACAGCTTCGACCTCGTGGCCGCCAGCGATCCTCAGCAGGTATTTCCGGGTGCCATCGGCCGAGACCTGGTGGGTGACCACCTGAGGCCGCGCCACCTCGAAGGTCCGGTCCAGCATCGCCCGGTAATCCTTCGAGAGGTTCGTCATCTGGGAAAAATCACTGACGCCGCGCTGATAGATCCATTGCCAAAGCTGCGCGGTGCGCATGCCCGCCTGACGCTCGGGCGTGCCCGCCTCGATCAGCGCGGCGTGCAAGCCGTCCCGGGTCAGTCCGACCAGGTTCGGGCGCGCGCCTTCGGCTACCTTGCGGGGCAAGGTGGCGAAGTCCGGCTGGATTACGCCGGCCGGAGACCGCTCTGGGGCTCGCTTTTCGTCACGCGGGGTCATGGGCTCTGTCGTTCGCTTTGTCGGCGGCTCACCGATCTCGCAGCACGCAATATGCGCGCGGCCCGCCCGTCCGGGCAGGCCGCAGCCCCTAACACAGCCCGGCGCGGCGCGCCAGGGGAGCGACTACTTGCAGAGGTCCGCCGCCGCCTGAAGCGCCGCGGTGAAGCCCGACAGCGAGAAGGTATCGACCGTCTTCGTGCCGCGCGACGAGGTGCCTTCGACCTTGGCGTTGGACCCCTTGCGGAAGGCCGCGATCAGGGCGTTGTCGTCGTCCGATGACGGCGCCCAGGCGGTCTCGCCCTCGGTGAACAGGGTAAAGTTGCTCTTCCCCACCGACGCCTTGACCTCGGAGCCCTTCTTAAAGGGATAGCCGCCAAGGAACGAAACCTCGTTGGTGACCCCGTCCGCCGGCCGGATCGCGATCATCATGAAGATATCGCCCCGGTTCACCGAAACCGCCTTGCCATTGCGGAACGCCGCCGATTTGGTCGGCTGCGAAACGATCCAGCAAAGCCGCTGTGCCCCGTTGCCGGCCTGGAAGATCGACCAATCCTTCTTGGCGTCGACCCGCTTCTGGGTCTGCGCCACCGCATCCACCGGCCCGGCCGACCAGGCCAAGACCGCACCAAACAGCGCGGCCGAAACCGCTTTCAATCCGAATTTCATGCTCGCCTCATCTTGGCTTCCCTGCGGATCTTTCGCCCGCCCGGAATTGTTTCGCCACACTGTTTCATTCGCAGCGGTCCCTAGCATACTGTAACTGACAGGAAGAATTCCACCCCCAAGCGTGACTGGAATGCCTTCATAAACCCAATACGTTAGAGCTGGCCCAATCCAGCGCGGAAAAAAGCGGCAAAATGGACGCCACAATCAATCCGGTCCTGGCCGAGATATGGCGCGGACCGATCCTAGAATCAGTGCATCGCGGCGCGGCCGTCGTGGTCTCGGCGGACGGCATCATGGCCGAGGCCTGGGGCGATCCCGGCCGGGTGATCCTGCCGCGCTCGGCCTGCAAGATGCTGCAGGCACTGCCCCTGGTCGAAAGCGGCGCGGCGGACGCGGCGGGGCTGACCAACCGGCATCTGGCACTGGCCTGTTCATCGCATGATGGGGTGCCGCTCCACGTGGACCTGGCCACCGGCTGGCTATCGGCAATCGGCAAGGGCGAGGCGGATCTGCGCTGCGGCGCCCACCCCCCGGACAACCCGTCGGCGCGGCACCGGCTTCGCCTCTCGGGCGTTCGGCCGGATCAGCGCCACAACAACTGCTCGGGCAAGCATTGCGGCTTTCTGACACTGGCCCGGCATCTGGGTGCCGGACCCGATTACCTGGCGCCAGACCATCCGGTGCAGCAAGCGGCGCGCATGGCGATCGAAGAGACCGCCGGCGAGGAGAGCCAGGGCTTTGCCATCGACGGCTGCTCGGCCCCGAACTTCGCGCTGTCGCTGAAGGGTCTGGCGACCGCCATGGCCCGCTTCGCCGCCCCAGAGAAAAGCCTGACGGGTGCGCGTGCTGATGCGGCGGCGCGGCTGCGCGACGCAATGGCGGCCCATCCGGACCTGACCGGGGGCGAAAGCCGCGCAGGCACGCACCTGACCCGCGCCGCGCGCGGCAGGGCGGTTGTCAAATCCGGCGCCGAGGGGGTCTATGTGGCGATCCTGCCCGGGAAGGGGCTGGGGATCGCACTCAAGATCGACGATGGCAACGGCCGGGGCAGCCAAGCCGCGATCGCCGCGCTGCTGGCCCGCCATGGGGCTATTGAACACAGCGATCCGGTCTACAAGGCTTATGCAGACGCGCCCATCCTGAACTGCCGCCGCATCGCGCACGGGCATATCCGCGCGGGCGAGGCTTTGCGGGGATGATGATCTCAGGCTGGTAGGGTGGGCTCGTCAGAGCCCACCGCCCGCCAAGGAATCAACGGTGGGCTCGTCCGAGCCCACCCTACGCGCTGCTGCACCACCCCGTAGGGTGGGCGCTCTGCGCCCACCGTCCACCGTTCATCTCCGGCAATGGCGGGCCGGGACGGTCCACCCTCCAACCCGTTGCGCAATTTTGACAAGAAGCGCGCGCCATCCGTGAACAATTGGTAAAAATATTTGAAATCAATAATTTAAAAAGCGTCTCACATGTGAGAGGCCTGCCCTCTCACACGCGCTTCCCGCCAGATCGCGTAGAGCCCAGCGGCCACCACCAGCCCCATCCCGACGATCATCCAGCCATCCACGGCCTCGCCGAAGACCAGATAGCCGATCGGGACCGCATAGATCATCTGCAGATAGGTGAAGGGCTGGACCCGCACCGCCTCGGTCACCTCCAGCGCCCGGATCAGGAAATAGTGGCCAAGCATGGCGACGCCCGAGTGGAGCAGGAGCCAGCCGATATCGGCCCAGGCCATAGGCGTCCAATAGAAAGGCCCCACCAGGGTCAGCGCCGCCGCCCCCGCCACGCCCAGATAGAAGAAGGCCGGCGCGGCGGAGCCATCGGCCCGGCCGACCATGCGGGTGCTGACGGTATAAAGCGACATCATCGCGGCGGCCATGAGCGCGATCATCGAGGCCCAGCCGAAGACCTCCGAGCCCGGCCTCAGGATCACCAGCACGCCGACGAAGCCGACCGCCACGGCCGCCGCCCGGTGCCAACCGATCCGCTCGCCCAGGATCGGTACCGCGATCAGGGTCGCCAGCAGCGGGTGCAGCGCGAAGATCGCATGGGTCGCCGCCAGGCCGATCCGGTCGAAGCTGGTCACGATCACCACGATCTGCGCGGCCAGCAACACGCCCCGGAAGACCTGCAGCCGCGGCATCCGGGTCCGGATCGCCGCCCGCAGTCCACCAGCGCGGCGCGCTGCCAGCACCGTCACGAAAACGGCGAACAGCCAGTAGCGGATCATGATGAAGAATTCGGGCGGGTAGAGGCCGGCCAGATATTTCGACGTCGCGTCCTGCACCGCGAAGGCCAACGTCGCGATCAGCGCGAAACGGATGCCGAGGAGGGTATCGTTCATCACGTTCGATGTCCCGGGCTTGACCCGGGACCTTGCGCAACCAGGTGGGACCGTGATGCTCGACCAAACTCATCGAGGCCCCGGATCAAGTCCAGGGCACAGGGTACATAAGCCTCGCAGGGCATCCGGGACGCTGCGCGGGTCTCCTCAGAAAAACGCCTGCAATCCGGTCTGGGCGCGGCCCAGAATCAGGGCGTGGATATCGTGGGTGCCCTCATAGGTGTTGACCGTCTCCAGGTTCACCATGTGCCGCATTACCTGAAACTCGCCCGAAATACCGTTGCCGCCGTGCATGTCGCGGGCCATCCGGGCGACATCCAGTGCCTTGCCGCAATTGTTGCGCTTGACGATCGAGATCATCTCGGGCGCGAATTTTCCCTCATCCATCAGCCGCCCGACCCGCAGACTGCCCTGCAGCCCAAGCGCAATCTCGGTCTGCATGTCCGCCAGTTTTTTCT
Organism: Paracoccaceae bacterium; assembly: GCA_029862205.1. GTDB lineage: Bacteria > Pseudomonadota > Alphaproteobacteria > Rhodobacterales > Rhodobacteraceae > Thermohalobaculum. The sequence goes on from JAOTXT010000073.1 coordinate 13,485, forward strand.
GGAACAGCTGGGTCTGGGCCAGCGGCCGCCCGAACTGCTTGCGGTCGAGCCCATATTGCCGCGCCGCATGCCAGCAGAATTCGGCCGCACCCATCGCGCCCCATGAAATGCCAAAGCGTGCCCGGTTGAGGCAGTCGAAAGGTCCTTTCAGCCCCTCGACATTCGGCAGCAGCGCGTCCTCGCCGACCTCGACCCCGTCGATCACGATCTCGCCGGTGATCGAGGCACGCAGGCTCAACTTGTTCTCGATCTTCGGCGCCGAGAGCCCCTTCATACCCTTATCCAGCACGAAACCCTTGATCGCGCCGTCATGGGCATCTGACTTGGCCCAGATGACGAAGATATCGGCGATCGGCGAATTCGAGATCCACATCTTGGACCCGTTCAGCACATAGCCGCCCTGAACCTTGGTGGCACGCGTCTTCATGCCGCCAGGATCGGAACCCGCATCCGCCTCGGTCAGGCCGAAACAGCCGATCCATTCGCCGCTGGCGAGCTTCGGCAGATATTTCTGGCGTTGTTCGTCGGTCCCGTAGGCGTGGATCGGGTGCATGACCAGCGAGGACTGCACCGACATCATCGAGCGGTAGCCGGAATCGACCCGCTCGACCTCGCGCGCGATCAGCCCGTACGACACATAACCCGCGCCGATCCCGCCGAATTCCTCGGGGATGGTGACGCCCAACATGCCGAGCTCGCCCATTTCGCGGAAGATCTCCGGATCGGTCCGCTCGTTCTCGTAGGCGTCCATGACCCGGGTCTGCAGCCGCTCCTGCGCGTAAGCGCGGGCCGCGTCACGGATCATCCGCTCCTCTTCCGAAAGCTGATCCTCCAGCAGGAAAGGATCGTCCCAAACGAACCGGGTGCCTTTGCCGGTCTCGATTCGCGATTGGTCGTTCATCGGATCTGTCTCCGTAAAGGGGGTGCGCAACTGCGGGTGCGCGGTCAGTCCACTATATGGACTTGAGCTCTCACAGGCGTATGACATCGCAAACGCCTCCGCAACTCGGTTGGCCTGCGGCATGGCGCCCCTGGGCGCCCATGTTCGTCCGCGCCGTCTTGCCCAAAGTTCCCAGCTGCGGTTTACTTCTTCTATGGATACCGAGCGAGACGGACCGGAACTCAAACCAGGAGAACCGAACGGCACGAAGCCTGGCTGGACCCGATTGGCCTTGGCGATCGTAATCGCGCCGCTCGTGCTGGCCGCGGTGCTGACACTGGCAGCCTATGTGATCGCCGGAATCGCCGAGCTGGGCCGCGCCGGCGCGCTGGAGCGGACCCGCGAGGCGGGGGCAGCGTTTTTCCTGTTCCTGCCGCTCTTCTCGGTGACCGTGGGGTTGGCGGGCGTCCTGGCGCTGCGCCGCCTCGGCTGGCACGGTGGCCTTGCCTGGCTGGTCTCGGGTGCGATCTTGGGCGCGTTGAGTGCCGCCGGGCTGGGCCTGATTGGCGCCCAGGGCCTTGTCGGCACCCATGTTGCGATCTTTGCCGTGCTCGGCCTCTGCCTTTTCGCGCTGATCCGTCAGATCGCCGGGATCAGGACCCGCTGATTGCGGGGCCGGTGCCTGGATCATTGCCAGGACGGCGCCAAACCGGGAAGCGCCCTGCCGTGTCCGACAGCTTTGCGTCCAGCATCGCCTGATAGCTGATGCCATCCAGGGTTCCCAGCGCATCGAAAAGCCGCTCGGTGTCGACCGCACCGCCTGGAATCGCCAGGTCGCGGCCCAGTTCGTCTCGCAGCAGCCAGAATACTGGCGACTCGGGCCCGTCTTGCGATCTGACCAATTCGACCGAGACCAGCGCATCGATCGCCGTAATGCCGCCCTGCTCGGGGCCAAAATAGCGGATCATGCCCTCCTCGACCGTGACAACGCCGGGACCGGCATCCTTGCTCGACCCGGCGGCGATCTGCCGGATCAACGACGCGACCGCCGAGATCGCGAAGAATAGGCCGAAGGCGAAGGTGCCGATGGCGAATAGATCCTTGTCCAGGGCCTGACCGACTCCGATCCAGAACGCGATTGCGGCCGCGCCCGCCATGATCGCGGGCTCGCCCCATCGCCGCAGCTTCGCCTTCGCCTCGGGCCTCAAAAAGCTCATTTCCAATCCCCCAGGACCGATTGCCAGATTGTCAGCGCCGCTACCGCCGCGGTGTCGGCACGCAGAATGCGGGGCCCGAGCGAGGCGACATGGGCCCAGGGCAGAGTGGCAAGACGGCCGCGTTCCTCGTCGCTAAACCCTCCCTCGGGCCCGATCAGCACCGCCCACGGACCGCCGCCGATCTCGGCGAGCACGCGCGCGGCGGGCGCGCCGGCGCCGCCCTCGTCGCAAAAAAGCAAGCGGCGTTCTGGGCTCCAGTTGTCGAGCAGGGCGCCGAGTTGCTGGGGCGCCGTGACCTCGGGCACGGCGAGCAGGCCACATTGCTCGGCCGCCTCGGCCGCATGGGCACGCAAGCGATCCACATTCACCCGGGCCGTATTGGTGTGCCCGGTGAAGACCGGCAACAGCCGCCGGCACCCCATCTCGCAGGCTTTCTCGGCGATGAAATCGGTGCGGGCCTTCTTGAGGGGCGCGAAGATCAGCCAGAGGTCGGGACCAAATTCCTGGACCCTGGTCTGGCGCCGGCAGATCAGGACACCGGACTTCTTGCCTGCCTCCGCCACCTCGGCCGCCCATTCGCCATCGCGCCCGTTGAAGAGCAGGATCGCGCTGCCAGGCGCCTGGCGCATCACGGTGAAAAGATAGTGGGCTTGGTCCCGGTTCAGTGCGACCTGAGCATCCGGCGCCAGGCCGGCATCGACGAAAAGGCGGATTTTGCCGCTGCCAATCCCCCCGTCCTGTGCCATACACTGCCCCCGATGAGTGACACCCCAGAAAGACCTATAGCAGAAAACGGCGCCCTGTCTCCTGACGGAAGCGTGCGCGATGCGGTTGACCGCAACTGGGTCGATCACCTGGCGCCGCCCTGGTCGCGCCCCTATCTGCGGCTCGCCCGCGCCGACCGGCCGATCGGCACCTGGCTGTTGCTGATCCCCTGCTGGTGGGGGATCACGCTGGCGATCCTGGATTCGGGCTGGCGCTGGGTCGATCTGTGGCTCTTCCCGGCCACGGCCATCGGCGCCTTCGTGATGCGGGGCGCGGGCTGCACCTGGAACGACATCACCGACCGCGAGATCGACGGCCAGGTCGAGCGGACAAGGTCACGGCCGATCCCCTCGGGTCAGGTGACGGTGCTGCAGGCGATCGCGTTCATGATCGCCCTAGGGCTGGTCGGGCTGGTGATCCTGCTGACCCTCAACAGCGCCGCGATCTGGCTGGGCGTGATCTCGCTGCTGCCGGTCTGTATCTACCCCTTCGCCAAGCGCTTTACGTGGTGGCCGCAGCTTTTCCTGGGCATCGCCTTCAACTGGGGCGCACTACTTGGATGGGCGGCTCATGATGGGGGCCTCAGTTTGCCACCTATCTACCTCTACCTGGCCGGGATCGCCTGGACCCTGCACTACGACACGATCTATGCCCATCAGGATCGCGAGGACGACGAACTGATCGGCGTGCGCTCGACCGCGCGGCTGTTCGATCAGGATACCGGCTGGTGGCTGTGGCTTTTCACCGGGCTGACCGTGGTCCTGGCCTTGATGGCGGTCCTGTTCGCCAAGGGTGGATGGATCGCGCTGTTGGGTCCGCTGGGCTTGGGCGGGTTCATGGCCTGGCAGATCCGCGAGTTGGATATAGACGACCCGGATCAATGCCTGAGGCTATTCCGGGCGACCCGGTTCGGCGGTTTCCTGATGCTTGGCTGCCTGCTGATCGACGCCATCTTTTGATTCGGCGCTAACGCCGCTTCTGACCCCGGCTCACAACTGTTGGGCGATTCATCCTTTTTGAACACCGCACGGCGATTGTGGAAGTCGTCGCCCAGGCCGCCGCAGGCCGGCGATTTCCTTCGGCGACTGTTGAAGGAAACTGGCTAATTTACTAAAATACCACGCGGATTCAATCCGGACGGAGCGACCGATGTCAGTCCCAGTAAACAGCCGTTTCGGCAAGGCGCGCAAATTCATTGTGATGGCCGTGCGCCAGTGCGCCGGCTTGGCGACCTTTGCCTTTTGCATCGCGGTTACAGCGATGGCGATGGCGCAGCAAAGCAGTTCAGGCCGGTTCAAGGCAGCCCCCGTTCCGGAGGGAGCCGACGGCGACGGCGGTGGCTTGGACTACATCCTGGGCATTCACGTGAACACGATCTTCTTTCTCGTGGTCGTGGCGATCGGTGTCTTCTGGTTCACGTTCGGCGGTGGCCGCAAGCCGAAGGTCGGTCGCGACAGCAGCTGACCCGCCGTCCGGCGCGAGTGCCGGCTGGCTCACACAAACTACCTCTCTGGACGCACGCTATTGCGCTCCCCCCTTGCCATAAGGCAAGGGGGGAGGGTTGGCGCGATGACACCCGGTGCAATGTCACGCCCGGCGCGCGCAGGCGGGGGAGACGGCGATGCCCGGAGGAGCGGACTTCTGGATCACGCAGTTCCTGAACGGGCTGCAGTTCTCGATGCTGCTGTTCCTGCTGTCGATCGGGCTGACGGTGATCTTCGGCCTGCTGCACTTCGTCAACTTGGCCCACGGAGCGCTCTATATGCTGGGCGCTTATGTGGGGGTTAGCGCGGCGGCCCATCTGGGCGGCTATTGGAGTGCGCTGGTCCTTGGACCATTGGCGGTCATGGCGATCGGGATCGTCCTGTATCTGACTCTGATCAAGCGGATGCGCCGGGCCGGGCCGATGAACCAGGTCTTGGTGACCTTCGGGTTGATCTTCGTGATCGTCGACATCGTGCGTATTCTCTGGGGCGATGTGGCGCTGGGGCTGGCCGAGCCCGCCTCGCTGTCAGGACCGATCCAGATCTTCGGCGTCAGCTACCCCGCCTACCGGGTCTTCGTGACCGCGGTCGGTCTTGTGGTGATGATTGCCTTGAGCGTTGTGCTGAACCGGACCCAGATCGGCGCGATGATCCGTGCCGGCGTCGAGAACGACGCCATGGCCGCCTGCCTTGGGATCAATGTCGAACGCCTGTTCTTCCTGGTTTTCTGCGTCGGCTGCGCGCTGGCAGGCCTGGCTGGGGTCATCGCCGTGCCGCTTTTCTCGGCAACGCCCGGCATGGGCACCGATATCCTGATCCCAACCCTGATCGTCGTGGTCATCGGGGGCCTTGGCAGCCTCAACGGCGCGATCCTGGGTTCGTTGATCGTCGGCTTCATCCAGACATTCGGCGCGGTGGTCACGCCCGGGCTGGCATCGGTGCTGGTCTATGTGCTGCTGGCAGCCGTGCTGATCACCAAGCCCGCCGGGCTGCTGCCCGCGCGAGGCTAAGGCGATGTTCGAGCAGACGCCCGTGAAAACCGCGGCGGTAGCCGCGACCATCGCGGCCCTGGCGGCCTACGCGATCTTCGGCGGCTACTTCTCGCGCGAGATCGTGATCGAGATCGCGATCCTGGCGATCCTGGCGATCAGCCTGGACTTCGTCGCCGGATTCGGCGGGATGATCTCGCTTTGTCATGGCGCGATCTTCGGGCTGGGGGCCTATACCTTCGCGGTGATGACCGCGATGTGGGACCAGCCGGGCGCCCTCGCGGCGCTGGCGGCAATCCTGGTCGCGACCGCCTTCGGGCTGGCGGTCGGCGCAGTCACCTCGAAGACCACCGGCATCTTTTTCATCATGGCGACGCTGGCCTTCGGGCAGATGGTCTATGTGGCTACCTTCGAATCCCAATGGCTCGGCGGCGATGACGGCATGTCCGGGGTCGCGCGGTTCGATCTTTCACCGATCGGGATCGAGCTGGGGGACTCGCTGCAGTTCGCCCTATTTTGCTTGGCCGTTCTGGGGACTGCTTACGCGCTTTTGGCGATGGTCTTGCGCGCGGGGTTCGGCCAGACGCTGATCGGGGTCCATACGAACGAGGACCGGATGCGGGCGCTGGGGCTGAGCACCTGGCGCCATAAGGCCGCGGCTTTCGCGATCTCCTCGGCGGTAGCCGGGGCGGGCGGCGTGTTGGCGGCGCAGCACACACAGTTCGTGTCGCCCGAGTTGATGGTTTGGACCCTCTCGGGTGAGGTGCTGGTGATCGTGATCCTGGGCGGGATCGGAACGCTCGTCGGCCCGGTGATCGGCGCCGCGGTCCTGATCCTGCTCAAGCACGAAATCAGCACCTACACGGACCACTGGCACATGTTCATCGGCGTTGTTCTGATCGCGACGGTTCTGGCCGGCGGGCGCGGGATTTTTGGTCAGATCGAACATTTGATCGCCGGGGGCGGGCGCGGAGCCGGGCGCGATGCTTGAGCTATCGGGCGTGACCGCGGGCTATGGCGAGACCCAGGTTCTGCACGGTGTCGACCTGGTTGTCCGCGAGGGGCAGTTCCATGCGATCCTGGGCCGCAACGGAGCCGGGAAGACAACCACGCTGAAGACCATCATGGGCCTGGTCCCGGCGAAAGGTGGCGAGATCAGGTTCGCCGGAGACAGCATTGCGGGGCGCGAGCCCTACCGGATTGCGACTCTTGGAATCGCCTACGTGCCCGAGACGCGGGACGTTTTCGGGGCGCTGACGGTTGAGGAGAATTTGCATCTGGCCGCACGGATCGGAGTGGGACGCGCGGGTGGTTGGAGCATCGAGAAGGTGCTCGCGATCTTCCCTAACCTGGCCGAGCGGATGGACAACGGGGGGAACCAGCTGTCAGGCGGCGAGCAGCAGATGCTGTCGATCGGACGGGCGCTGTTGATGAACCCGAGCTTGATGATCCTGGACGAGCCGACCGAGGGGCTGGCACCGATCATCGTGCGCCAAATCTTCGACAAGCTGATGGAGCTGAAGCAGGCGGGCCTGACATTGCTCCTGGTCGAGCAGAACTTCCACTTCGCGCTCAACCTCGCGGACGAGGTCAGCGTCTTCGGCCGCGGCCAATGCATCTGGACCGGGACGCCCGATGCCCTGAGAATGGACGAGGATCTGCACAAGCGCTGGATCGGCGTCTGAAGGAGGTGCCCATGAGCGAGAACGGCCCCAAAAACGGCAATGCGGCGGTCTATTTCATCGATCGCCACGCGGCGGGTCCGGCGCGCGGAAAGCCAGCCTTTATCGAGGCCTGGGGAGCTGGGCGAACGTTGTCCTATGGCGACCTTGCGGTGGAGTCGGGCCGGATCGCCGCGCTCTATGCCCGCCACGGCATCCGGCGCGAGGACAGGGCGGCGATGCTGGTGCTGGACCAGATCGAGTTTCCGATCATCTTTTGGGGCAGCCTCAAGTGTGGGGTGGTGCCGGTCGCGATCAACACGCTGCTCGCGCCGGCAGTCTACGATTCGATCCTGCGCGACAGCCGGGCCCGCGCGCTGTTTGTCTCGCAAGAGCTCTTTCCCCAGGTCGCGCCGCTGATCCCAGAGAACCCCTATCTGGACGCCGTCTTCGTGATCGGTGGCGGCGCACGGGAGGGGTGGCACGACTTTGCCGCTGAATTGGCTGCAGGCGACAGCGCCGCGACGCTGCCGGTCGCTCCTGATGAGCAGGCCTTCTGGCTTTACTCCTCGGGCTCGACCGGCGAGCCGAAGGGGGTGCGGCATGTGCATGGCAGCCTGCAAGCGACCGCTGATACGTATGGCGCCCAGGTCTTGCAGATCGCCGAGGACGATCTGGTCTTCTCCGCCGCCAAGCTCTTCTTCGCCTATGGGCTCGGCAACGCCATGACCTTCCCGATGGCGGTGGGGGCGAGCACGGTTCTGTTAAACGGGCGCCCTACCCCGGACGTGGCGTTCGACATCCTGAAGAAACACGAGCCCACGATCTTTTGCGCGGTGCCGACCCTCTATGCCGCGATGCTGGCGGCGAACCCGGAAGCCGCGCATTTCGGCGCCCGGCTCCGCCGCTGCATCTCGGCAGGCGAAGCGCTGCCCGAGGAGGTCGGCAAGAATTGGCGGGCGCTGTCGGGCACGGACATTCTGGATGGGGTCGGCTCGACCGAGATGCTGCACATCTTCCTGTCGAACGCGCCGAGCGACGTGGTCTACGGCACGTCGGGCACGGCGGTGCCGGGCTACGACCTTCGCCTGGTCGACGAGGCGGGGGATGAGGTTGGCGTCGGCGAGATAGGCGAGTTGCTGGTCCGGGGCGACTCGGCGGCGGCCGACTATTGGAACCAGCGGGCCAAGTCGCGCGCGACCTTCGAGGGTGCCTGGACCCGTACCGGGGACAAATATGAGCGGCGCGAGGACGGACGGCTCGTCTATTGCGGTCGCACCGACGACATGTTCAAGGTCTCGGGGATCTGGGTCTCGCCCTTCGAGGTCGAGCAGGCGCTGATCGCCCATCCGGCGGTCATGGAGGCGGCAGTCGTCGCCGCGCGCGACGAGGACGGATTGGAGAAACCGAAGGCCTTCGTCGTGCTGTTGCCGGATGCGGAAACGAATGGCCTGGACGACGCCCTGAAGGAACACGTCAAGACCCAGGTCGGGATGTGGAAATACCCGCGCTGGATCGAGGTGGTCACCGATCTGCCGAAGACCGCCACCGGCAAGATCCAACGCTTCAAGCTGCGCGGCTGATGGGTGCCGCCTGGCAGGACGGCGGCGAGTTCTGGCTCGAAATATCCGGCCAGCGGTTGGAAGGCATCTGTTTCGGGCCCGCACCTGACGCCGCGCCAACCATCGTCATGCTGCATGAAGGGCTCGGCTGCGTCGCCCTTTGGCGGGATTTTCCGGAGCGGCTGGCCAAGGCAACGGGCTATGGGATCTTTGCCTGGTCGCGCGCGGGCTATGGCCAGTCCGACCGCACCGCCCTGCCCCGCCCGCTCGACTACATGACCCGCGAGGCGATAGAGGCGCTGCCTCAGGTGCTGGACCAGATCGGCTTCCGGCGCGGGATCCTGCTGGGACATTCGGACGGCGCCTCGATCGCCGCGATCTATGCGGGCGGGGTTCAGGATCACCGGATACGCGGTCTGATGCTGATCGCGCCGCATTTCTTCACCGAACCTTCGGGCCTTGCCGCCATTGCCGAGGCGCGCGATGCATTTGAGGCTGGGGATCTGCGCGCGCGGATGGCGAAGTATCACCGCGACCCCGAGAATGCGTTTTGGGGCTGGAATGACGCCTGGCTTGACCCGGGCTTTGCCGATTGGAACATCGCCGACGCGATCGACTATTGGCGCGTGCCGGTGCTGGCGATCCAAGGCACCGAGGATCGGTACGGTACGCGCGCCCAGATCGCGGAGATCGAGAGCCGGATCTACGCGCCGCTGGACGTGGCCCTGATCGAGGGCTGCGGCCATTCTCCGCACGCTGAGGCACCGGACCGGACACTGGCCGAGGTCGCGGATTTCACTAAGCGCCTCAACCGGATCGAGGGGGCGGCGGTGGCGCTGCCGTGAGCCGGTGACGGGCGCAGTGGCATCGCGGTTTATGCATTATATTGCATGTTGTTCCGCTAAGGCCGCGCAATATACTGCATCAAACCATAGGGAAACACCCCATTGACCGACCGCATCGACTTCCAGACCGACCCAGCGCGCTATCGCCATT
>JAOTXT010000113.1 GCA_029862205.1 Paracoccaceae bacterium
TTGATTAGGATCAAAGGTCTCGATTGAGGGGAATTGAAGCTGAGTGGCGTTTATCCAAGAACGGAAGCCACGGTGGTGCATTGGCTTTCGCAAATCCAATGATCGGCGCCGAAATTTCGAATTGGTTGAGAATGCTCGCTTTGTTAGCGACGACATCGATGGATATGCGGCATATCCATCACTTTAGGATGTTAGGAATACCTGATCACGGGCGTTTCATATAATCGGCTAAGATACTTTGATATTATATTAGTCATTGTCAGCAATTTGGAGAGATCCCATCGAAAATTCGTAACTTTGGGGCGCCCAAGGTTGAATGACTGCCGGGTGGAAGGAAGACCGAGCGAGGGACTCAACAGCATGAACATGCAGCGATCCGTCGAGGGCGCGTTAACCGATCGGGCACTGCCCGGCTGGCTCCAAGAGTTTTGCACTGGGATGTCGGTGCGCCCACAATTCGTCGTATCAGGCAATATCCGCGACGTGTTTCCGGTCCAATTCGGCGGAAAGCTAAACTTCCTCGGATTTGACGAGGCTCTCTGGACAGTGCTGCACGAGCGTGGATATGTGGCATTGCTCCGGCACGACCCAATCGAAGGCATACGGATACACCCCGGCGCGGACCCCGCGGTCAAGGAGACCTTGAGAGCCGCCGGAATAGAACTTGACAGTGATCCGCGCGACCTCAAAGCGCTCGCGGAAACACTTGGGCGCGTGACCAGAGCGACAGATTTGCCGATCGCCATGCTGGTGGACTACGTTTCCCAACTGATTGGACCGGCGCAGGCTTTAGATTTGCCGGCACGTGATTTCTTCGTCGCCTGCGACAAGCTCGCCCATGGAGCTGAGCCGCTTCGAGCACCGGGGCGACCGCCCTACCTCTCGTTCAATCCGATCGTCTGGCGCGTCAACCGCCCACACGAACTCCCGGATTGGTATACGGTGAGCAACGAGGCCATTCGACCGCTCGTTGCAAATCTTCCCGACCTTGAAGAGCGTCACGCCATGGCACAGGCGGTTCTACCGGCCTTTCCGGATGCTGCGGAGCTCGGCATGGGAGAGCGCAACCGGGCACTGGAACAGTTCACCCTGGAAACAGACGGCATGACGCTTAGAAGCATGCGTGCAATCGTTGAGTTCGCCCTGGTTGAGGGGATCGGGCTCCGCCACATATCGGACGCGATCCGCGCCTACCGGATCGGGACTCGCCGCAATCCTTGGAAAGCGGCGGTGATGCGGGGACGCATTGAAGACGCAGAGCGGCGCTTGACTGATAGGGTCAAAGGCCAAAGTCATGCCGTCAGCAAGGCGCTGGACATCTTAGTTCGTACGGTCATGGGGCTAAGCGGCGCCCAGAGTTCATCGCGCCACGCACGACCACGTGGCGTCCTTTTCTTTGCCGGCCCGACAGGCGTTGGAAAAACCGAGCTCGCTAAGGCGATAACGGAGCTCTTGTTCGGGGACGAGACGGCCTATCACCGCTTCGATATGAGCGAGTTTACGTCAGAGAATTCGGAGTCGCGGCTCGTCGGCGCGCCTCCGGGTTATGCCGGCCACGAAGAAGGCGGTGAACTCGTGAATGCGGCGCGGGCGCGTCCCTTTAGCGTCTTCCTTTTCGATGAGATCGAGAAAGCACATCCGCGCATCCTCGACAAGTTTCTGCAAATCATCGACGAAGGGCGGCTCACCGATGGTCGTGGGGAGACGGTTCATTTCTCCGAATCGCTGATCATCTTCACCTCGAACATCGGTATCTTCGGCGATGACCGGCAAATGAACATGAGCTTGAACATCTTACCCTCGGATACCTACGGCGAGATCGAGATGAAGATCGTCAAGGCGATCCGCGAGTACTTCCGGTTTACCTTGAGGCGCCCCGAACTGATCAACCGCATCGGCCAGAACATCGTCGTTTTTGAGTTTATCCGGTCCGACAGCGCGCACGAAATCCTAAGCCAAATGGTCCAAAAGATCCTAAGTGCGGTTTACGAAGATCATGGCATTGAGATCGAGGTCTTGGACCACGCCATGGCGACGATCGAGGAGCTCTGCACCGCCGATCTCTTCGATGGTGGGCGCGGTATCGGCAACCGGCTCGAGAGTGTCTTTGTCAATCCGTTGGCGCGAGTTCTGTTTCAAAGAGCACCGGAGCCGGGAAAGGTGACTGTTGTTGGTGTGGAGGGACAGGGCAGTGACTACCACCTATTGACGGTCGATGCCTGAGCCGATGTGTTGCCAATTTGATCTCTCGGATTGCACCGAGCTTCGTTGGTTGCCGATCGCCCGAAGAACAATGGATACTAGGCCGCGCGTTCACAGTCCGTAATCGTAATAAGTCTATCCGGTCTTTCTTTTGGTCTTCAGGGGTTTCCTTTTGTCAGGCGCATTCTTCGCAACAAAGCGATGGCCCTCGACCAGCTTGAGCAGGTCGAATGAGCTGATCAGGCCAACGACCTTTTTCTCAAGCGTTACGACGACATGGTGGATCTTGTGCTTGCGCATGATCCGGGCGGCGATGCTGACGTCGTTATAGGCGGGCACGACGGTTACATCGCGGGACATGATGCGGCTTACCGGCGAGTCGTCCTTGACCCTTCGTGCCAGATCCGCCGTCGTGACGATCCCCAGCGGTTCCTTGTCCGGGCCGGTGATCGGCAAAGAATGGATACGATTGCGCGCCATCATGTCCCGGACATGGCTCACCGTCTGATGCGGTGTCGCCGTAATAACCCGCTTCGCCATCAGGTCCGCGATCTTCACATTCATATCCGTCCTCTCCCTCAATCCACCGCGGGCAAAGCCGAAACGATGGGATCGAACCTATCCTGCTGCCGCTGGCCGCAGCTTTCTTTGCGCTATGTCAAAGCCGATGGACGCCTGAGTGGACTTCCGCTCGGAGAGTGTTCTCTAACGCTATGATCAGATCCGGTGTCCGGCTCAATGGGACCTTCTGGATCGAGAATTGATCCGGCCTCGCTGAACAACGGGAGCGCGCTCAATAGAGCGTCTGAAATGTTTGAGTGTGATCGACAATGTCATTCACGCCCTTTGTATCGCGTGCCGCGGCAATAAGGGCGTTGCGGTGCGACGGCGATGTAACTTCACCCCACAGATAGACGATCCCGCCGCGCACGACGAGATTGAGATGGGCAATATCGTTCCACTTCTCGCTGGCAAGGCTCGCCAGAATCTGCTTGCGGATTTCACGGTCCGAGTCCGTCGGGTGAGGCGCAGCGCCTGCCGGATCCAGAGAGAGGGCTTGTAGCAGATTGGCGCGGCTGACAATTCCCGCCACTTTGCCTGCGGCGATAATTGGCACCCGTTTGATGCGGTTTCGCTCTAGCAGTTTGGCGATATCCGGAAGTGCCGTATCCGCGCCGGCAACGACAACTTCCGTGGTCATCACTTCGCTCGCCAAAGTGGCGTGAGCTTTGACGAACTCGTCGGCGAGCATCGCCTTGCCGCCAAGTGCCCTGAGCCACCAAGATCGCTCCGCTGGAACACCGAGCTCCTTCCGGTGCATCAGATCGCCTTCGGAGACGATGCCGACAAGCGCGCCATCGGAGCTCACCACTGGGACGGCGCTAATACGGTGCTTAAGCATCAGATCGACAATCGCGACGAGTTGCGTGTTCGGCGCAACGCAGATTGCCGGTGAGGTCATAACGTCACGGGCATGCACGATCTATTCCCACTCTCGGGTTAGCTTGGACCTGTTGTATTAAAGCGGAAAGTCCAGGGTTCGATCAAGGCAAGCAGACGATCAGAAACGATTTTTGTCGCGCAACTGGTTCGGCTGCGGGGAATGGTCATCAGGATGAGATCTGGCGACCTCTGGCCCTTGATGCGACAACCGCTCGAACGATAGCACTGGTCTCGAAGCAAGTGTTTCCGCTCACAGTTGTCCATGTCCTTCTGGGTCACGACCACCCTTATCGACCAGAGAATCTGAATGATTGTTCGACCGCTGGTTTTACTGGGTTAGGCTCTTTCCCTCGCGGTGTAACCTGCGATCGCCGAGGGCGCCAATCGTGCCATCCACCCAACTTCGAGATTTTCAGCCGCCGAAGGTCTTCTTCGGGTCAGACGCAGACCTAGCGAGCTCTCAGTGAACGTCCGGTTTGCCGTACAAAGCCGACGCCGGATCATGTCCGCGCCAACGTCGGCTCCTGACCCAATCGAGACATAGATGCACGTCGTCCGGTGTAACTTGCGTTGGCGTAAATCGTCTAAGGGCGTCGCCGGGTTAATTCGTTTGCGGATCGGAACCGCTCGATCGTAGCCAATGAGTTCAGATTTTCGAGTCGGCGAAGATGCGCCGATGAACCCATCGCCCGAACCCGGTGGGAAATCCATTCGCATAGAATGGAAGCGCAAATTCCTTTAAGAAGCGCTGCCGTCCCCGCCAAGCCCATTCCAGTAGAACGATGTAACAGCGAATCCGCTCAGATTTCGACATTTGAACACTCTTGATCAGCCGAGAGAATTCACGGGTCAGACGAAGGTTCCGGAATCGCAGACCACTTGCTTTCTGACCAGTGAACCACTCTTCCCTGGACAAGTGGTCCGGATGGGTATTGACCGAGATGCCTGGGTGGATCCGCCGCAGGAACAATGGTTCGTTGACCAGCCGAATAGTACCAAGCAGGGGGAGATGACCAAGAAGAACCAGATCGGCCGATACGAAGTTACCGAACACACAGTGCTCCGCCACGATCTCACGCCGCATCACGCCGAAGATTGGATTGGGCTCGCCAACATGGGGCACCATATATCGCCGGAAGCGTTCCGCCGTATCATCGCTCGTCGTGTTCATCAGATCCAGATAGCCCATCTGCGGAGCACCGCTCTCGTCGATCAAGATCGTCCGCGCAAATGCCAGGACACACTTCTGGTCTGCATCGAGTTCGGCGACGCATTTCTCGACAAAATCGGGCTCAATCAGATCGTCATGCGCCGCCCATTTGAAATACCGGCCACGGGCTTCCTGTAGAACGAAATTAAAATTCCGCGCAGCTCCGAGGTTCTTCGGTTGGCGGATGTAGCGAATCCGCGGATCAGACGCAGCAAATTGCAGGCAAATCTCTTCTGTGCGATCCGAGGACCCATTGTCCGAGATGATCAGTTCGAAGTCGTCGAAGGTCTGGGCAAGGATGTTGGAGATTGCGGCGGCGAGGAATTTATCACCATTAAAGACTGGCAATCCAATCGACACTGCTGGGACTGGTATTCCACTCATTTTTCACTCACCACTATAACGATAAGAACCCACTTAGTAGCGACAGAGTGCAAAAAAGAATTGAAGCGGGCAATGCGACATATTGATTGCCTTCGAGACGCAACTAAACGTTAGATAAGATGAGTTCGCGCCTTGTCGCCTTGTGGCGCAGATCGGACGCTGGTCCGAGATTGCGCAAGCGTCGACTTCTGACCCGAAGCGTGCATTCACATCGCCCTGGCACAACGTCAGTTAGGCGGGACAAAGCCGCCGTTAATCACGGCTCCGGGAAGTGACGTGAGCGGCCCCGACCGGTCCTTCGCTCAGGCCTCCGTTTCCCGCTCGAGCACATCGATGACGGCGGTGAGGGCCTTGTCGCCGAGCCCTTCCGCCATCCCTTTGTGTGCCATCTCGACGAAGAGACGTGGCAGTTCATCCCGCGCATCCAGAGCTTCGAAGCTTGCCAGCACATCTTCCAGCGCGGCTGCGTAGGTCTGCATCGTTGCAGGCGGGTCGTCGTAGCTGGCTGTCGGCGCTGTCTCGGCGAAATAGTCGTAGTAGGGCTTCATCATACCCATCGAGATCGGAACGAGATCGGAAAATGTCTGGGTCGAGATCCCTGCTTTCCTACAGGCCAGCGCTCCGTATATCATCCCCCACATGAAACCCTGCCGCACCGTGAAAAGACCGGCGAAGAGCGCTGCAAGCATCCCTGCCTGATTACCCACGTGGACTGAGGCGCCGCCCATCACCGTGATGATTGGGCTGTAAGTCTTCCATTGCTCTTCCGTGCCGACCACAGAGAGCACGGTATCTTCTTTGCCAATCATGTGCGGATATGCGTTGATAATTCCGAGCATCCACTCGGCTCCCGCATCCTCGATCAACCGTGACCGGCACCCATCTTCGCAGCCACCCTTTATGTAACACCGAGTGGGTCGTTTGAGGAAGATGGGCGTGGCCGGAGGCCCCATGAGGCGTAGGCCGCGGCCGCCGGTTTGG
>JAOTXT010000114.1 GCA_029862205.1 Paracoccaceae bacterium
GGATCAGTTCGAGCCTCCGGCCGGGATCGTGACGCTTGACCGCAACTACCGCTCGAGTCGCCCAATCCTCGATGCCGCGAATGGCGTCATCTCACTGGCCCGTGAGAGGTTCACCAAGAACCTCTGGACCGAGCGCGTTGGTGAGCGGCCGCGGCTGGTCAGTGTACGCGACGAGGCCGAGCAGGCGCACTACGTCGCAGGGCATGTGCTGGAGAACCGCGAGACAGGTATGGCGCTGAAGCAGCAAGCGGTCCTGTTCCGTACCTCGCATCATGCGGGCGCGCTCGAGGTGGAGCTGAGGCGGCGGAACATCCCATTCGTCAAGTTCGGTGGCTTGAGGTTCCTCGAAAGCGCGCATGTGAAGGACATGCTGGCGGCGCTGCGCTTCCTGCAGAATCCGCGCGACCGCGTGGCCGGGTTCCGATTGATTCTGCTGCTACCCGGTGTCGGGCCCGCCTCGGCGCAGCGCGTGTTTGACCGGATCGCAGAGGCAGCGGACCCACTGGTGGCATTAGCGGAAATTCCGCCACCGCCGCGCGCGGGCGCGGAATGGCCGGTTTTTACGTCGATGCTGCAGACGGTCCGCACAGGGCGGGCGGGGTGGCCGGCGGAACTCGGGCTGATCAGGCGCTGGTATGAGCCCCATCTTGCACGCATCTATGAGGACGCCGAGCCGCGCCAAGCCGATTTGATGCAGCTTGAGAACATCGCGGCCGGCTTTGTCTCGCGCGAGCGGTTCCTGACAGACCTTGCGCTCGACCCGCCGGGTGCGACGAGCGACGAGGCAGGCGCTCCGCATTTCGACGAGGACTATCTGATCCTGTCGACGATCCATTCCGCGAAGGGCCAGGAATGGCGGTCGGTCTTTGTGCTGAACTCAGTCGATGGCTGCATTCCTTCGGATCTCGGCACTGGGGAAGTCGCCGAGATCGAGGAGGAAAGACGGCTGCTTTACGTGGCGATGACGCGGGCCAAGGACCGGCTGGATCTGGTCCTGCCGCAGCGCTTCTTCGTCCATGGCCAGCGAGCCTATGGCGATCGGCATGTCTACGCGGCGCGGACGCGATTCATACCCGAGCCGCTGCTTCCGCTCTTTGAAACGGTAGCTTGGCCTAGCGATGGGCAAGACGAACCGGCGGTGAAGGCTTCTTCCTTGGAAATGAAGGTCGATGTTCGCGGGCGTATGCGTGGCATGTGGCAATGATACCGGGCGGGTAGGCAAGCATGGCCAAGCGAGAGGCTCTCACGAGTTTTAAATCCAGCCCCTTAGCTTATGGAGTTATCGAAAACTGACCCCAACAATTTGATTCAATTTGATTTTTAGCCGTAGAGATTTGGATTCTGCAAGAGAATTGCAGGAACAACAACTGAGCGAATATGCCCGGTAATAGTTCGGCCTCATGTTTCAATCGACGCTCACGCGAGCAGGTTCCAGGCTTCGCATAACCTCGGCCGCAATTTCGAAGGACCTGAGCCGCGCGTCGTGGTCGTGAATCTGTCCATTGAACATGACCTCATCCGGTTCGTAGCGGGACAGGAAATCGGCAATCTGCTGTTTTACGGAGGCCGGAGAGCCATGGACGGAGCAGGCGAGGGTCTGGTTGACGGTGTTCAACATTCCGGGATTGAGATGCGCCGCAATTTCCTCGACGGGGCGAGGCAATGGGCTTGGCCGCCCTAGTCGGAGATTCGCGAAAGACTGCTGCATGGACGATTTGAGATAAAGCCCATCGGCATCGCTGGACGCTGCAAAGACATTGAGCGCCAACATGAAATATGGTCGTGACAGATGCCTCGACGGCTGGAATGTCTTCCGGTAGATCGCAACCGCCTGATCGAGCGCCGCGGGCGCGAAATGCGACGCAAAGGCGTATGGCAGCCCGAGTTGCGCCGCGAGCTGGGCGCCGTAAAGGCTGGATCCGAGGATCCACACCGGCACATCCGTGCCGACGCCTGGAATTGCCCGAACGGCTTGCCCGGGACACTCTTCCTCGAAATAGCCGATCAATTCGAGCACGTCCTGCGGGAAACCATCGCCGCTGTCCAGCGTGCGGCGCAAGGCCCGGGCGGTCGCCAGATCCGTGCCCGGCGCCCGTCCGAGCCCAAGATCAATCCGTTCAGGATAAAGGGTAGCGAGTGTTCCGAACTGTTCCGCAATCACCAGCGGGGCATGGTTCGGGAGCATGATCCCACCGGCACCGACGCGAATTGTCGAAGTGCCGCCCGCCACATGTCCGATCAGGACCGATGTCGCCGCGCTCGCGATCCCCGCCATATTGTGATGCTCTGCAAGCCAGTAGCGGCGGTAACCCCAGGATTCCACGTGCTGCGCGAGGTCTAGCGTGTTGCGGAAGGAGTCGCTGGCAGATCCTCCCTCGAAAATTGGGGAGAGATCGAGAATGGAGAACGGAATCTGTTGCGTCATCTGGGTCCGTCTCAAGGGGGCGTGCCGCTGTGTTCAGTATTGAAGTGACGCGATGGGCTCAGACAGTCAATGATTGCCGAGATTGACACTCTCGCGCCGACTCGACGGTTTCGGGGTAATGAGAGGGGGAGGCAGGGTTGACCAAGGTTGCGATCATCGGTCTCGGGATCATGGGCCGGCGGATGCTGACCCATATGTGCCTGCACTCGGCGTTTACGCCGGAGCTGTTCTGGGATCCCTCATCCGACGCTTGCCGTGCGGCGCTTGCCGAAGCACCTGATGCGGTTGTGCCGCCCTCTGCCGAGGCTGCAATCGCCGGGGCGGACTTGGTCTATCTGGCCTGTCCGCCGGTGCCTCGAAAGGCATATGCGTTGGCGGCGGCGGGCGCCGGCAAAGCCTTGTTTCTAGAAAAGCCGCTGGGCGTAGATGTCGCGGAGAGCCGTGACCTTATGGTTCAATTGGAAGCCGCTGGCGTTCCCACGGCAGTGAATTTTACCCAAGCAGCAGGCGATGCGCTGGCCGAGACCACCCGCGCAGCTCGTTCCGGTGCGATGGGTCGGCTCATGGGGGTGGATATTGTCGTCACCTATGGCGCTTGGCCCCGTGAGTGGCAGAAAGAGGCCGACTGGTTGCGGTTCCGGGCCGAGGGCGGCTATGTCCGCGAGGTGGTCTCGCATTTCCTGTTCTTCGCCGAGCGGGTGCTGGGACCGCTCCGGCTAGTCCATTCCCGACCCTTCTTTCCGAAGGATCCGGCGCTCTGCGAGACCCATATCCTTGCGCGGCTCGAGGCTGCCGATGGCGCACCGGTTTCGATCTTCGGTTCTGTGGGGGGTGCGCAGCCCGACCGACAGGAAGTGACAGTGAAAGGTGCCCTGGAGAGCCATCGCATCACCGATTTCCACCGTCACGCAGTATCGAACGGTGGGGCCTTCGTCGCCTCGCGCCCCGATCCGGACGATCCTCGAGCGGAAAGTCTGCGCCGGCAGCTCGACGAACTGGTCAAGTGCCTTCGCGGCGAGCCCCACCTCCTCTCCACCGTCGCCGAAGCTTTGAGCGTCCAGGAGAAGGTCGAAGCGATGCTTGCCGGATAGGCACCGTTGTCAAACCTAGCGTGAGGTGGGCGGGACATCTGATCGGAAGTCCCGCTACCATTGAGTCATGTGCTAGGGTCACTCTTCGCGGTCGCGTATCGCTCGGTTCCCATGATGGTCACGGCGGATATCGTCGAGGCTGATTGCTCCATCATGGTTTCGGTCGCGTCGAATAACCAAACGCGACGTGCGCTCAGAAAATTCGTCGACTGTGACTAGTCCATCACCGTCGTCGTCATGCGACTGGAACCGATCAACCATGCGCTCCCGCATTGCGTCCAGCCAGAGCAGCTCATACTCCTGAAGCGACAACATGCCATCACCGTCACTGTCGAACTCGGCGAGCCGGTCGGTCCGGACTTGGTCTATCTCCGCCTGCGTGACCCTGTCGTCTTGGTCGAGGTCATAAAGCTCGATCAGTTTGAGCACCCGATCCATGCGCCTACCGTGGCCCATCCTCCCGCTGCGGTGGGTCGAGGCCTCTCCATGGTCAGATCCGCGACCCTGACCGTGATGTCGGTGACCACGGTGCATGCCATGGCCATCGCGATGATGCTTGCCTTGGCCGCGCATTTGCCGACCATGGCCTTCGCCATGCGCGCCGGGCCCGAAGGTCGTGCCCTCCTCGCCGTAGACATAGATGTTGATGTCCTGCGCCCCGGCGGGTGCAATGCCAATGGCGATCGTGACAAGAGAGAAGGCAATAGCTCCTAGCATAGTGTTCATGGTCGTATCGCTCCGTCGATATTCTGTTGATGGCTCTGACCTCATTTCCAATGTTCTAACGAATGAGACGCCGCGATCCGTCTCGCTGAGCATGTGTCAACCTTCTCGGCCACGCGGGCGCGCAAGGTTCGGAGGGCGAGGCCCAGAACATGCTCCGCGACGATAGACTGAGGCCGCATCTCACGGATACTTCCATCTCATGAGCTGGACGCCGAAACCATCTAGCACTCTCGGCCGCCGAGTGCTAAAGCGGTGCTCAGTCTGCAGCTGATCCTTTTAGAATCAGCGCCTACGACCACCTTTGAAAACAGCTGAGAGAAGGAAACGCTTCGATGAGCTTTAATCCACTTCATGACCGCGTGCTGGTGCGCCGCGTCGAATCCGAAGAGAAGACCGCCGGCGGGCTGATCATCCCGGATACCGCCCAGGAGAAGCCTCAGGAGGGCGAGGTCATTGCCGTCGGCGAGGGCGCTCGGAAGGATTCCGGTGAGCTGATCCCGATGGCCGTCAAGGCTGGTGACCGTGTCCTGATCGGCAAGTGGTCCGGCACCGAGGTCAAGATCGATGGCGAAGAGCTGCTGATCATGAAAGAGAGCGACATCCTTGGGATTGTTACCTAGGGCGATGCGGCGAATTCCAGGCTGGGCCGCACGGATCTGCCAATCCAGAGAAAACGAAATCAATACCTGAATAGGAGCAATCGAACATGACTGCTAAAGACGTCAAGTTCCACACCGATGCCCGCGACCGCATGCTCAAGGGCGTCGATGTGCTGGCAAATGCCGTCAGGGTAACGCTGGGCCCCAAGGGCCGCACCGTCGTCCTGGACAAATCCTTCGGCGCCCCGCGGATCACCAAGGACGGCGTCACCGTCGCCAAGGAGATCGAGCTGAGCGACAAGTTCGAGAACATGGGCGCCCAGATGGTGCGCGAGGTGGCCTCCCGCACCAATGACGAGGCGGGCGATGGCACCACCACCGCCACCGTGCTGGCCCAGGTCATCGTCCGTGAGGGCTTGAAGGCGGTTGCCGCCGGCATGAACCCGATGGATGTGAAGCGCGGCGTGGACGCCGCCGTCGAAAAGGTCCTCGAGGAGATCAAGACGATGTCGCGTCCGGTCAAGGACTCGGACGAGGTCGCTCAGGTGGGCACGATTGCGTCCAATGGTGACTCTGAGGTTGGTAGCCAGATCGCCGGAGCCATGCAGAAGGTCGGCAATGAGGGCGTGATCACCGTCGAGGAGGCCAAGGGTCTGGAAACCGAGACCGAGGTCGTCGAGGGCATGCAGTTCGACCGTGGTTATCTGAGCCCCTACTTCATCACCAACGCCGACAAGATGGTCGCCGAGATGGAGGACGCGCTGATCCTGCTGCACGAGAAGAAGCTCTCGTCACTGCAGCCGATGGTGCCGCTCTTGGAGACCGTTATTCAGTCGGGCAAGCCCCTGGTGATCGTGGCCGAGGATGTCGAGGGCGAGGCGCTGGCCACCCTTGTCGTCAACAAGCTGCGCGGTGGCCTGAAGATTGCCGCCGTCAAGGCCCCGGGCTTCGGTGACCGCCGCAAGGCGATGCTGCAGGATCTGGCGATCCTGACCGGTGGCCAGGTGATCTCGGAAGACCTGGGCATGAAGCTCGAGAATGTCGGCATGGACATGCTCGGCTCGGCCAAGAAGGTCCGCATCACCAAGGACGACACGACGGTGATCGACGGTGCGGGGGACAAGG
>JAOTXT010000074.1 GCA_029862205.1 Paracoccaceae bacterium
ATCCTTCGGCAAGCTGCGCGTTGAGGGCCGCGATGCCGAAGCCGTGCTGAACCGGATCTGCGGGGCCGACATGTCGGTGCCCGTGGGCAAGATCGTCTATACGCAGTTCCTGAACCCGAAGGGCGGCATCGAGGCCGACGTCACCGTTACCCGCCTTTCCGAGACCTGCTATCTGGTGGTCACCCCGGCCGCCACCCAGCCAGCCGACGAGGCCTGGCTGCGCCGCCATGCGGGCGACGCGAATGTGGTGATCACCGACGTCACCGCAGGCGAGGCGGTGCTGGCGGTCATGGGGCCGAATGCCCGCAACCTGATGCAGGCGGTAAGCCCCAATGATTTCTCCAGCAACTATAATCCCTTCGGCACCGCGCAGGAGATCGAGATCGGCATGGGCACCGCCCGGGTCCACCGGGTCAGCTATGTGGGCGAGCTCGGCTGGGAGATCTATATCTCCGCCGACCAGGCTGCCCATGTGTTCGAGACACTAGACGAGGCGGGCAAGGATCTGGGCCTCAAACTCTGCGGCATGCATGTGATGGACAGCTGCCGAATCGAGAAAGCCTTCCGCCATTTCGGCCACGACATATCGCCCGAGGACCATGTGCTGGAAGCGGGGCTCGGTTTCGCCGTCAAGACCTCGAAACCCGATTTCATCGGCCGCGAAGCGGTGCTGGAGAAAAAGGAGAAGGGGCTCGCCACGCGTATGGTCCAGTTCAAGCTGACAGACCCGGAGCCTTTGCTCTATCACAACGAGCCGATCCTGCGCGACGGCGAGGTGGTGGGCTACCTGAGTTCGGGCAGCTATGGCCATCACCTCGGCGCCGCCATCGGCATGGGCTATGTGCCCTGTGAAGGCGAGAAGGCGGACCAGGTGCTGGCGTCCGGCTACCAGATTGAGGTCGCGGGCACCCTGGTCGAGGCGCAAGCCAGCCTCCGGCCGGCCTACGACCCGAAATCCGAGAGGGTGCGGGTATGACGAGCCGAGCGGCGAAGGCTGAGGCGTTCCGCGCGCTTCATGTGCCCGGGTCGCCTTTCGTGATCCCGAACCCCTGGGACCGGGGCTCGGCGCGGATGTTGGCCGGGCTCGGGGCCAAGGCGCTGGCCACCACCTCCAGCGGCTATGCGTTTACGCTGGGTCTGCCCGATGGCGGCCATGTGAGCCGCGACGCGATGCTGGCCCATTGCGCGGATATCGTCGGCGCCACCGATCTGCCGGTCAGCGCGGATCTGGAGAATTGCTATGGCGAGGCGCCCGAGGTGGTGGCCGAGACCGTGCGGCTGGCCGCGGAGGCGGGGCTCGCGGGCTGCTCGGTCGAGGACACGGCCCTGCCGGGGAATGACGCCTACGCCTTCGATTTGGCGGTCGAGCGTGTGCGGGCGGCGGTCGCCGCCGCGCGGGCGCTTGGGTTCCCTTTTACACTCACCGCCCGCGCCGATGGTGTGCTGACCCGTTCCTATGATGCTGCCGAAGCGCTGCCGCGGCTTGCGGCCTTCGCCGAGGCAGGGGCGGACGTTCTCTACGCGCCGTTGCTGCCGATGGAGGATCAGGCGAAAGCCGCAGCGCTCGGCAAACCGGTCAACGCATTGGCCGCCGGCAAGTTCGCGCAAGTGACGCTCGCCGAATTCGCGGCGGCCGGGGTCGCCCGGATCAGCGTCGGTGGCGGGCTGTCGCGGCTTGCCTACACTGCGGTGCGCGACACGGCCCGGGCGATGTTCGGGCCGGGCGATTTCTTAGCGCTTGGCACCGCAATGGGCAGCGGCGAGGCCGAGGAGTTTTTGGCGGCCGGAACACCGGCCTCTGGAACGGGATAGGACCCATGGCAACCACCGAAGACACCACCAAACGCGGACGCCGTGCAGGCGGCCGCGCGGCGCGCCAGGCGATGCGCGCGGCACCCCTGGCCGAGGAAATTCGCCCGGTCCGTCCGGGGCTCTCGGGCGGCACCTACAACCCGCTGAGTGAGGCGGAAGTCCAGCGCATCCATCAGGCGGCGCTCGATGCCTGCGAGCAGATCGGTTTTGCCGACGCCCCGCCTTCGGGCGTCGAAATCCTGACCGGTGCGGGCGCGATCCTGGGCGATGACGGCCGCATCCGCTTCCCGCGCGCCCTGATAGAGGACATGCTGGCGATCGCGGCGCGCGACATCACGCTCTCGGCCCGGAACCCGAAATATGACCTGCATCTGAGCGGCACCATGGTCCATTACGGCACCGCCGGCGCGGCGGTTCATATCGTCGATGTGGAGAAGCGGGAATATCGCGACTCGATGGTCCAGGACCTCTACGACGCAGCGCGCATCGTCGAGGCGCTCGACAATGTCCATTTCCTCCAGCGGCCCATGGTCTGCCGGGACATTCCGGACAATTTGGAGATGGACCTCAACACCATCTATGCCTGCGTGCGCGGCACCACCAAGCACATTGGCACCAGCTTTACCGAGCCAAGCCATATGCTGCCCTGCTTCGAAATGATCCACATGCTGGCGGGTGGCGAAGAGAAGTGGCGCGAGCGCCCGTTCATCTCGAATTCCAACTGTTTTGTCGTGCCGCCGATGAAGTTCGCGACCGAGTCATGCCAGGTGATGGAGACCTGCATCCGGGGCGGGATGCCGGTGCTGCTGTTGTCGGCGGGGCAGGCGGGCGCGACCTCGCCGGCGCCGATCGCCGGCGCCATCGTCCAGGCGGTGGCGGAGTGCCTGGCGGGTATGGTCTACGTGAATGCCTTGAAGCCCGGCCACCCGGCGATCTTCGGCACATGGCCATTCGTCAGCGACCTGCGCACGGGCGCCATGTCCGGCGGCTCGGGCGAACAGGCGTTGCTTTCGGCAGGCTGCGCCCAGATGCACCGGTTCTACGGGCTGCCGGGTGGCACATCGGCCGGAATCGCGGATGCGAAACTGCCCGATATGCAAGCCGGGTGGGAGCAAGCGATGTCGAATGTCATGGTGGGGCTCTCGGGCGCCAACATGATCTACGAGTCGGTGGGGATGCACGCCTCGCTGCTCGGCTTCTGCCTCGAGAGCTTGATCCTGGGCGACGACATCCTCGGCCAGTGCCAGCGCTGCGTGCGCGGGATCGAGGTGACCGAGGACAGCGTCTCGCTCGAGGTCATGCGCCAAGTCTGCCTCGATGGGCCGGGGCATTATCTCGGTTCGGACCAGACGCTGAGCCTGATGCAGACCGAGTATGTCTACCCGGCGCTCGGCGACCGCACGTCGCCAAAGGAATGGGCCGAGCTTGGGCGGCCCGATCTTCTCGAGAAGACAATCGCCAAGAAGCGCGAGATTCTGGACGGCTTTTTCCCCAGCCATCTGCCCTACGAGATCGATCGGGCGGTGCGCGAGCAGTTCAAAATTCACCTGGCGCCCCGGGCGGTTGGTATTGGCCGGTGAGGACAGACGATCCGCGGATCCCGGCGGAGGCGCTGACGGGTTTCGCGACAGCCTATCTTGCGGCGATGGGCTGCTCCGATGCGGTGGCAGGTGAGGTTGGCCGGCATTTGGTCGAGGCCGATGCACGTGGCGTTTATTCTCATGGATGCATGCGCTTGCCGCAATATCTTGACTGGGCGCGCGAGAATTTATTCGACCCGACTGGCAACCCGAAATTCCGGCTCCGCGCAACTGGAGCGCCGATTGTCGATGGCTATTGCGGCTTCGGCATACCCGCGATGCGGATCGCCGCCGAGGAAGGGGTGCGGCGCGCGCGCGAGGCTGGCGTTTCGGTGATCGCAGTTACAAATGTCGGGCATACGGACGGATCGGCGCTTTCGCCGAGATGGCCGCCGACCAGGGCTGCCTTGCGATTATTCTCGGTGGTGGCACGCGCAAGGAATGGCCCCAGGTCGCGCCCTATGGCGGCGCCAAGGGAAGGCTGCCGACCAACCCCTATGCGATCGCCATGCCCGGCGGAGATCGCGGGCCGGTAGTGCTCGATTTCGCCACCGCCGCCGGGGCCGGCGGCAAGGTCTATGCGGCGCATTATGCTGGGCGGAGAATCGCCGAGGGTCTGATCATCGACCGCGATGGCAATCCGACAGCCGACCCGCAGGACTATTATGACGGCGGCGCGCTGCTGCCGATGGCGGGGCCCAAAGGTTATGGCATGGCCTTGATTGCGGAGCTTGTGGGCGGTGCAATGCTGGGCGAGGCGATCCTGGGCCTGAACTGGCTCTGCGTCTTCATCGACCTCGCGGGGTTCGCCGCGCCCGAGGCATATCGCGCCGCCGCCGAGGCCTGCCTGAACGACGTGCGCACCTGTCCGCCAGCGACGGGTTTTGAGGCCGTCGAGGTGCCGGGCGAGCGTGAACGCCGCCTCGAGACTGAGAATATGGAGCTCGGGATCCCACTGCCTCCGGCGACTCTGGCGGTGCTGCGCGAGACGGGAGCGGCGCTCGGCATCGATACGAAGCCCCTTGGACCGTAGAGTGGGCAACATTCATTCGGCCCGAATTGACCGGCCCATCAATTGCGCGACAGGATAGAATCCGTTCGAGGCGAAAAACGCGCGCGATGCCTCGTTATGCGCCCAGACGTTGGCACGGATCGAGGCGAGGCCACGGGCGTCAGCCTGCGTCTCCGCGAAAGCGAGCAGCGCCCGTGCGATGCCCCGCCGCCGGCCTGCCTCATTCACGGCGATCGAATGGATCAGCGCATGGCGCCCCTCGAATTGCTCGTAGGCCGTCCAGGCGACATAGCCGATCGTCGAGCGGTCGGCCACGAAGACAGCGATGCCCCAGTCATCGTCAAACATGACCTGGCGATAAAAGTCCGCGATCATCGGAGCGTTCATCGGCTGTTGGAAGTCGCCTGGATGGTACTCCCGATGTTCGCGGAAGACTGGCAGCTCCAGCTCGACGATGTCGGGGATATCGGCGAGCGTTGCCTCGACGACACCCACGAATTCCGGGCCCATTCGGATTCGGGTTGGGCGCGGCCCCAGGCCAAGCGCGTCGAGCGCGGTCACTATCCAGCGGCGCATCCTGATCATCCGGGCAACACCCCGTTGAGCACATAATCCAGAATCGCCACCACTTGCTCCGGCGTCTCGGCCACCGCTTCGGCCGCCGCGTCGACCTCCTTCAGGGCGTGGGCATGATCGGGTCCGTGCAGGATGATCAGCGGTTTGCCCAGCGCCGCCGCATAGCCCGCGTCAAAGGCCGCGTTCCACTGCTTGTATTTCTCGCCGAAGCGGACCACCACCACGTCGGCCCGCTCGATCTGGGTGCGGGTGCGGATCGCGTTGACGCCCGCGCCCTTGCGATCGTGCCAGAACTTGTCCGGCTCGGCTCCCAGGATCGCGACCCCGCAATCGTCCGAGGCCGCATGGTCGGTCACCGGTCCCGAAAAAACGACTGGCAGGCCCTTCTCTTGCGTTCCGGCGCGGATCACGTCGCGCCAGTCGGTGTGGATTTCTCCGCTCAGATAAACGGTCCAATTCATGCCTGTTCTGCCTCCTGCCGGGTCAATGGCTTCAAAATTGCCGCTAACTTGATGTATTATCGAAAAAAGACAACAGGGAACGTCTGCCCGGCGCGATTCGCGTGCTTTCCATGTCGGCAGAGACGTCCAACCCGCCCAGCCTAGCAGAACCGTTAAGCGGCGTGTGCCGATGTGAGCCTGTGCGATGATTGGAACGGGACGATGAGTTTGAAGAACCTGCACGCGGATCTGGCGCCGCGCCAAATGACCGGGGGCATCGCCTGGCGCGAGGCTGGCCATGGCGCGCCGATCCTGCTGATCCATGGGGTCGGCCTCAATGCCGATGCCTGGGAGCCGCAGATCACCGCATTGGCGTCCCGCAGGCGCGTCATTGCCATGGATATGCCGGGCCACGGGCAGAGCGACCTCCTGCCGGACGGGGCGGGGCTCTCCGACTTCGTCAACGCGGCTGCGGGTCTGATCGACGATCTTGAGATCATACCCACGGCGGTTGTCGGGCATTCGATGGGCGCGCTCGTTGCGCTGGGCCTGGCGCTGGATCATGCCGAGAAGGTGACCGCGCTTGTCGCCCTGAACGCCGTTTATTGCCGTGACCCAGTGACACGCGCCGCCGTAGAGGCGCGCGCGGCGCAGTTGAGCAAGGGGGTCGTCGAGACGCTTGGCCCGGTCCAACGCTGGTTCCCGGACGACCCGAACGGCTTGCTTGCCCGCAAATGCGCCGATTGGCTGCGCCAAGACGATCCCACAGGCTACGCCGCCGCCTATCGCGTCTTCGCGACCTCCGACCATGCCTACGAGGGGCGGCTCGGCCAGTTAGCCTGCAAGGCGCTGTTCATGACCGGCGTGTCCGATCCGAATTCGACGCCGGTCATGTCCGACCGGATGGCCCGGGAAGCGCCGCACGGACGCTCGCTGTCATTGCCGGGGGCGCGCCACATGATGAACCTGACCCATCCGGCCGAGACCACCAGCACGATTGCGAACTTCATCAATGCCGCTGAGGCGGCTTCTTGACCCGAACTGGTGCGCCGGCCGCAGGTCAATTTATCGGCAGCAAAAAGGCGCCGGGCTCGCCCGGCGCCTCGGTCATCGCGCGGCGCGCGCCGTCAACTGGCGATCTCGGTCCGCACCAGCGTATCCGGTCCGTGCACCGGCATGGCCGACGCTGCGTTGCCCGCCGGCGTCGTCCTCAAATCATAGCGCTGTAAGATGCGCAGACGCCGCCCGCCGCCCGGATCGCCCATCAGTGCGACGTCGGTCAGCCGGCGTGGGACGTCCAGCAGATCCGCGACCAAGGGCTCGATTTCGGCGATCAGGCGGAACGCATCGTTAACGTCCATCTGGTCGGTGAGCGGCACATGGAATCGATGCGCGGCGCCCGAGGGCAATTGCACCACATCCTCGCCTGCCGGTCCGCCGGGGTCGGGCCAAGCTTGCGCGCGCACCGAGGCCAAGGGGTCGATGGCCTCGTCGATCCGGTCGACTACCGTGCCCAGGCCATTGTCGTATTCCTCCGGCACCAGCGAGACGCGACCGCCGATGACCGCCACGTTGAAGCGCGGTATCGGGCAACTGAGCGCGCCCTCGATCCGTTGCTGCAGCGCGGTTTCGAGGGCGAAACGGCTACGCCCCTGCGCCAGCGCGAACGGAGCGCGGAGCAGACCGTGCAGCCCGTGGCGCCGCAGATTGCGGGTTATCGTGGCCGGATTGAATGACAGGTCGCCGAACGAGCCAAGCTTGCGCAACTCGCCCTGATCGGCACACCATCCCGTCCAGGCGACACCGAAATGCGCCAAGGCGTCCGCGCGCTTCGGCACCCAGTAAACCGCATATCTCTCGAACGCATCCGACATGACCAGTCCCCTAACATTCGGTTAACATGATCAGGCTCGCAGAATCGGCGATCCGTAAGCTGTGACGATAGTCACATTCAGGAGGCGATCACGACCTCGTGATCATTGCGTTACATCGGTTACGGCTGGCCAACAGGCTTCCCGGGAATTGGTGCCTGCGCTACATGCCGAAAAACCCGAATGAATGCAACAGATACCGCGTGGCGAGGCAGGGAAAGTGGCGGAGATGGCGGAACCCGATCTGGAGCTCAGTCCCCATGTCTCGGACGAGGTGCGGCAGACCACGTGTTACATGTGCGCCTGCCGGTGCGGGATCAACGTGCATCTGCGTGATGACCCCGATGGCACAAAGAAAGTCCGGTATATCGAGGGCAATCGCGACCATCCGGTGAACCGGGGCGTGCTTTGCGCCAAGGGATCTGCCGGGATCATGCAACACTATTCGCCGGCGCGGCTGCGCAAACCCCTGAAGCGTGTCGGCCCGCGCGGCTCGGGCGAGTTCCAGGAGATCGATTGGGAGGAGGCGCTGAGCATCGCCACCGAATGGCTGGACCCGATCCGGCGCGACAACCCCTCGAAGCTCGCCTTCTTTACCGGCCGCGACCAGTCGCAATCGCTGACGTCGTGGTGGGCTCAGCAGTTCGGGACGCCGAACTATGCCGCCCATGGGGGGTTCTGCTCGGTCAACATGGCGGCGGCCGGCATCTACACGATGGGCGGCGCGTTCTGGGAGTTCGGCACGCCGGATTGGGAACGCACCAAGCTCTTCATGATCTTCGGGGTCGCCGAGGACCACGATTCGAACCCGATCAAGATCGGCATCGGCCAGTTGAAGGGCCGGGGCGGGAAGATCATCGCCGTTAACCCGGTGCGCACGGGCTACAACGCGGTGGCCGATGAATGGGTCGGGATCACGCCGGGCACGGACGGCCTCTTTGTTATGGCGCTGATCCATGAGCTGCTGCGCACCGGCCATGTGGACTTGGATTACCTCTGCCGCTGGACCAATGCGGGCTGGCTGATCGACCAAACGCAAGGCCCGAATAACGGCTTGGCCCTGCGCGATGCGCAAGATCGGCCGCTGATCTGGGATCGGGTCACCGGCCAGGCGCAACCCTTCGACAAGCCGGGGCTGAAACCGGCGCTCAAGGGCCGGTTCGATACCCCCGCCGGCACGGGCGTCCCGGTCTTCGAATTGCTGGCGCAACGTTACCTGGGCGAAGAATTCAACCCGGACGCGGTGGCCGGCACCTGCGGCGTCGACGCAAGCTCAATTCGCCGGATCGCCGCGCAACTGGCCGATGTGGCCTTCAACCAGGCAATCGAGATCGCTCAACCCTGGACCGATTTCCGCGGCGAGAGGCACGAGCGCTTCATCGGACGCCCGGTCAGCTTCCACGCCATGCGCGGCATCTCGGCCCATTCCAACGGCTTCCAAACATGCCGTGCGATCCATGTCCTGCAAATCCTGTTGGGAGCCGTCGAGTGCCCCGGCGGCTTCCGGTTCAAGCCGCCCTATCCCAAGCGCGCCAAGTTCCATCCCCTTCCCCATAGCCGCTCGATGCCGGATTCGCCGCTGAACGGACCGCATCTGGGTTTTCCGTTCTCGCCGGACGACCTGGCGCTGGACGAGAACGGCCAGCCGATCCGCATCGACAAGGCCTTCAGTTGGGATGCGCCCATGTCGACCCACGGCATGATGCACATGGTGATTTCGAACGCCCATGCGGGCGACCCATACCCGATCGACGTGCTGTTCATGTACATGGCCAACATGGCCTGGAACTCGTCGATGAACACGGCCAGCGTGATCGGGATGCTGACCGACACGGACGAGACCGGGGAATACAAGATTCCGAAGATCATCTATTCGGACAGCTATTCCTCCGAGATGGTGGCCTATGCGGACCTGGTGCTGCCCGACGCCACCTATCTCGAGCGCCACGACTGCATTTCGCTGCTCGACCGGCCAGTCTGCGAGCCAGACGCGGCGGCGGACGCGATCCGCTGGCCAGTTGTCGAGCCGGCCACGCAAGGGGCGGGCCGCGACGTGCGTGGCTTCCAGTCGGTGCTGATCGAGCTTGGCGCGCGGCTGCAACTGCCGACCTTCGTCGACGAGGCGGGCGAGCCGCTCTACCGCGACTATGCGGATTACATCGTGAACCACCAGCGCCGTCCCGGCATCGGTCCGCTGATGGGTTTCCGGGGCGACGGCACGCAAGTGGGGCGTGGTGATCCGAACCCGGACCAGCTTCAGCGCTATATCGAGAATGGCGGCTTCTTCGTGGCCCATGTGCCGGACGAGGCCCGGTTCATGAAGCCCTTCAACGCTGCCTATCAAGACTGGGCGGTGCAGATGGGCTTCTATAACGAGCCCCAACCCTTCGTCTTCCAGCTCTATGTCGAACCTTTGCGCCGGTTCCAGTTGGCGGCCGAGGGCCATGGGGAGCGCCAGCCGCCCGAGCATTTGCGCGACGGCATCGCGCAGGCCTTCGACCCGCTGCCGGTCTGGTGGAAACCTTTCGAGCAGGCGGCGGTAGACGAGGAAGCTTACCCGCTCCACGCCATCACCCAGCGCCCGGCGGCAATGTATCATAGCTGGGGCACCCAGAATGCCTGGCTGAGGCAGATCCACGGCATGAACCCGCTCTATGTTCATGGCTCGGTGATGGAGGCCCATGGGCTCAAGGACGGCGATTGGGCCTGGGTCACATCGCATCACGGTCAGATCAAGGTGCCGGTGGCGCGGATGGACGCGCTGAACCCGCACACCGTCTGGACCTGGAACGCCATCGGCAAGCGGGAGGGCGCCTGGGCATTGGACCCGAAGGCGCCCGAGGCCCAGCAAGGGTTCCTGCTCAATCACCTGATCCACGAGCTTTTGCCGCCCAAGGGCGATGGCCTGCGCTGGTCGAACTCGGACCCGATCACCGGCCAGGCGGCGTGGTACGACCTGCGGGTGAAGATCGAGAAGGCGGAGTCGGGCGCCGAGGTCTCGGAGCCGCGCCTCGGGCGTCAGAAGTCACCAGTGGAGCAGGGGCCCGATCGCGTGACATATGGGGAGGGGTGGGAGTGAATGTGTCCCCAACAGCCCTTCGCTCCGATGTCCCGGGCTTGACCCGGGACCTCCTTCACACGGCCCTAGGGGGTCCCGGGTCAAGCCCGGGACATCGCATTTCTTGGCACGGAGGCCGCGCATGACCTCGCTTCCGGCCTCCACCCCGCGCAAGCTCGGCCTGGTCATCGATCTGGACATCTGCGTTGGCTGCCATGCCTGTGCCGTGAACTGCAAGGAGTGGAACACCGGCGGCTATGGCGCGCCGCTGGCGGACGAGGATGCCTATGGGGCCGATCCCTCGGGTACCTGGCTGAACCGCATCCACACCTACGAGGTGCAGCCCGCTCAGGGACCGGCCCAACTGGTCCATTTCCCGAAATCCTGCCTCCATTGCGAGGACGCGCCCTGCGTCACCGTCTGCCCGACCGGCGCCTCTTACAAACGGGCCGAGGATGGGATCGTGCTGGTCAATGAGGACCATTGCATGGGCTGCGGGCTCTGCGCCTGGGCCTGCCCCTATGGCGCGCGCGAGCTCGACCCGGTGGCCGGGGTGATGAAGAAATGCACCCTCTGCGCCGACCGCATCTACAACCGGAACCTGCCCGAAGAGGACCGCATCCCGGCCTGCGTGCGCGCCTGTCCCGCCGGTGCCCGCCATTTCGGCGATCTGGGCGATCCGGCGAGCGAGGTGAGCAATCTGGTGGCCGAGCGCGGCGGCTATGACCTGATGCCCGAGCAGGGGACCAAGCCGGTCAACAAATACCTTCCGCCGCGCGCCCGCGATGCACACGAGACCGGGCCGGCCGATCTGGCCGAACTGGCCGAAGCAGAAACGACGGGTTTCCTCGGCTGGCTCGACAAGGCGCTGGAAAGGATCGGCTGATGCATCCCGCGCCCTCGATCATCCTATTCACCGTGCTCTCGGGCATCGGTCTCGGACAGATGACGTGGCTGGGCCTTGGGATAGGGTCCGATGCGGGTGCCTTCCGGTGGTTGGCCTCCATCCTGGCATTCGCGCTGACCGCGGGAGGTGGGCTCGCATCGACAGGCCATCTTGGGCGGCGCGAGAATGCCTGGCGGTCCTTTAGCCAGTGGCGCTCGTCGTGGCTGTCGCGCGAGGCTTGCCTGATGGCTGCGGCGATGGCGGCCTTCGGGCTCTATGCCGCGATCTGGTGCCTGGGCGGCGCGCGGATCGCGATCCTCGGCTGGCTTGCCGCGGTGCTGGCGGTGGCAACCGTCTACTCGACGGCGATGATCTACGCGCAATTGAAGACCGTGCCAAGCTGGAGCGCGACGCCGACCCCGGCCATGTTCCTGGCCGCCGCCTTGACCGGCGGCCTGATCGCCAATGGCGCAGCCGCCGCACTGACCGGTGCGCCGGCGCCAATAGGGTGGGCGGCCCTGGCGGTCTTGGCGGCGGCGGGGATCGCGGTCTGGTGGCAGACAGCGGCCGCGGGCGCCAACCGGGGCTCGCAAGGCTCGTCCCTCGAGACGGCCACGGGCCTGGGGCATATGGGCCGCGTGCGCAGCTTCGAGGCGCCGCATACCGGGACCAGCTACTTGCTCAAGGAAATGGCCTACCAAGTCGGCCGCAAGCGCGCATTCGAGCTGCGCCGCTTGGGCGCGATCTTGGGCTACCTTGTGCCATTGATCCTGGCGCTATTGGCACTTTGGCTGGGCGCCTGGCTGATGGTGCTCGCGCTGATTGGCCACGTTGTAGGAATGCTTGCGCTGCGCTGGCTCTTTTTTGCCGAGGCCGAGCATGTTCAGGCGCTCTATTATGGTCGCTCGTAGGGTGCGCATTCATGCGCACCTTTTTCACGAAATTGGGACCCCGACGGTGCGCACGAATGCGCACCCTACCCGGCGCGGCGGTTCCGTGGCTTGTTTGCCCGCGTCTGCTCGTGCCGCTGACGCAAAGCCGCGACCTGCTCGCGGGAGCGCATCCGGCTGGCATCTCGCAGGGCCTCGGCGACGAAGTCCATATGTTCCTCGACCGCCGCGCGGGCGCCCGCTTCGTCGCGAGCCAGCACCGCATCACGGATCGCCCGGTGCTGATCCAGCAGCTTCGAGCGCCGCTCGGGCAGGGAATAAATGACTGCCCGGTTGTAGAAAACACCTTTGACAAGAAGCTCGTAGAGCGATCGCATCATGTGGAGCATTACAACGTTATGGGCGGCTTCCACGATCGACATATGGAATTCGGCGTCGATCGCCGCTTCTTCGTCAGGCTTGCGCTTCCGCGCCGCCTCCTCCATCCGGTGGAACACGCTGTCGATCACCGCGTGATCCGCTTGCGTTCCGTCGCGCGCCGCCCGGGCCGCGGCCAGGCCCTCGAGATCGCGGCGGAAGGCCACATAATCGAACAGCGCCGTGTCATGGCTTGCGAAAAGCTCGATCAGCGGTGCCGCGAAGGCCGAGCCCAGCACCTCGGCAATGAACGTGCCGCCGCCGGGCCGCGTCGCGATCAGTCCCCGCGCTTCCAGATCCGCCAGCGCCTCGCGCAATGTCGGGCGCGAGACGTCCATTGCTTCGGAGAGTTCGCGCTCCGCCGGCAGGCGGTCGCCTGGGCGCAGCACACCCTGTAGGATCAGTTCCTCGATCTGGCGCGTCACCGCGCTCGAGATCTTGCCGGTGACAATCTTCCGGAATGGCATCAGACGGTCCCGTTTGCCGTGTCCATCGATCCTACCCTCTGGATCGGTTTGTAGCCAATGTTCGAGGCGCCCGGCTGTCAGGCATCCGACCTCAACTCGGCCATCAGCGACGCCTCGTCCGCCAGGATCGTGTCCTCGGCGCCGCCGCCCTTGATCGGTACCTTCCCGGTCTCGAGCAGCATCGGCGCGGCCAGCGGCGTCACCCGGCGCGCGGCCACATGGTCGATCCGCGCGGCCGAACGCGCCAGCATCTGCTCGATCCGGCCGAAATCGACCAGCCCGCGCATCGCCTCGATTCGGGTGATGCGCAGCATCAGGTGATCCGGATCGTGACGCCTAAGCGTGTCGTAGAGGATATCCGAGGAGAAGGTCGTCTGGCGGCCGGTCTTGCGCTTGCCGAAATGCTGACGCTCGATCAAGCCAGCCACGGTGGCGACCGAGCGGAAGGTCCGCTTCATCACCATGTTGCCCGCCAGCCAATCGCCGAGCCCGGCCTGTAGCCGCGCCGCGTCCAGGAGCGACGCGGGGGTGGAAACCGGCTTCAGCCCCCAGAGCAGCACGGCGTAATCTGTCGCAACAAAGCCGAGCGGCGCAAGGCCCGCCTCTTCCATGCGCTTCGAGACCAAGAGGCCCAGTGTTTGGTTGGCGTTGCGGCCGGCAAAGGCATAGATCGCGAGAAAGTGCCGGTCGCCGCGCGGAAACGTCTCGACCAGCAGGTGCCCGGGACGGGGCAGGCGGGAGTAGCGCCGCTGCAATTCCAGCCATTCGCGGTTCGCATCTGGCAGATCTGTCCACTTCGCCGGATCGGCCAGTATCGCGATCACCCGCTGCGAGAGCTCTGTCGAGGTGGCGAGTTTGGTGCCCGAGAAAACCGCGATTTTGGGCTCGCGCCCAGGCGAGGGGCTGACCTGCAGTGTCAGCTCTCGCATCGCATCGAACTGCACCACCTGCCCGCCGATCAGGAAGCTGTCGCCGGGGGTCAGGGTTGCGGCGAACGCCTCTTCAACCTCGCCGAGCTTTGGACCGCCCCGGCGGCCCATGCGAACGCCCAGCGTCTCGGAGTCGATGATTGTGCCGGCGTTCATCCGCAGCCGTGTGGCCGAGCGCGGGTCGCGCAGCCGCCACCGGCCGTCTTTGTCCTGCATCAGCCGTTGCCATTGGTCGTAGGCCCGCAGCGCATAGCCGCCGGTGGCGCAGAAATCGAGGCAGGCGTCGAAGTCTTCCCGGGTCAGCTCGCGATATGGTCCGGACCGGCGCACCTCGCCGAATTCCTCGTCCGCGTCGAAAGGACCGGCACAGGCGGTCAGCAGCAGGTGCTGGCAGAGCACTTCCAGCCCACCATCCAGCAGGCCCTCACCATCGAGTTCGCCCGCGCGCACCGCCTCCAGCGCCGCATGGCATTCGAGTGTCTCGAACCGGTTGGCCGGCACCAGGACCGCCTTCGAGGGTGCGTCATAACGGTGATTGGCCCGTCCGATCCGCTGTACAAGCCGCTTCACCGCCTTTGGTGCGCCGACCTGCACAACCAGGTCCACGTCGCCCCAATCGAGCCCCAGGTCGAGCGAGCTGGTTGCCAACACGGCGCGGAGTTGGCCTTCCGCCATCGCCGCCTCGACCCGTTTGCGCGCCGCCAGCGACAGCGAGCCGTGATGGAGCCCGATCGGCAGGCCCTCGGCATTCGCCTCCCAAAGCGCGCGGAAGAAAAGCTCGGCCTGGGCGCGGGTGTTGATGAAGACGATCGAGGTTCGGTGCGCGCGGATCAGGTCCATGATAGCGCCTGCCGCATAGCGCCCGCCCATCCCGGCCCAAGGTGGGTCGCCCGCGTCACGGAGGATTGTGATGTCCGGATCAGGACCCGGATCGGCCTGCAGAATTGCGGTGCGCCCGGGCGCCAGCCAGTCCGCCACGGCGGCCGGATCCTCGACCGTCGCCGAGAGCGCCGTCAGGCGATGACCCGGTGCCAGTGTCCCCAACCGCGCCAGGCACAATGCCAATTGGTCGCCACGCTTGGTCCCCGCCAGCGCGTGCACTTCGTCGACGACGGCACGCGAGAGGCCCGCGAAGATCCGGGGCGCATCCTCCCAGCTCAGCATCAGAGCCAGGCTCTCGGGCGTCGTCAGCAGGATATGGGGCGGGTCCGCGCGCTGGCGCTGGCGCTGGGACTGCGGCGTGTCTCCGGTGCGGTCCTCGATGCGGATGGCAAGACCCATCTCGGCCACCGGCCCGCGCAGGTTGCGGCCGATATCGGCGGCCAACGCCTTCAGCGGTGAAACGTAGAGCGTATGGAGGCCGGGCTTCGGGTTCTCGCCGGGCAACGCTGCCAAATCGACGAGCGTCGGCAGAAAGCCCGCAAGCGTCTTACCGGCCCCGGTCGGTGCGATCAGAAGCTGTGCCTCGGCGCGCGATGCCAGCAGCGCCAATTGGTGTGGATGAGGCGCCCATTTGCGCGCAGCGAACCACCCCGCGAAAGGCTTGGGCAGCGCGGTCACGGCCGCTCGCATTCGCTTTGTGACGCTTGCGTGAACACGCAATTTCACCTATTAGTACAATAGTATACGTGCGTAAGGGAGATAGACTGGCATGGCGGGCCGCGCAAGATATGCACGGGCGATGGTGGCAGAGTGGCCGACTTGGTTGGCGCTTGCCGGATGCTATACCGCCTGGCTTGGGTCCATGTGGGTCTACGACGATATCGGGATTCTGGCTTTCGTGCCGATGGCGCTGGCAGCCGGATTCCACTCTTCCCTGCAGCATGAAATCCTGCACGGCCACCCAACAAAGAGCGCGGCTTTGAATGAAGCCCTGGTGTGGCTGCCGGTTGGTCTCTACATGCCCTACCGCCGGTTCAAGGACACCCATCTGCGCCATCACAACGACAACCGGCTGACCGACCCCTATGACGACCCGGAGAGCTTCTATGTGGCCGAGGGGGAATTTTCGCGGCTGGGCTGGCCGATGCGCGCCCTTCTCACCGTGAACGCCACCTTCGGCGGGCGGATGCTGATCGGCCCGGCGCTGGCGCTGTTCGGGTTTTGGCGGGCGGAATTTGGCCGGGCCCGCGCCGGCGACAGGCAGGTGATCGAGGCGTGGCTCCATCACGGAGCGGGGCTATTGCTGGTCGTGCCATTGATCTGGGCGATGGGCGTGCCGCTATGGCTCTACGCGCTCTTTGCGGCGTATCCGGGGTATTCGCTGATCATGATGCGCAGTTTCATCGAGCACCGCGCAGACGAAGACCCGAAGAAACGCAGTGCCGTGGTCGAGACCGGCCCGTTCTTCAGCTTGCTGTTCCTGAACAACAATCTGCACAGGGTGCATCACGAAAGCCCGATGGCTTCCTGGTACCGGCTGCCCGTGCTCTACCGGACCGAGCGCGATCGATATTTAACCGAGAACGGTGGTTATCTGGTCCATGGCTATGGCGAGGTCGTGCGGCGCTGGCTGTTCCGTCCGCGCGAGCCGGTCGTCCATCCGCTGCAATACCGCGCCGGGCCGGAAGCCCCGCGATAGCACCCCACAATGATCGCCGATTTGCCGATGTATGACTGGCCCGGGGTCCGGGCCGCGAACGATGCCCTCTGGGCGGAGGTGACGCGCCGCCTGGACGAGGCGGGGATCGAGGCGCCCAGAGCGCTGGCGCGAGCGGGCGAGCCCCGAGAGATCTGGCGTGATCCGGACCTGCTGCTGTCGCAAACCTGCGGTATGCCCTATGTCGCCGGTCATTGCGGCGCGGCGGTTCTGGTTGGGCGCCCGGATTATGGGCTCGAGGGCGCAAACGAGGGGACTTATCGCTCGGCGATCGTTGTGCGCCGCGGCGACGAAAGCCAACCTCTGCTTCAGATGCAGGGATGCCGGGTGGCGATCAACGAGCCCGCCTCGTATTCCGGTCACATCGCCCTGCGCGCGCATTTGGCTGATCTGCGTGACGGCACCCAGACGCCCTTCTTCAGCGCTGTCATTCAAAGCGGTCGGCACATCGGGTCCGCGCGCCTCGTCGCCGAGGGCAAGGCCGACCTGGCCGCGCTCGACTGGGTTGCGTGGGAGCTCTTGCTGCTCCATGAGCCAGGCGTTGCCGAACGGCTCGCGGTGATCGACCGCACCGCAAAAGCGCCCGCCTTGCCCTTCGTGACCGCACCGGGCATGGCCCGCCACCGTCGTGCGCTGGCCCGAGCGCTTGACCAAGCCGCCAGGAGCTTGCCCCCGGTGACGGGCGTGCCCAGGGCCGCGTTCCCTACGGACGATGGTGATTATGATGCGACCCGGGACGTCGTGCGCCGGGCGCATCGCGAACCATTTGCGCCGGATTCCCCGGAAATTCCCGCTCTCGCAGCGAAATAGCTCACGGCGATCCATTCGATTTGTGACCGATTCCGGGGTTGCGCGCGGGGCCGGGGTCTTTCAATCTCTCTCGTCGGCTGTTTTCGGGGATGGCAAGGGCGTTCCATGGGACGCGAAACGCTTTTATCGGTCGAGGATCTATCGATCTGTTTTGGCCTGCCGGGCACGGTTAGGCCCGTGGTCGATCGTGTTTCGTTCGCGGTCGAGGCGGGCGAGACCCTGGCGATCGTTGGGGAATCCGGGTCCGGCAAGACCCTGATCGGCAAGGCGCTGATGGGCCTGCTGCCCAAGGCCGCGCATTGCTTCAGCGGCGTCGCGATGCTCCATCACGGCGGCCGCGAGATCGATCTCTTGGATCAGAGCCGCGAGAAATACCGCGACCTGCGCGGGCATACCTTGTCAATGATCTTTCAGGAGCCGATGAGCGCCCTCTCGCCCCTGCACCGGGTAGGCGAGCAGGTAGGCGAGGTGCTCGAGACCCACGGGATCAAGGGCAATACCCGGGCAAGAGTGCTGGAGATTTTCCGCGAGGTCGGTCTGCCCGATCCGGAACGTATCTACCGGTCCTATCCGTTCGAGCTTTCCGGTGGTCTGCGCCAGCGCGCGGTGATTGCCATGGCGATGATTGCCAACCCGGCCCTGGTGATTGCCGACGAGCCGACCACCGCGCTGGATGTGACCACCCAGGCGATGGTGCTGGATCTGCTCAGGCGCCTGCAGGGGGACCACGAGCTTTCGGTGATCTTGATCACCCACGATCTGGGTGTGGTGGCCAATATGGCGGACCGGGTCGTTGTTCTGCAGCGCGGGCATATTGTCGAGTCCGGCCCGGTGCGCGCGGTGCTTGAGACGCC
Source organism: Paracoccaceae bacterium (assembly GCA_029862205.1). GTDB lineage: Bacteria > Pseudomonadota > Alphaproteobacteria > Rhodobacterales > Rhodobacteraceae > Thermohalobaculum. The sequence continues at coordinate 18,202 of JAOTXT010000074.1, forward strand.
GGGACATTCCTACACCAAGCGGCTGATCGCGGCCGCTCCTCAGGTGCCACAGGAGGTCGCGGCCTATGCGGCGCCGAAGGATGACCTGATCCTTCGAGCCGAGAATCTGTCTAAGACCTACCCTGGGCGCACTCGCACCTTCGGTCCGCCCGATCCGCCCATGGTCGCGCTCGCGGATTGCTCGATGATGCTCGAGCGCGGCGAGACGCTGGCGGTGGTGGGGGAGTCCGGCTCGGGAAAATCGACCGTCGCGCGGCTGATCCTGCGGGCCGAACGGCCCGATCCCGGCGCGACCATCCGGTTTTGCGGCAAGGATGGGGTCGATCAGGACGTGACCAGCCTCACCGGCGCCGAGCTGAAGGCGTTCCGCCGCCGGGCGCAGATGGTATTCCAGGACCCTTATGCGGCGCTCAGCCCGCGCATGTCGGTTCAGGACATTCTTACCGAGCCCCTCGAAGTGCATCGCGTTGGCACCACCGCCGAGCGGCGCGACCGGGCCGCCTATCTGATGCAGCGGGTCGGCCTCTCGCCGGATCATCTGGCGCGCTTCCCCTATGCCTTCTCGGGTGGCCAGCGCCAGCGCATCGCCATCGCCCGGGCACTTGCCCTCGAGCCCGAGCTTCTGGTCTGCGACGAGCCGACCTCGGCGCTGGATGTCTCGGTCCAGGCCGAGGTCTTGGAACTCTTGGCGGAATTGCGCGAGGAGCTGGGTCTCTCCTACATCTTCATCAGCCATGATCTGGCGGTCGTCGCTCAGCTTGCCGAGCGGGTGATGGTCATGCGCGGCGGCCGGGTGATCGAAGAGGGCTCGGCCGACTGCATCTTTGGCGATCCGCGCCACCCCTATACCCATGCGCTGATCGCCGCTCATCCGGAGCCCGAAATTGACCGACGTCTCGACCTTTCGGCAGTTGCGCGCGGTGCGGGCGAACCGGTGACCTGGCCGGCGCCCTATGGGTTCGGTGGCGACGCTGTGCCGGATCTGGTTCAGGTCGCGCCCGGCCACCGGGTGAGGCAATTGGCATGAGGGGAAGCCTCGTCCTCGCCGCCGCCCTCGTGCTGGCGCTTCAGGCCTCCGTGGCTTCCCAGACGCGCGATCTCATCGAAACTCCGGGCCTCGCGGAACAGATCGCCGCGGGCGAGGTGCCGCCGGTCTCCGAGCGTGTGCCCGACGAGCCCCTGGTGGCCGATCTCGCCGTGCGCGGGCGTGAACCGGGCTTGCATGGCGGGACCATGCGCATGTTCGTTACCCGATCGAAGGACGTGCGCTACATGGCGGCCTACGGGTATGCCCGGCTGGTCGCCTATGACAGCCACTACAATCTGGTCCCGGATATCCTGCGCGACGTGACGATCAGCGAGGATGGCCGTTCAATCACCCTGCGCTTGAGGCGCGGGCACAAATGGTCCGATGGCCAGCCCTTCACGACCGAGGACTTCCGGTATTGGTGGGAGGATGTGGCGCTGAACAAGGACCTGACCCCGGGCGGTCCGCCGGTCGAACTGCTGGCGGTCGGGCGCCGGCCGAGGGTCGAGGTGATCGACGACGTCACGATCCGCTACACCTGGATCGTTCCGAACCCGCAGTTCCTGCCGGCACTGGCTAAGGCGCGGCCAGTCTATATCTACAGGCCTGCCCATTACATGAAGCAGTTTCACGCCAAATACGCCGATTCGGACGAGTTGGCCAAAAAGGTCGAGGACAAGGGCGCGAAGAAGTGGTCCCGTCTGCACAACAAGATGGACAACCTCTACAAGTTCGACAATCCGAAGCTGCCGATCCTCCAGCCCTGGTACAACACGTCGAAGAAGAACGGCCAACGCTACATTCTGCTGCGCAATCCCTTCTTCCACCGCATCGACCCGAACGGCCGCCAACTGCCATATCTCGACCGGGTCGAGCTTGAGATAGCGGCGGCCGGGCTGATTCCGGCGAAGGTGAGCCTGGGTGAGGCGACACTGCAATTGCGCTCGCTTGGGTTCTCGGATGCACCGGTCTTGAAGAAAAGCGAGGCCCAGGGTGGATATGTCACCCATCTATGGCATTCCGGGGCGGGCTCGGAAGTCGCGCTATATCCGAACCTGACATACGGCGACGCGGTCTGGCGCAAGCTGTTCCACAGTACCGATTTCCGCCGGGCACTAAGCCTCGGGATCAGCCGGAAGGCGATCAACAAGGTGCTCTATTTTGGGTTGGCCAAGGAGCGCGCGGTCGCCGCGCTGGAAGAAAGCCCGTTCTTTGACGAGAAGAACGCGGTCGCCTGGAGCCGGTTCGATCTGGACGAGGCCAATCGGCTGTTGGATGGCTTGGGACTGGACGAACGCAATGCGGCGGGCGGCCGCCTGCTGCCGGACGGGCGGCCGATGGAAGTCATCGTCGAAACCGCGGGCGAACGCCGCGAGGTCGCGGATACCCTGGAATTGATCACCGCCACCTGGGCCGAGATCGGAATCCGGCTGCTGGTTCGCCCCATGGACCGGGACATCCTGCGCAACCGCGCCTATGCGGGCCGCTCGATGATGGTGGCCTGGTATGGCTGGAATAACGGCATCCCGACACCCGACGCCGCGCCATTCGAACTGGCGCCCGTCGACCAGGCAAATTTCTCGTGGCCGCGTTGGGGGCAGTATCACCAGACCAAGGGCTCGGCGGGCCAGGAGATAGACCTACCCGAGGCTCAGCGGCTGGAGCGCTTGTTCAATCAATGGACGCTTGCGGCGGATGCGCAGCGCAGATCCGAGATCTGGCGCGAGATGCTGGCGATCCACGCGGACCAGATTTTCGTGATCGGGACGGTCAGCCGCGCGCCGCTACCGATTGCCGTTGATAGTGAGCTGCGCAACGTGCCCGCTGACGGGCTCTACGCCTGGGATCCGGGGGCCCATTTGGGCATCCACCGCATGGACGAGTTCTTCTTCGAAGGGGGACGCCAGCCGTGATTCCCTTCCTGGTGCGCCGCTTCGCGACCATGCTGGTGACGCTCGCGGTCATCTCGGCGCTGGTCTTCTTCATCATCAACCTTCCGCCGGGCAACTACCTTTCGAACGAGATTCTGGAGTTGCAGGCGACTGGGCAAGAAGAGGATGCAAAGAAGGCACTGGAGCTGATCAAACAATATTCGCTCGACCAGCCGGTTTGGCAGCAATATCTGATCTGGGTTGGGCTGATGCCGGGGCCGGACGGTTTCGCGGGCCTGTTGCAGGGGGATCTTGGCTGGTCATTCGAGCTCGAGCGGCCGGTCGCCGAGGTGATCGGCGAGACGGCCTGGTTGACCGTTTTGGTCAACATGTCCTCGCTTCTGTTCGTCTATGTGGTCGCCCTGCCGCTGGGCACCATCGCGGCGGTCCGGGCCAATACCTGGATCGATTATCTGGCCTCGCTGATTGGCTATATCGGGCTCGCGACCCCGAACTTCCTGCTCGCGCTGATCATGCTTTTCTACGGTGCGCGCTATTTCGACATTCCGATCGGCGGGCTAATGGCGCGGGAATACGAGGGCCAGCCCATGAGCATGGGCAAGATGACCTCGATCCTGACCCATCTGATCGTACCGACGATCGTGATCGGCACTTCGGCCGCTGCCGCCGTGATGCGGCGCCTGCGCGCGAACCTGATGGACGAGCTGAACAAACCTTACGTCGAGACCGCGCGGGCGAAGGGCGTGCCACCGGTCGAGCGGGTCGTGAAGTATCC
>JAOTXT010000115.1 GCA_029862205.1 Paracoccaceae bacterium
GAGGGCCGTCTGGTTGTGCGCGTCCGCGAAGAAGGCGATCACCGCGTCGGCCAACACCTCGCCCACCCCATCGATGGCGACGACCTGGTCCCGTGCGGCCTGGTCCGTGCCCGCCTCGGCCATCGCTTGGGCGAAGGCGCCCCAGGTCAGGTATTGCCGGGCGAACATACGCGCCGTGGTATCGCCCACGTGGCGGATGCCGAGGGCAAATACGAACCGGGCTAGGTCCGGGCTGCGGCGGTCATCGATCGCCGCCATCAGGTTGTCGATGGATTTCTGATTCGTGACCCGGCCTTTTTCGTCGCGGCGCTCGAGCGCCTCACGCTTTTCATGCAGGGTGAAAATATCCGCGGGTTCCGCGATGAGGCCTTCTTCGCTGAAGGCCTCGATCTGCTTGGTGCCAAGCCCCTCGATATCCAACGCTCCCCGGCTGACGAAGTGCTTTAGCCGTTCCACCGCCTGGGCCGGGCAGATCAGCCCCCCAGTGCAGCGGCGCACCGCCTCGCCCTCCTCGCGCACAGCGGCGCTCTTACAGATTGGACATTCGCGTGGAAAGGGGAACGGCTTGGCATCCGCCGGGCGGCGCGCCAAATCCACATCAAGCACCTTCGGGATCACGTCGCCCGCGCGGTAGATGCTGACCGTGTCGCCGATGCGCAGATCCCTGCCCTCGCGGATCGGTGTGCCGTCGGCGCCGAGCCCGGCGATATAGTCTTCGTTGTGTAGTGTCGCGTTTGAGACCACGACCCCACCGACCGTGACGGGCTTCAGCCGTGCGACGGGAGACAGCGCCCCGGTTCGCCCGACCTGGATGTCGATGCCTTCCAGGATGGTATAGGCCTCCTCGGCCGGGAACTTGTGCGCGACGGCCCAGCGCGGGTTGTTCGAGCGGGATCCGAGGCGTTGCTGCCAGTCCAGCCGGTCGACCTTGTAGACCACCCCGTCGATGTCGTAGCCGAGCGTTGCCCTGTCCTCCTCGATCTGGTGGTAGTGGGCCAGCATCTCGTCGATCGAGGCGCAGATTTTGGTCATTGGGTTGACCCGAAACCCCCATCGGTCGAGCGCCGTCAGCACCCCCATCTGGGTCTGGCTGGGCAGGTTCGTCGTCTCTCCCCAAGTATAGGCAAAAAAGCGCAGAGGGCGGGCGGCGGTGATCGCGCTGTCGAGCTGACGCAGGCTGCCCGCCGCGGCGTTCCTCGGATTGGCGAAGGTTTTGGCGCCCTTGGCCGCCTGGGCTTCGTTCAGCGCGGCGAAATCGGCGTGGTCCATATAGACCTCGCCGCGCACCTCGAAGACGGGTGGCACGTCGCCGGCCAGCCGGCCGGGGATATCGCCGATGGTGCGGGCATTGGCAGTGACGTTTTCGCCTTCCTCGCCATCCCCACGGGTTGCCGCCTCGACCAGGGCACCACCCTCGTAACGGAGTGAGAGGGAAAGACCGTCGATCTTGGGTTCTGACGTGAATTCAACTAGTTCGGATGATAAATTCAGAAACTTCTTCACCCGGTCAACAAAATCCGCCACGTCCTCGTCGGAGAAGGCGTTCCCCAGCGACAGCATTGGCACCCGGTGACGGACTTTCGAGAAGGTTTCGGATGGCGCCGCGCCGATCGATTTCGTGGGACTATCTGGTGAGGCGAGATCCGGAAACGCGGCTTCCAGCGCGATCAGGCGCCGTTTCAGGGCGTCGTATTCCGCGTCCGAGACCGTGGGGGCGTCTTCGCGATGATACGCGATGTCATGGGCCACGATCTCGGCCATCAACCGCGGGATTTCGGCGACGGCTTCTTCGCGTGAATGATGGTCGATATCGGCCAATCCTCGCCTCCCGGAAAGCGAGCCATGTCATTGGTGGATCAAAATCCACTCTACGGCGCTACGCTGTAGGGTGGAACTTGTTCCACCCGTCCTGGGTGATCAATAGGGAAGTGGCTTATGCCGCGTCGTCGTCGTCAACCTCGTGACGTGCCTTTCCGACCACGTCCTGAGCCAGGGCCTCGGCCATGAAGGCGTCCAGATCGCCATCAAGCACGCCCTGGGTATCAGAGGTTTCGAGCTTGGTGCGCAGGTCCTTCACCATTTGATAGGGCTGCAGCACGTAGCTCCGTATCTGGTGGCCCCAGCCGATGTCGGATTTGGCATCGTGCGCGTCCTGGATCGCCTGGGTCTTTTTCTTCATCTCCAGATCATAGAGCCGCGCGCGCAGGGCCGCCATGCAGTTGGCGCGGTTCTGGTGCTGGGACTTTTCGGACGAGGTGACCACGATCCCGGTCGGGATATGGGTGATCCGCACCGCCGAGTCGGTGGTGTTGACGTGCTGGCCGCCAGCACCCGAAGACCGGTAGGTATCGACCCGGATCTCGTTCGGCGGAATGTCGATCTCGATTGTGTCATCAATCACCGGATAGACCCAGACCGAGGAAAATGACGTATGCCGCCGCGCCTGGCTGTCATAGGGCGATATGCGGACCAGGCGGTGGACGCCGGATTCGGTCTTCAGCCAGCCGTAGGCGTTGCCGCCCTTGATCTGGTAGGTGGCCGACTTGATGCCCGCCTCCTCGCCCGCGGTCTCGGACATCAGCTCGACCTTGTAGCCATGCGCCTCGGCCCACCGGACATACATGCGCGCCAGCATCGAGGCCCAGTCGCAACTCTCCGTGCCCCCTGCCCCGGAATTGATCTCGACGAAGGTATCGTTGCCGTCGACCTCGCCCGACAGCAGCGCCTCGATCTCCTTGGCCGCCGTTTCGTCCTTGACCTTGGCCAGCGCCTTTTCCGCCTCGGCCACAACCTCGTCGTCGCCCTCGGCCTCGCCGAGCTCGATTAGTTCCACATTGTCGCTGAGCGAGGTCGCCAGCGACTTGTAGCCGTCAATGCCGTCGGCCAGTTTCTGGCGGTCGCGCATTACCTTCTGGGCATGGGCGGGATCGTTCCAGAGGTCTGGGTCCTCGGCGCGTGCGTTGAGTTCTTCCAGCCGGTGCTCGGCCGTGTCCCAGCCCAGCCGCTGTCGCAAGAGATCGAGCGACTTCTCGATCTCGGCGACAAGGTTCTGGGTGTCGGCTCTCATTTCGGCTCCATCGTCGGTCCGCTTGGCCCCGGAAAGGGGCCAAGCCTGCGCCGCTTAGATAGCTATCGCGTCGCGTCAGGTAAAGTCGGGCTTGCGACAGTCAGTCATCGTCGACGTCGAGCGGCAGATCCGCGATCACCGAGCCGGTTTCCAGATTGACGAACTGCATCCGATAGGCGCCCGCGCGGGCGGGTGCCTTCAGCCTCACCGGCCCGGTTCCTGTCGCCGGCGCTTCGGCGAGGACCATGCTCGAATTGGAATCGGTGATCCGGTAGGCGAGGCTTCCTCCCATTGGTCCTTTCCACTCCGCCTGGAAGGTCTCGCCAACCGTCACCTCCAGGGGCGCGCGAAGCCACCCGTCGCTCTCGCTGAGGCTGACGGTTAGGCGGCGGAGAGCCATGTTCCTGCGGGCACTCCAGTACCGCAGTTCATAGGTTCCCACGCGGTCGGGGCCAGGAAGGCGCACGATATTGAGCGCGCCCCGCGCGCCCGTCGCCGGCGCCTCGGCCAGAACCGTTCCCGCCGCCGGATCGAAGATCTGGATCGTGTCACCGCTCTCGGCGGGACCCCGCCAATGAATGGGCGCTTCGATCCCCGTGCCGATTCCCTGCGGCGCGGACAGGAAGATCGGGCTGGCGGCAACATCAAAGGCCGTGCGATCGCCAACCTTCCCGGCGGGCGTGATGTAGCGCAGTTCGTAACTGCCAGGCTGATCCGGCGCCATGATCGTCGCGTTGCCGCCGACTATCGGAAACGCCTCGAGGCGCGCGCCGCGGCTTGCCGTTGTCACCGGGCCCCAGAGTTCGAGTGTGCCGCCGGACGGCGCGGAGGGCACCCGGACGGTGACCGATTCTGCCGGGTCCACCGTGGTCGGCGCTTCGATCCCGGTGGCATAAGCGGGGATTGGGGGATGCAGAACGGCAAGCGACGCGCCCGCAAAGAGCGCGGCTGCGAGCACTTTGGCTCTCATGGCGGACTCCTGAACGATCTTGATCTTTCGCCAACGCCGGTTGGATGGCGCATCAATGCTTTAAACGCAGGTCAGTTCCCGGTCCGTCTTAGAAGCCGAGAGCTTAGTACAGACCGCCGGTTCCCGTGCCGATGCCGCCCGAAGGCTTGGGCGGCGGCCGCGGCAAAGCGCTATCAGTACCGTCCGACTGCGTATCTGCGACGCTGGCGGTATTTGGGTCGCGGATTGCGTTTTCCTCGTCGAACGGCAGGTCGGTCGCGTTGATGCCGAAGAACAGATCTGAGGGCAGGCCACCGAACAGCACATCATCGCCCATGATCGCCGAGACTGTGCCGTAGATCTCGGGTTGGGTTCCCGCCATGAAGAGCTCACTGATCACGTTCGCCCCGCTGGCGTCGTCTGGCAGGCGCTCGCCGGTCTCGCGATCGATCTTGACCAAGATCATGCCGCCGCGGCTGGGCTCGCGGAACTCGCCCGGGCTGCGGGTCGCCATCGCCTCGGCGATGAATTCCTTGAAGACCGGGCCGCAGAGCGTGCCGCCATAGGCGCCGCGGCCCATCGGGGTCGGATTGTCGTAGCCGATGTAGCACCCGGCGACCATGTTGTTGGTGAAGCCGATGAACCAGGCATCTCGCGCCTCATTGGTGGTGCCGGTCTTGCCGGCCACCGGGAAATCCAGCCCGCCAACGGTGCGCGAGGCCGTGCCTCGCTGCACAACGCCCTGCAGCATCGAGACCAGCTGGAAGGCCGTCACCGGGTCCATGATCTGCGAGCGCTGGTCGTAGAGCACTGGCGGCCCGGACACGGCTTCACCGCCCGTGCAGCCCTCACACACACGCGGGTCGTGACGGTAGAGCGTGTTGCCGAAGCGGTCCTGTACCCGGTCGACCACGGTCGGGCGCACCCGCTTGCCGCCATTTGCGAACATGCCGTAGGCGGCGACCATGTCGTAGAGCGTGGTCTCGCCTGCTCCCAACGCGTAAGAAAGGTGATAGGGCATGTTTTCGTAAACGCCGAACCGCTCGGCATATTGCGCGACCCGGTCCATCCCCACCTGCTGCGCGATCCGCACGGTCATAAGATTGCGCGACAGTTCCAGTCCGAGGCGCAGGGGCGCCGGGCCGTAGAAGGTTCTCGAGGAATTCTTTGGCCGCCAGGCCTGCTGGCCCTGCTGGCGGACCACCACGGGCGCGTCCAGGACCACCGTGGCGGGGGTGTAGCCCGCGTCGAGCGCGGCGGCATAGACGAACGGCTTGAAGGCCGATCCGGGCTGGCGCAAGGCTTGGGTCGCCCGGTTGAAGACGCTGGTCTGGAACGAAAAGCCGCCTTGCATGGCCAGCACCCGGCCCGAGAACGGGTCCATCGCCATGAAGGCACCCTGGACCTCGGGCAATTGCTTCAGGACCCAATCCTCGCCCTCCTGGGCTACCATCACCACATCGCCTGGCTGCCAGACGTCGATCGGGTTTTTGGGTGCGCCCCGGCGGGCGCCGTCACGCTGGACGGCGACGATCCAATCCCGCGCCTCGGCCAGTTTTAGGCGCGCGATGCCCTCGCCCTCGAGGCCCTCGACACCAACCCGCGCGGTGGTCTTGCCCATCTCCAACACGACCGCCGGGAACCAGCCGTCGATATCGCGCGGCACCTCGGCCGCCG
>JAOTXT010000116.1 GCA_029862205.1 Paracoccaceae bacterium
TTGATTAGGATCAAAGGTCTCGATTGAGGGGAATTGAAGCTGAGTGGCGTTTATCCAAGAACGGAAGCCACGGTGGTGCATTGGCTTTCGCAAATCCAATGATCGGCGCCGAAATTTCGAATTGGTTAAGAATGCTCGCTTTGGCAGCGACGTAAACTTTCAGCCGCCGAAGGTCTTCTTCGGGTCAGAAATACGCATTCGCCCCCGTCCAAGACCGCGTCCGGAATGCGCGGATGAACCGACTTTTATCGTCAGCGCACAGTCGGTTGTTTTCGCCGGTGAAGTGGACCTTTGGGTCTGCCTCGCCATCGGCAGACGGCAACGGTCGTTGATAATCCTTCGCGGACAGTGCGAGCCAAAGAAATCGTGTCTGTTTTGGGCCAAATTGGCGATTGCCGCAGCTCAGCGCGATGCGACGGAATTCTCGGCAGGGAAGATCGGCACGTACGGCATGTTCGCCTGCATTTGGCGTTGGCACCCTTGCCAATTCGCGGCGCGCCAAGCGGTCTTTGAAATCCTCAAAGCACGTAGGCGCGCCTCAGAGCCCAATTCTCGGGCGTAAGCAAGTTGGTGCCGCCAATCTCCCACGCGCGGTCGGCTGCCGGGTCAGTCAACGTCTTCACCATCAATCCAGCAGAATAGTTCGATATTTGGGTATCGTAGGTGATGGCTTTGAAGCCCGATTGATCGAGGAAATCCGTCAATTCCTCCGGCAGGCCAACGCGCCAAGTCCACAGTTCTTGAAATTCTCCAAACTTTATCACTGCGGCGAGAAGACGTTTCAGGACCGCGTCCCCGGTCACCTCCCAATCGACGATCCTGATCTCTCGTTTGACGTCACGCCGGGCCTCGAGCACAAGGAAGCCCCGTGCATCACCTTGCGACCACGTCAGGAAACGTTTCTCCATGATCGGCATTCGATAACGCCATTCAAAGTAGTCGGGGCCGCGAACATGCCGGATCCGGCCCGCGTCCCGGCCAGTCGCGGCCAGCGCCGCCATCGCGGCCGCATCGGGCACCTGCGTGATCTCGAGACGCCCGCCCTCGAAAGTGATCGGCCCGATCGAATCGAGCGGTGCGAAGATACGCTTCAAATCAGGTTTCGGCGCCGCTCGGTCAGCTGCCAATTGACTTCGCGTCCTCCGAAGAATCTTGCGGACGAGAGGGAGCTGGCGGCCGATGAACCGACGCCACTGGCGGAGCGGCCGGGAGCGGCTGACCTGATCGTACAATACCGCCCGTCTCCAACCCTGCTGTTCTTGGACCCGAAAGGTGATCGGCGAGGCCGCCAACGAAAACAGATGTTTGATGCCGCGCGACAACATGTCGTCAACGGCACGTTCCATCAGCAGTGCTCCGATCCCGCGGCGGCGGTAGTCCTTATCGGTGACGAACGCGACACCGCAGGGCACGTCGAATGATCGGCCGGAGCCGACCACCTCCCATCGGGCGGCATGGAAGATGCGCATGGACACCACCCGCCCTTCCGAGAGCGCCAGATAGACCAGTGGCGTATTCGAATACGGGTTCTCATCGACCAGCCACGAGAACTGCGCCAGACTGAGATCGGGATCGTGCCAGAAGACGCGGAGCAGCTGGGCGACCTCCTGCCGGAATTCTTCGCGGAAGGGCACGACTTCAATTGCCATTGGGCATGTCCGAGATGTTTTCAGTGTGATGCGTAATTCGAGCTTCTTGCGAAGACAAACATTGATTGTCGTGGTTTCAACGGCGCACCGGGCGATTTCAATCGGTCCCACCTACCCAAGAAAAATTCGCCCTGGGCTGCGCCTGAAGCACCCAACAGCCTGATCTAGGCCCTCAACGCAAGGCCTCTTCGAAGCCGCAACCGGAAAACATCGGTCCAGCGGCCATCTCGGCGAAATCGAGGGCGGGGTTTTGGGCATTCCACTCCATGACCTTGGGGGCGCCGGTCGAGTCGATCCCGACATCCCAGCCGATCAGCCCGATATGCGGCAGCCGGCTGTGCAAGGTCTCGCACATCTCGGCTGCATCACGAAAATAGGGGATCGCGCGGCCAGCGAATTTCAGCGCGCTATCAGGATGCTCCTCTGTCAATATCCAATTTTCATCATCAACCGCAAACTGGTCGAGATTGCCCTCGTCGTCGCGCACAGCAAGCCTGACGATATTGTACCGAGCGTACTTCTCGCCGGAAAACGGCAGCTTCAAAAGCGCGGCGACCTTTCGCGGCCGGTCCGATCTGTAGAAAAGGGTGTTGATTCGGATAGTTGCGGATGATCCGGGGCAGAACTCCTCAAACCAATCGTGCTGATCGATTTGGGATTGGATCACGCAATCCGCATCAATTTCGGCAACCAGCGCGTCATCCACCGCGGTGAGTTCGGTCCGGAGAACGCCGCGCCCGGAATTCGTGTCGTCAGCCTTGATATAGACCACGCTACAATTGTCACGATGGGCCGAGACGAAATCCGAGGGTCTCACTGGTTCCATATCGGCATCGAGCAATCGTCCGCCGATGATATAGCCAAGGTCGGGGAAGCAATCGCTGCCAAACAGGCGTTTCGACAGGGTCTTAATTCTGGAAATACCACGGTAATCATGATTGATCTTTGGCAAAACACGGCGGTTGAAGAAATCGCAGGGCATCCAGTCCTTCAAAGCGCCACCGTCCGGCCGGATCTGATCGAACGTCTTATAGAGCGTCATGTAAGGATAGTAGACAGCCGACCCGAAACGGCGCCGGCAAACGTCTTTGATCTCGTCGATTTCGTCCTTCTCGAGGGCGGTGAATGCGTCCTGCTTGATCAGTGATTGGTATCTTCCGAAGACATAGGCCCCACCGCGCGCACCGATGAGATTCCGAGCGTGAAGATAGAGGTCCGTGCCGGACAAACGAGACCCAATAGACGCAACAACACTCATCACAACACATATTTTTACATCGGCGATCCGAAAACACAACAAATAATTTGAGCATCAAACAAGCACTCCCGGAACATCACCCCGCAGGTGATCAACAAAATCGACAGTAAAAAGTTTCCGTCTGCAATTTGGGACGGCGAGTCCTCTCAACGTAAGTTTGGAATGCGCGAAGTTATCGGCAAGTGCCCGTTTGATCTCACAGGCTGCATTGAAGAACCAAGCGCTCAGAAATGCGCCTGAAAATCCGCGTTGGGTCAGGTCCACGCAATTGCTCCAGTCCGGAAGCGTGCCCGGAACCGCGTCCGGAATGCACCGCTCGACCGACACTCGTAGCCGGCGCACAAACGGTAATTTGTGCGGGTGCGGCTAACGTCTGGATGGAGCCCAAACTGACAGATGCTGCGCCGCGTTCAAACGTCCGCAATCTGGGAAAAACCGGACGTTCGGTGAGTGCGCGCTGCGCGTATTCTTGACCCGACCCGGACATAGGGTGGATTCCGGTATGGCGCCTCAGGATGCATCTGCGGTCGCCCGATGTCGGTCTCGACAACACCCAAAAACCGACATTGCCTCTAGTGGTTCCGGATCGGCGCCGGCCGCGGAAAAATGCCCTCGTATCGAGCGCGCACATTGGCGGCTATGAAGACGAAAGGGCAAGGACAGCCTCCGATCGCTTTCGCAACATTCGTCGCGATCAGAGTTTTGCCGGCTGGTTGGTTCAGGGATCGTCGTGTTGCGATTTGAGAACCGCGTTGCGCAACGACAAAGCCGTAACCTGGGCCTTTAGCTGCGCGATCTCTTGCTTGAGCTGCGCTGTGTCCGAGACATTCCCTGACGCTTCTCCGCAGCACAGGTTTGGCCCAGTGTGATCGTGGGGCGCGTCGGGGAGGCATGGATCGCCTTCTTCGCGATAGCCTTGTTCACATAGCCATCCATTTCCGTTGGGCTTCGCAGCCGCGTTGTCCGGTGTCGCATCGGGCGCGCCCTGGGTAAATCCAAAACCGAATGACGCTGTTAGAAGCACGAATAAGATCAGTGAGGTAATCAAGTTAGGGCGAGGCCGTCTCAAACCAACCATTGCGTTTTCCTTGCACCAATGCGGAGAGGATCGTCGTCGTTTCTCGCACGCGAGAAACAAAATCGAATTTTTCGGGACTGAGCTCAGTAACACATGTCAGACCACGACGCGCCGCGGCGAAGTCGCCCGTGACATGCCGGAATCACTCATTTCGGACGATGTCATTCCCGGTTGCTGGGCTGTCGTGAGGCAGTCCGGCTCCGATATCCGGGTCCATTCCCTTCAGGAACTTGAAGAGGTCGCTTTCGGTCGAGAGGAGGAGGGTGGTGTCTTCTGCGATCATGAGCCGATAGGCCTGCATGGTTCGCGTGAATTCGTAGAAACCTACGGCTTCGGGGCTCTGGTTGTAGGCGGCGCTGTAGATCTCGGTCGCCTTCGCGTCTGCCAGCCCCCGAATCTCCTCAACCTGCCGATAAGCCTCTGACTGGATCTTGTTCAGATCACGCACGCGGTTGCCGCGGATCCTCGCGGCCTCGCCATTGCCTTCCGACAGGAAGCGTTCGGCGATCTGCCTGCGTTCACTGATCATCCGGTCATAGATTTTCGGGCGCACGCTTTCGTTGTAGTTGATCCGCTTGAACCGGATATCGAGGAGTTCAATGCCGAAAACCCTGACCTTTTCCGCCGCGGCGGCGAAAATCTCTTGCTCGACCAACGCGCGACCCTTCGTGATCGGCACCAGAGCGCCGATGTCCTGCTTCCGTTCCTCGTCGGTCAGAAGAGAATCACGCAACGGCACGCGATCCTTCGTGGTGCGGATGATCTCGATCAGTTCATGTTTGGCGACTGCATTGCGGGTCTCGCTGCCGAGAATGTCGTCGAGCCGTGACTGTGCACTGCGCTCGTCCCGGAGGCGCAGGAAGTATTGCAGCGGATCGGTGATGCGCCAGCGCGCGAAGAGATCTACCGAGATGTAGAGCTTGTCCTTGGTCGGCATGTCGGACGGACTGCCGTCCCATTCCAGGACGCGCTTGTCGATCGGATTGACGTCCTGGATGAATGGCACTTTTAGCTTCAAGCCAGCAGTGGTGATAGGCTCGCCAACCGGCTTGCCGAACTGGGTGATGATCGCCTGCTCGACCTCGCTGACGGTGTAGATCGAGTTCATCGCGGCATAGGCCCCGAGGCCGAGCGCGACGATGACAGCGCCCATTCTCATCTTCATGGCCGATCTCCCTTTCCGGAGTCCAGGTTCAGGAGCGGCAGGATGCTACGCGACTGCTCGTCGATGATGATCTTCGAGGAGACGCCGGGCAGAACGTCCTGGAGGGTCTCCACATAAATGCGTCGGCGGGTCACCTCGGGCGCCTTGACATATTCCGCGAAGAGAGCATTGAACCGCGCGACATCGCCTTCCGCTTCATTGATCCGCTTCAGCCGATAACCATCGGCCTCTCGAATGCGCTGGTCCTTCTCGCCCTCGGCTAGCGGGATCACCTTATTGTATTCGCGCCGCGCCTCGTTGATCAGCCTCTCTTTTTCCTGCTGGGCCTGGTTCACTTCGTTGAAGGAGTCCTGTACCGGCCCAGGCGGGTTGATGTTCTTCAGCTGCACCTGATCGATGCTGATGCCCATGGCGTATTTGCTTGCGAGCGTTTGCATTTTGATCAGAGCTTCGGATTCGATGTCCGGCCGCCCCATGGTG
>JAOTXT010000117.1 GCA_029862205.1 Paracoccaceae bacterium
GTGGTCCGAGCGGCTATGGAGCCTGGTCGACCTCGTGCCGCCCATGTTCCTGATCATCGGCGTCATGGGATCGATCTATGGCGGCATCGCGACGCCGACCGAGGCCGCCTCGGTGGGCGTGGTCATGGCGCTGGTGCTGGCGGCCTGGACGCGGACGCTCTCGATCCAGATGCTGCTGGGTGCGTTCGAGGGCACCATGCGCACCACCGCGATGATCATGCTGATCATCCTGGCCGCGGTGTTCCTGAACTTCATCCTGGGCTTCATCGGCGTAACGCAGGAGCTGATCCTCTACATTGACGAGCTTGGCTGGACGCCCTTGCAAACCATGATCGCGCTGGTGATCTTCTACCTGATCCTCGGCATGTTCATGGAGACGCTCAGCATGATGCTGACCACCGTGCCGGTGGTCTTCCCGCTGGTCGTTGGCATGGGCTACGACCCGGTCTGGTTCGGCATCCTGGTGATCGTGCTGATGGAAACCGCGCTGATCACGCCGCCCATCGGGGTGAACCTCTACGTGGTCCACGGCATCCGCCAGCGCGGCGGCAAATTCAACGATGTGGCGCGCGGCGCGCTGCCGTTCGTGCTGATGATGATCGCGATGGTGGTGCTGCTGATCGCGTTCCCGCAGATGGCGCTCTACTTGCCGCAGTTGGTCTACTGAGCCACGCTACCACTCGACATCGAGGCCATCGACGTCGGCAACGAACCCGATGCTTTCGACCGCCGCCTTGGCATGAGCTTCGTCACCGGCCCCGGTATCCCCGGCCACTGCGACCGCTCCCACGATCGCACTCTTGCTGTCGCGCATGATGACTCCGCCGAGCGCACCCCAAAGCGGGAGCCCGGTTGTACTTTGTGAGACGCGCGAGGCACTGCCGAACCAGGTCGGCTTTTTTTGCGCCAGGTCCATGATCGCCCGAGTCGGCATGCCGATCGCGATACAGGATTTCGCTTTGGACTGTGCGATGTCGAGCAGCAATGCCGGTGCATCCGGCTCGCGGGTGGCAATCAGGGTGTGACCCGCCGCGTCGACGACCGCGACGGCGAGCCGGATGGTCGGATGGATCCGCTTGCCCGAGAAAACGAAGTCTACGATCGCGTTCAACTGTTCGCGGGTCAGCATCAACGGCCTCCTACCACCAGCCCATTCGCCGCATGCCACGCCTCCACGTCGAAGGCCACGTGGTCGCCGAAATAGTCGACCGTGGTCTCCGCCGGCAGGGACTCGGGTGCGTAGGCCGTCTCTGCGCTCTCCAGCTCACGCACCCGCGGCTGGGTCGCCAGCCACTCGGTCACTGGCAGCAGCGTGCTTTGCCGCTGGACCACGTTCCAGGTGTAGTAATGATGCGGCACGACCACCTTGGGCGCCACCCGCGTGATCACCTCCTCGACCATCGGGTTGCCCATGACATGCTGGCTGTCATCGACCGGGATCAGCAGAATGTCGACCGGCCCGATCCGCTCCCACACCTCCTCGGGCGCGTTGTGGCGGTTATCACCCCAATGGAGGATGCTCACCCCCCCGGTCTCGACCTTGATCAGGCAGTTGTCCCAGGATCGTGCATTGTCCGGCGGGTCCAGCTTCTGCCCGCCGAAATAGGAGTTGATCATGTGGAAATCGAAGGTC
Organism: Paracoccaceae bacterium; assembly: GCA_029862205.1. GTDB lineage: Bacteria > Pseudomonadota > Alphaproteobacteria > Rhodobacterales > Rhodobacteraceae > Thermohalobaculum. The sequence goes on from JAOTXT010000117.1 coordinate 1,634, forward strand.
GCATAGGTCGCGTCGACCGCATGCTTGTCGGGGATGCCGGTGATCTTCACGTCGGCGAACTCGTAAGTGCCGATCAGCCGGTCGAGCAGCACCGAGGCATCCAGCCGGTTGAGCGCGTCGTGGTCGAAATGGGCATGGGTCGAGACGCCGATATCGACCGCCGTCATCGGAAAGTCGTGGAAATACCAATCCCACTTCCCCGTCGGCAGGTTGCGCCAGGGGTCCAGCATGATGGTGAGGCCGCTGGGCGCCGTGATCCGGAAGGCGGACGAGCCGAAGAAGGCGAGTTTCACGGGACCACCTACGGGCGCGGTGCGTTGGAACTCGATCATCCGGTTCTGGTTCGACTGGCTCCGCCAGGCGCTCGGCCCGCTGTCGATGGACATGTCTCTCTCCCTTGACCCGCTTCGCCGGGGCCATCATCTTTTGCCCCGCATCATCCCGTCAAGGAGAGCCCAGACATGCCCCGCGTGCGCACCGTGCCCGCCCAGGATCTGACCGGCAAGGCCAGGGAGATCTACGACCGCTCGCGCGACTATGGCCCCTTCGCCGGGCTGGTCGGCGTCATGGCCAACCGCCCGCCGGTGCTGGAGCATGTGTTCGGGATGCTGCTCGACCTCAAAGCCGAAAGCGTCCTGCCCGGGCGCTATCTCGAGCTGGCGCTGGTTGCCGTCTCGAAGCTCAACGGCTGCACCTTCTGTGTCTCCAGCCATACGCCCCGGCTGACGGCTTCCGGCATCAGCCAGGAGGCGGCGGAGAACATCCTGGATTACGCGAGCTTCGACGAGTTCGATGACGTGGACCGGCTGGTGGTCGAATACGCGATCGCGGTCACGAATGACTTCCACCAGGTGCGTGACGCCATGTTCGACCGGCTGCGCGAACATTTCGACGATGCTCAGATCGTGGAGCTCACCTGGCGGATCGCGCTCTGCGGCGCCTTCAACCGGTTCAACGACGTGTTGCAGACCGAGGTCGAGGATGGGGTCCACGTGCTGGACCAGGAAAGCGCGCCCGCCCTATGAGCGGCGCAGAATGGCAATTCTGGATCGATCGTGGCGGCACCTTCACGGACTTGGTCGCGCGGCACCCCGACGGGCGGTTGGTCACGCATAAGCTGCTTTCCGAGAATCCGGAGCGTTACCAGGACGCCGCGGTCCAGGGTATCCGCGATCTAGTTGGGCTTGGGCCCGGCAAGTCGATCCCTCCGGGCGCCATCCAGCATGTCAAGATGGGCACGACGGTCGCGACGAATGCGCTTCTCGAGCGCAAGGGCGACCGCACCGTCCTGGCAATCACCGAAGGTTTCGCCGACGCGCTGAGGATCGGCTATCAGACCCGGCCGAAGCTCTTCGCCCGGCACATTATCCTGCCAGAGCCGCTCTATGAGACCGTGGTCGAGATCCCCGAGCGGATCGGCGCGCGTGGCGACGTCGTGCGTCCGTTGGACGAGGCCGCCGCGCACGCTGGCCTGCAAGTGGCATTCGACCGGGGCATCCGCTCGGTCGCCATCGCGCTCGCGCACGGCTACCGCTATCACGACCACGAGAACCGTGTCGCGGCGATCGCGAAGGAAATCGGCTACACACAGATCTCGGTCTCGCACCTGATCACGCCGATGATGAAGCTGATAAGCCGGGGCGACACCACGGTGGTCGATGCTTATCTCAGCCCGATCCTGCGCCGTTATGTGGACCGGGTGGCGACGGATCTGGAGGCCGGCGGCGGCGGTGGCCCCCGGCTTATGTTCATGCAATCGAACGGTGGGCTAACTGACGCGCACAGATTCCAGGGCAAGGACGCGATCCTATCTGGCCCAGCGGGCGGCGTCGTTGGAATGGCGCGCACCGCCGCCATGGCCGGGTTCGCCCGGGTGATCGGCTTCGACATGGGCGGCACCAGCACGGATGTTTCGCATTTCGACGGCGAATATGAGCGCAGCTTCGAGACCATGGTCGCGGGCGTGCGCTTGCGCGCGCCGATGATGCATATTCACACGGTCGCCGCTGGCGGCGGTTCGATCCTGCATTTCGACGGCGCGCGCTACCGGGTGGGCCCGGACAGCGCCGGCGCCGATCCGGGCCCCGCCAGCTATCGCCGGGGCGGGCCGCTGGCGGTCACCGATTGCAATGTGATGCTGGGCAAGCTGAAGCCGGACCACTTCCCCGCTGTCTTCGGGCCGGAAGGCGACCAGCCGCTGGACGCCAAGATCGTGCGGGAAAAATTCCAGGCTTTGGCGGCCGAAATCGCCGAGGCAACTGGCGTGGCCGCCCAGCCGCCCGAGGCCGTCGCCGAGGGCTTTCTGCGCATCGCCATCGAGAACATGGCCAATGCGATCAAGAAGATCTCGGTCGAGCGTGGCTATGACGTGACCGCCTATACGCTCAATTCGTTCGGCGGGGCGGGCGGTCAGCATGCCTGCCTGGTCGCCGACACGCTGGGTATCTCCACGGTCCTGCTACATCCCTTTGCCGGGGTTCTCTCCGCATATGGCATGGGGCTGGCGGACATCCGCTCGATCCGCGAGCGGCAGTTGAACATGCCGCTGGACGAGCAGACCCCCAAGGCGCTCGACGCGGCTTTTGCTGAGCTGGCCGCCGAGGCGCGCGACGATCTGCTTGCCCAGGATCAGCCTGCCGACCGGATCGAGCTGATCCGCAAGGTCCATCTGCGCTATGCGGGCACCGACAATCCGCTATTGATCGCGCCCGATGCAGACCCCGCCGTCATGCAGCGCCGGTTCGAGGACGCCCATCGGCAGCGCTACGGTTATATCGCGCCGGATCGCGATCTGGTGGTCGAGGCGATCTCGGCCGAGGGTGTGGGCGCCAGCGGGCAAGAGGTGATCGATTTCGCTGCCTCCCGGGCCGAGAGGCCCGCCGCGCCCATCGATGCCGTGGACATCTTCTCGGGTGGCGAATGGCGGTCCGCGCCGGTATTTCGCCGCGACGACATGGTCGCGGGCCAGCAAGTCGACGGTCCCGCGGTCATCGTCGAGAGCACCGCAACAACGGTGGTCGAGCCCGGTTGGGGTGCTCAGATGACCGCGCGCGGCGACTGTGTGCTCAGCCGCACCGTGGCCCGTGGGGCCCGCGAGCAGGTTTCGACCAAGGCCGATCCCGTCCTGCTCGAGGTCTTTAAGAACCTCTTCATGTCGATCGCCGAGCAGATGGGGGTGACGCTGGCCAACACCGCCTATTCGGTGAACATTAAGGAGCGGCTGGATTTCTCGTGCGCCATCTTTGCCCCCGATGGCAGCCTGGTCGCCAACGCCCCCCACGTGCCGGTGCATTTGGGCTCGATGGGCGCGGCGATCAAAACGGTGATCCGCGAGAATACCGGCAAGATGAAGCCGGGCGACGCCTACGTGGTGAATGCCCCCTATAACGGTGGCACCCATTTGCCTGACCTGACAGTCGTCAGCCCGGTTTTCGATGAAGCCCGGGACGCGGCGGAACGCCAGATCATCTTCTATGTGGCCTCGCGCGGGCACCATGCCGATATCGGCGGGCGGACGCCCGGTTCGGCCCCGCCCGACAGCGTCTCGATCCACGAGGAGGGCGTGCTGATCGACAATTTCCTGATGGTCGAGAACGGGGTGTTGCGCGAGAAAGAGACGCTCGAGCTTCTGACTTCGGGAGAATATCCCTGCCGGAATCCGGCTCAGAACATGGCTGACCTCGAAGCCCAGATCGCGGCCAACGCGACCGGCACGCACGAGGTGATGAAGATGATCGGCCAGTTCGGCTTGGAGGTCGTCCAGGCCTACATGAGACATGTCCAGGACAATGCCGAGGAATGCGTGCGCCAGGTTCTCGCCAGCCTGGAGGGCGGATCCTTCACCTATCCGATGGACAATGGCTGCCAGATCCAGGTGAAGATCGACGTGGACCAGGCGGCGCGCGAGGCGGTGATCGACTTCACCGGCACCTCGCCGCAATACCAGGGCAATTACCACGCACCAACCGCCGTTTGCCTGGCCGCCGTGCTCTAT
>JAOTXT010000014.1 GCA_029862205.1 Paracoccaceae bacterium
GCACGCCCCTAGCAGGCCGATATGCGAAACAAATCCAGCCAAAAGCCAAACCGCCCGCATATCCCTTCGTTCATAAAAACATGTCAAAGAGCGAGGCGAGCAGGCCCCCGGAGTATTCCCGGGGCCGGATCGCCGAAGAGCGCGCTGTATATGGGTAATCCCCTGCCCACGCAAGCTTCTTTTTCGTCGCCGGACCGGCACCTTGCTGCGGCAAAATGAACCCCCACCAACGCAGCCATCACAGTGCAGTGAGACCGGCTTTCGGCCCGGCACGCCGTGGGCGACAAGAGACATCGGCAACAACTCATCCAGAGAGGACACGATGAACGTTTTCAAGACCACCGCGCTGGTTCTGGCCGCCACGCTTGCAGCTGCTTCGGCAACCGCGGAACCGATCAGCGTCGAGGCGGTCATGACACCGACAGATTCCATAAAGATGGAATTCGCCGACGGCTCGAAGCATTTCGTACTAATGGTGCGCCGAGAGGGGGTCGCAAAGGGCAGTGGGCCTTTCGACGGCGCCAAGGTGGTCGAGCATGGCTGGCACGACATCAATCCGCCGATCGGCGGCGACCCCCAAGGCTATTTGGAGCTAACCGCAGCCAATGGTGATATCGCCTATCTGAAATGGACGGTCCGCGCGGTCTTCCTCAAAGGGGCCGAAAAGCCGAAGCTTTTCGACAACGGCTTCTGGGAACTGGTCTCGGGAACCGGGCAATTCGCGGGCATGGCTGGGGTCGGATCCTTGATCATCAAGCCCGCCTCGAAGACCGAACGCCTGTTCATCCTGGAGGGCGAGATCGGGCCAAGGCCCTGATTGCCCGGCTTGATTGTGTGACCGGGCGATCCGTGCGACGGTCGGGCCATGACCGATCGCTGGCTGCTGACGCCCTATTATTTCGAGCACCCCGAGCAGGTACTGGCCAGCGCCGCGCCAAAGGACGCGGAGGTCAACGATCCGGGCGCGATCGCGGATCGCTCGCCCGGCGAGATGGCGCGGCTGCACCGGCCGATCGAGGCCTTCGTCCAAAGCGCAGCCGCCGATGGCGCGCGACCCATTTCGCTGGCCGGCGATTGCTGCGCCGCAGTGCCGGTCCTGGCGGGGCTTTGCGCCGCCGGCGTCGAGCCGACGCTGGTCTGGATCGACGCCCATGGGGATTTCAACACGCCCGAGACCAGCCCGTCGCAGTTCCTGGGCGGCATGCCACTGGCCATGATGGTGGGCCGCGGTCCGCGATGGATGTGCGAGGCTGTGAGGTTAAAGCCCTTCCCCGAGGAGCGCGTCTGGCTGATCGATGGGCGCGATCTGGATCCGCTCGAGCGCGGCGCCCTGGACGCGAGCCGGGTCAACCGGGCCGAGGTGAGCGGCATGGGCGCGCTCGGTCTCGCGGGCCCAGTCTACGTGCATATCGACTTGGACGTGATCGATGCGAACGAGGCGCCCGGATTCAACTATCCGGTGCCGGGCGGCCCGGGAGTCGAGGAAGTCGCCAGGGGTTGTGTCGCCCTTACCGCTTCGGCGGATATTCGTGCGATTTCGATCAGCGGCTGGACCGGGGCACGCGATCCGGATGGCGCGACCGGCGCGGCATGCCGCAAGGTAATCAATGAATTGGTAAGCTAACGCCGCCTCCCGCCCCGGCCTCCCCGCCCGACCACCAAATATAATCATTGTGGACAATTGGTGGTTGGGCGGGGAGGCCGGGGCGGGAGGCGGAACGGAAACTACCTTCTCCGCTCGAGCAACAGGTAGCCGCTCAGCCCGATCGCGGTCAGGATCATCATGCCGATCAGGATCGGCATGGCGACGTCATGAGGCAGGAACCCGGCGATCTGGGTCGTGACCGCGGCGGTCATGAACTGGATGAAACCCAGAAGGCCCGAGGCCGCCCCGGCCCGGTGCGGCGCCGCGCCAACCGCGCCGGCCACTGCGTTCGGCACCGAAAACCCGGCCCCGATCGCATGGAAGAGCGCCGGCACGACCAGATTGAGCGGCCCCGCGAGGCCGCTCGCCATGCCCCCGACACCGATCACCATGCAAACGATCGAAATCGTGCCCCCGGCAACGATCATCTTGTGGCCGCCGAACCGCCGGGTCAGGCGGCCGCAGGCGATATTGGCCAGCATGTAGGTCATCGCCATCGGCATGAAATAGAAGCCGTAGACGCTGGGGCGCTGCTGGTAGGCGACCTCCATCACGTAGGGCGCCGAGCCGACGAAGAACAGGAACGCGGCCAGCGAACAAGCGCCGAAGCAGGCATGGGCCCAGAAGGCCCGGTTGCGGGCGATCTCGCCGAACCCCGCCAGGATGGCGCGGGGGCTTTCACGCTTCGCCTCGGGCGCGGTTTCGGGCAGCTTGGCGCGCACCAGCACCGCGAGGCCGATCGCCGCAACCGCCACGAGGGCGAAGACACCGCGCCAGCCCGCGAAATCGACGATGACGCCCGAGAGGGCCGGCGCGATCATCGGTGCGATCACCATTGCGGCGGTGATCTGACCGATCACGCCCGCCGAGCTCTCGCGGCCATAGAGATCCTGGGCGACGGCGCGGGCCAACACCATGCCGGCGACCGCGCCGCCCGCCTGCATTAGCCGGCCCAGCACCGCCATCCAAAGCTCGGGCGCCAATGCCGCCAGCGCCGAGCCAGCGCCGGCAAGCAGCATTCCCGTCATCATGACCGGACGCCGGCCCAGCCGATCCGAGACCGGGCCCCAGATCAGAGTCGTGACCGCCATCGCCACCAGTGACAGCGACAGCATCAGCTGCGCTATCTCCGAGCGGACCTCGAAGCCGACGGAGATCGCCGGCAGAGCAGGCGACAATGCCTGGAGCGAAAACGGCCCGATCGCCGTGACCGCGGCCAACAGCGCGACCAGCGGTGCCTTTCGTGGCAGCACGCCGCCACGCGCCGCGCCAACAATTTGGGTTTCAGCCATGGCCCCTTGGCCGCTCCCGCCTCAGCGCTCGCGGGCCAAGGCGCCGCTCAGGCCCAACAGACCAGCGGCCAGACACATGGCGATTGGAAACATCGTGAAGACATTGAAGCCAAAGCCCCAGAACATGCCGACGGCCGAAAGCAGCATCAGGATCGCACCCAACAGCGGCCTGCCTGGCGACATCGCGCCGCCGGCAATCCCGAGGATCGGCCCGAACAGGCTGACGAACCGGGTACGGTCCGCGTTCTCGCCCGTGCCCAGGGTCTCGTCGGTCAAGCCATTGGTGGTCTCCGAGAACCAGCTGCCGATCTCGGCGAAGCCGTAGCCGAAAAAGCCGACGACCATGCCGACGACCCCGCCGATGATCCCCAACACCATGGCTGCGTTCTTCATTGCACCGATGCTCCCCGCTACCGTTTCCGGGCATTCGTTCCGGCCCGCGCGAGCATCACCATAAGGGGCGGGTTGATCAATGGAAAAGAGATGGGGGCGCTATTCCCCATTGCCCGGCATCAGCGGGCATAAAGCAGATATCTTTCGGCTTTCTTGCCCGGTTCGGGCCCGAAGCGGTTGCGCCGCGGCAGGCTTGGGCGCGCCAGCCAAGCCAGTAGGAAGAGCTGGCCGAGGACCGGGACAAGCAGGGCCAGGGCCCAGCCGCTGACTCCGATATCGTGAAGCCGGCGCACAGTCACGGCCAGAGCCGGTGGCGTGAGCACGGCGGCGAAGACCAGCACCGTTATCGCGACCTCGACGGAAACCAGCAGGGCCGCGGCGCCCAGGGCGAAAATGCCAATATAAAGCGCCGCGAACCACCAGAACTCGCGGCTCCCCGCGCGGCCGGTGACGGCCCAGTAGCGTGCCAGGCATCTGAGAACCGCTTCGTCGAAGCCCACCGGACCCTCCTGCTATCCCCGCATTGGTTCTGATCGGAAGGTCTAAAATTATCGTAAATTGAAAATTAAGCAGGGACATTCAGGTCTCGAACGCACGAAGATACGTCCTGGGAATCAGTGATCACTGTGCCTGGGCCGGGTTGAATCGAGACGGCAACCGCCTAGGGTTATCAAAGCGAACTTGGGAGGACGTCTTGCGCCGACTCGCCGGCATCTTCGCGCTGTTCCTGCTTGCGGGATGCGGCGCCGTGATCTCGGAAGGCCCGGGCCTGATCCTGGACCGCGAGGGCGTTGTTGCGAGCGAAGAAGCCCTGGCCGCGCGTCTCGCGGCGGCCGATGTCGTTGTTTTGGGCGAGGTCCACGACAATCCGGTCCACCATGCCCGGCAGGCGCGGGTGGTGCGTGCCCTCGGGCCCGCCGGCGTGGCGTTAGAGATGGTGCCCGAGGCGAGCGAGGAGGGCGTCCAAGCATTTCTGGCCGAGGGCGGTGCCGCGGGCGAGATTGGCCCGGCGATCGGGTGGGAGCGTATGGGCTGGCCAGAATGGGAGCTCTACGCCCCGATCTTCGAGGCGGCACCGGGCGCATATATTGCCGGGGGCGGCGTGCCGCGCCGCCAGATACGCAAGGCGCTGCGCGCCGGGGCCGCGACCGCTTATGGGCCGGGCGCCAGTGAAATAGGCCTGACCCGTCCTCTCGACCCCCAGACCCGGGCGGAAGTCGAGGACGAGATGATCGCTTCGCATTGCAATGCCCTGCCCCGGGAGGTTGCGACCGGCATGGTCGAGGCCCAGCGTCTGCGCGATGCGCGTTTCGCCCGGGCCGTATTAAGGGCCCGCGAGAAAGGTGGCGGCCGGGTAGTTCTGATCACCGGAAACGGACATGCGCGCACCGACCGGGGGGTGCCGGTCTATCTGCGCGCGCTCGCGCCTGACCTGACGATTGTCTCGGTTGGAATGATCGAGTTCGCCGATCAGGACCCGTCCCGCTTGACCGGCCTTCCCTACGACTTCGTCTGGGTCTCTCGTCCGCACAACCGCGCTGATCCTTGCGAGGGGTTCGGTTAGGCACCCTTCCGGATCAGGAATTCTAGAATACCGGCTTCTCCCGCACGCATATCGACCAGCTCATGGCCCTGTTCGGCGCAGAAATGCGGAAAATCGACCCGGGCCATCGGATCGTCGGCCAATACTTTCAAAACCGACCCAGCCTCCAGCGGCATCAGCCTCTTGCGCGCCTTGAGGACCGGCAGCGGGCACAAAAGACCGGTCGTATCGATCTCGGCATCGGCATCGGTTCGCGGGGCGTCGGACATCGCCAAGCCCTAGCGCCGGGGCCCACGCGCCGCAAGGGCCTTGCCGGCCACCGGGCGGAACGATAGCGTGCGCCCGGCTTTTCAAGGCGTAGCGGAGGGTTCTGAGATGCGCCGGGTGACCGCCGCGCTGCTGACCGTGGCCGCCGGGCTCGGGCTCTCGCACGAGGCCGGCGCGGCCGAGCCAATTGTTACCTACCGGATCACCAATGCCGAGGAGATCCCAGAGAGCCTGACAGGCGCACCGGGCGATCCGGCGCGCGGCGCCGAACTCTACGAAGACGAGCCACGGGCGGGCTGTGCCGCCTGCCACGGGATGCCCGGGGCGGCCACGGGTGACGACGATCCAAAGCTTGAGGCGGCGCCGGATCTCTCGGCCATCGGCGGCCGGTTGAGCCCCGGCGCGATCCGGCTTTGGATCGTGGCCCCGCAGGTATTGGACCCGGAAACCGCGATGCCGGCCTATTACGCGCCGGGCCAACGCCTAGGCGCCGACGATCCGCTTTATGGTGGCCCGGCGCTGACAGCCGCCGAAATCGAGGATTTGGTGGCATATCTGGCGGGGCTCGGCGGCCCGGATTGACGGATATGTGACGCGACCGGCCCACGCTCGGCCTTTCCCAATTGCGCAAGACCGCCTATCTGGGGCGGGAGAGCCACAGGAGTAGGGGATGGAGATTGGCATACTGACCGCCTTCGCGGGCGGGATCATCAGTTTCCTCAGCCCCTGCGTGCTGCCATTGGCACCGCCCTATCTGGCATATCTGGGTGGCACCACGCTCGACCAGGTTTCCGGCGAGGAAGCGGAGGTCGATCCAAGGCTCGCGCGGCGTGTCTTCGTCTCGGCCTGTTTCTTTGTGTTGGGGCTGGGCACGGTCTTCGTCGCGCTTGGGATGACCGCCTCGGCGATCGGCCAGTTTCTGTTGCAGCACAAGGTGCTGCTGGCACAGATCTCCGGCGGCCTCATCGTGCTGCTGGGGCTGCATTTCCTGCATATCCTGCGCATTCCGATCCTGAACCGCGAGGCGCGGTTCGAGGGGCCGGCGCAGGCCGGCAATTTCGGCATCAGCTATCTGATTGGCATCGCCTTCGCCTTTGGCTGGACCCCCTGCATCGGCCCGATCCTGGGGGCGATCCTGGCGCTGGCGGCCCAGGAGGAGACGATCGCATCGGGCGCCACGCTGCTGGCGGTTTACGCACTGGGGCTGGGGGTGCCGTTCCTGGTGGCGGCGGCCTTCATCGGGCCGTTTCTGAGGTGGGCCAAGGCCTTCCGCCGCCATATGGGCCTGGTCGAGAAGGCCATGGGACTGTTGCTGGTGGTAGTCGGCACCATGATGATCACGGGCGAATTCGAACGCTTGGCCTGGTGGATGCTCGAGACCTTTCCGATTCTTGGAACGATCGGCTAGATCGCCGCCCTCAGCGCCGCCATCTGCCTCTCCAGCCCCTCGATCAGCATCTCGTCCGTCAACCGGCCGTCGTCGCCGAACCGGCTGCTTGCGTTTCCCACATTGACCTCCGCGCCGATCACCAGGTTGGGTTTGAAGGGCAGCAGCATCAGGTAGAAGGCCGCCATCGCCCGTTGCCCGCCTGCATAGCCGGCCGACGCCGACAGCACCGCCACCGGCTTGGCCGTGAGCGCCATGGGCGGGATGCGGCTGATCCAGTCCAGCGCGTTCTTGATCACGCCCGAGGGGTTCTTGTTGTATTCGGGCGTCGACATGACCACCGCATCCGCGGCCCGGATCTGGTCGCAGAGCCGGGTCACCTCGTCGGGCATCCCCTCCGCCTCCAGGTCGCCGTCATAGAGCGGCAGGCGCAGGTCGGCGAATGTAAATTCGTCCGGATCGAAGACCCGCGCCGCCTCGCGCACCAGCATCGAGTTGAAGCTGCCCGCGCGCAGCGAGCCGGAGATGCCCAGCAACTTTGCCATCGTCCCGCTCCCCGATCAGGCGTGGATCGCGCCGTCGCCGCAGGCCAGCGCCGCCTCGCGCATCGCCTCCGAGAAGGTCGGGTGCGCATGGCAGGTCATCGCCAGGTCCTCGGCCGAGGCGCCGAATTCCATCGCCACGCAGACCTCGTGGATCAGGTCGCCCGCCGCCGGGCCGATCACGTGGCAGCCGAGGATCCGGTCGGTTTCGGCATCCGCCAGCAGCTTGACGAAGCCCTCGGAGGCGAAGTTCGCCTTGGCGCGGCCATTGGCCATGAACGGGAACTTGCCGATTTTGTATTTGCGGCCCGCCTCCTTCAGCTCATCCTCGGTTTGGCCGACCGACGCGACCTCGGGGGCCGTGTAGATCACGCCGGGGATCACCCCGTAATTCACATGACCATGCTGCCCGGCGATCTCGTTGGCGACCGCCATGCCCTCGTCCTCCGCCTTGTGCGCCAGCATCGGCCCGGCGATCACGTCGCCGATCGCCCAGATGCCGGCCACGTTGGTGCGCCAATGGTCATCAGTCTTGACCATGCCCTTCTCGGTCTCGACGCCCACCGCGTCCAGCCCTAGGCCCTCGGTGTAGGGCCGCCGCCCGGTCGCCAGCAGCACCACATCGGCGTCCATCTCGTGGTCCTTCTCATCCTTCCGGGTCTGGTAGTGGACCTTTAGCTTGGTCTTCAGCTTCTCGACCTTCTGCACCGCGGCACCCATGACGAAGTCGATCCCCTGTTTCTTGAGGATGCGCTGGAAGTGCTTCTGCACCTCGCCGTCCTGGCCGGGCGTGATGACATCCAGGAACTCGATCACGCTCACCTCCGCCCCCAGCCGCGCCCAGACGGAGCCAAGTTCGAGCCCAATGACGCCCGCGCCGATCACAACCAGCTTTTTCGGCACCGATTTCAGCTCGAGCGCGCCGGTCGAGGTGACGACCCGTTCCTCGTCCACCTCGACGCCTGGCAGCGAGGCGGGCTCGGACCCGGTCGCGATCACGATGTTCTTGGTCTTCAGGGTCTGGTCGCCGACCTTGACCTCGGTGGCGGAGGCGATCTCGCCCCAGCCCTTCACGTAATCGACCTTGTTCTTCTTGAACAGGAACTCGATGCCTTGGGTGTTCGCCGTGATCACCCCGTCCTTGTATTCCAGCATCTTGGGTACATCGACCGAGACCTCCTTGGCCGTGATGCCCATCTTGGCAAAGTTGCCCTCGGCTTCGTGGACTAATTCCGAGGCGTGCAGCAGCGCCTTCGACGGGATGCAACCGACATTCAGGCAGGTGCCTCCCAGCGCGCCCCGTCCCTCGACGCATGCGACCTTGAGGCCCAGCTGGCCGCACCGGATCGCGCAGACATACCCGCCCGGACCGCCGCCGATCACCACCACGTCATATTCGGTCCCGTTGCCGGCGCCATCCTCGGCCATGGGGCATTTCCTCCATACAAATCCGTGCGATCTCCGACCCCTTACCTAGCTCGGCGAGGGAGAATTCTCCACACCCAGAATTTTGCCCTGGGCCATCGCGTTCGAAATGAATTGCAGGTCCTCGATCGAGGGCGAGACGATGGCGTGCAGCTCGGCATCCGAATAGCCCATTTTGCGCATCCGGTCGGCCTTCAGCCTCAGATTGGCCGCATACATCGCCTCGATATCGGTGAAGCGCCCCTGGCTGTCATCGCCGATGAAGGGGCTGTCGCCGCGCAGCGACAAGGCGTGGCGCAGCGCGTCGCGGATTGTGTCGACAATGCTGGCAATGCCCGAGAAGACGACCTCGCCTGGCTCATCCGTCTCGGCATCGTAAGCGGCGCGGATGATCCTGAGGTCGGTCACGCCGAAATCCCGCACGAATTCCTCCGACCGCTCATAACTCTCGTTGAACTGGGGGCTCATCAGGGGCGCGGCCAGCCAGTCGAAGGCGGCGAGGTATTTCAGGATCACCGGACTGAACCGGTCGCCGAAGAGGTTCGGACCGCCGGAGCTGGCCAAATAGAAGAGCTGCTCGAACCGGTAGAACCGCACCACCAGATGGCAAAGCCGTGCCAGATCCATCGGCATCCAATGGCCGCCGATGGCGAGGGTGAGGCGTTTGCGGTCGGGGTTCACAGGAGTCGGCCTTCGCTTACAAAGAAACCTAAATTCGGCCCATCTCCAGGAAGCTTCTAATCAAATCCCAGCAATCCCGATATTGCTCCGGGTCGTCCATGTTCCGTTTAAAGACCTTTCCCCACGTCGATTTCTCGCTCTGCGCCGCTTTAGCAACATCGATTGGAAATACATAAAACTGAGGAACACCTTTGCCATCATCGTCGCCATGCTTCTTCCTACGTACTCGATATCCCCGATTGAGTGCGACATGCACAACGAAATCGCATTCAAAATTCTTCAGGGGGAAACCGCCATCATAGTCGGTTGCCCAACGACTCTTTACCTGGATTCGCGCAATTGAGCCTCGATCCGGGTTTGTCGCAACCAGATCGTAGCCCGGCATTTGAGTATAGGTCTTGTATGTGGGTATTCCCTCGATCAGAAGTTGACCACAAACGAGAAATTCAGCTCCTTCAGACTCCAGCCGTGTGTCTTGCCGTGGCACGATGGTCTCACAGATCCATCAACAGCCGTCGCGGATCCTCAAGCGCCTCCTTGACGCGCACCAGGAAGGTCACCGCCTCCTTGCCGTCGATGATCCGGTGATCGTAGCTCAGCGCCAGATACATCATCGGCCGGGCCACAATCTCGCCGCCCACCACCATCGGACGCTGCTGGATCTTGTGCATCCCCAGGATCGCCGATTGCGGCGGGTTCAGGATCGGGCTCGACATCAGCGAACCGTAGACGCCGCCATTGGAGATGGTGAAGGTGCCGCCCTGCATGTCGTCCAGGCCCAGCTTGCCGTCGCGCGCCCGGGCGCCCAGTTCAGCGATGGTCTTCTCGATTTCGGCGAAGCCCAGCCGGTCCGCGTCGCGCACCACCGGCACGACCAGGCCCGAGGGCGTGCCGACCGCGACGCCGATGTGGTAGTAATTCTTGTAGACCAGGTCGGTGCCGTCGATCTCGGCATTGACTGATGGAATCTCTTTCAGCGCATGGATGCAGGCTTTGACGAAGAACGACATGAAGCCAAGCTTCACCCCGTGCTTCTTCTCGAACAGGTCTTTGAATTCGCTTCGCAAATCCATGATCGCGCCCATGTCCACCTCGTTATAGGTGGTCAGCATCGCGGCGGTGTTCTGGGCGTCTTTCAGGCGCTTGGCGATGGTCTGGCGCAGGCGGGTCATGCGCACGCGCTTCTCGCGCTGAGCGTCGTGGGCGCCTACCGGCGCGCGTGCCGCCGGGGCGGGAGCGGGGGCCGGCGCCGCAGTGGCGGCAGGCGCCGCCATCGCCGCGGCGATCGCCTTCTGCACGTCCTCTTTCATCACCCGCCCGTCGCGGCCGGTGCCCTGGACCTGTTCTGCCGAAAGCCCAGCCTCGGCCATCGCCTTCTTGGCCGAGGGGGCATCCTCGACATCCGCCTTCTTCGGCGCGGGCGCGGGGGGCGCCGGCGCGGCGGCGGGAGTAGGCTCTGGCGGCGCCTCTGCAGGCGCGGCGGCAGGAGCGGCTGCCGGGGGCGCCGCGGCGGCGACGGCGCCGTTTCCCTCCTCGATGGTCGAGAGCAGCGCATCGACACCAACCGTGTCGCCGGACTTCGCCACATGGTCGCCCAGCACCCCACCGGCTGGGGCTGGCACCTCGATGGTGACCTTGTCGGTCTCCAATTCGCAAAGCATCTCGTCGGCAGCGACCGCCTCGCCGGGCTGTTTGAACCAGCTCGCGACCGTCGCCTCGGTCACCGACTCGCCCAGCGTGGGCACCCTGACTTCAACCGTCATGTGTTTCGCCTTTTGTTTTCGGGGCCGCCACCCGCCCCGGCCTCCCCGCCCAACCACCAATTGTCCACCAGTGGTATTATTGGTGGTTGGGCGGGGAGGCCGGGGCGGGTGGCGGCTACATCATCATAAACTCAACGCCGCTTCGACCAGCGTTTCCTGTTCGTGCTTGTGGCGCGCGGCCAGTCCGGTCGCCGGCGAGGCCGACGCGGGGCGGCCCGCGTAAATCGCTCGACCGGCCTTGGCGCCGATCCGGCCCAGCACCCATTCGATATTGGGCTCGACGAAGAACCAGCCGCCCTGGTTCTTGGGCTCCTCCTGGCACCAGACAACGTCCGCGTTCTTGAACCGGGCCAACTCGCGGGTCAGGCTGAGGGCTGGGAAAGGATAGAATTGCTCCAGCCGCATCAGGTAGACGTCGTCGATCCCGGCGCCGTCTCGCGCCTCAAGCAGATCGAAATAGACCTTACCGGTCGAGATCACCACCCTCCTGATCTTGTCATCCGCCTTCAGCTTGACGTCCGAATTGCCCATCTCGGCGTCATCCCAAAGCACCCGGTGGAAGCTCGATCCCTCGGCCATCTCGGTTAGCTTCGAGACGCACAATTTGTGCCGAAGCAGCGACTTCGGCGTGAACAGGATCAGTGGCTTTCGGAAGCTGCGATGAAGCTGCCGGCGCAGGATGTGGAAGTAGTTCGCAGGCGTCGTGCAATTGGCGACGATCCAGTTGTCCTCGGCCGAAAGCTGGAGAAACCGCTCGATCCGGGCGGATGAATGCTCGGGGCCCTGCCCCTCGTAGCCATGCGGCAGCAGCAGCACCAGGCCGGACATGCGCAGCCACTTACGTTCGCCGGAACAGATGAACTGGTCGATCATGATCTGGGCGCCGTTCATGAAATCGCCGAACTGCGCCTCCCACAGCGTAAGCCCGTTGGGTTCCGCCAGCGAGAAACCGTATTCGTAGCCCAGCACCGCATATTCCGAGAGCATCGAGTCGATCACCTCGAAATGCCTCTGGCCCTCCTGAATGTGGTCGAGCGGATAGTAACGATCTTCGGTTTCTTGGTCGGTTACGCCCGCATGACGCTGGCTGAACGTGCCGCGCGTGCAGTCCTGCCCCGAGAGCCGCACCCGGAATCCCTCGGTCAGAAGGGTTCCGAAGGCCAGGGCCTCGGCGGTCGCCCAATCGATCCCTTCACCGGAATCGATCATCTGGCGCTTTTGGTCGAGCAGGCGCTGAATCGTGCGGTGCGGCTTGAAATCGTCGGGCAGCCGGGTGAGCGCCATGCCCACTTTCTTGAGCTGCTCCATGCTGGAAGCCGTCTGGCCGCGCTGATATTCGCCCTCCGACGTCTCAAAACCCGACCAGCGCCCGTCCAGCCAATCCGCCTTGTTCGGGCGGTAATCCTTGCCCGCCTCGAACTCCTCGTTCAGGTGCGACTGGAAAGCGGCCTTGGCCTCCTCGACCTCGGTCACCTCGATCAGCCCATCCGAAGCCAGGCGTTTCGAGTAGACCTCGAGCGTTGTCGACTGTTGTTTGATGGCCTTGTACATCGTGGGCTGGGTGAACATCGGTTCATCGCCCTCGTTATGGCCGAAGCGTCGGTAGCAGAAGATATCGATCACCACGTCGCGCTGGAACTTCTGGCGGAACTCGGTCGCGACCTTGGCGGCATGGACCACCGCCTCCGGGTCGTCGCCGTTCACATGGAAGATCGGGCAGTCGACCATCTTCGCGATATCGGTGGGATAGGGCGACGAGCGCGAATGATGCGGCGCCGTCGTGAACCCAATCTGATTGTTGACGACAATATGGATCGTCCCGCCGGTCTTGTGGCCCTTGAGCCCGGATAGGCCGAAGCACTCGGCCACCACGCCCTGGCCCGCGAAGGCGGCATCGCCATGAAGCAGTATCGGAATGACCGCCGTGCGGTCGTCGCCGAACTGCTCCTGCTTGGCACGCACCTTGCCCAGCACGACCGGGTTCACGGCCTCCAGGTGCGATGGATTGGCTGTCAGGCTGAGATGCACCTTGTTGCGGTCAAACTCGCGGTCCGACGAGGCGCCCAGGTGATACTTCACGTCGCCCGAGCCATCCACATCCTCGGGCTTGAAGCTGCCGCCCTGGAACTCGTTGAAGATCGCCCGGTAGGGTTTCGCCATCACATTGGCCAGGATGTTCAAGCGGCCCCGGTGCGGCATCCCGATCACCACTTCCTTGGCACCCAGCGCGCCGCCGCGCTTGATTATCTGCTCCATCGCCGGGATCACCGCCTCGCCTCCGTCGAGCCCGAAGCGCTTGGTGCCCATGTATTTCACATGGAGGAACTTCTCGAAGCCTTCGGCCTCGATCAGCTTCTTCAGGATCGCCTTGCGGCCCATCTTGGTGAATTGGATCTCCTTGCCGTAGCCCTCGATCCGCTTCTGCAGCCAGGATTTCGGTTCCGGGTCCGCCAGATGGGTGAACTGCAAGGCGAAGGTGCCCGCATAGGTCCGCCTGAGCAGCGCCTCGATCTCGCGCATGGTGGCTGATTCCAGCCCCAGCACATTGTCGATGAAAATCGGACGGTCGAGATCCGTCTCCTTGAACCCGAAGAATTTCGGGTCAAACTCGGGATGCTGGACCGCGCCCTGCAGCTTCAGCGGATCGAGATCGGCCGCCAGGTGCCCCCGCGAGCGGAACGAGCGGATATACATGATCGCCCGGATCGAATCGAGCACGGCTGTGCGCAGATCGGCATCGCTGACCCCCGCGGAACCAGCCTTGCCCTTGATCTTCTGAGCCAGCTTCTTCGGGTCGGGAACCTCGTCCCAGTTTCCATCTAGCGCGGCGACCAGTTCGCCATTGACCTGCGGCGGCCAATCGGGCCTGGCCCAAGGCGCGCCGCTCGCCTCGTCGCGCACGGCACCCGGGTCGTCGCCCAGGCCCCGGAAGAAGGCTTGCCATGTGGGATCAACCGAATCCGGGTTCGCGGCATAGCGAGCGTAGAGTTGCTCAACGTATTCGGCGTTATGGCCTTGCAGGAAGGACGAGGCGCGAAACTGATCGTTCATCTTGGCTTCGGGAGGGTCTTTCGGCCCCCCTGTCCTCTAATGGCGAACACGGGGAACAGGCGTGCCCGCCGGCGATTCAGGCGGCCCACAGCGGGCCACCCAGTACTCATTTAGCGCTCACTATTACCCACCAATCGCCTTAAGCAAAGCCTCACCAAGGCCGGCGGGGCTGTCTGCGACAACGATTCCAGCCGCTTGCATGGCGGCGATCTTGTCCTCGGCGCCGCCCTTGCCGCCCGAGATGATCGCGCCCGCATGGCCCATGCGCCGTCCCGGAGGGGCGGTGCGCCCAGCGATGAAGCCCGCTACCGGCTTCGACCGGCCGGCCTTGCGTTCATCGGTGATGAACTGGGCCGCGTCCTCCTCGGCCGAGCCGCCGATCTCGCCGATCATGATAATCGACTCGGTCTCCGGGTCGCCCAGGAACAGCTCCAGGCAGTCGACGAATTCGGTGCCCTTGATCGGGTCGCCGCCGATCCCGATGCAGGTGGACTGACCGAGCCCCGCGGCAGTGGTCTGCGCCACTGCCTCATAGGTAAGCGTTCCCGACCGGGAGACAATCCCCACATTGCCGCGCCGGTGGATATGGCCCGGCATGATTCCGATCTTGCAGGCATCGGGCGTGATGATGCCAGGGCAGTTCGGCCCGATCAGCCGCGAGGCCGAACCGTCGAGCGCCCGCTTGACCTTCATCATGTCGAGGACCGGGATGCCCTCGGTGATGCAAACGATCAGCTCGATCTGGGCGTCGATCGCCTCCAGGATCGCGTCCGCCGCGAAGGGCGGCGGCACATAGATCGCGCTGGCATTGGCGCCGGTCGCCTCGACCGCCTCGCCGACCGTATTGAAGACCGGCAAGTCCAGATGGTCCGCTCCGCCCTTGCCCGGCGTCACGCCGCCAACCATTTCGGTGCCGTAGGCGATGGCCTGCTCCGAGTGGAAGGTGCCCTGGGCACCGGTGAAACCCTGGCAGATCACCTTGGTGTTTTCGTCAACCAGAACTGCCATGGTCAGGCTCCCCCCTTAACGGCTTTGACGATCTTGTCGGCTGCGTCGGCCAGGTTGTCCGCCGCGATCACGTTCAGGCCGCTCTCGTTGATGATCTGCTTGCCGAGCTCGACGTTGGTGCCTTCCAGCCGCACTACCAGCGGCACCTGCAGGCCCACCTCCTTGACTGCGGCAACCACGCCCTCGGCGATCACATCGCAGCGCATGATGCCGCCGAAGATGTTGACCAGGATGCCCTTCACCTTCGGGTCGGAGGTGATGATCTTGAAGGCCTCGGTGACCTTCTCCTTGGTCGCGCCACCACCGACGTCCAGGAAGTTGGCGGGTTCCGAGCCGTAGAGCTTGATGATGTCCATGGTCGCCATGGCCAGCCCGGCACCGTTGACCATGCAGCCGATCTCGCCGTCCAGCGCGATGTAGTTCAGGTCGAACTTCGAGGCCTCGAGCTCCTTCGGGTCCTCTTCCGTTTCGTCGCGATACTCGATCACGTCCTTCTGGCGGTAGAACGCGTTCGAGTCGAAATTCATCTTGCAGTCGAGGCACACGAGATCGCCCGCCTCGGTCAGGATCAGCGGATTGATCTCAACGAGCGAGCAATCCTTCTGGGTGAACAACTTGAAGAGCGTGTTGACCAGTTGCACGCATTGCTTGATCGCCGCGCCCTCGAGCCCCAGCGCGAAGGCCACCTTGCGCCCGTGGAACGGCTGGATCCCGGTGGCCGGATCGACCGACATGGTCAGGATCTTCTCCGGCGTCTCGGCGGCCACTTCCTCGATATCCATGCCGCCCTCGGTGGACGCGATGAAGGAAATCCGCGAGGTCTCGCGGTCGACCAGCAGCGACAGGTAAAATTCCTTCGCGATCGCCGCGCCATCCTCGACATAGATGCGGTTCACCTGCTTGCCCGCGGGGCCGGTCTGATGGGTCACCAGCGTCTTGCCCAACATCTGCTTGGCAAAGCCCACCGCCTCGTCGGCCGAACGGGCCACGCGAACGCCGCCCTTCTCACCCGCCTCGGCTTCCTTGAACGAGCCCTTGCCTCGCCCGCCCGCATGGATCTGTGCCTTGACCACCCAGACCGGGCCGCCCAACTCGTCGACCGCCGCGCGGGCATCATCCGCCTCCAACACCGCGGCCCCCGCCGAAACCGGGGCGCCATAAGACTTCAAGATCTGTTTGGCCTGGTATTCGTGGATGTTCATATGCGGTCCCTTCCTCCCCGGTCCCTCGGCGCGCGGGGCATGGAAGTCCCCGGACAATGCCCTGGTTTATCGCGCACCCATTCTTGCTGCAACTGCGAAGAAGGGCCATCCGCGGGCACGCGCGCAAAGTCGTCGTGGGCACCTGACAGCCAATCGTGTTAAACTTTGATTGATCGCCGGAAATCCCGATTGCGGCCGTTTGGCCGTCAACGAGGAGGCCCTCATGCAGCCAACCCTCAGCCGCTCGCTGCTCCAAGCGGCAGCTTTGACGCTGGCGCTGAGCCTGGGCGGCTGCGCGACCGCAACCGTGGCCGAGCGCGCGGCGGCCTGCCAGGCGACCGATTGGGCCAGTTACGGCGAAAATGATGGCCTCCTAGGTGTCGCGCCCGGTGCGCGCTCCGGCAAATTCACTGATTGCGCCGAGCTTGGCTATCCCGCCGATCAGGCCGCCTATGACCAAGGCCGAGCCCGGGGTCTGGAAAGCTACTGCACGCTGGAGAACGGTTATCAGGTTGGCATCGAAGGCCGGCGCTACCGAAAGGCCTGCCCGCCGGAACTGGAACCCGCCTTCCTGCAGGGCTACGAGCAGGGCCGCAAGGACCGGCCCGCCGGCTACTATCCGAGGATCGGCTTCGGGCTGGGTATCGGCCTGGGGCACAGCAATTTCCGCCGCAGTCATTTCGGCTACGGGCAATACTACCCTTGGCCCAGCACCTACTTGCTGGGGCATCGCCGGCGCGGGAACTATTCCGGCGCGTCATGGGGTGATGGGAAATAGACGCGGCCCCTAGCCGGCCGGCTTCTCGGCCAAGTAGTTGATCACCGTGATCGGCATGTAGGCGCGCGACAGGTGCACGCGCTTTCCCGCGCTTTGCAGCAGCTTCTCGCTGGCGGGCCGGGGTAGCACCACCTGGAACAACTCCGCTTCGGCCTGGCGGGTCTTCAGCGAGAGATCCGCATGGCCGTCCTTGACGATCCTGTAGCCCGCATCGCTGGAACCGCCGGAATAGAAGACGTCGTGGGTCTCCAGTCCCTCGAACAGCACCTCGAGGCCTGAGAGCGAGATGCGCCAGTAATCGTCTGGGAAGGCATGAAAGCCCTGCACCCAAGGCGACTGCACGAAAACCCGACCGCCGGGCGCTAGAAGCGCCGCGATGTTGCGCGCGGCGCCGAACGGGTCCTTAACATGCTCTAGCAGGTGCGAGCAGATGATGCCGCCAAAGGCCTGGTGCCCGGCGGGTAGCAACGCCGCCTTGATGCGCTCGAATGGCCAGCAGATGTCGAAGACCGCGTCCACGTTCTGCCCCGCCTCCAGGTCCGCGCCAACGAAACCCTGAGCGCCGCACCGGTCGCGCCAAGTCTTGCGGTTCTCCACCTGTTGGTCGATCACCTGGCTGCGCGACCCGATCTGGAGCACCGGCCCGGGCAGCGCTGCCCCGATCCGGTCGATCTCGTCCTTATAGGCGAACTGCGTGAGGGTTGGGGCGTCGGTCACGCCTAGAGATCACTCCGCCGCCTGGGCCGCCGCGTCGGCCTGTTCGGCCAGGAACTTCTCGGCCTCCAGCGCCGCCATGCAGCCCATGCCCGCCGAGGTGACCGCCTGGCGGTAGATATGATCGGTCACGTCGCCCGCGGCGAAGACCCCGGGGACCGAGGTCTGCGTCGAGAACCCGTTCGTCACCACATAGCCGCCCATATGGGTCTCGATCTGGTCCTTCACCAGTTCCGAGGCCGGCGAATGTCCGATTGCGATGAAGACGCCCGAGGCCTCGATCTCACGCGTCTCACCGGTCTTGGCGTGCTTCAGCCGGGCGCCGGTCACGCCATCCGCCGGAGTGCCAAGAATCTCGTCCACCACATGATCCCACAGCGGCTCGATCTTAGGGTTGTTGAACAGCCGCTGCTGCAGGATCTTCTCGGCGCGGAGCTCATCGCGGCGATGCACCAGGGTTACCTTCGAGGCGAGGTTGGCCAGGTAGAGCGCCTCCTCGACAGCGGTGTTGCCACCGCCAATCACCAGCACCTCCTTGCCGCGATAGAAGAACCCATCGCAAGTGGCGCAAGCCGAGACACCGAAGCCCTTGTATTTTTCCTCCGACTCGAGGCCCAGCCACCTCGCCTGGGCGCCGGTCGCCAGGATCACCGCATCTGCATGCCAGACATCGCCCGAGTCGCATTCCGCCACGAATGGCCGGCTGGAGAGGTCGAGCTTCAACACATGGTCGGCGATCACGTCCGTGCCGACCGCCTTGGCATGTGCCTCCATCTGCACCATCAGGTCGGGGCCTTGGGTCTCGATGATTCCGGGCCAGTTCTCGACTTCCGTGGTGATGGTCAGCTGCCCGCCCGGCTGGATGCCCTGGATCAGCACCGGCTCCAGCAGCGCCCGCGCCGCATAGACCGCCGCCGTATAACCCGCCGGACCAGAGCCGATGATCAGGCACCGCGTATGACGGGGGGTCGGACGGGTCTCGGGCATCGGCGCGCTCCTGGTAGGATGGGTGGATTGCGCACTAGATAGACTGCCAAGCCGCCCCCGCCAAGGGGTATGGCGCGCCACGAAACGTGCTTCGGAACACCATTGCGCGAGCCGCATGGACATGCGGGCGCCGTCCGGGGAAGCTGACCGCCATGCGCTTCCTTTTTTGCCTGGCCCTGATCCTGCTCGCGGCGCTTCCCGCCCGGTCCCAAACCGAGGTCGAACTGGAACTGGTGCTGCTGGCCGATGCGTCCTCCAGCATCCGGGGCTCGGAATTCGACCTGCAGGTCGGCGGCTACGCCCGGGCCTTCCGCGACCCCACGGTCATCGCCGCGATCCAGGATCTGGGCGGTAACGGAATTGCGGTCACGTTCGTGCAGTGGAGCGCCACTTTCCAGCAGTTCGACACCGTGCCATGGCAGCGGATCCGGACCGGCGGCGACGCCGCCGCCTTCGCCGATGAAATCGAGGCCCAGGCCCGAAAGGTTGTCAGTTTCGGCACCGCCACCGGCAGCGCGCTGGAATATGGCGGGCAGCTCTTCGAGGGGAACGGGTTCGCGGGCAAGCGCCGGGTCATCGACCTCTCCTCGGACGAGCACTCCAACCAGGGTCCGCATCCGCGCGGGGTGCGGCCCGGGATCATCGCGCGCGGCATTACCATCAACGGTCTGGCGATCCTGGACGACGATTTCGACCTGGCCGGCTACTTTCGCGACGCGGTGATCGGGGGGCCAGAGAGCTTCGTCATGGTGGTCGATGGCTATGCGGATTTCGCCGAAGCGGTCCGCAGAAAGCTGGTGCGCGAGATTTCCGGCCGGCCCGTGGCTGAGCTGCATCAGCCGAGGCTGCGAGCCTCGTATGAAACGCGCTGACCCCAAGGCCACAAGAGCGAACAGCTCAGAAGTCGGTCACGCCGCTGGGACGCCCGCTTTTTCCAAGCCCTCGAGATAGAGCTGAAGTTGTTCTGGCCTTTTTAGGTAGAACAACTTCTTGCGGGCGAAGGCGCATGAGAATTCCGGGCGCTCGGCGCGGAGCCGCTGCGCCATCCGTGCCGCCTGATCGGCCTGGTCCAAATAGGCCAGCGCGACCGCGGCGTGGGCGGTCGCCCAATACTGGCAATTGGGAATTTCAAGCGCACGCTCGGCCCAGTCGAGCGCTTTTTCGAACTGACGGTCGAACAGAAGGGTCAGCGCTCCGTAACTCAGGAAAGCCCAAAGCTGAGGATGATTCGGGCTCATCTCGATGGCCTTTTCGAATTGGGCAATCGCTTCGTCGTATCGTCCCTCATACGAAAGCGAGTCTCCCAACCCGCAATAGGCCGGGGCAAGCGTGGGGTTGAGCCGCACCGCCGTTTCGTTCTCGGCGAGCGCGCTGCGATATTCGCAGCGGGCGAGTTGGACGCGGCCCATCAGCACATAGAGCAGGGCATTCTGCGTATCCAACGCCACCGCCGCGCGGGTGGCGGCCAGGGCTTCGTCCATCAAATCCGGTTCGGGTTCGGTATCCCAATAGACCATGCCCAGGATCACCGCATAGGCCCACCAAGCATGAGCCTCGGCGAAATTGGGATCAAGCTCGCGGGATTGTTGCAACAGCCGCTGCGCCTCGAGGTTCCCTTCGGTTGTGAATTTGTAGAAGTTTGCAATGCCCAGATGGTAGCAATCCCAGGCTTGCAGATCGCGCCGGGGCGCGCGTTGCACTTTTTGGCGGATCGCGGTGCCGATCTCGGGCTCGATGCGGCCAACGATGGTTTCGGTGATCGCGTCCTGGACCTCGAAAATATCTTCCAGGTTCCGGTCGTACCGTTCGGCCCAGAGATGGTTGCCGGTGTCGGCGTCGATCAGCTGCGAAGTGACCCGGATGCGTTGCCCGGCGCGGCGCACCGAACCCTCGAGGACGTAGTCGGCCCCCAGGTCCTTCGACAGTTTCCGGATGTCGGGCGATGTTCCCTTGTAGGCGAAGGTGCTGTTGCGGGCGACCACATCAAGCCAGCGGTGTTTGGAAAGCGCGGTGATGATGTCTTCGGTCAACCCGTCGGAAAAATATTCCTGATCCGGATCACCCGACATGTTGTCGAAGGGAAGCACCGCAATGCAGGGTTTCGCGGACACCGCCCCGGCCTGACGACCTGTCGCTGATCGCGCGCCAGTCCCTGGCGGGCCGGATTGCACGGCGGGTGAATCGGGCGACCAGCGCCAAACCCGCACCGGACGCGCGATGTTCTTCAAACGCTTTTCACCGGCATCCTCGAGGGTGAGGTCAAGCGTGCCGGCCAGATGGTCCTGGACCGTCCCCGAAACGCAGATACCTCCGGGCGCGGCAATTTCCTCGAGCCGTGCCGCGATATTGACCCCGGTGCCGAGCAGATTGGCGCCGTCGCTGGCAACGTCACCGAGGTTCACGCCGATGCGGAGCTGCATCCGCTCGCCGCCAGGAAGCGGGCCATCCGTAATTGCCAGGACTTGCTGGATGGCCACCGCGCAACGGGTCGCCTCGACCGGGCTGCCGAACTCCGCGATGAAGCTGTCCCCGGCGCCACCAAAGATCCGGCCCCGATGCTCACCGATCATCCCCTCGACGGTCTGGCGACAAGCCGCCAGCGCCTCGAGAGTGGATTGTTCATCCTCCTCCATAAGGCGCGAATATCCCGCAACGTCGGCGGCGAGTATGGCAGCGAGACGGCGTGTCATCTGAAACCCCTGGCCGGCACACTAACGCGAGCCCGCAGCGGAATCCATGCTTGCACGCGGCGATTGCACACGAGCGCTCCTTGCGTCGCGGAGGGATTTTCTGCGACTGTTGGCTTTCCATTTGTTGCGCATCTCAGCAATTTTATTGCGCCGAGGCTCCTCCCCGCCTAAAAATCCGAAACACATGCGCACCAGACGCGTTAATGTGGGGGGACCAACGCAATGTCCGGCACCAAGCTCGACCCGATCGATCGCAAGATCCTGGCCGAATTGCAGGGCGACGGGCGCATGACCAATGTCGAGCTCAGCCGCCGGGTCGGTATCTCGGCGCCGCCGTGCCTGCGCCGGGTCCGCTCGCTGGAAGAGGCCGGGCTGATCGAGGGCTACCACGCCCGGGTCAATGCCCGCGAACTCGGCTACGAGGTGACTGTCTTCGCCATGGTCAGCCTGAAGAGCCAGGCCGAAGCGGAGCTGGTCGCCTTCGAGGAGCTGGCGCGGAGCTGGCCCATGGTCCGCGAATGCCACATGCTGAACGGCGAGATCGATTTCCTGCTGAAATGCGTCTCTCCCAACTTGCTGATGTTCCAGAATTTCCTGACCGGCAGCCTGACCGCGGCGCCCAATGTCGCGAGCGTCAAGACGTCGCTAGTCATCCGGGCCGCGAAGGACGAGCCGGGCGTGCCGTTCGAGTTGAGCGATCATTTGGCGGCGGAGAAGGTTTGAAATCGCGCCGCCGTCGCCGCGACCTGTAGGGTGGGTGCTCCGCACCCACCGCAACCCGACCGACACGCGATCGAATGGTGGGTTCAAAGAACCCACCCTACGGCACTACGGCACGTTGCTCCCATCCGGCTGCCGGATGCCACCACGCAGCGCTCCTGCTCCCGTCGCGCCAAACAATACGGCGTGACTGGCCGGAAGCGGTCGGGAAGCCGCCATCGAGATCCAGATCCGGTAGAGCAGGCGCCGACCCTCGGCCCCGTCCTCATAGGCCGTGCGGCCGTGATAGAGGATATGGTTGTTCAGATACTGAATATCGCCGGGCTGGAAGGCATGGGTCAGGCCAAGCTCGTGACCGAGCTCGGCCAACATGTCCAACGCCTCCCATTGCTTCTCTGTCATCCGCGGCACCGAAGCGACCTTCTGGCCGGCCTCGACATAGGTGCGGGAATAGTGGGTGGTGAAATGCCCGTCCTCCATCGCGAAGACCGGCAGCATGTAGTGGGCCGCCTCGCCGCCTTGCTCCTCGCCGAGGCGCGAGCGGGGGATGTCGCCGTATAGCTCCTCCAGAAGGTCGGAGCGACGTTCCAGCATCACATCATGGATCGCCACCGCGCTGGCGATCTGCGAGAGGCCGCCCGACATGGACTGATCGACGCAAAGGAGCGCTACCACATCCGTCCGGTCCGTGTGCCAGCGCAACTCGGCGGTGGTCTGGACGCGGGCGCGGGACGAGAGGAAGACGTCCTTGCCGCCCTCGTCCTTCAGGGTGCCCCGCGCCAGCGCCGCCGCCCCCTCATCGGTGATCTCGCCGATCATCTCGGCCTTCGCCGATTGGTAAACGGGGGTGCCCAGATGGCAGGCGAGCCCGAAATGGATCGCCTTCAATTGGTTCGGGCTGTAGCGCTCGACCGGTAGCCCGCGCAGCAGAACGATGCCGCGCCCGTGCTCCAGTTCCTCCGCCAGCCGCGCCATGTCCCCGGCGAACTCTCCCAGCGGAAAGTCGTCGGCCGTCAGTGCCGGCCAATCGAGGCCACGCGCCTTCATGTGCGCCAGCGCCGCATCAATTGCCGCCACCGCGCGCGCGCCGAGGGGCCAGATCCAGCGCCCGTTTCGTTCGAGCTCGGCCCCGGTCCAGGCGGCAGGGCCGCCGATTGCCCCGCGCGCGCTCATCCCACCACCATCCCCAGCGGCATCCGGCTCAGCGGCTCGGCGCCCGCATCCGTTACCAGCGACGTGCGCCCCAGTGTCATGGCCGTGGCGCTCTCGGAATCCGCCAGGATCATGTGCAGGAAGAAGACCATGCCCGGCTCCATCACCGTGGGGGCGTCCTCGTAGAACATCTGATCCTCCATCCACGAGGGCGAGAAGCGCGGCCCCAGCGCATAGCCGCAGGCGTTGAGCCGGTGCGCGCCGAGGCCCGCCTCGTCCAGCACGCGGGCATGGGCGGCGAAGACCTCGCCCATCGCCTGGCCGGGCTTCAGCGCCGCCTCGCAGGCCATCAGCGCGGTCTCGCAGGCGGCTTGCATCGTGACATGCCCGGGCCGGGGTTCGCCTATCACGATCGTCTTCATGTTGGCCGAATGGTAGTGCCGGTAGGCGCCGGCCCATTCCAGGGTCAGTTGATCGTTCGCGTCCAGTACACGGCGGCCCGAATAGTAGCGGCAGAGGAGCGCGTGCTTGCCCGAGCCGATGATGAACTCGTTGCCCGCGTAGTCGCCACCGCCCGTGAAGATCGCGTCATGCATGGCACCCAGGATCGCGCCCTCATCCGCGCCCGCATGGGCTCGCGCGACCGCCGCGTCCCAGGCCAGGTCGCCCAGTTCGGCGGCCTTGCGGACGTATTCGATCTCGGCCGGGCTTTTGACCAACCGCAGCACGCCCATCAGGTCCGAGGCGTCAACCAGCCCGTCGAGCCGCGCCGCCAGGCGCGCGCCATGCTGATGCACCAGGCCTTGGGTCCGGGTCTCCCAGCCAATTCGTTTGGCCGATAGCCCCATCTCGTCCAGCAACGCCACCAGGTCCTCGGTCGGGTCGGCCCCCGCCCGGTCCTTCCAGATGCGGATATCCTGGATGCTCGATGTCAACTGCGCCTGGCGCAGATCCGCCGAGCGGGTCAGGAGCACCGGCTCGGCCCCGCTGATCACCAGGCACTGGAAAAAGCAGAAACCGAACGTGTCGTAGCCGGTCAGCCAATACTGGCTCTCCGGGGCGAACAGCAGCAGGGCGTCGAGCCCGCGCCGCGCCATCTCGGCACGGGTCCGAGCCATGCGGTCCTCGAACTCGGCGGCTGTGAAATGCGGCATGGGATCTCCTTATAGCGCGATGGCCGCGACCAGGCGCCCGTAATCCGCCTCGCCCCGATGGCAGGCACGGCGGTAGCTGAAGAACCGCTCCTCGTCGGAATAGGTACAGTGGCCGGTCCATTCGGCCAGACCCAGCCCCGCCGCGCGCAGCCGCTCGAGGCAGTAGCCCGGCAGATCGAACATTGCCCGGTCGCCCTGCCCGTCGGCGAAGAAACACGCGTTCTCCGGGTCGTCGTCCAGGAACCGCTCGACATATTCCGGCCCAACCTCGTAGGCACGCTGCGAGATCACAGGGCCGATCACGGCGGTGATCCGCCCCCGCGCCGCGCCGAGGCCCAGCATCGCCTCGACGGTCGCTTCCAGCACCCCGCCCAGCGCCCCGCCCCAGCCGGCATGGGCGGCGCCGATCACGCCCGCCTGGCGGTCGGCGAAAAGCACCGGCGCGCAATCGGCTGTCAGAATGGCCAAGCCCAGCCCCGGCTGGCCAGTCACCATTGCGTCCGCCTTCGGCCGGTCGCCGGGCCAGGGGCCGGTCACCACTTCGGCCCGGTCGGAATGGATCTGGTGGACCGAGATCAAGTCCTCGACCTCCAAATGGGCTATGATCCGCGCGCGGTTCTCGGCAATCGCACCCGGATCGTCGTTCGATCCCTGCCCACCGTTCAGCGCCGCATATATGTCCTTGGAGACGCCGCCCCGCCGGGTGAAAAACCCGTGCGTCACGTCCTCGAGCGCGGTGGCGCGGATGGGGTCGAGCGTCATCGGGTCTCCTCGAAGCCGGGCGGGCCAAATCCGGGCGGTGCAGCCGCACCCTGGGGCCAAGCGGCCAGAACATTGAAAAGCCTCCCCATCTGATCGGCGCCCGTCAAGCGGTCCAGCGCATCGGCGACCGCTCCGGCCTGATCAGGCCGCGCATCTGCCAGGGACGCGGCGCGCTGGCCAAGGCCGAGCGCGGCCAGGAACGTGCCCTGCGCCGTGCTGGCGGTGGCCAGCGGATCGAGCGTGCCGGCCAGATGATCAAAGTCGATCAGCCAAGTCAGGTCCGCCCCGCCCGGCGCCGCTAACGGGTCCGCGGGCGCGTGGCGCTTCAATGCTTGCAGGGTGAAGCCCGGCGGCCGGTCCCCGGCCTGGTAGCCGTAATCGACGATCAGCGCCGCGCCACCGTCCCGCGCGATCCTCCGAGTAGCTTCGGCGGCCACAGCGTCCGCAATAGGTGACGTCTCGCGCCAGGCGCCCTCGGGCGCATCGTGCTGCCCAGGCAGCGGCGCCGACAGGCCCCAGGCCAGCCGGTCCCCATCGATCCCGACCTGCTTTTCGCGCCAACCCTCAGCGGTTGCGAGGAACTGGCGCACCGGAAGTGCATCAAAGAACTCGTTGGCGACGATCAGCGCCGGACCCTCGGGCACCAGCTCCAACCGCTCCGCCCATTGAGCGCCAGGCAGCCGCTTTGCTTGCTCGGCCCGCAAGGCCGGCGAGGTCTCGACCAGCCACAGATCCGCTGCTTCCGCGAAGCCCGACACCGCGCCCGCCGCCCGCAGCGCATCCGCCATCAGCGTGCCCCGTCCAGGCCCAAGCTCGATCAGGCGGAACGATGCGGGCGATCCTTGATCCCGCCAGACCTGGGTCAGCCAAAGCCCGATCAGTTCGCCGAACATCTGGCTGATCTCGGGCGCGGTGGTGAAATGCCCGGCCGCGCCCAGGGGATCATCCTTTATGTAGAACCCGTGCTCGGGGTGACCGAGGCACAGCGCCATGTACTCGGCGACGCTCATCGGGCCGGAGGCGCGGATCTGCGCCTTGATGATGGCTTCGAGCCCGCTCACACCCGTTCCGGCGCGCGCGCCGTGAAGATGAACACGAGCCCGATCAGGATCATCGGCAACGACAGCATTTGGCCCATGGTCAGCCCGCCGCCGCCGATTTCGACCGCGTAGCCAATATGGGCGTCCCATTGGCGGAAATTTTCGACGACGCTCCGCGCCAGCCCATAGCCGATGAAGAAGACCCCGATGACTTGGCCCGGTTTCTTCAGCCAGCCGCATGAGAGCGCCAGCCACCACATCACGGCGCCCAGCACCAGCCCTTCCAGCCCCGCCTCGTATAGCTGACTCGGGTGACGCGGCTCCGGGCCCGCGCCCGGGAAAACCATTGCCCAGGGCACGTCCGAGACCCGGCCCCAAAGCTCGCCGTTGATGAAATTCGCGATCCGGCCAAAGAAGATGCCCACCGGCGCAGCCAACGCCACTGCGTCGCCGACCTGGAAATGAGGCAGGCTACGCCGCGCCGTGAACAACAGAACGCCCGCGATCACACCGATGAACCCGCCATGGAAGGACATGCCGCCTTCCCAGACCTGCAGCGCCTCGAGCGGGCGCGACAGGTAATAGCCAGGATTGTAGAACAGCACATAGCCCAGCCGCCCGCCCAGGACGACCCCGATGATCATCCAGAGCAGCAGCTCCTCGGGCTGCTCCGGCGTCATCGGCGCCTTGCTGTGCGGCCAGAGCCGGGGCCGTCGCATCAGCGCGACGACCAGCCGCCATCCGATCAAAAGCCCGGCGATATAGGCCAGCGCATACCAGCGCAGCGAGAACTCGTAACTGCCCAGCGTGATCGTGAAGATCGCCGGATCGATTTCGGGAAAGGGCAGGACGAATAACATGGCGCCTCGCTTGGTTTCCCGCCGATGTGGGGGCCGCCACCGGTCCCTGTCAAGCACCCCTGGCAAACACTTCTGTCAAGCACTCCCGCCAGCCGCGCCCGTCAGGTAACAGGCGCCCAACTTTCAGTCCCCCGTCCTTGCATGGGCCTCTCCCGCAAGACATAAATCAAATTCCCGAACACCGGAGGCCGCGCCATGCAGACCCGCGACAAGCTCTTTGACGATCTCAGCCAGCTGATGACCAACGCGGCCGGCATGGCCCAGGGCGTGAAGACCGAGGCCGAAACCGCGATGCGCGGCCTGGTCGAACGCTGGTTGGCGGATGCCAACCTGGTGACCCGCGAGGAATTCGACGCGGTGCGTGAGATGGCCCAGAAGGCCCGCGAGGAAAACGAGGCACTGGCCGCACGTATCGCCGAACTGGAAAAGAAGCTGGGCTGAGCTGTTCCTGCCTCTAAGGGTTGTCCTCGGGCCGGACAATCCCGGCAGCCACGCGGTTTGTTAACCCTTCGCGCCCAAAACCATCCACATGAATCTTTTGTGCCAGCGCGATTTCCGCTTTACGGCGGACTCCGTTAATGCCACCATATCTTGCGGGTCGATGAGTAGCAGTACACGATCCGTGGAAACCCTGGGTGTATCCAGTAGGCTTAGCCAAAGGAAACACCACAAAATGGGGACATGAGGCATGACTGCAGTCGAGCATCACCACCCTGAAACAGATGTTCACCCTATCGACATGGTTGAATCCCTGGCCGAGCAGTGCCGTTGGGACTTTGACCGGGTCGGCGAGGACCAGATCGCAGTCGCGATCGAGGGCGCATGGCGAACCTACTCCCTGTCGCTGATGTGGTCTCGGCATGACGATATGCTACGCCTGTTCTGCACCTTCGAACTGAACCCTCCGGAGGCGCGCTTGGGCGAGTTTTTCCGTCTGCTCAACATCGTGAACGACAAGATCTGGGGCGGCAGTTTCACGCTCTGGCGTGAACAGAAGCTCCTCGCGTATCGCTGCGGGCTTACCCTGGCCGGCGGCGCCCACGCGACGCCAGAGCAGATCGAGTCGATGCTTCACTCGGCAACCGGTTTGAGCGAGCGGTTCTATCCGGCATTCCAGCTGGTCGGCTGGAGCGAGGAGTCGGCCGAGCTGGCCGCCGAGATAGCGATCGAAGAAGCATTCGGCACCGCCTGACCGGCGCGCTTGAGTGGTTGGAGCGTATCGATCAGGCTGAGCGCTGGCCTCGCGAGGGTGGGCCAGCGCCTTTTTTTGCCGATCGGGAGGACATCATGGGCGATCTGAAAGCGGCCGGCATCCAATCCCTGGTGCTGCTCGGCTGCGGCAAGATGGGCGGCGCGATGCTGGAGGGCTGGCTGGCCGGTGGCCTGGCGCCCGATCAGGTGCAGGTGATCGAACCCAATCCCTCGGATTGGCTTAACGCACGGGTCGCTGAGGGCGTCGCGCTGAACCCGGCGCAGCTCGCCCCAGCAACCGTCGCGGTGATCGCGGTCAAGCCCCAGATGATGGCCGAAGCGGCCCCGCAATTGGCGGGTTTGGCGGATCGGGGCACGGTATTCCTGTCGATCGCCGCGGGCACGCCGATTGCCGCCTTCGAGGCGATGTTCGGCGCCGGTGCTCCGATCATCAGGGCGATGCCCAACACGCCGGCCTCGGTGGGCCGCGGGATCAGCGCGCTGGTCGGCAATGCCGCCGCCAGCGAGGCGTATCTGGCGATGGCGGAGACCTTGCTGGCCGCGGTCGGCCAGACCGTGCGGCTCGACAGCGAGGATCAGATGCATGCGGTGACCGGCCTCTCTGGCTCGGGCCCGGCCTATGTGTTCCACATGATCGAGGCGATGGCCGAGGCCGGCCGGGCGGCGGGCCTCGAGGGCGATTTGGCGATGCGCCTCGCCCGTGCGACGGTGGTTGGCGCCGGCGCCCTGGCCGATGCCTCGCCCGAGAGCGCCGAGCAACTGCGCGTCAACGTCACCAGCCCGGCCGGCACAACCGCCGCAGGACTGGCGGTACTAATGCCCGAACTGCCCGCGCTCGTCACCCGCACGGTTGCTGCGGCAGCCGAGCGGTCACGGGAGCTGGCAGAATAAATTTGTGCGCTGCACAATCTTTCTCCTTGACAATTTTTGTGCGCTGCACAATATTCCCCTCAGACGATGACCGGCGGCCCGGGGACAAGGGTCGCATACCAGACCCAGATCCGATGGAGACTGACATGACTGCCAAGGACTTCCCCTTCCTATTCGATGCCGAGAACCTCAAGGAAATGTTCGGTGCCGCAAAGCTGCCGGCGCTCGACACCGAGGCTCTGATGGCTGCCCATCAGAAGAACGTCGACGCCATGATCGAGGCCAACAAGGTCGTGTTCGCCGGCTACCAGGACCTCTACAAGCGCCAGGTCGCTCTGTTCGAGGCCGCCGTCGCCGACGCCAAGGACAAGGTTGGCGAGATCCAGGGCCAGCCGCTGACCGCCGAGCGCGCCGCCGAAAACGTGCAGGCCATGCGCACCGCATTCGAGAAAGCGGCCACCGAGGTCAAGGAACTGGCCGACATGGCGCAGAAGGCGAACACCGAGGCCTTCGAGATCGTCAAGGCCCGCGCCGAGGAAGCGATGGCCGAATTCAAGACGGCCGCCGACAAGCTTGCCGCCTAACCAACCCGCGCTATCGCGTCATGATTGCCGAGGCCGCCCATTGGGCGGCCTCGTTGCGTTTCCGGGGCGTTTCCGGGGCGTTTCCGGGACTTTCCCGCGATCAGCTGCCTGACTTGCCCTGCTCGCGCTCCATATCGGCGATGACTTGCGCCACATCGCCGCTGCGCTTTTCGAACATGGCGCTGACCACCTCGCGCTGGGTCACCGCCAGCGAGATGCCCTCGACCACCAGATCCGAGATTGCGATCCGGCCCGAACGGTCCGAGATCAGCCAGTCGACCAGAACCGGCGCTTGGCGGCCAGGCCGGATCTCGCTGCGCACCAGAACACCCTTCTTGCCCACATCCACCACATTGACGATCTTCATGGCCTCGCGCAGCTCGGCCGGATCGCCGCTGAAATCCTTGAAATAGCCCGCGTAGACATAGGCTAGGTGGTCCGAGAAGGTCTCGATGTAGCGATCCTTGTATTCATCGGCCATGCCGCGCCAGTAGCGGCCCGCGCAAAAGCGCGCCAATTGCTTCAGAGCCGCCTGACGCTCGAAGATGCTCCTTAGCGCCTTTGCCGCCTCGGCGCGGGGCTTTTGCGTTTCGATCAAGCCGATCACCATGTCGACCGTCGCCGCCACATGTGACCGCGCCGCCTCGACCCCGACCGTCTGGGCGCCGCCCGCCGGAACGCCCCCGGCCGCGACGACCAACGCCGCCAAGACCTGCCGCCGGCTCCAAGGACTATTGGCCATACCTAAGAACTCCCCCGTTCCCGCTCCCCAATTCCCGCGGCGGTCAGCTTGCCCCCTCGGCCGCATCGAAGTCCACATGAATGTGATTGCCGTCCGGATCCCATAGGTTGACCTGGACGATCCCGAAATCCTCGATCCGGTTGAGCCGGTATTGCTCGCCCCGTGCCTCGAGGCGCTCGATGAACGCCGCCATGCCTTCGGCCGAGAGCGCGAAATGCTCGAGCCGCAGCGCATCAGGGTCCGCCGATGGCGGTTCCTCGACGCCAATCAGATGGATCACCGCTTGATCGCCGGCATAAAGCCAGGCGCCAGGGAAACTGAAACCCGGACGCGGGCCAGGGCGCATCCCCAGAACGTCGCCATACCACGCCACCATCGCGTCGAGCGCGGCGGTGCGGAGATTGACGTGATCGAGGTTTTTGACGGTGACGCTCATCCAAACAGCTTACGACAAGCCATGCGTAGCTCAAAGGCTATCCGTCAGCCGCCGAGCCGCTTCACCCAGCCGCGGATCAACCGGCGTTCAAAATCGCGCGCCTGCGCCATCCAGCGCCGATCGGCGCGCCGGCCGTTCTGGCCCCGGTTCTCCAGGTCGTTCGAGAAGATCGCGAAGACCAGCCGCCGCCCGGACGGGGTTGCGATATAGCCGCCAAGGCCGCGCACATAGTCCATCGTGCCGGTCTTCGCCACCACATCCAGGTTCTTGTAATCCAGCTTCACCGACTTCGCCGCGACATTGTAGTCCCCCAGCAGATCAAGAACCCCGCCTGGAAGACGCGGGCGGCGTTCGCCCTCGGCTGGCTGCGCAAGCGCCGCCGCGCGCAATACCTCCACCATCCGCCGGGGCGAGACCCTGGACGCGGTGCTGAGACCCGAATGATTGGCGAATTGGAACCCTGGATCACCTACGGTGAAACCGCCGATACGCGCGGCCCAGGCGTTCATCCGCGCCAACGAATCCGCCAGCGTCCGAACATGCGGGCCTTCCTTCCGGCTGGCCGCAAACCCCGCCGCCTCGGCGGTCAGGTTCGTGGAATACCGCAGCATCGCCTTCAGCATCGGGCGAAGCGGCCGGCTTTGGTGCCGTGCGATTTCCATGCCCCCGGACGGGGCCGTGTCCACATCGGCCGCCAGCAGCGAGATTTCCTGATCCCGCGCCAGGCTTTGGAACACCTCGCCAGCATAAACCTCTGGGCGGCGCACCGGCAGCCATCGGGCCCCTTTCCCGCGGAAGCCAACCTCGTTCATCTGCCAGATCTCGGTCCGACCCTCCATCCGATGGGTAAACATCTCGGTTCCGGGCATGCTCGCTAGGATCACCTGGACTCCTGCCACCTCCGGGTCCAGCCGCTGGGCCTTTGCCGAGACCCGCATTTCGCGTGTGCCCTTTCGCGCGTCCCATTTGAGGCGGACACGGTTGAAGTTCAGGTTCAGGCCCGAGAGGGCTGGGTTATAGGCGGCATCGGGCGGCTGATCCGCGTCAATTGCCACCGCCCTCGGGCCGTTCGAGCCATCGACGATGAACCGCCCGCTCACATGACGCAGGCCGCGCTCCTGAATTTCGGTCACCAGCGGCAGCAGGTCGTCGGTATCGAGCTCGGGGTCACCGCCGCCGAGCAAGACCAGATCACCTTCCAGCGTACCGCCGCTTTGTGATCCCGCCGCCAAAACCCGCGTCTGAAACCGGTATAGCGGTCCCAAACGGTCGATCGCATAGAAGGCGGTCGGCAACTTGGCGACCGAGGCCGGAGCAAAAGGGCGATCAGCTTCCCGGGAATCGAGCACCGACCCACTGTCCAGATCCGCCACCAGCCAACCGACCGCGCCCGTGTGATATTGGCCGGGCGCGGGAGCGGTGGCTGGCGCCGGCACCGGGGGCTTCGCGCGCGGGAGCGGCGCGACGTCCGGCCCGCCATGGGCGGGCAACACGATGAAGAGTACGGAAATGGCAGAGAATGCCGCGAGCAATACGCGGCGGCGCAAGGTGTGCTGCGAAAAGCTGGTCATGCGCAAGGATCGCTCGCGCAGACAACGACGTTCCTCAGGGATTCCCTCATGCAAAGCCGCCTGCGGCGAACCGCCCTTTACCGATCAACGTCGTCTGTCAACGTTGGGAGTCAGCCTCGCAAACCCGCCGTGCCGGCGCAACCCGTGGGCCCGCCAACGCGGTACGCTCTAGGCCCTTGCGGCGCTCGCGATTTGTGCGCCGCCGCCGCCGGCTGCCAGATTGGGCGTCAACTCGACTTCGGCTTCCGCCGATTTCGCCAATGCTTCGTATTGCTGCAGCTTCTCGGCCATGCGAATGAACTCATCGAGCCGCGCGATCTCGGTCGTGAGCTCGGCCCGGCACTTCTTCGCAATACTGATTACGTCTGTCATATCGATCCTTCCTCAACTCTGTCCCTGCCCGGTTTTCCGGGTCCGGCCTTGGCTTTTGGCCTTGATTTCCGGCGCTCAGTCCATGGCGCCGGTTCGGTGCGCAACGAAGCTCAGGACGCCTCGACCGCGCGCGGCGGAGCCGAGGCGCCGCCTTCCATCATCTTCCGCGCGTCGGCCTCGGTCAGCACCTCGCTGCGGGCGGACTCGCCGTTTTCCGACTGGCCCTCAAGATCCTCGAAGAAGTAGGACATCGGGACGTCCAAGGAGGAGGCGATCTGCCACATCCGGTCGGCGTCGATATGCGATGTTCCCATCTCGTAGCCACGGATCTCGTCCAGGCTGACCCCGACCAGATCGCCCAGCTGCTGGCGCGACATTCCGATCATCCAACGGCGCTGCCGAAGCTTCTGGCCCACGTGGATGTCAACTGGCCCGGATGCGGGCCGCTTCGGCTTGCCTAGAACCAGAACTTCCTCTCCGGCGTCCTTTTCTTCTGTGCCGGACACTGGTGTCTCGGATTTCGCGGCTTCCGGCGATTTCGCACTTGCCGCATCGCCGCTCTCGTCCCCCGCTGGGGTCTTGATCTTCGCGGCATCCGCAAACGCTTTCGCGCCAGCGGCAATCGCTGCGGACCACGGCGTTTTCGCGGGAGTCTGGCGGGGCGTGTGGGCGTCCTTTTCCGCCGCTTCCGAGGCGGGCGCCACCGGCTCGCCGGCCTTTGCCGCGATCAGCTTCGCGACCGGGTCTTCGTCCAGCGCGGCGGACCGTGCCGGCTCCGTGGCCTTGGGCTCGGGCTTAGGGTCGGGTTGGGCACCGGATTGGGCTGCCAACGGCGCGGACGGCTTCGCACTCCCGACCGGAGGCGTGCTTGGATCGGCTGGCGCCAGTTCGGCAGCTGGCTCGACGTCAGTGCTCGGCGCCTTTGATGTCTTCGTCTCAGCGGTCTTGGGCGCGGCAACCTCGGGTGCAGCGGTTTCGGGCGCCGTGGTTTCGGGCGCGGTGGTTTCGGTCGCGGTAACTTCGGGCGCGGTAACTTCTGGCGCCGTGGTCTCGGGAGCGTCGCCGTCCGGCATCACGGCCTCAGGCGCGGCGGCTTGCGGAGCGGCGGCCTGGGGCGGCGCTTCTTCTGCTGCTTCTGTCTGGGCCACTTCCGCCGGCGTCGGCGTGGTTGCGCTGGGTTCTGCTGGACCAGATTCTACTGGGCCAGAGCCTGCTGGGCGAATTTCTGCTGGAGCCGCTTCGGTTGGAGCCGCTTCGGTCTGGGCGGGAGGGGCTTCCTTCTTTGGCACCTGCGGTACCGCGCTGGCTTGGAGCGAGGCCGGCTCGGCGGGCGCGCTCGGCGGCGCGACTGGCATGCTCGGCGCGGCCCGGGGTTCGGGCGAGATCGACGCGGCCGACGGCGGACTGACAGTTTCGCGAATGGGTTCGCTCCCCCGCCCGTCGTAACCACCGTGTTCGTATTTCTGCAACGCCGCGGCCATCCGCAGGAACCGATCCAGCTGAGCAATTTCAGACTGGAGCAAGGCCCGGCGCTTCCTGGCAATCTCGACGACGTCGGTCATAGCAATCCTCCCCCGAAGTTCGATCAAGTACCGTCTATCCGGCGGAACGACCAACTCCTCATCATTCTGTGCGGCTCTACCGCATAATGTGTGCCTAAACTATGGGAACCACAACATGGGTAGGGTTGGCAAGAACAATGTTAACGAATCGCGCCAATTCGTCTGAATCGCCGGAAAAAGCGGTCCGCGGGATCGCCGCGTGCGTCGTCGCCAGGGGCGGCTAGCTCGGATTGGCGGTCGTTTCGGTCAGCGCCAGAGAAAGCGCCCTGTTGTCCGATCGGCGGCGCAATGCCTCCACATGCTCGATGAAGCGGAATTGCACGTTGTTCAGCACCATCTCGCGATCGGCCTGGCGGATATCATCGGTCACCGGCATAAATCTCAGCAGGATCTCCGCGCCCTCGCGGCAGATCTCGCCGACGCCGCGCGGCGGCGCTGCCAAATGCGCGACCACGCGCTGATCGAAGCGCGCGACGCGGTCGTCCCAGCCTTGGCCGGAGCGGTGGCGGGGCAGATCCTGGTTGGCCAGGACCGAGCGGTAGAGCGATTGCAGCACTTGCGCATCCGGATCGACGGCGCAAGGCCGCAGATCGGTCTCGACGATCAGGATCAGGTCTGCCGCGAAAGCGGCAAAGCCCTCCCAGGTGCAGCGCTCCATGGCGGCGCCGAAGGCGGCGTCCTGCATCAGGCGGGGTCCCATGGTGCCCGACCGGGCGCGGATATAAGCATAGGCCGACCCCTGCGACAGGTAGGCGGCGCCTTCCCCGATCGCCGTGACCAGGTCGGGCACAGTCGCAATCCGGCCCCTCCGCGCGCCGATTGTCAGGAGCTTCAGAAAGTCCAATGGGCGCGGCCCCGCTGATCTGTCCGTTAAAGCCGCCTCGCGTGGCGGCGCCCCCTCTCATCCGGTCTCGGACCGGGAAATGCAAGTCATCGGACCAGAAGACACCGACTGATCGGTTGACCTGCCCTGGGAATCGGAAATGATAAGGTCCCGAGGGCCCATCACTGGAGACGATCATGTCCGATCAAATCGCACCGGAGGCCGCCGCGGCACACTGGGCGAAGACGCGCACACTCATGTGGATCTGCCTGGTCGTCTGGGCCGTCTTTTCGTTCCTCATCCATATGTTCGTGGGCTACCTGAACCAGATCACGTTCTTCGACTTTCCCTTGGGCTTCTACATGGCCGCCCAAGGCTCGCTGATCGTCTTCGTCGTGCTGATCTTTTGGTTCGCGGCGCGCCAGAACGCGATCGACGAGGAATTCGGCGCCGATGAGGATTGAGGGGGCAAGCCATGCGGGGTGATTTCACCGACAATCTCGGGCGCATCTACGGCATCTATGTGGGCGCCTTCGCGATCTTCGTCATCGCCATGGCGATCCTCGAGCAATTGGGGCTGCCGGCGAAATACATCCTGTGGTCCTATATGGGGCTGACCGTCCTGGTCTATGCCTTCATCGGCATCATGTCGCGCACCAGCCAGGTCTCGGAATATTACGTGGCCGGGCGCTCGGTCCCGGCTGTCTACAACGGCATGGCGACCGGCGCCGACTGGATGTCGGGCGCCAGCTTCGTCGGCATGGCGGGCTCGCTCTACGTGCTCGGCTATGACGGGCTGGCCTTCGTGCTCGGCTGGACCGGCGGCTATGTGCTGGTGGCGGTCCTGCTGGCACCCTACTTGCGCAAGTTCGGCGCCTATACGGTGCCCGATTTCCTCGGCACCCGCTATGGCGGCAACATGCCCCGGCTTCTGGGCATCATCGTGCTATTCGCAGCCTCGTTCACTTATGTGACGGCGCAGATCTATGCTTCCGGAGTCATTGCCTCGCGATTCCTCGGGATCGACTTCGAGTGGGCAGTTTTTGCCGGACTGGCGGGGATCCTGGTCTGCTCGATGCTGGGCGGCATGCGCGCGGTCACCTGGACCCAGGTCGCGCAATACATCATCCTGATCGTCGCCTATCTGGTCCCGGCGGTCTGGATGTCGACGGTCAAGACCGGGGTGCCAGTGCCGCAGATCATGTATGGCTCGGTCTTGGGCGACATCACCGGTTACGAACAGCAGCTTGGCGTGGCGAAATCCCATGTGCAGCCCTTCACCAACTACACGCCGCGCGACTTCTTCTTCCTGATTTTCTGCCTGATGGTGGGCACCGCCTCGCTGCCGCATATCCTGATGCGGTTCTTCACAACGCCGACCGTGCGCGAGGCGCGCAAATCGGTGGGCTGGTCACTGTTCTTCATCTTCCTGCTCTATTTCACCGCGCCGGCCTATGCCGCCTTCGCGAAGTTCAACGTCATGGACATGTTCGTCCAGGCGGGCGGGACGCTGCCCTATGACCAGATCCCAGCCTGGATGTATCGATGGGGCAATATCGGCGGCAATGCGCTGATCTCGATCTGCGGCGTGGCCGTCACCGACCAGGCGGCGGTGATGGCCGCTTGCGGGGCCGAGAAGGCGGCGGGCTTCAGCTTCGCCGACCTGACGCTCGGCCGCGACATGATCGTGCTGTCGACGCCCGAGATCGCCAACATGCCCTGGTTCGTGATCGGGCTCGTGGGCGCTGGCGGTTTCGCGGCCGCGCTCTCGACGGCGGACGGGCTTCTGCTGGCGATCGCAAACGCGCTCAGCCACGACATCTACTTCAAGATGATCGACCCACATGCCGACACGAAACGCCGCCTGCTGGTCGCGAAGCTGATCCTTCTCGTGGTCGCGATTGGTGCCGCGCTCCTCGCGCAGACCAAGCCCTCGGACATCCTGTCGATGGTGGCCTGGGCGTTCTCGCTGGCTGCGGCGGGCCTGTTCGCACCATTGGTCTTGGGTGTCTGGGACGCACGGACGACGCGCGAGGGCGCAATTGCCGGGATCGTGCTCGGCTTCGGCACGACGCTCTTCTACCTGGTCGGCAATGTCTACGGGTTCGATCTCATCAAGGGCTCGGGCGATGAGGTCAACTGGTATGACGTCAAGTCGATCTCGGCCGGCGTCTTCGGCATCCCGGTCGCCTTCGTCGTGACCTTCGTGGTGTCGCGGCTCACGCCGCAGCCCAGCCAGGAGATGCAGCAGTTCATCCGCCGCCTGCGCGTGCCGCGGGGCGGCCAATTGCTGGAACAGGCGCACTGACCGGAGCCAGCGCGACAGAACCGAGAGGATAGGGCCGAGAGGATAGCGAATGAACGGCCAAGCCCTGCGCGGCCTCCTGATCCTGGTCGGCGCCTTCGTTCTGTGTTTCGCGGTCTTCCTTGCCCTCGGGCCGCCCAGGGCCGAAGGCGCACCGCAAGTCGACTCGGTTTTCTTCGCGACGATTGTCGCGGGCACCTACTCTCTTACCTCGCTGGCGGCGATCCTGGTCGCGCGCGGGGTTCTGGGGCTCTTCGTCGATTTCAGCCGGCCGGTGACCTTCTTCCAGGTGCTCGGCTCAATCACCGACCCGATGATAGCCCTCTGCGAGCCGGTCACGCCGGGCTTTGTCGAGCCGCCCTTGAAGCCCTTCCTGGCGGCCTTCTGGTTATATTTCCTGAAGGTCCTGGTCTTCGGGATCGGCTCGGTACCGCCGCCCTGGATCTTTGTGCTGCTCGCGCTCGGCTAGGCGGTCAGCGGCCAATCTCCAGCAGTTTCCCGACCAGGTCGTAGAACGCGTCGACGACGACCGGTTTGGCGAGATAAGCGTCCATCCCCTCGGCCAGGGCGTGGCGCCGGTCGGCGGCTCCGGCATAAGCGGTCAGCGCAATCGCCTTGACCGCACCCGCGGGGCCGGGCATCGCCCGGATCTGGCGGATTGCCGCGATGCCGCCCATGCCGGGCATCTGCAAATCCAGCACAACCAGGTCCGCAGGTTCCGCCTCCTGCCGAGCCACCAGCTCGGCCCCGTCGGCCAGGACCTCGATCCCGGCGCCCGTGGGCGCCAGGATGGCGCGCAGCAGAAGCTGGTTGGTCGCCACATCCTCGGCGATCAGCACGCGCCTGCCAGTCAGGTCGGGAATCCGTTCGGGCGCCGTTCCCGGGCTCAGCCGGGTCCGTTCATCGGTGCCGGCTTGGATCAATTCGTAGAGCGCCAGGTTGAGGCGCCGCCACGGCAGGGGCGGGCGCAGGATCATGTCGAAGAGACCCGGCTCCCCGCCGCCGGGGACGCGATCGAGATGGTCCCCCAGAAGCAGGATCGCGGCCTCCGCCAGCACCGGATCCTCGCGGAACTGCCGGGCGATCCTGCTCGCGTCGTCGCCTAGGAAATCCGCGTCCAGGACCAGAAGGTCGGGCGTCCCACCTGCCCGGGCGCACGCCAGCACGTCGCGCGCGTCGTCGACGATGCTCAGCTCCATGCCGAGCGCGGCGATCGACTCCGCATGCCACTCGGTGCAAAGCGCGGGCCGCTCGACCATCATCAGGCGCTTGTCGCGGAAGGACGCGCCCCATTGGTCACCCACGGTCGGCCCGTCGCCTGGCTGCGCGGGCAACGGGACCAGGACCGACTCGACCCCGGCCGCCGTTGGCCGTGGCCGCGGCGCGGCGTCGGTTCCCCCAATCCTGCCAGCCCAAAGACCGGCCAGCCCTCGGGCGGGCGTCCGATCCGGATCGACCCAGCGGGCGGCTTCTAGAACCGGTGGCGCTTGATCGTCACCACCGCGCCAGACCGCCAGCGCGATCCGTTGGGTCGAGCGTGCAGCCAAGGTGTGGTTCAGCCCGTGGCGCAGATAATCCGCGAAGCCAGCAGCGTCCCCCTCGACACGGCGCGGCAGCCGATTGTCCACATGCGAGAATAGTCCGATCCCGCGCGAAAAAGCGGTCACCGAAGCGCCTGCCAGCGTGCTTCGCAGCGTTTCTTCCAGATCGATCGACTTGTCGGATAAGGGCAAGACTTTCGCGTCCGTCTATCGCGGCCAGGCCGATATCATTGCAAGCCCGGTCCGAATGAAGGCGCGACGATACCCAATCGTTTGCCCTGCGGAAAGTGCGACACCTGGACGCTCACAGCCAATCGCGCAACGCCGCGACCAGGGGTTTGTCGGCAGGCGGCATCGGGTAGTCCTTCAGATCACCCTTGCGCACCCAGGCCAGGCGCTGGCCCTCCAAGGCAGCGACCGTGCCCCGCCATTTCCGGCAGGCGTAGAGCGGCATCAGCAAATGGAATTCCTCATAGGCGTGGCTCGCGAAGCTCAAGGGTGCCAGGCAGCTCTCCCAGGTCGATATCCCCAACTCCTCCTCGATCTCGCGCATGAGACACGCTTCCGGCGTCTCGTCCGGCTCGACCTTGCCGCCTGGAAACTCCCACAGCCCCGCCATCGACTTTCCTTGCGGGCGTTCGGCCAACAGCACCCGGCCGTCCGGGTCAATCAGCGCCACCGCAGCGACCAGGACAAGCTTCACGAACGGTAATCCGCGTTAATCTCGATATAGCGATGGGTCAGGTCGCAGGTCCAAACCGTGGCGCGCCCGGCGCCGACCCCCACGTCGACGCCGATATCCAGCTCGGCGCGTTTCATGTAAGCCGCCCCCAGCTCCTCGGAATAAGAAGGCGAGACCCACCCCTCCTCGGCAACCTGGATCTTGCCGAACCGGATCGAAAGCTTGTCCCTATCGGCGGCCTCGCCAGACTTGCCCACCGCCATGACGATCCGGCCCCAATTCGGGTCCTCGCCAGCAATCGCCGTTTTGACCAGCGGCGAATTGGCGATGGTGAGGCCAATCTTGCGCGCGGCGCGGGACGACTTGGCCCCGGTCACGGTGATCGCGACGATCTTCGAGGCCCCCTCGCCGTCCTTGACCACCTGAATTGCCAGATCGCGCATGACATCGCCGAGCGCGGCGCGGAACGCCCGCAGCCTCGGATCGCGGCGGTCCGCAATCGGCGCCATCTTCGCCTTCCCGGTAGCGCCTACGAGCAGTGTGTCCGAGGTCGACGTGTCGCTGTCGACCGTGATTGAATTGAAGGTTTCGTCGGTCAAGCCGGCGAGCGTATCCTGCAGCACCCCCTGGTCGATCTTCGCGTCGGTGAAGAGGAAGACCAGCATCGTCGCCATATCCGGCGCGATCATTCCCGAGCCCTTGGCGAAACCGGAAATGGTTACCGGTACCCCGTCCAAATCGGTGACCGTGCTGGCGCCCTTCGGGAAGGTATCAGTTGTCATGATCGCCTTGGCCGCGCCCTTCTGGCCTTTTGGCGACAGCTTTTTTGCCAGCGCTTCCAGCTTTCGGGTCACTTTTTCGGAAGGCAACGGCTCGCCGATCACGCCGGTCGAAGCC
Source organism: Paracoccaceae bacterium (assembly GCA_029862205.1). GTDB lineage: Bacteria > Pseudomonadota > Alphaproteobacteria > Rhodobacterales > Rhodobacteraceae > Thermohalobaculum. The sequence goes on from JAOTXT010000014.1 coordinate 40,654, forward strand.
ATGAAGACATTGCCCTTGGGCGTGCCTAGCGCCTTGCCCGCCGCCTTCATCACCGCCTCGACCGCGTCGGCCCCGTGACGCCCGGTAAAGGCATTGGCGTTGCCCGAATTGACTACGATCCCCAGCTTGCGGCGGTTCGGCTTGGCGGCCAGCGCCGCCAGCCGTTCCTCGCACCAGAGCACCGGCGCCGCCCGCGTCGCCGAGCGGGTAAAGGTGCCGGCCATCACCGAGCCCGCGGCCAGTTCCGCCAGCATAACGTCTGAGCGGCCCTTGTAGCGCACGCCCGCGGCGGCACTTGCCAGAAGCAAACCATCCACTGACGGCAAGTCCGGAAACATGTCAGGCGCAAAAGGCGAGATCGGCGGCGCCATCTCGGCCTCCAGTGCCGCGATCTCGGCAGCCAGCTTGGCTTGGCGCCGCTTCATCGCGGCTAGCTGCTTGATCTTCGCCGCTCGGTCCTCGCTCTTTCCCTTGTCCATGTATCCCCCCAGACGTCGTCCTATTTCGCGGCGTCTTGCTCCGCGTCGCCCTATTCCGCGGCGTCCAGCATATCATCGGCCCGGATCGCCTGCGCGGGCAGGGGCGGCTCCGGCTTCACAATCTCGGCCGAGGCGCGGATTTCGGCTAGGATCTCCTCCTGCGACTTCTGAATCACCTCACCCAGCAATTCGTCCTGCACCTCTTCAAGCGGCGGCGTCGCGCGCTCGCGGCTCTCGTCCAGCTTGATCAAATGCCAGCCGAAGGCGGTCTGCACCGGATCGCTGATCGTGCCCGGCTCCATGGCGAAGGCGGCATTGGCGAATTCCGGCACCATGTCGGACTTGACGAACCAGCCTAGATCGCCCCCGCGCTGCGCGGTGCCGTCGGTCCCATGCTCCTTCGCGAGCTCGGCGAAATCCGCGCCGCCATCGATCTGCGCTTTGAGATCCGCGGCCTTTTCCTGGCTATCGACCAGAATATGCCCGGCCCGCACCTCGATGGCCGGTTCGGAGTTGGCGTAGCGCTCCTGATAGAGCGCCTCGACCGCCTCGGGCGTCGCCCGCTCGGCAATGCGGCTGCGCAGATAAGCATCGGCCAGGATCGCGCGCGTCTGGTTCAGCAGGTTGTAGGCCACTGCCGGGCGCTGATCGAGCCCGGCTTTGCGGCCCGCCTCGGCCAACAGCATCTGGTCGATCATCTGGTCGATCAGCGCTTCATACAGAACCTGGTCCGGCATTTGCTGATATTGATCGGGCAATTCGCGGCGCAGCGCCACTAGTTCGCCCAGCTCCATCGGAACACCGTCGACGATCGCCAGCGGCGAGCGGATGGTGAAGGCGCCTGCGGTTTCACCCTCGCCGGATTCGGCCTCGGCGCTGGCGCCGCTCTCGGAACTCTCTGTCGTGCTTTGCGCGAGCGCCGCCCCCGCACCGAAAGACAGTGTCAGCAACAGGGCAAGCATCGGCACAGTCGGTGCGGTGAGTTTCACGGGAGTTTCTCCTTGATTTTGCGGGGATTTATGGAGCCCTAGCGGCCCCGATCGCGGGTCGGTCCAGGGGCCGGGGCGTTGACACTCACCCTCCCCGAAAATATGTCTCACGCCGGGTCCGATCGCCGGATGGCTCGCCAGACTTAATCCGATGCGTTCCGGGCCTCAAGCGCCGATGCGCGTTTTGTGATCCCGCTTGGCCGCATACAAGGTCTGGACGGGGTGCCGGAGACAGCAAGCGGCCCGGCCCGCCGCGCCATGGAGAAATCACCTGATGATGGGACTCGGCAACTTGGCCAAGTTGGTCCTCGGGACCACGAACGACCGCAAGATCAAGGCCACGCAGAAGACCGTCGAGGCGGTCAACGCGCTGGAACCTGAAATCCAGGCGCTGAGCGACGCTCAGATCCGTGATCGCACCCAGGAATTCCGCGACCGGCTGGAAGCGGGCGAGGCGCTGGAAGACATCCTGCCCGAGGCCTTCGCCACTGTGCGCGAAGCCGCAAAGCGCGCGCTGGGCCTGCGCCCGTTCGACGTGCAGATCATCGGCGGGCTGGTGCTGCACCAGGGCAAGATCGCCGAGATGAAGACCGGCGAGGGCAAGACACTGGTCGCCACCCTGCCGGTCTACCTGAACGCGCTCACGGGCCGCGGCGTCCATGTGGTGACGGTCAACGACTACCTGGCCAAGCGCGACGCCGACTGGATGGGCAAGGTCTATTCGTTCCTGGGCATGACGACGGGCGTCATCGTCGCCGGGATGCAGGAGGCCGAGCGCCGCGCGGCTTACGCCTGCGACGTGACCTACGGAACCAATAACGAGTTCGGCTTCGACTATCTGCGCGACAACATGAAGCCGCGGCTGACCGACATGGTCCAGCGCGACCATCATTTCGCGATCGTCGACGAGGTGGACTCGATCCTGGTCGACGAGGCGCGCACGCCCCTGATCATCTCGGGCGCGGTCGAGGACCAGACCGAGATGTATGTCACTATCGACAAGGTGATCCCCAATCTCTCGGACGAGCACTTCGAAATCGACGAAAAGCAGAAGACCGTCGTTTTGACCGAGGAAGGCAACGAGGTGGTCGAGCAGGTGCTGATCGAGGGCGGGCTTTTGCCCGAGGGTGGCTCGCTCTACGACCCGACCTCGGTCAGCCATGTGCACCACGTCAACCAGGCGCTGCGGGCGCACAAACTCTTCCAGAAAGACCGCGACTACATCGTCAAGGACAACCGGGTGGTGATCATCGACGAGTTCACCGGCCGGATGATGGAGGGCCGGCGCTACTCGGACGGTCTGCACCAAGCGATCGAGGCCAAGGAAAGCGCCGAGATCCTGCCCGAGAACGTCACCTTGGCCAGCGTCACCTTCCAGAACTATTTCCGGCTTTACGAAAAGCTCGCTGGCATGACCGGCACCGCGTTGACCGAAGCCGAGGAGTTCATGTCGATCTACAGCCTCGACGTGGTCGAGGTGCCCACCAACATGCCGGTGATGCGCCAGGACGATGACGATCAGGTCTTCCGCACGGTCGAGGAGAAATCCGACGCCATCGTCGACGCGATCCGCGACGGGCGCGACCGGGGTCAGCCGATGCTGGTGGGCACCACCTCGATCGAGAAATCGGAACTGCTGTCCGAGCGGTTGAAAAAGCTCAACATCCCGCACCAGGTGCTGAACGCGCGCTATCACGAGCAGGAGGCGCAGATCATCGCCGAGGCGGGTGAACCCGGAACCGTGACCATCGCCACCAACATGGCGGGCCGCGGCACCGACATCCAGCTGGGTGGCAATGTGGAATTGCGCGTGCTGGCCGAGACCCGCGATATCGAGGACGGCGAGGAGATCGCCAAGATCCGCGCCGGGATCGAGGCCGAATTGGCCGAGGCCAAGAAAAAGGCGATTGATGCCGGCGGGCTCTGGGTCATCGCCACCGAGCGCCACGAGAGCCGGCGCATCGACAACCAGCTCCGCGGCCGCTCGGGCCGCCAGGGCGATCCGGGACGGTCCTCGTTCTTCCTGTCGCTGCAAGACGACCTGATGCGCATCTTCGGCTCGGACCGGATCGACGGAATGTTGCAGAAGCTGGGCCTCGAGAAGGGCGAGGCGATCGTGCATCCTTGGGTCAACAAGGCGATCGAGAAGGCGCAGGGCAAGGTCGAGGCGCGCAACTTCGACATCCGCAAGAACCTTCTGCGCTTCGACGACGTGATGAACGACCAGCGCAAGGCGATCTTCGAACAACGCCGCGAGATCATGGCGGCCAACGATCTGTCCGAGACGATTCGGGACATGCGCCATTCGGTGATCGACGAGCTGGTGACACGCCACATCCCCAAGCGCGCCTATGCGGACCAGTGGGAGACCGAGGAGCTGGAGGCCGCGATCCAGGATGCCCTAATCATGCCCCTGCCGGTCAAGGATTGGGCCGATGAGGAAGGTGTCGACGACGAGGTGATCAAGGAGCGGCTCTACGAGACGACCGACAAGGCCTATGCCGAGAAGGAAGAGCAGATCGGCGCCGAGAACATGCGCAATATCGAGAAGGGCCTGCTGTTGCAGGTGCTCGATCAGCATTGGCGCGATCATCTGGTGATGCTGGAGCACCTGCGCTCGGTCATCGGGCTGCGCGCCCACGCCCAGCGCGATCCGCTGAACGAGTACAAATCCGAGGCGTTCGGCCTGTTCGAAGGCCTCTTGTCGCAACTCCGCTTCGACGTGACCAAGCAACTGAGTGGCATGCGCCCCCTGACGCCCGAGGAGCAGGAGGAACGCGAGAAGTTAATGGCCGAAATGCAGGCGCAGATGCAGGCCGAACTCGAGGCCCGCGCGGAAGCCGCGCGCCAGGAAGCTGCCCATGCGGGAGTCGAAAACCAGATGGCACCCGCCGGCGCGATGGCCTACGCGGGTGGACAGGGCGCCGCGCGGATGGCCACATCGGTCATCGATCCCGACGACCCCGAGACCTGGCGCGGCACCGGGCGCAATCAGCCCTGCCCCTGCGGCTCGGGCAAGAAATACAAGCACTGCCACGGGCGGCTCTAAGCTGGACCTGACCGGCATCGCGCCCGCCTTCAGTCGCGCCCATCCCTCAGCCGCCATCCCCGCGAAGGCGGGGATCTCCGGTCAACGCCATCTGACCCTCCGCCTTCGCGAAGGATGACAGCCTGTGAAAAATCGGATTGTCAGCGGGTCGACCGCGCATCGGGCCGCGCCGCGGATGCATCGGCGCTATGCGAGCGCCCCTCCCGCAGCGCCTGGGCGATGATCTGGAGCGAAGACCAAAGGAAACGGCTCGCCATAACACCCGCGACTATCAAATCCGGCCAAGCAGTGCCAGTCGCCCAAACGCCACTCGCGGCCAGGACCACCGACAGATTGCCGATCGCGTCATTCCGGCTGCACAGCCAGACCGAGCGCACGTTCGCGTCGCCGTCCCGGTATTTCAGGAGCAACAAGACACTGGCGAGGTTTGCGGCAAAGGCAAGAAACCCGATTGCCCCCATGATCTCCGCCTGCGGAACTCCGAGGATAAGGACATGGTACAAGGTTGAGCCCAGCACCCAGAAGCCCATGATCCCAAGGCTCAACCCCTTTAGCAGCGCCGCGCGCACGCGCCAGATCAGCGGCATGCCGATGACGAAAAGCGAGATCGCATAAGTCGCCGTGTCGCCGAGAAAGTCGAGCGAGTCGGCCTTCAGGGCCTGCGATCCAGCAAGCTGGCCCGCGCCCATCTCGATAACGAACATCGTGAAGTTGATGGCGATCACGATCCACAGCACGCGCCGGTATGCCGGCGAGACACCGTCAAACTTCAGGTCTTCGCCACACCCGCAGCCTGGCATCTTCGCGCTCTCCCGTCGGAATCGAGTCTTTGCGCATCGCTCACTGTAATCTAGGGTCTCTAGTTACTAGAGATACAAGAGGGCAGCATGGAAGAAATCGAATTCACGATCGGCCACCTCTCGCGGGAGACCGGCTGCAAGATTCCCACCATCCGGTATTATGAGAATATCGGTCTAATGCCCAAGCCCCCGCGGTCCACTGGGAATACCAGGGTATATGAGCACTCGCATCTGCAGAGGCTCGACTTCATCCAGCATTGCCGTGAATTGGGCTTCAATCAGAATGCGATCCGCGAACTCTTGGACTTGACTGACCGTCCGGACCAATCCTGCGCGGCGGTGACCGAGATCGCGCAGACGCATCTCGAAACCGTCAATCAGCGCATCTCCAGACTAACGGCGCTCAAATCAGAGCTAAAACACATGATCACCGCGTGTGAAGGCGGCCGGATCGAACAGTGCCGCATTATCGAGAGATTAGCGGATCATTCCCACACGACCTCTCGAACCCAGGCAAAGTGAGGCACGGGGAAACAGTATCGAGCCTGCGTTTGCCGCCCCGCAGGTTGTGCTTGCATCTATAGTCACTATAGACATTAACCTCCCTTCCCGAAGCAAGAATCCACCTGCCGCATCGCGTTGCGATAAGGCGGACAGGTCAGGGAAAGAGGGGGCGTGCGGGCATGAACGGCTGGCTCAGACAGTTGCGCAGAATCGTCAAGTTCGGAGGGGGTGTTGCGGCTTTCGTGTTCCTTCCGGGACTGACACTCACCTCGATTTTCGACATCGCGACCAGGCGGTTTCTGCAGCTCGGGTCGACGCCGCTGCAGGAGCTGACCTGGCACTTCTTCTTTGCCTGCGTGATGTTCGGCATCGGCTGGACCTATATCGCAGACCGGCACGTGCGGGTCGATATCGTTCGGGAGCGTTTACCGCGACGGATGCAAGCCCGGATAGAAAGGGCGCTGCTGATTATCCTACTGATACCGCTTTCTCTGATCCTCGTGTGGTTCGGCGCCCGGATGGCTTGGATCTCATACGTCCAGGACGAGGGTTCGCGCGCCGCGCTCGGGCTTTCCGCGCGCTGGATCATCAAGTCGGCGCTGCCCATCGGCGCGTTCCTGTTGTTACTTGGCGCCTGCTACCGGCTGGCGCGGCCCCTTAGTACGGGCGAGGACCAGCGGGGATGCTGATCGACTACCTTCCGGTTCTGATGCTGCTCACGCTCGCGGTTCTCCTGTTCAGCGGGTTTCCGGTCGGCGGCATTCTAGCGGGCATCGGCATAGGCTTCGCATTGATCGGCGTTGCGGTCGACGAGTTCCCCGTCGCATCGTTCTTCCTGATTCCGTACCGCATCTACAGTTCTGTGGGCGAGAACCTGGTCTATCCCGCAGTGCCAATGCTGCTCTTCATGGGGGTGGCGCTGGAAATCAGCGGCGCGGCGCGGGAATTGCTGCTTTGCCTGCGAAGAATACTCTCATGGGTGCCGGGCAACATGTGCGTCTCGGTAATCCTGATCGGATTGCTGCTGGCGCCAATGGCCGGAGTGGTCGGCGCCTCGGTGGCGACGATCACTCTGGCGGCCCTGCCGACCATGCTGGGACAGCGTTACCGTCCAGAGATCGCGACCGGCGCGATTGCGGCCGCCGGCACGCTGGGGGTGATCGCACCACCGGCCATTATATTGTTTTTTCTGTCGGACGCGCTCGAGGTGACGATCGCCTCGATGTTCCTGGCGCCGATCGTGCCGATCCTGGCGCTGGCACTGACATTCATCCTGTATTTCGTGGCCGCTGATTGGATCCGGCCGAGCATGCCCGACAAAACTCTCCTGTCGCAGTCCACCGAGTCGCTGTTGATCTACCTCCTCCGCGGCCTCGTGCTTCCAGTTGGTCTGATCGCGCTCGTCCTCGGCTCGATCATCGCCGGCTGGGTCGCACCGTCGGAATCCGCCGCCGTTGGCGCTGTTGGCGCGGCGTTGCTGATCTCTCTCTATCGCGGCTTCGATTTATCGCTTTTGCGCCAGGCGCTCTGGCGGACGATGACGATCACGGCGATGGTGTTTTTCGTGGTGATGGGCGCCAGCGTGTTCTCTCTGGTCTTCCGCTTTTATGGTGGAGATGACATCGCCAAAGGCCTGTTCGACGACTTGGCAGTTTCCGATTTCGAAATCCTTCTAATTGTTTTGCTGATCCTGTTCGTGCTGGGGTTTTTCATCGATTGGATCGAAATCATCCTCGTTTCACTGCCGATCCTCTACCCGGTGATCCGCGATCTCGATTTCACGCAATATGTAGGCTCGGACCAACTCGCCAGAGTGTGGATCGGCGCCTTGGTCGCCCTCGTGCTTCAGACATCATTTTTGACGCCGCCATTTGGGTTCGCACTATTCTTCCTGAAAGGGTCGGCACCACCGCAGATCGACATGCTGCAAATCTATCGCGGCGTCGTTCCACTCGTATTGCTCCAGCTCTTGACCATCGCTTTCGTCCTGGCAATGCCAACGATTGCAACTTGGCTTCCAGCTCAAACACTCGGGATGTGATCGGGCGGCGCTGCGCCTGAGGGGCTAGCCGAAATAAGAACACTGCCACGGGCGGCTTTGATCTTTCCGGGGATTACTCCCCGGCAGCCCAGTTCAGCGCCTCTTCCAGCCGGTCGTTGCCCCAGAAGACCTCGCCGCCTCTGGTGACAAAACTCGGCGCGCCGAAAATGCCGAAACGGCCAGCCAGCACCGTGGCGGCCCGCAAGGCGTCCTTGACCGCCTCGGTCTGCGTTTCCGCCAGCACCGTCTCCGGATCGGCCCCCAGCTCGGCCAGGATTGCCGACAAAGTGGCGGGATCGGATATCGCCCGGCCCTCGGCGAACTGCGCCGCGAAGGCGCGGCGGCAGAACGCCTCGCCCCAGCCCTGATCGAGCCCGATCAGCGCCACCCGCGCCGCCTGAACGCTGTTCTGGGGGAACGGCTCGGGCCGCTTCACCTCCGGCAGCCCGAACTGGACCGCTTGGCGCGCCATGTCGCGCCACATATAGCGGCCCTTGGCGGGATAGATCTCGAAGGGCGACGTCTCCCAACCCTGAGCCTTGAAGATCGGACCCAGAAGGAACGGTTGCCACTTGACCTCAACGCCCCGTGCATCGGCGAGCGGCCCAATCCGCATCGCGGCCAAATAGGAATAGGTTGAGGCCAAATCAAACCAGAAGCTCAGTCGTGCCATCCCCGCCTCCGCCTGTCACGAACGCCGAACCAGACGATATAGCCCGCAACACTGATCCATCTCCCGCATTGCGAACGGGTCGCATTCCCCGCCCGCCGATGCTAGGATTTAGTTATGGGGTCAAGGATAGGGGAGTCCCAGATGAGATCGATGATTGTTCCCGTGGCAGCCGCTGCGATCGTGCTGATCGCGAGCGAAGCCCCTGGACAGGCGGCTACACTCTACGAGTCTCTTTCCCCGAAACAGATGCTCGTGTTGCTCGAAACCGAGAAGGGATCGGCCGAATTGGACGAAGGTGACGACGACACCACGGTCGAAGGTCGCGTCGACGGCATCAACTACAGCATTTACTTCTACGAATGCGACGGGAAAGAGTTCACCGCGGCGGCTGGGCCAGACAGCAATTGTCTGGGCTATGAATACCGGGCCTATTTCAGCGATTACCCGAACGACACCGACACGGTGAATGCCTGGAACAACGAATACCATTACGGCTCGCTCTGGCGCGACGACGAAGGCGATCTTGCGCTGCAATTGAACGTGATCGTCGAGGGCGGAATTACCGACGACAACATCCGAACCACCTTTGCCTGGTGGCGCGCGGTGATCGAAAGCTTCGAGGATTTCATGAAGGAGCGTAAGTGACGCTTGCCGTCAAACCCCTGACCGGGGCGCTGGGCGCCGAGATCATCGGGGCGGATATCCGGCGCGAGGGCGATTTCCAGGCGATCCGCGACGCCTTCATCCAATTTTCGGTGATCGCGATCCGCGGCCAGGATCTGAGCCCCGAAGACCATCTGGCCTTCGCGCGTCGCTGGGGCGAGATAAACGTCAACCGCTTCTTCAAGCCGGTGCCGGACCACCCTGAGATCGCCATGGTGCTGAAGGAGCCAGACCAGAAGACCGCGATCGGCGAGAGCTGGCATACGGACCACTCCTACGACCGGGTGCCCGCCATGGGCTCGATCCTGCACGCGCTCGAGACCCCGGCGACCGGCGGCGACACGATGTTCGTCTCGATGGCCGCGGCATGGGAGGGATTGTCGGACGGGCTGAAAGCGGTGTTGAAAGGGCTCAAGGCCTGGCATTCCTCGCGCCATGTCTTCGGGGCCACCATGGCCGGGGCCGAGTCCCGCCAGGACGGCCGGATCGGAAACGCAGACCGGGCCGAGCAGGACGCGCTCCACCCGATCGTGATCCGCCACCCGCTGTCGGGCCGCGAAGGGCTTTACGTGAACCCGCAATTCACGACCGATATCGATGGCTGGAGCGCGGAGGAAAGCGCGGCGCTGCTCGGCTACCTCTACCAGCATTGCGGCAAGCCCGAATATGCCTGCCGGGTGCGCTGGGCGCCCGGCACTGTCACCATGTGGGACAACCGGGCGACCTGGCACAAGGCGGTGAACGATTATCACGGCCAGCGCCGCCTGATGCACCGGGTCACCGTCGAGGGCGTGGCGCTTGAGGCAGCCGCATGAGTGGCGATGCCGGCGCGCCAAAGGGCGAGATCACGCTGCAGACGATCGCCATGCCGGCGGATTCGAACGCCAATGGCGACATTTTCGGCGGCTGGCTAATGGCCCAGATGGACCTGGGCGCCAGCGTCCTGGCCCGCGCCCGCGCCAAGGGCCGGGTCGCCACCGTGGCGGTCGACGGGATGGAGTTCCACAAGCCCGTGAAGGTCGGTGATGTGCTGGCCATACACTCGGTGCTCGAACGCGCGGGCCAAACATCGATGGGTGTCGCCGTCGAGGCCTGGATCACCCGCCTGCCCGCCGGCGACCACCTTCGGGTCACCAAGGCCACATTCACATTTGTCGCAATCGATCAGGAAGGACGGCCGAGGAAATTGCCATGAAGATATGCTGCTCAGCTTACCTGCTTGGCGCAATGCTTGCGCTCGCCCCATTGCCGGCCCTTGCCCACAGTTTTCAGCTCGGTGTGATCGTCCCGCTCACCGGCCCCGATAGCCAGCGCGGCACCGAGGCGCTCGACGGATTGCGGCTCGCAACGCGTGAGCGCGACGGTCATCCGGACGAGACATCGGACGGCCATCTGGGAGGCCTCGACAGCCATCTGCGCCCGATCGACAGCGCCCGCGCAAGCTCTGCCGAGGAACTTAAGGCGCTAGTCGCCGAGCGGCGCCTCGATTTGGTGACGATTGCGACAGACCGCGTGGATGCCGGACGGCTCGCCGACGCGTTCGCCGATCCTGCGATGCCCGCCTTCTGTCCCCCTGGAAGCGGACCGGTTCCAATCGATGATCTGGAGGGTGCCGGGGCACGACCCTTCGCCACCAGCTTCCGTGGCGAGTTCGGATACCCGCCGACCCCTGAAGCCGCGATCGGCTACAATGCGGGCCGCGCGGTCGATGCGGCGGTTAGGGAATTGGGCGGCGTCACTGACAAGGCGGCGCTGGTCCGATTGTGTTCGCGCGCCGAATGACCGGCGATCCGCGTTCCCCCTAGACCAAAACCGTTTTAGACTGAATCAGTCTGATCCGGTTTTGCTCTAAAGCAAGAAAAAACCCCGCAGGCCAGCCTGCGGGGTTCGCTAGGTTCGTTGAACCCGTTCGTCAGTCGACGTAGCTCAGATTCCCAGCCGAGCTGCGGCCGTCGCGGCCGGCTTCGAGCTCGAACTCGACCTTCTGCCCTTCGGCCGGGCTCTGCAGGCCGGCGCGCTCGACCGCCGAAACGTGCAGAAACACGTCCTTGCTGCCGTCATCGGGCTGGATGAAGCCGAAACCCTTGGTGGAATTGAACCATTTCACGGTGCCAGTGGCCATATCCCGTGTCTCCTCTTTCAGACGCCGCGCACGGTTTGCCGCGGCTGTGGCTTGTCGGTCAGATCAGAAAGCCGGTAGCCTCGAGAGACAGACAGGATTTTGATTGGTGATCGATAGCGGCGTCTATATCGGCGTTTTTGAGCCGTTTTTCAAGAGAAACCCGGCACCTAAGCATATGGACCGCTGACTTCTCCTAAGCTACACCACATCTATGAGTACGACCTTCCCAGATGACGACATGCAGGGGGTGGTGGCCGAGCCCTTGGCGCGCGCGCTGGGCGACCGCTATCTGACCTATGCGCTTTCCACCATCATGCACCGGGCGCTGCCGGATGTGCGTGACGGGCTGAAACCGGTGCATCGGCGCATCCTTTTCGCGATGCGCAACCTGAACCTCTCGCCCGGCTCCAAGTTCTTGAAATCGGCCAAGATTTCCGGCGACACGATGGGTGACTACCACCCCCATGGGGACCAGGCGATCTACGACGCCATGGTGCGGCTGGCGCAAGATTTCTCGGCCCGCTACCCGCTGGTCGAGGGCCAGGGCAATTTCGGTAATATCGACGGCGATAACGCCGCGGCCGGGCGCTATACCGAGGCACGGCTGACCGAGGTGGCCGAGGCGATGCTCGACGGCCTCGACGAGGAGGCGGTCGACTTTCAGCCGAACTATGACGGGCGCAAGGACGAGCCGGTCGTGCTGCCCGCCGCCTTCCCCAACCTGCTGGCCAACGGGGCCAGCGGCATCGCCGTCGGCATGGCGACCTCGATCCCGCCGCACAATGCCGGCGAGCTGGCCGAGGCGCTGCTGCACCTGATCCGACACCCGAACGCGCGGACCGAGACCCTGGCGGAGATGATCCCAGGGCCGGATTTCCCCACCGGCGGCGTCCTGGTCGAGCCGCAGAACTCGATCCTGGAAGCCTACAAGACCGGCCGCGGCGGGTTCCGCCTGCGCGCGGCCCACGAGGTCGAGGATCTGGGCCGGGGCACGTGGCAGATCGTGGTGACCGAGATTCCCTATCAGGTTCAGAAATCCAAGCTGATCGAGCGCATCGCCGAGCTGATCAATGCCCGCAAGATCCCGATCCTGGCGGATGTGCGCGACGAATCGACGGAAGACGTGCGCCTGGTGCTCGAGCCGAAGTCGCGCTCGGTCGACCCGGGGCTTCTGATGGAGACGCTCTTCAAGAACTCGGACCTGGAGGTCCGAGTGCCCTTGAACATGAACGTCCTGATCGACGGGCGCACCCCCAAGGTCTGCGGCCTGGCCGAGGTGCTGCGCGCCTTTCTCGATCACCGGCGCGAGGTGCTGATCCGCCGCGCCCAGCACCGGCTGGCGAAGATCGCCCACCGGCTGGAGGTGGTCGAAGGCTACATCACCGCCTTCCTGAACCTCGACCGGGTGATCGAGATCATCCGCACCGAGGACGAGCCGAAGCCGGTGATGATGGCCGAGTTCCGCCTCACGGACGTCCAGGCCGAGGCGATCCTGAACATGCGCCTGCGCAGCTTGCGCCGGCTCGAGGAGATGGAACTGCGCCAGGAGCGCGACGCGCTACTGGTCGAACAGGCGGAACTGCAAGAGTTGACTGCCGACGAAAAGCGCCAATGGGACCGCGTCGAGGACGAGATTCGGGCCATGCGGGATAAGTTCGGCGCCCCACGAAAACTTCGCGGGATCAAGATCGCCGAGGACATCGCCGACGCGCGCAAGGCGAACGCCCCCTATCCGATGGGCGCCCGGCGGACCGGCCTGGCCGAGGCCCCGCTGATCGAGGACGTGCCCATGGAGGCCTTGATCGAGCGCGAACCGGTGACGGTCGTCTGTTCGGCGCAAGGCTGGATCAGGGCGATGAAGGGCCACGTGGCGCTCGACTCGGAGCTCAAATACAAGGACGGCGACAAGGGCCGCTTTGTCTTCCACGCCCAGACCACCGACAAGCTGCTGGCCTTTGCCACCAACGGGCGGTTCTACACCATCGGCGCCGACCGCCTGCCCGGCGGGCGCGGCATGGGCGAGCCGGTGCGGCTGATGGTCGATCTGGCCAATGACGACGATCTGGTTGCGCTCTTCATCCATCGCCCGGGCGAGCGCCTGTTGGTGGCATCCACCGCCGGTGACGGGTTCATCGTGCCCGAGAACGAGGTGGTGGCCCAAACCCGGGGCGGCCGGCAGGTCCTGAACGTCAAGCCGGGGATCAAGGCGGCGATCTGCCAGCCGGCTACCGGCGACCACGTGGCGGTGGTGGGTGAGAACCGCAAGTTGCTGATCTTCCCGCTGGCGGAGCTGCCCGAGATGACCCGGGGCAAGGGCGTGCGGCTGCAGAAATACAAGGATGGCGGGCTATCCGACGCCCTCTGCTTCGCGATCGAGGATGGGCTGACCTGGAAGGACCCGGCCGGGCGCACCCGGACCGAGCGGGAACTGGCTGAGTACCAGGGCAAGCGCGCCAGCGCCGGGCGGATGGCGCCCAGGGGCTTCCCCAGGGACAACCGGTTTACGTGACATGGATCGGCGCGCCCCGGCCTTGAGCCAGGACATTGGAGCGGGAGCAGAACCATGACCCACACCATGCTCGTCACCGGCGGTGCCCGGGGGATCGGCCGGGCGGTGGCCATCGCCGGCGGCAGCCTCGGCTGGTCCGTCGGCATCAACTATGCGGGCAACGAGGCAGCGGCGGCCGAGACCGTCGCCAGGGTTGAGGCAGCGGGCGGCCGCGGCCTCGCGATCCGGGGCGACGTGGCCTCCGAGGCCGATGTGATCGCCATGTTCGATGAAACGCAAGCGGCCTTCGGCCCGGTCACGGCGCTGGTCAACAATGCGGGCATCGTCGGGCCGAAATCGACGCTGGCCGACATGGACCTGGCACGGATGCAGCGCATCTTCGACGTCAACGTCACCGGCGCCTATCTGGTCGCCCGCGAAGGGGCCCGGCGGATGCCGACCGACCGTGGCGGCAAGGGCGGGGCCATCGTCAACGTCTCATCCGTCGCCGCGCGGCTTGGGGCGCCGGGGCAATATCTGGATTATGCGGGCAGCAAGGGCGCCATCGACAGCTTGACGGCGGGACTTGCCAAGGAGCTGGCGCCGGGCGGGGTCCGCGTGAACGGCGTGCGCCCCGGGATCATCGAGACCGAGATCCATGCCTCGGGCGGCGAGCCTAATCGCGCCGCCGAACTCGGCCCATCGGCGCCGATCGGACGCGCCGGGACGCCCGCCGAGGTGGCCGAGACGGTGATCTGGCTGCTCAGCGAGGCCGCGTCCTTCGTGACCGGGGCAACCCTCGATGTGTCGGGCGGGCGGTAGTCAGGCCACCAGCGTCAGGTCAAGCTCGAATCGATCCCCTTGCAGGCCTCGACCAGACCGGTGACCGCGTCGAGCGACTTCTGCAGCATTACCTGTTCGTCCTTGTCGAGGCTGATCTCGATCACCTTCTCGATGCCGTTCGCACCGATCACCACCGGCACGCCCAGATAGAGACCATCGACCCCATAAGCGCCGTCCACATAAGCCGCCGCAGGCAGCACCCGGCGCTGGTCCTTCAGGTAGCTCTCGGCCATGGCGATGGCGGAGGCGGCAGGGGCGTAGAAGGCCGAGCCGGTCTTCAAGAGGCCGACGATCTCGGCCCCGCCGTCGCGGGTGCGCTGGACGATCTGGTCGATCCGCTCCTGGCTCGACCAGCCCATCTCGACGAGGTCCGGCAGCGGGATCCCTGCAACGGTCGAATAGCGGGTCAGCGGCACCATCGTGTCCCCGTGCCCGCCCAGCACGAAGGCGCTGACATCCTTGACCGAGACATTGAACTCCTCGGCCAGGAAATGGCGGAACCGCGCGGAATCGAGCACGCCGGCCATGCCGACCACCTTCTCGGCCGGCAGGCCCGAGAACTTCTGCAGCGCCCAGACCATGGCATCCAGCGGGTTGGTAATGCAGATCACGAATGAATTCGGGGCGTTCTTGGCGATCCCCTCGCCCACCGACTTCATGACCTTGAGGTTGATACCCAGAAGATCATCGCGGCTCATTCCGGGCTTCCTCGGCACGCCCGCGGTGACGATGCAGACATCCGCGCCGGCGATAGCGGAATAATCATTGGCGCCGGCGAAAGCCGCGTCGAAGCCATCGACCGGGCTCGACTCGGCGATGTCCAGCGCCTTGCCCTGGGGAATACCCTCGGCGATGTCAAAAAGCACCACGTCGCCAAGCTCCTTCAGGCCCACCAGATGGGCCAGTGTGCCGCCGATCTGGCCGGCACCGATCAATGCGATCTTGTTTCTGGACATGTCTCTCTCCCAGGTCTGCATACCGAGACGGATGCGCCCGCGCGGGCCCAATGGAATTTCTCTGGGCAGGCAAGCGCCGTGATCGGCTGTTGCAGTGCATCATTTCATAGTGGAAGGCAAGGGGGCGTGGGCGCGCAGGCGCACCGGGCGCGAGTGGCGCGGGCCGATCGGGCCGGCCCGCGAACCGGTCTTCAAGCCGGGCTGCCGCCGATTTCGGTCGGGACAGTCTCGTAGGCCTCACCCGCCGCCATCAGGCAGGTCGTCCCCTGGGCGTTGGTCAGCAGGATCGTCCAGCTGCCGGTCTCGTCCGAGACGAATATCTCGAGCACTCCGCGCCGCCCGGTCACCCCCAGCGAGCGCCGGCGCTCGCCATATTTCTCGCCCAACTGGCTGACGATGTCGGTGCGGTTGCCGCACAGCATCTGCTGGCCGCCGCCCATCGTCTGCGCCTGGACCGGCGACGGCGTGAAAGCGCCGACCGCCAACGGGGCCACGGCCGCGAAGAGAGGAAAAACGCAGGTCTTGAACTTCAGCATTCCGGTCACCTTTCCGGGCCAAACGGCCCCAAGGGACGAGAGGAAAACCACCGATTGACTGCGCCCTGGGCCGCCTGCCTCTCAAGTTCACGGGGCGGGATCGGCTGCCCCTGGCCGCAGGCTTTTTGCGCGGCTGATCAATACCATTGCAGGAAGGGCCTAATGTCGGGTTAACCCGACTCGTTAGCCATGGCCTTGGGAATGCAGGGCACCCAGCAATAGCCCTCCGGATCAATCAGATAGGCTTCTCGCAACCCGTGAGGTTTGTCCGCCGCGCCCGCCAGCACAACCCCGCCCAGTTCGTCCTCGACGCGGCGCGCGGCCGCCTCGGCGGCGTCGGGATCGCGACCATAGAGCCGCAACTCCGCGCCCGCGCCACGCCCGCCAGCCTGGTCGGCGCCTTGGGCGATGCCGCTGAGCGGATGGTCACGATAGGTCCGGTCGTGATGCAGCATCCAGAGGTCACCGCCGGCCTCGGACCCCGCGCGCAAGATCGCGAAATCCCGGTCCCAGTAGTTCACCTTCGCACCCAGAACCGCCGCCTGATAGCGCGCCGCGGTCTCGACGTCGCGGACCAGAAGATTGAACCCGGTGCCGGGGCCAAGCGCCCGGCCGAAATCGTCCGCATTCGGGCGGTTCTCGCCCTCAGGCGGCATCTGGCATGATAGGTCACTGCGCGTCTTCATGACCGCATCCTGGCCCGGCAACGCGGCCTACGCAATGGCTGCGCCCATCGGTTGCGGCCGAAGCCGTGGCGATCACGGCAAATGCCGCGCCCAGGACGCCCGACAAGTTCGTTTCAATTGGCAATCGGTTGCAGACCGGCAATTTTCCGGCAGCACAATCAGAGGTAATACTTGCCACTGGGTGCGCCACCACCGGTGGCGCCGTTTGGCCCCGGGTGGACCCAGTTGAGAACACGTGCTTTTGCGTAGCGTTTGGATTTGATATGGCCGAAAAGTCTCAGCGCGGAACCAGTAGCCGCGATCACGCAGATTCCATCAACACCTCGAGAGATCGGCCAACGGAAGCCGGGCTGCGCGACGACGATGTTTCGCGCCTCTTTGAGCGCGGTTTGGCCGAGCTTTCCTGCGGGCAAGTCACCTTGACACCTGCCGGCCGCCGGGCCCTTCGGAACAGCAAGAGATCGGCACAAATTGCCGATCTGCTGTACCCTTCTGCCCGGATCGGCCCCCAAGGCATGCTGGAGCAAGGCTCTCTGGGAGGAGACGCTGTATCCGGGGCGATCCCGGACATTCTTTCCGCGAATGCAATCCTGCCCGAAGCCCCGGCCACGACAGCGCGGCAGGTGCTTCGCGACCTCGGCACCCTGGCGCAGCGGGTCTACGGACTGGACGCGAAAAGCGTCGCCGAGGCGTTGCGCCAACGGGAATCGGTTGCATCGACCGGAATGTGCGGCGGCGTGGCCGTGCCACATGCGCATTTGCCGGACCTCGGCGCCCCGGTCGGATTGTTTGCGCGCCTGCGCCAACCGGTCGATTTCGGCGCCAGCGACGGGGTTGGCGTCGATCTGGTCTTCGCGCTTCTGTCGCCCACGGTGCCCTGCGCGGCACATCTGAGGGCGCTGGCGCGCATCTCGCGCTTACTGCGCACTGGGGACACGCGGCGAAAGCTGCGCGGCACCGACGATGCCCCCGCACTCTACGCACTTTTGACGGATTCCGCGCCCTAACCGCTGGAAACCCCGTTCGAGCTTCGCCTAGGCTGCCGAAAACGAGGCCGGCAAAACGAGGCGGGGCGATGAGCGATTCCTGGACATTCGACGGTGACTTGCGGGCCCGGATCGCGGGGCATCTCGCGGCCCATGACCGGCAGGTAGTGGCCGAGCCGAACCTCAGCGCGGCGGCGGTCTGCATTGTCCTCACCGGCGATGCGCCATCGGCCCCGGCCTGCCTCTTTTTGACCCGCCGCGCGGCGCGCATGTCGCGGCATGCAGGACAATACGCGCTGCCCGGGGGCCGAATCGACGCGGGCGAGACGGCAGAGCAGGCCGCAAGACGCGAACTGCATGAAGAGCTGGCGATCGAGGCCGGCCCCGATCAGATTATCGGTGCACTCGACGATTTGCCGACCCGGTCGGGTTTTCTGGTGACGCCGTTCGTGATTTGGCTCGCGCCCGGAACGCCGGTTGAGCCGGCACCGGACGAAATCGCCGAGCTTTTCCGGGTGCCGCTGACAGATCTGTTCGCCGGGCGCGGGCGCGGCAGCAATCGTGGGCTCAGCGCCGAGGAGGAAGCAGGCGAGCAAGTCTTCTCGCTTTTCATTCCGACGCTAGGCCATGACCTCTTCGCACCCACAGCCGCGATCCTGGACCATTTCCGCGATGTCGCCCTGCTCGGCCGCGACACACCGGTCGTGCGCTTCGGCGAGCCGAAATTCGCGCGGCAATAGCAACCAGGATGGACAGCAGGCCCGATCCGGGCAATCTGAGCATCGGCCACCTGGGAGGGCACCATGATCATCCGCCGCGTCGAGACATTCGCGAACGAACATGCCGGCTTCGTCCGGGTAATCGACGATGCAGGCCGCCAGGGTTGGGGCCAGGTCTCGACCTATCACTCGGACATCACGGCGCAGGTTCTACACCGCCAGGTGGCGCCTTACGTGCTGGGGGTCGATTGCACGGACTTGGACGACCTTCTGGACCTGGTGACCGAGCGCGAGCACAAGTTTCCGGGCTCGTATCTGCGCCGCGCGATGGGGGGCTTTGACACGGCGGTCTGGGACCTGCGGGGCAAGATCGCGGGCAAGCCGGTGGCGGAGCTTCTGGGCGGCTCGGCGGGGAAAATCCGCGCCTACGCCTCGTCGATGAAGCGCGACATCACGCCCAAGGACGAGGCCGAGCGGCTGAAGCGGCTGGCAGGCGAGCAGGGCTTCACCGCCTTCAAGATGCGCGCCGGCGCGGAAGTGGGCCGTGGCCAGGACGAATGGCCGGGCCGGACCGAGGAGATCATCCCCACCATGCGCCGCGAGCTTGGGCCGGATGTGGACCTCTTGATCGACGCCAATAGCTGCTATTCCCCGGCCCAGGCGATCGAGGTTGGCCGGATGCTGGAGGCCGAGGGCTTCTGCCATTTCGAGGAGCCCTGCCCCTATTGGGAACTGGAACAGACCAAGCAGGTGACGGACGCGCTCGACATCGATGTGACCGGGGGCGAGCAGGATTGCGATCTGCCCACCTGGCGCCGGATGATCGAGATGCGCGCGGTCGATATCGTGCAGCCGGATGTCAGCTATCTGGGCGGCATCTGCCGGACGCTGAGGGTGGTGCGGATGGCGGAGGAGGCGGGCCTGCCGGTGACGCCGCACTGCGCCAACCACTCCATGGTTACGCTGTTTACCATGCACCTGCTGCGTGCGATCCCCAATGCAGGGAAATACCTGGAATTCTCGATCGAGGGCCCGGCTTATTACCCCTGGCAGGAGGGGCTTTATGTGGAATCGCCCTATGCGATCGAGGACGGCCACGCGACGGTGTCGGACGCGCCGGGCTGGGGGGTGGAGATCCATCCTGAATGGCTGGAGCGGGCGGAATTTCGGGTGAGTGGGGTTTAGTTACAACATTGACTACAGATCGGCGACCGGACCGATCGGACGACCGCCCTGCCTCAGATTTGCACCATCGGTGATCTAGCCGCCGCTTGACTCCGTATTAGACTACGGCATGCAGATTAGCTTCTGCGGGAGAGAATCGATGCGCATTGGCAAACTAGCAGCGGAGGCCGGAGTCGGAGTCGAAACCGTTCGGTTCTACGAATCCAAGGATCTGATCGCGCAACCGATACGGCCGACGGGCGGCGGGTATCGCGACTATCCGGTCAGCGTCCTCGATCGAATCCGGTTCATCCGGTCAGCGCAACAGCTTGGCTTCTCGCTGAAGGAAGTGAAGGACCTTCTGGCGCTTGATTCCGACCTGCAAACGCAATGTGGCGACGTGCGCGGCCGCGCCGAGACTAAACTGCGAGAAGTCGAGAAAAAGATCCGGGGACTGACGCGGATGCGGGTCGCCCTGGTCCGGCTCATCGACCATTGTCCCGGGGACGGCCCGGCACGCCGCTGTTCGATCTTGAACGAACTTCGGGCCAGCGACCCACCGCACGCCCGGCCCTAGAATGGAGAGCACTATGGCAGTTGAAAAACGCAAAATTGAAATCTTCAGTGCCGGCTGCGGTGTCTGTCTGTCGGCAGTCGAACAGATTAAGCAGGAAGCTTGCGCTTCCTGCGACGTTGAGGTTTTGGACATGAACGACCCCGGGGTTAAGCGCCGTGCCGACGAACTTGGTATCGGCTCGCTCCCGGCGATCGTAATCGAAGGCAAATTGGCCGACTGCTGCGCAAGCCGTAGCATAGACCTCGGCGTTCTGCGCAAGGCCGGGCTCGGCCGTTCGCTTCGCTGAACGGGTTAAGCCCAGACCATGGGCTGAGCGGCGGGCGGGCCGCTGGGCCGGCCATGCGCTGGGTGATACCAATTTGTGGTGCGCTCGTGGCAATCGGCGCGATTTTTTTGCTTTACCGCGACCTGAACCTCGCCCGGTTGGCCGCCGCGCTGACCGGCGCAAAAATCGGATGGATTGCCGTTCTCGGCGCCGCGATCCTTTTGGAGCATCTGATCCAGGGCTGGAAGTGGCGGCAGCTCTTATTCGACCTGCGACCGGTTTCGAGCTTGCGCCTCACCGGCGCCGTTCTCGCCGGATATGCTGCAAACTTCGCCGTGCCGCTCGGCGTCAGCCCGCTGGTCCGGTCATGGCTGGTGGCCCGGCTCGAGGGCCTCCGTCTGGCGACGGTGCTGGTGACGACGGCGATCTCTCGGTTCATCGATGGCATTGTCTTCGCCTTCTTCGCGACCGCCGTTGCCTTTTCCGGCCGCCTTCCAAAAGTAGAGGGCGACCTCGAGATCGGGCTGATGGTGGCGGGCGGTCTGAACCTGCTCCTGTTCGCCACGGTCCTTTGGGGTCTGTATGCGAGCCGGGACAGGCTATCCCAAGAAGGCCCCTTGATAAGCCGCGCCCTCGATTGGCTCGCTAGACGTGGAGGCGGCCGGCTCAGCGGTCTGCGTCAGGCGATCGCCGAAGGTGTCGTGTGGCCGAGGGCGCGGTTTCGCCAGTTCGCTATTGTCGGGGCGAGCGTCGCGATGAAGCTCGTCGCAAGCACCCATTTCGCCTGGGCTGGATTGGCGGTGGGCGTGTATTTGGGACTTTTCGACTATTTGTTCCTGATGATTTTCGCGGGGTTTGCGTTGATCCTTGCACGCTTCATCCGCCTGCCCGGCGGATTTGCCGTCGGTTCGGCCTTCGCCCTGAAACTGCTTGATGTGCCGGACGAAAAAGCCGTCGCGATGATCCTGTTCAGCCAATCGGTCTCCACCATTCTGGTGGCCGGTATTGGCTTCACTGTCCTCTGGCGGAACGGAATGCGGGTCCGGTCGATCCGTCCGGCCGAGCCGAAACCTGGAGCGTTATGACAAAGCCGCCGATGATGCCGATCTTTTTCATTCCGCCTCTCGGATTTCGACCCTAATAACACCCGTCCTTCCAATGACTGCGAATTTTCGCTCTTGCCCGCAACCTGGGTGCGGGCTTTGATGCGCGTGGTCCCGGATCGGGTGATCACAATCTCTGAGGGAGGAATGCCATGTCGATCAAGCGCATTGATACCGGCCCGCGCATGAGCCAGGCCGTGGTCCATAACGGCATCGTCTACACGGCGGGACAAGTGGCGCAAGGTGCGCCCGGCGCCAGCATCGCCGATCAAACCAAGGACATCCTGGCCAGCATCGACCGGCTGTTGGCCGAGGCGGGCACCGACAAGTCGAAGCTGATCTCGGCCACGATCTGGCTGACCGACATGCGCGACTTCGCCGAGATGAACGGGGTCTGGGACGCTTGGGTCTCGCCCGGCGACACGCCGACGCGTGCTTGCGTCGGATCGGGTCTCGCGGCGCAGCAGTTCAATGTCGAGATCGGGGTGATCGCCGCGGTGGATTGAGGCGGTGCGGGAAAACCTCCAGGTGACGCGGCGCGGTGTCACCCCCTCCCTAACCCTCCCCCCAGCGGGGGGAGGAGACTGCGTCGCGCAGGGTTGGTGGAGACATCCCCGATCTGGAACCAGACTATCCCCTCCCCCCGCTGGGGGGAGGGTTAGGGAGGGGGTGACAACCCTGCCCCTACCTCACCCATGAAGATCGCAGTCCTGGGTGCCGGTATTGTCGGCGTCACCGCCGCCTGGCAGCTGTTGAAGGACGGGCACGAGGTCACTGTGATCGACCGCCTACCCGGCCCGGCCGAATTTACCAGCTTCGCGAATGCGGGGCTGGTCGCGCCGGGCCATGCCTTCGCCTGGGCCTCGCCTGCGGCACCCCGGATGATGCTGCGCTCGCTGATCAGCGGCGACCAGGCGATCCGGTTCAGGCCGCGCCTGTCATTGCGCCAATGGGTCTGGGTGGCACAGTTCCTGGGCCAATGCACCGACGAGCGCGCCCGGCTCAACACCGCGGTGAAGGCGCCCTTCTGCCGCTATTCGCAGAAAGTCCTGAACGAGGTCGTGGACGAGACCGGCGTCAATTATGCGGGCCAGAAAGGCGGCCTGCTCTACTTCTACCGGACGCCGGAGGTCTTCGAGGCCGCCGACAAGAAGTGCCAGATCCTGCGCGATGCCGGCATGTCGATCGAGGTCCTGGATGCGGACCAGACTGTGGCCAAGGACCTTGGGCTGGCAGCGGCCGCCGGCCAGATTGCCGGCGCGGTCTACACGCCCGATGACGAAAGCGGTGATGCCAACTTCTTCACCATCGCCTTGGCGAAGAAATGCGCCGAGGCAGGCGCCAATTTTCGCTATGGCGAGGAAATTCTGGACCTGCGGGAACGTGACGGCCTGATCAGTGCGATCATCACCGACAAGGGCGACCTGGTGGCCGATGCCTTTGTCCTCAGCCTCGGCGTCTACAGCCCGCATCTGGTCGAGCGGCTGGGCATCCGCCTGCCGATCTATCCGGTCAAGGGCTATTCGGCGACCCTGCCCGTGACCGACGCTGCAAAGATGCCCAGGCTTGGCGGTGTCGACGAGGAAAACCTGCTGGCCTATTGCCCCATGGACGAGCGCCTGCGCCTGACCGCGACCGCCGAAATCAGCGGCTATTCGAACGGGCACCGGCCAGGCGACTTCCGGGTGATGCTGAAGCGCGCCCGGGCGCTGTTTGACGGCGCCGCCGATTTCGAGAACCCGACCATGTGGGCGGGGCTACGCCCGATGACACCGACGGGCATGCCGATCATCGACCGCTCGCCATACCCAAATCTCTGGCTCAATACCGGCCATGGGCACATGGGCTGGACCATGTCGAACGGCTCGGCCCGGATCCTGGCGGATCTGATCGCCCAGCGTCAGCCGGCGATCAGCCGGGCCGGAATGGAGTATCACGGCTAAGGGCCCGGCCCGCGGCCGTCCATTCGATGACGGAGATCCACCAAACCGATATTTGCGTGATCGGCGCCGGGCCTGCGGGGCTTTTCGCTGTCTTCCAGCTTGGACTTGTCGACCTGCGCTGCCACGTCATCGAGGCACTGGATCGGCCCGGCGGCCAATTGACCGCGCTCTATCCTGACAAGCCGATTTACGACATGCCCGGGTTTCGGGTGATCGACGGTCAGCCCTTGGCGGACAGGTTGATGGATCAGATTAGCCCCTTCGAGACCCGTTTCCACTGGGGTCGGCAGGCGATCAGCATCGCGCGGGCCGAGCCGCAAGAGGGGCTGCCCCTGGGCGGCTGGCAGGTCGGCATGAAGGACGGCGGGGCGGTCCTGTCGAAAGTGGCGGTCATGGCAACCGGCGGCGGCATTTTGGGCTACGGGCGCACGCAGGCGGCTCCGCCGGGAACCGACACGTTCTTCCAAACCGATAGCGGTCTGATCCCCACCGACACAGGTGCTTTCCAGACGGCAACCTCCGGCATCTTCGCCATCGGCGATGGTTGCGTCTATCCAGGCAAGTTGAAGCTGATCCTCAGCGCCTTTCACGAGGCGGCGCTAATGGCGCAGGCCGCGTTCGCGATCTGCCACCCGCAAAAACGGCTGAAATCTCAATACACCACGTCGTCGTCCGAATTGCAGCGGCGCCTGGGCGTGCGCGGCGCGGACTAGGCTCACACGAGCTCGGCGATCGGCTCGGGATCAGGCTGCGCGAGTTCCAGCACCTCTTCCAGCCGGAATGACCCGTCATGGAGCCCGCGCCCGACGATCGCACCGGAGATGTTGTAGAGGTATTTGAGCGACGAAATCTCGTCGGCGCTGTTTGCAAAGCCGCTGGCGATCACCGGGGTCGCCGTTTCGGAGGCGAGCTTGGTCAAAAGCGCAAGGCTCGATTCGGGCAACTCAAGATCATGGTCGATATCGGTCAGGATGATCTGCGACAGCGGCCAGCCGGCGAACTGGGCGGCAAAGCCCAGCGGTTCGAAGGCGGTCGTCTCGCGCCAGCCGTCGATCACCACCTGGCCTTGCCAGACGTCGATCGAGACCGCGACCTGATCCGGATAGGCGTAGCTGATTTCCTTGACGACCTGCGGGGTCTTGACCGCGGCCGTGCCGAATACCACCCGGCCCGCGCCGGTCTCGGCCCAGTCGCGCACATGCTCGGCCGATCGGATGCCACCCGCGACCTGGATCGAGGCCGGCACCTGATGGATCATGTCGGTGATCAAATCGCGGTTGTCGCCAGTCCCGACCACCGCATCGAGATCGACCACATGGACCCAGCCGGCCCCCGCCGCGGCGTATTCCTTGGCCTTTTCCAGCGGATCGAAATCGTAGGCCGTCGAGTCGTCGACGCGCCCGCGCGCGAGCAGAACCGCCCGGCCGCCGCGCAGCGCCAGATAAGGATAGATGATCATTGCAGTGTCCTCCGCCAATTCGGGTGCCGGTCCGGGTGCCACGGACACGGTTAAGGGTCGGTAAACCAGGCGAAGCAGCCCCCGCCAACATACGGAATCGGGTTCGGCGGGCTCGCTTGATGGTCCGCGATATGGGGCCCGAAATCAACCGCTGCCTGCTCTCGTTGCGACCCTTGCAAATCGCTTTTCGACCAGGTGAGAGTGGCCGGGTCATCAGACCAGCGAGGTAGTCCATGAGCAGTGAGCGGATCGATCCCCTAAGTCTCAAATTCTGCGCGCCGCGCTATTTCGAGGATTTCGTAGTCGGCGAGCGATTCTACCTGCCCTCGCGCACCATGACCGAGGGCGTGTTCTCGGCCTTCCAGGCGGCCTCGGGCGACAACCACCCGATCCATTACGACCGCCACTATTGCCGGGCCCAGGGTCACCGCGATCTGCTGGCGCACGGCTACCAAGTGCTGATCCAGGCCTGCATCGGCGCCGGCGTGCTGCCGCAGATGATGGGACCATCGCTGATCGGCTTCCTCGAACAGTCCTCGCGGTTCCTCAAGGGCGTCTATTGCGGCGACACGCTCTACCCCCAGGTCGAGATCACCGGGCTGAAACCCCAGAACACGACCGGGGTCATGACCTGCCGGATCACCATCCACAACCAGGACGGCGAGATGGTGCTGGAGGGCGAGCAGAAATACCTGCTGCGAATGCGTTCGAACGGTTGAGGCGCGCCTCTTGCGGGCTGAATTCTATTGGCCGATGATGAAGGTTGCTGCGGGCGTGCGCCCGGCCTTGAGACCCCAATCTTGGAGCGAATGATGACTGGACCCGTGCGCTACGCGCTCGAAGGCGATGTCGCCCTGGTGATCACCGACAACCCGCCCGTGAACGCGCTGGGGTTCGCGGTGCGCGAAGGGCTGCAAGCCACGCTCGAACAGGCCATCGCCGATGACGGCGCCAAGGCGGTGGTTCTGGTCTGCGAGGGCCGGACGTTCTTCGCCGGCGCCGATATCTCGGAGTTCGGCAAGCCGCCCAGGCACCCGATCCTGCGCGAGGTGCACGAGGTTATCGAGAACTGCCCAAAGCCGGTTGTCGCGGCACTCCACGGCACGGCACTCGGTGGCGGGTTCGAAACCGCGCTTGCCTGCCACTACCGGGTGGCGGTGCCCTCGGCCAAGGTCGGCCTGCCCGAGGTCAAGCTTGGGATCATTCCAGGTGCTGGCGGCACCCAGCGCCTGCCACGGCTGGTGGGCGTCGAGAAGGCGATCCAGATGATCTGCAACGGCAACCCGATCGGCGCCGCCGAGGCGCATGAACTGGGCCTGGTCGACCGGATCGCTGACGGCGATCTGACGCAAACTGCTGTCACCTTCGCGCGTGAGGTCGTGGCCAAAGGCGCGACGCTGGTGCGCGTGCGCGACCGCGAAGCACCCGGTGGCGCGGACCCGGCGCGCTTTGAGGCCGCCCGCGAGGAGTTCGCGCGCAAGCGCCGCGGGTTCCTGGCGCCTCAACATTGCATCGCCGCCGTCGAAGCCGCCGCCACACTGGATTTCGACGCCGGGATGAAGCGGGAACGCGAGCTTTTCACCGAGTTGGTCACCTCGGACCAATCGGCGGCGCAGCGCCACCTCTTCTTTGCCGAGCGTCATGCCAACAAGATCCCCGACATCCCGCGCGACACGCCCACGCGCGACATCGCCCAGGTCTCGGTCATCGGCGCGGGCACGATGGGCGGCGGCATCGCCATGAGCTTCGCCAATGCGGGCATCCCCGTGGTGATCCTCGAGACCGGTCAGGAGGCGCTCGACCGGGGCATGGGCGTCATCCGCAAGAATTACGAAGGCAGCGCAAAGCGGGGCCGGATCACAACCGAGGACGCGGAAAATCGAATTGGACTCATCAGACCCAGCCTCGACATCACCGATATCAGCGATTCGGACCTGATCATCGAGGCCGTGTTCGAGAACATGGACCTGAAGAAGCAGATCTTCCGCCGGATCGACAACCACGCCAAGCCCGGCGCGATCCTGGCAACCAACACCTCGACCTTGGACGTGAACGAAATCGCCAGGGCAACTGCCCGGCCCCCATCCGTCCTGGGACTGCATTTCTTCAGCCCCGCCAATGTGATGCGGCTGCTGGAGGTGGTGCGCGGCGATGCCACCGACAAATCCGTCATCGCCACCGCGATGGCCATGACAAAGAAGATCGGCAAGGTGCCGGTGCTGGCGGGCGTCTGCCACGGTTTCATCGGAAACCGGATGCTGCACGCCTATTTCGACCAGGCGTTCCGGCTGCTCTATGAGGGATGCCAGCCCCAGGACGTGGACCGGGCGATCTACGATTTCGGCTTCGCCATGGGGCCGTTCGCCATGTCCGATCTGGCCGGGCTCGATGTCAGCTGGCGCGTGCGCCAGGAGAAGGGCCAAACCCAGCCGATCGCCGACCGGCTCTGCGAGCTAGGCCGGTTCGGCCAGAAAACCGGGGCGGGGTATTACCGCTATGCGGAGGGCAGCCGGACGCCCGAACCCGACCCGGAGGTCGCGGCGATCGTCGAGGAAGAGGGGCTCAAGCGCCATGGCTCGCGGCGCGAAATCGGCACGGACGAGATCGTCGAGCGTTGTATGTTGGCGCTGGTCAACGAAGGCGCCCGGATCCTGGAGGAAGGCATCGCGCTCCGCGCCTCGGACATCGATGTGACCTATGTCTTTGGCTACAGCTTTCCGGCCTATCGCGGCGGGCCGATGTTCTGGGCCGATCTGATGGGGCTGCCGGCGGCGCTGAAGAAGATCGAAGACTTCAAGCTGGCGGGCCATGGCGATGTCTGGACCCCCGCGCCGTTAATCGAGGCGCTGGTGGCCGAAGGCCGCAGTTTCGCGGATTTCGATAAGGCAAAAGTCTAACACCACCTCCCTCGCACCCACCTCCCCGCCCAACCACCAATCAAACCAATGGTGGACAAATGGTGGTTGGGCGGGGAGGTGGGCGTGAGGGAGGCGGCATCAGCCAAGCGGTGCGCCCGACCCCTCAGATCATCCCTCGCGCCAGCGCGCTCCGCACCATCTCGCGGTCGCCCGGTACATCCAGCAGGTTCAGCGCCTCCTCGGGCGTCAGCCAATGGGGCGTGTGCCCAGCCTCGAGCGGCGGACCCAAGGCATGGATCGCGCGGGCCAGGTAGATCAGATGCACCTTGCGGGACCAGTAGCGATAATCCCAAAGCCAGGTATAGCTCTGGAACGCCGCGAACCGGCGCACAGCCCCGATCCGCCAGCCGGTTTCCTCTCGCACCTCGCGGTGCAGCGCCCGGATCGGCTGCTCACCCGGATCGATCCCACCGCCGGGCAATTGCATTTCACTTTCGTCCTCGCCTTCTTGAAAAACGCAGAGAAGCCGGCCGTCCCAACCCACCAAGAGGCCATAGACGCCGATGCGATCGCGATAGGGTCGGCCCGCGACCCACGGCTCTCCGATCCGTTTCATGGGCCGGTCCTTGGCATGATCGCCGCCGAGATTCCAGCGCCCGTTGCTTTCATCCGCTCGAATGGCTATGTCCCGCCGGCAATTTAGAGACCAGAAGCAATGAGCGAGACACCGCACCCGGCCGGAGACGACACGATCCTGCCCTTCCGGCTGGACCGGTCGAACATTCGCGGCCGGGTGGCGCGGATCGACCGCACACTCGACCGGATCCTGGAGCAGCACCGCTATCCCTTGCCTGTCTCAAGCCTGGTGGCCGATGCAGTGATGCTGACCGCGCTGATCGGCCAGGCGGTGAAGATCCGCTGGAAATTCTCTCTCCAGATCCGCGGCGACGGGCCGGTGCGCCTGATCGCGACCGACTATTTCGCGCCCGAGGAGGAGGGCCAACCCGCCCGGCTGCGCGCCTATGCGGGGTTCGACGCCGATACGGTCGCGGTGGCTGACGGTGCGCCATTCGAACTGCTGGGCAGCGGGGTTTTCGGCGTCACCATCGACCAGGGGCCGGACATGCGCCCATATCAGGGGGTGACGCCGTTGTCCGGAGGCTCGCTCGCCACCTGCGCCGAGACTTATTTCGCGCAATCAGAACAGCTCGCGACCCGGTTCCATGCGCTTGCGGCACTCAGCGAATTGCCCGGCGAGGCGCCCCGCTGGCGGGCCGGCGGGCTGATGCTGCAGCAGATGCCCGACGATGGCGGGATCATCCTGGACGCCCCGTCCGGCGAAGATGGGCTCATGACCGCCGATGATGTCGCCGCCATGGGCAGCGGCGAGGAGGATTGGGCCCGTGCCAACCACCTGATGCAGACGGTCGAGACCACCGAATTGATCGGCCCGCATCTGGCGATGGAAGGGCTTTTGTTCCGGCTCTTCCACGAGGAGGTGCCCAGGGTCTACGAGCCACAGGCGCTGGAGTTCGGCTGCACCTGCTCGGCCGAGCGGGTCGAGGCGGCGATGGTCACCTACTCGGCCGAGGACATCGCCGAAATGACCACGCCCAAGGGCCGGGTGACCGCGGATTGTCAATTCTGCTCGGCCCATTACGAGTTCGACCCGGCAACACTTGGCTTCGAGGCGACCCGGAACGCGGACGGCTCCGAACGCAGCTAATGCGAGGGCTTGAGCGTGGGATGTTGACCGGGCATTCTCCCGCGCGCGCCATCTAGTGAAGGACGTCCCATGTCACTGACCATCGCGACCTGGAACATCAACTCGGTGCGGCTGCGGGCCGAATTGGTCGCGGGGTTCCTCAACGCCGAGGCCCCGGACGTACTGTGCCTGCAAGAGACCAAGTCGCCGGTCGAAAAGATCCCCTTCGAGGTCTTCGAGGCACTTGGCTACCGGCACAGCGCGGCGCGCGGCCAGAAAGGCTATAACGGTGTCGCGATCCTCGCGCGGGTGCCGATCCAGGACGCGGGCCATGTGGATTGGTGCGCCAAGGGCGATGCCCGGCACGTGGCGGCGCGGCTGCCCGGCGGCGCGGTGTTGCACAATTTCTATGTCCCCGCCGGCGGCGACGTGCCGGACCCGGAAGCGAACGCGAAGTTTGCCCATAAGCTCCAGTTCCTGGACGAGATGGAGGCCTGGGGCCCTCGAGAAAACGGCCCAGCCATCCTGGTGGGCGACCTGAACATCGCGCCCTTGGAGGAGGATGTCTGGTCCCACAAGCAGCTTCTAAAAGTGGTCAGCCACACGCCCATCGAGGTCGAGGCGCTCGGCCGGGTCCAGGCGGCGGGCAATTGGACCGACGTGACACGCGAACACATCCCGGCACCCGAGAAGCTTTATTCCTGGTGGTCCTACCGTTCGCCCGATTGGGCTGCGGCGGACAAGGGGCGCCGGCTGGATCACATCTGGAGCCGGGGCGTCGATGCGGTGCCGGGTTCGAGCCGTATCCTGCGCGACTGGCGCGGCGCGACCCAGCCTTCCGACCACGCGCCAATCCTGGCGAGCTTCGATATTTGAATCGCCGGCCGGTCAGACCCGTAGGGTGGGCTCGCCAGAGCCCACCGCTGATCGCAGCCCCTGGAAAGGTGGGCTCTTACGAGTCCACCCTACGGCACTGCCAGTCTACTGCACGATCCGCCAGGTTCCGTCCGGCTGCCGGCAGGCAACGCCGTAGCCCTGCTCGCGGCGCCCGCTGACAGTGATCGATTGTTGGAACTCGCGACAATAGGCGCCCGAGGCCGCAGTTCCGTCGCGCACTGGAGTGATCGTCCCGTAATTCCCCGATTCCGGATTGTTCCAGGTGATTCTCTCGCCTAGCGGGGCATTGTGTGCGCGCACGACCGCATCGTTGGCACGGGCCTGATCAGCGTCGTCGAGTGACCTGCCAATCTCACTGCCGATTAAGGCACCTATGAAAACGCCGGCGCCAGTTGCCACCAGCCCGCCTTCCCGGCTGCCGAACTGCGCGCCGAGCAGGCCGCCCAGGGCCGCTCCGGTCAGTCCGCCAATGCTCTGCTTGGGCCCGTAACCGAGGTCAGCGCAGCCCGTAACCGCAACAGCGACGGTCATGACCGCCGCGACTACCTTGCTCCTCATCATCTGTCTCCATGATGGCAATGATCCCCGCTATCATTTGGTCACATCGCTGGCACCGCCCCGTTGACGCCGATCAAACGGCGCGCGGTGCGGTCGCGTTCTTCCAGGCCGAATCGTCCTGGCAGCCGGTGCTGGCGAACTTCGATATTTGACGGACACCGGCGCAGGGTGGAACTTGATTCACCTTGCGCCGGCTGCTGGAGTCATTGGTGGAACAAGTTCCACCCTACGATGATTAATCTCGGGCAACCAGCGACCGGGAAAATCGGTGGTGTCTCAGTTCGAATTTCAGCAATGCGGCCCGAAGCCGACACCCGACCAAATCGCTCAGATGACCGGTCCTGACCCAAGCCGGTCGAATGGCAGAGCCGATGGCTGTAGTAGGCGTGCGCCGCGCTTGATTCCGTGATTGGGGCAAAATTCGACTAAAAGAGTCGCAATCGGACATGTGATCCAACCCAGTAACATGCGTTGTGAAAAGAAAACAAATGAAACTGACAGGGAAGAATGAGTGCGGCACGCGCGCCGCTACTCTGGCAATAGCTCCGAGCGTCGTGCAAGCCACGCTGGCGACCGATGTATCGGCCCTATTCGCCTTCCCGGTCAACAGACAAGGAAAGGAGGGGCTTGTGTACAAGAAGATCATGATCCCGGTCGATCTCGCCCATGTTGAGCGCCTGGAAAAGGCCCTGGCGACCGCGGCCGACCTCTCGAGGCACTATGGCATCCCTGTTTGCTATGTGGGTGTAGCGCCGAACACACCGGGCCCGCTCGCCCACAATCCGTCCGAATTCGCGCAAAAGCTCGAAGCGTTTGGTGCCGAGCAAGCGGCGGCTCGTGGTCTCGAAGCAACGACCAAAGCCTATGCCAGCCACGATCCAACGACTGACCTCGACGACACGCTGCTCAGCGCGGTCGAGGAAACCGGCGCCGATCTTGTGGTGATGGCCTCGCATATCCCGGACATCGTTGACTACGTGTGGCCGTCAAACGGCGGCAAGATCGCATCGCATTCCGACGCCTCGGTCTTCGTGGTCCGGTAGGGCGCGGTCAGTCTTGCGAGACTACCGCCAAACGAGAAAACACAGGGAAAATGTCATGACTGACGATAAAGAAAGCCAGGCGATGCCTGCGCCTGATGGCCCGGCAAGCCTGATCGAGACCGAC
Organism: Paracoccaceae bacterium; assembly: GCA_029862205.1. Lineage (GTDB taxonomy): Bacteria > Pseudomonadota > Alphaproteobacteria > Rhodobacterales > Rhodobacteraceae > Thermohalobaculum. The sequence continues at coordinate 72,884 of JAOTXT010000014.1, forward strand.
TATGAGATCGGTCAGGACAACATTCAGCCCAAACTCGGACCATTCGGGCTGGATATCCACAATCCGGTCTTCGCCATATCGGGTTTGACAATTATCGCCTTCGTCCTGGTAACGCTGGCGTTTCAGGACAGCGTTGGCCCGCTCTATGGCAATCTGCGGGTCTGGCTAACCGAGACGCTGGACTGGTTCTTCATCGGCGCGGCGAACATCTTCGTGCTCTTGTGCCTGTTCCTGATCGTCTCGCCTTATGGCCGGGTCCGCATCGGTGGCCGCGACGCGACGCCGGACTATTCTTATACGGGCTGGTTCGCGATGCTGTTCGCTGCCGGCATGGGGATCGGCCTGATGTTTTTCGGCGTCAGCGAACCGATCTCGCACTATTCGTCTTCGGTGGCCGAGGGGGCCGGTGGTCCCGATAGCTGGGCGCCGTTGAGCGGTGCAGCGGGCGACCAGGATGGCGCGCGCCGTCTGGGCATGGCGGCGACGATCTTCCATTGGGGTCTGCATCCATGGGCAATCTATGCCATCGTGGCGCTGTCGCTGGCGATCTTTACCTACAACAAGGGCCTGCCGCTGACTGTGCGCTCGATCCTCTACCCGATCTTCGGCGATAAGGTCTGGGGCTGGCCGGGACACATCATCGACACCATCGCGGTCTTCGCGACCTTGTTCGGTCTGGCGACCTCGCTGG
>JAOTXT010000015.1 GCA_029862205.1 Paracoccaceae bacterium
GGCCAGGTGATCTCGGAAGACCTGGGCATGAAGCTCGAGAATGTCGGCATGGACATGCTCGGCTCGGCCAAGAAGGTCCGCATCACCAAGGACGACACGACGGTGATCGACGGTGCGGGGGACAAGGGCGAGATCGATGCCCGCGTGACCCAGATCCGCCAGCAGGTCGAGGAGACCACCTCGGACTACGACCGCGAGAAGCTGCAGGAGCGTCTGGCCAAGCTGGCCGGCGGTGTTGCGGTGATCCGCGTTGGCGGTGCGACCGAGATCGAGGTCAAGGAGCGCAAGGACCGTGTCGATGACGCGCTCAACGCGACCCGGGCCGCGGTGCAGGAGGGTATCGTCGTCGGTGGCGGCGCGGCGCTGCTGCACGCCGCGAAGGTGCTCGATGGCATGACCGGCGACAACCCGGACCAGAATGCGGGTATCACCATCGTGCGCCGCGCCATCCAGGTGCCGCTGCGCCAGATCGCCGAGAATGCCGGCGTCGACGGCGCCGTGGTTGCCGGCAAGGTGATGGAATCCTCGGACGCGCATTTCGGTTTCGACGCCCAGGACGAGGAATATGGCGACCTGATCAAGGCCGGCATCATCGACCCGGCCAAGGTGGTGCGCATTGCGCTGGAGGATGCTGCGTCGGTCGCCGGCTTGCTTATCACCACCGAGGCAATGGTGGCCGAGAAGCCCGAGCCGAGGCCAGCGCCTGCAGCCGGTATGCCCGACATGGGCGGCATGGGCGGCATGATGTAATCAGCGCGCCCAGCGCTTGAGAAAATCGAGGGCCGCCCCAAGGGGCGGCCCTTTTCTTTGCACGATGTCCCAGGACCTTTCCGAATGGGCAAAAGCTTTTCGACTGGATTGACGAGTTGAATAGCTGTAATTTCTTAGTGATATCTCAACCTAATCGACGCTGCGTGACGAAATTGTATCGAAGCGTGATGTATTTTGAGAATCGATAGGTCTTTTCAAGTTTGTCCACATCGATGATTGGCGATTCTTCGCCTCACCGCGTCGTCTGAGACCGCTACATGACGGGTGAATGCCTGTGGGCGCGATCAAGAACAAGTTGAAAAATCACATCCTCCCGTATTTCAAGATGCCGGACCGGAAGCCGGTGCTTGTTCAAGCGCGCGAGATGTGGAGGCTATATCGGAAGTACGGACGGCTTCCGACCCAGTACCTCGCCAACATGCTCTATCGAAGATGCGCGCCAAGTGACGTCATGTCATTCATGCCGTCCGCACTGCTGAAAAACTTGCAGAACGAGCTCAACGATCCGAACGCAAATGAGATTGCCGATGATAAGTTTCAGTTCCGGAGGACACTCGCGGCGCAAGGGTTCCCGGTGATCCATGAGCTCTTCCGGATCTTGGATTCTGGCGAGATTCGCAATGCGGACGACCAGGTAATCGACGAGAGCGCCGCGCGGCATATAATTGATGCGCACAATGCGCCGGTCTTTGTTAAACTGATCGGCGGCTCGTTTGGCGCCGAGGCGTTCATTCTTCCTGCGGGAGCAAATCGCGACCGCCTCTTCGTTGACCGCACCGGCTTCATCGTCCAACCGGTTCTGGAACAGCACGAAACTCTCGCCTCGCTCAATCCCGAGACGATTAATGGAATCCGCATCGACACGCTTCTCATCGGCGACCGGTGCATCAGCAGCGGCGCTATTCTGAAAATCGGCACGGGAGATGCGGTCGTAGACAATGGGGGACAAGGCGGGCTGCTCATTCAGGTAGATATCGAGACGGGGCAATTGGTCGGGCGCGCCCGGCAGAAGGCACGCTTCGGCCCGGGCGTCTATTTGCGTCACCCCGAAACCGATGCCCCGTTCGTCGGCTTAAAGATTCCGTTCTGGGACCAGTTGCGCGCGCTCGTCGCGAAAGCCGCCCGCGCGCTTCCCCAATTGCCGACGCTGGGCTGGGACGTTGGGCTGACGCCGACCGGCCCGGTTCTGATCGAGGCCAATCGCCGCTGGCAGATTGAATCAATGCAATCCGGTGAGACCGGCATCGGAGACACGCCAGTTGGAAGGGCTGCGCTCAGCTTGGATCGAAGAGGCCGTGTCGAGCCATTTGGCTGATTGGCAATTTCCACCGAACCGGCCGCTACGAAGGCCCGCCAAGAATTGACAGTCACACTTGACCAACCGGTTTGGGCTGCTCACCCGTGCGGACGGCGTGAGTGCCGGGGTTCTTCCGCAGATCAGCCGATCCCGTGTGGGCGAAGGTCTTGAATACCGCCGTGGCCCCGGATCGGGGCCGGGGTGTGGGGCGGGCCAGCCCTGCCGCCTAAACCCGCTCGATCACCGTCGCGGCACCCATGCCCGAGGCGACGCAGAGCGTCACCAGCGCGGTTTCCTTTCCGGAACGCTCCAGCTCGTCCAGCGCGGTGCCCAGGATCATGGCTCCGGTGGCGCCCAAGGGGTGGCCCATGGCGATGGCGCCGCCATTGGGGTTCACCTTCGCAGGGTCGGCGCCGAATTCAGCGAGGAACATCAGGACGACGCTGGCGAAGGCCTCGTTGACCTCGAAGAGGTCGATATCGCCGGCCTCCATGCCCGCCGTCTCCAGCACCTTCCGGGTCGCGGGGACCGGGCCGGTCAGCATGATCGTGGGGTCAGTGCCGATCTTGGCGGTGGCGCGGATGCGCGCGCGGGGCTTCAGCCCCAGGCGCTCGCCGGCCTCCTTCGAGCCGACCAGCACGGCGGCGGCGCCGTCGACGATGCCGCTGGAATTGCCCGCGTGGTGGACATGGTTGATCCGCTCCAGATGCGGGTATTTCAGGATCGCCACCTTGTCGAAGCCCGGCATCCCCTCGCCGATCTTCTTGAAGCTGGGATCGAGCGCACCCAGCGCCTGCATGTCGGTGCCGGGGCGCATGTATTCGTCGCGGTCCAGGATCGGAATGCCGTTCTGGTCCTTAACGGGCACGACCGATCTGGCGAAGCGCTTGTCCTGCCAGGCCTCGGCCGCACGGCGCTGCGATTCCACCGCATAGGCGTCCACATCGTCGCGGCTGAACCCGTATTCGGTGGCGATGATGTCGGCCGAGATGCCCTGGGGCACGAAATAGGTCTTCATCGCCAGATAGGGATCGACCGCGATGGCGAACCCGTCCGAGCCCATGGGCACCCGGCTCATCATCTCGACCCCGCCGGCGACATAGAGATCGCCCGCCCCGCCCCTGATCTGGTTGGCGGCCAGGTTCACGGATTCGAGCCCCGAGGCGCAGAACCGGTTGATATGCAACCCTGGCGCGCGTTCGTCCCAGCCCGCATAGAGCACCGCCGAGCGGGCGATCTCGCCCCCCTGCTCGCCGACCGCCGTCACGCAGCCCCAGATCACGTCCTCGACCTGGGCCGTGTCCAGGTTAGTCCGGTCGCGGAGCGCATTGAGCGTGCGCGCCGAGAGCGCCAGCGAGGTCACCTCGTGCAAGGACCCGTCCTTCTTGCCCCGCCCCCGGGGCGTGCGCACGGCGTCGTAGATATAGGCGTCGGTCATGTTTTCCTCACCGCCCCGGGATCAGGTGTCCCGGCATCAGGTCATAGGGGTGTTGCCAACCCGGCAGAGCCTTGATGCGGTTGCGCCAGGCATCGACATTGGGCGTCGCGGTCATCCAGTCCTCGGGATATTCGCCGTCGAAGAACATATAGCCCGCGCAGGAGAGGTCGGCGATGGTCATGGCGTCGCCGACGATCCAATCGCGGCCTGCCAGGTGCTTGTCGAGCACGCCCAGCGCGGCGCGGGCGCGGCCTTCCAGAAAGCCGATCACATCGGCATTGCGCTTATCGGCGGGCAGGAAATTCGCCATGAACCGCCAGGTGGCGTGGTACGCGGTCAGCTTGTGATTGTCCCACAGGATCCAGCGCAGGATTTCGCGGCGCTGAGCCTCGTCCGTCGGGCCGAATTTACCCAGTTTCTCCGCAAGGTAGTCCAGGATGACGCCGGTCTGGGTCAGTTGGGTAGACCCGTGTTCAAGCACCGGCACCTCGCCCATCTCATTCAGCGCCTGGAATTCCGGCGTCCGCCCGGCGCCATTGAAGAAGTCGACGAAGACCGGTTCCCAATCGGCGCCGCAAAGCTCCAGCATCAGTGCGGCTTTATAGGCATTCCCGGATTGAGCGAAGCAGTGCAGGCGGTATTCGGTCATGGATCGTCCCTCTTTTTCGTTTTGGCGCCGGGCTGGGGCGCACCGTATTCCGAGATGAAGCTCTGGAAAGCCGCGTCAAGTGCTTGCCTGTCGGCGATATCATCGAGGCGTTCCAGTAGCACAGTCAAAAGGTAGTTATTGCCCAGCCCGTATTCGTCGTTGAGCGCCCGCAACCGGGCATAGGCGGCCTCGGTCAGAGCGGCATTGAAGCGTTTCGGCAAGGCCAGGCGTTTGGCTTTGGGCATCACGGGGCATCCCAATTTCCCAATCCCCGGCCGACGAGCCGGGGCCTTGATGGTCATCGGAGATTGCGAGACCCCGGGTCAAGCCCGGGGCACTCCGGCATCTTGCCTAGAACGCCTCCGCCGGCAGGTCCATGACAGGCTCGGCGCCGGTTTCGATGCGGGCCAAGCGCAATCCGGTTTCGGGCAAGACCCGGCTCATATAGTAGCGCCCGGTCGCCAGCTTGGCCTCGTAATAGGCAGCATCGCCCTCGCCCTCCCTCAGCGCGACCGAGGCCGCCTTGGCCATCTTGGTCCAGCTCAGCCCCATGCAGACCAGGCCGAAGAGATGCAGGAAGTCCACCGAGCCCGCCAGCGCCGCGTTCGGGTTCTTCATTCCCGCCTGCATGAAGAACATCGCCGCTGCCTGCAGGTCCTTCGACGCCTTCTTCAAGGGTTCGAGGAAATGCTTGGCAAGCGTCAGGTCGTCCTCGTTCGCCTTGATGTAGCCCTTGACGTATTCGAAGAAGGTCATGATCGGCTGGCCCATCTTCTGGGGCAGCTTGCGGCCCACCAGGTCCAGCGCCTGCACGCCGGTGGCGCCCTCGTAGATCATGGTGATCCGGACGTCGCGGACGAATTGCGACATGCCGGTGTCCTCGATATAGCCGTGGCCGCCGAAGACCTGTTGGGCCTGGCCCGCCAGCCGGTAGCCTTCCTCGGTCAGGAAGCCCTTCACCACCGGGGTCAAGAGCGCGACCATGTCGGTTGCCTTCTCGCGCATCGCCGGATCCTCGTGCCGATGCTCGGCATCGAGCAGCATGGCGACCCAGCAGAGCATGCCGCGCCCGCCATCGACGAAGCTTTTCTGGTCGAGCAGCAGTCGGCGCACATCGGCGTGGACGATCAGCGGGTCGGCCGGGCCGTCCGGATTCTCGGTGCCCGTCACCGCGCGGCCCTGCAACCGCTCGCGCGCATAGTCCGACGCCGCCTGATAGGCCCCTGAGGCGACGGCCAAGCCCTGCATCCCCACCAGAAGCCGGGCCTCGTTCATCATCGTGAACATGGCCTTCAGGCCTTTATGCTCCTCGCCCACCAGCCAGCCGGTGGCGTTGTCGTAGTCCATCGAGCAGGTGGCATTGCCGTGGATGCCCATCTTGTGCTCGATCTTCGAGCACTGGACCCCGTTGCGCGCGCCCAGCGAGCCGTCCTCGTTCACCAGGAACTTCGGCACAACGAAAAGCGAGATGCCCTTGACGCCCTGGGGCGCGCCCTCGATCCGGGCCAGCACCAGATGGATGATGTTCTCGGTCAGGTCATGCTCGCCTGAAGAGATGAAGATCTTCGAGCCGGCGATCTTGTAGGAGCCATCGCCCTGCGGCTGGGCCTTGGTGCGCAACAGCCCCAGATCGGTGCCGCAATGGGGCTCGGTCAGGTTCATGGTGCCGGTCCACTCGCCCGAGACCAGCTTCGGCAGATAGGTCGCCTTCTGATCCTCGGTGCCGTGGCGGTGGAGCGCCGAATAGGCCCCGTGGGTCAGGCCTGAATACATCATGAAGGCCATATTGGCCGCCGATTGCATGGTACCGACGCAGACATTCATCAGCGCCGGCATCCCCTGGCCGCCATAGTCCGGATCGCATTCCAGGCTGGGCCAGCCGCCCTCGCGCAACAAGTTGAACGCCTCGGCGAAGCCCTTGGGCGTGCGCACGACCCCGTTCTCCAGCGTGCATCCCTCCAGATCGCCAATCGCGTTCAGGGGCGCGAGCACCTCTGATGCGATCTTGCCCGCCTCCTCGAAGACGGCGCCGGTGAAGTCGGGGGTCAGTTCGTCATAGCCGCCGATCTGGGTCTCGTCGTGGATCTTCAGTGCTTCGTGCAGGATGAAGTTGTAGTCGCGCAAGGGGGGCGTGTAGTCGGGCATTTGCGCTCTCAGGCCGCGGCTTCGGTTTTCGGTCGCGCGGCGAGTATCCGCTTGCCCTCGGCCATATAGCCCTCCAGATCGGCAATGGCAGCGTTCAGCTCGTCGCGCCGCGAGATCATTTCGGCATGGTGGCGTCTGGCCACCTCCATGGTCGCGGCAATCTGGGTCAGCATGGTGGGATCGACCTCGTAGAGATCGAGCAGATCCTTGATTTCGTCGAGCGTGAAGCCGAATCGCTTGCCGCGCAGAATCAGTTTCAACCGGGCGCAATCGCGCTGGGTAAAGAGGCGCTTCTGGCCCTCGCGGATCGGGGCAAGAAGCTCTTTATATTCATAGAACCTAAGGGTCCTGGGAGTGACGCCGAATTCGGCACACATTTCGCCAATGGTGAAGGTCATGGCAGTCATCAGGTCGGTCCGTTTTCCTCTGTAAATCGAAAATCGGCGGGAAACATAAGCTACCTTACGTTTACGTCAATCAAAAACGGCATTGTGATGGCCGCGCCCGGGCGGCTAGGAGTCGCGCATGAGCACAGACGATCAACGACCCGGCGCAGCAAATCCGCCGGACCGGCTTATGGGATTGGCCTCAGAAACGGACCCGGACGGCACCCTGATCGAGGCGTTGCCGTTCAGCCGCGAGATTGGGATGCGGTTGCATCGCGCCGAGGCTTCGGTCGCCGTCCTTTCGGTACCTTATGACGCCGCCTTGGTGGGTGAGCCAGACTCCGGCGTTCTGCACGGCGGCGTCATTACGGCGCTGTTGGACACGGCCTGCGGCTGGTCGGTCATGACCACGGGGGCGCCGATCGCCGGTGTCGCGACGCTGGATCTCAGGATCGACTACATGCGGCCCGCCACCGTCGGAGAGACCGTCTATGCGCGGGCCGAGTGCTATCGGTTGACCCGGTCGGTGGGGTTTGCGCGGGCGATCGCCTATCACGCGGAAACCGAGGCCGATCCCGTCGCCACGGCCCAGGGCGCATTCATGCTGGAACGCACCGCGAAGGGGACATGAGATGACGGGGGCCGACGGCGACCGCCAAGCCGAGCGGGACGCGGTGCTGACGGCACTGACCGGTTGCGTGCCCTATAACCGGCATCTGGGCGTACGCTTCGACCGCCTGGGCGACGAGTTGACCGCGCGCCTGCCGTTTCGCGAGGGCCTGATCGGAAATCCGCTGCTGCCCGCGATCCATGGCGGCGTCACCGGCTCGTTCCTCGAGATCACCGGCGTGATGCAGCTGGCCTGGGACCGGGTCCTGGAGGTGATGCGGGCGGGCGGGGACGACGCGGCGGCGATCGGCGCGGGCCGCTTTCCGCCTTTCCCGAAGACGATCGACATCACCATCGACTATCTACGCTCGGGCCGCCCACGCGAGACCTTCGCGCGGGCGACGGTCCAGAAAGCCGGCCGCCGGGTCGCCCACGTTCATGTGGAAGCCTGGCAGGAAAGCCGCGCTCGGCCGATCGCCATGCTGCGCGGCAATTTCTTGATGCCGGGCGAGGGTTAGCCCTGCTGCTTGAGGTCGACGCCGAAGACCTCCTCGCAGAGATTGGCGGCGAAATCCTCGCTCAGTTGCTTCTCGGCATCCGACATCATCGCCGCGCCGACGAAGCCGCCCCAGAAGAAGCTGTTTTCGACGAAATACTCGCCGGTCACGGTCTCGTCCGCGGCATTGGCGAACTTGGCCCGGCCCTCGAGTTCGATCTCGTCGCCCACCAGGATCGCCTTGGCGACATCCTGCTCCTCGAAGTCGGTGATTGTGATGGCGAGGCGATGATCGACTGTGCCGGTAGCGCATTTTCCCATCGCCGCCTCGAGCGCGCTTTTCATATTGGCTTCCAGCAGCGGGTTGGGTTTCGGTGTCTGCATGGTGACGCTGACCTCGGAGACGCGGATCGAGCGCACGGCGTCTTGCGAGGCAGTCGTGACACCGGTGACATCCGAAGACGCGCAGGCCGAAAGAAGTACCGGCAGCAGGACGGCACCCGCAATGCGGGTGTGCGAAGATATCTTTGCAAGCATTTGTATTCCCCGAGAGATTTGGTGAAGCAGCAAGGGCGAAATGCCCATCTGCCTTATGCCTGAATCGCAGAAGAAAGTAAATTTTCAACTCATCCAACCACGCCAGGTTGTGGCGCCTGGGCAACGGGAACGCCTGGGGATGGCCATGTGGGAACCGGCGCTTTAACCTGATGGCCAAAGCTCTCGCTGGCCATCCTCCGGACGTCTTTCCATGACCGCGCAGCAACGATCCATGACGGGCGACATCACCTATGCCCGCGTCGCGGCGATCGCGCTGCCCGTGGTGCTGTCGAACGCGCTGGTGCCGTTGCAGGGCGCGATCGACACGGCGATCATCGGAAACCTGGGACAGGCGAGTTACCTGGCCGCTGTGGCCTTGGGCGCCGCGGTCATCCATTTCGTCTTCGCCATCTTCAATTTTCTGCAGATGGGCGTCTCGGGCCTGACCGCGCAGGCGCTGGGGGCGGGCGACACGCGCCGCGTGATGAACACGCTTGCGCGCGCGGGCGTCATCGCGCTGGCAATCGCGGCGGCATTGATCCTCGCCAAACTGCCGGTCAGGGCCGGGGCGCTGGGGCTGTTCGAGGGCAGCGATCAGGCGGTCGCGCTGGCAGGCACCTATATCGACATCCGGCTTTGGGGCGCACCGGCCGAGCTGATGAACTATGCGCTGATGGGCTGGTTCGCGGGCCAGGGGCAGACAAGGCGGCTGTTCGAGATGCAGGTGGTTGTCTCGATCGTGAACATCACGCTCAACCTGATCTTCGTGCTGGCTCTGGGCTGGGGCGTCGCGGGGGTCGCGCTGGGGACCGTGATCGCAGCCTTCACCGGCAGTGCGGTCGGCCTCTGGCGCGTCCAGGGACGGCGCGCCGAGATCGGACAGGATGCCTGGCGGTTCGATTGGGGCCGCATCCTAAACCCGGCCGAGCTGCGCCAGGTGATGGCCTTGAACCGCGACATCATGATCCGGACGCTGATGCTGGCGGGCGGGTTCGCCTGGTTGACCCGGCTAAGCTCGGTGCAGGGCGACCTAGTGCTGGCGGCGAACGGGATCCTGTTGCAGTTCTTCGCCCTCTCATCCCACGCGCTCGACGGGTTCGCCTTGGCGGCGGAGGCGTTGGTCGGCCAGGCGCTGGGGGCGGGCAGCCGAGGGCGGCTGAGGCGCGCGGTGGTGGTCAGCTCGCTTTGCTCGCTGGCGCTGGCGGCGGTGCTGGCGCTGATCCTGACCGGGCTGGCGGGGCCTATTATCCGGCTTTTCACCAATGTTGAGGCGGTACGCGACGTGGCGCTGGCCCATGCGCTGTGGGCCGGGATGGTGCCGCTGGTCTCGGTGCTGGCGTTCCAGTTTGACGGCATCTTCATCGGCGCGACCGAGGGTGCGCGGATGCGCAACGCCATGGTGATCTCGACCGCGATCTTCGTGCCGCTGGGATGGTGGTGGACCGAGGCTTGGGGGAACCATGGGCTATGGGCGGCGCTGTGGGTTTGGATGCTGCTGCGGGCCGGAACCCTGGCGGTGGTCTATCCCAGGATCGAGGCGCGCATCCCGGCATAGGGTGGGGTTTTACCCCACCATCGGGCGCACAGAAGGGTGAGGTGAAACCCTCACCCTACCGAGACTCCGACATCAAATATCCAACCCAACCATCTCGGATATATGGAAAATTCCGTCACGCACCATTATCGCGTCGAGCCCGCGCGCGATCCGCCCGGGCAGGCTGATCCCCCGGTAGATCATTGCGGTGTAGAGCTGCACGGCGCTGGCGCCGGCGCGGATCTTGGCAATCGCCTGCTCGACCGAACCGACGCCACCGACGCCGATCAGGGGCAGCTTACCCTCGGTTCGGCGGTAGAGCTGGCGCAGCACGGCAGTCGATCGCTCGAAAAGCGGTTCACCGCTCAGGCCACCCGCCTGGTCCCGATGGCGGCTGGCCAGCCCATCGCGCGCCAGGGTCGTATTGGTGGCGATCACGGCGTCCACGCGGTGGGTCAGCGCCAACTCCGCGATATCCGCGATCTCGGCTTCGGCCAGGTCTGGGGCGATCTTGAGGAAGACTGGCTTGGCGCCGCCGAGGTCTGCCTTTGCTGCCATCACCCGAGTCAGGAGCGCGTCCAGCGCCGCCCGGCCCTGTAGGTCCCGCAGGCGTTCGGTGTTGGGCGAGGAGACGTTGACGGTGAAGAAATCCGCATGATCCCAAAGCGCGGTCAGCACGGTCACGTAGTCCTGGGCCTTGTCCTCGCTCTCTTTGTTGGCGCCCAGATTGACGCCCATCACCCCTGCCCCGCGCCCCACCCGACGGGCTGCGGCAAGGCGCGGCGCGACCGCCGCCATGCCATCATTGTTGAAGCCGAAGCGGTTGATCGCGGCGCGGTCTTCCGGAAGGCGGAAGAGACGCGGGCGGGGGTTGCCCGGCTGCGGGCGCGGGGTGACGGCGCCGATCTCGACGAAACCGGGGCCTGCGGCGAGGGCCGGGCGGATCACCTCGGCGTTCTTATCGAAGCCCGCGGCAATGCCGATGGGGTTCGGCAAGTTCAGCCCAGCGATACGGATCGCGAGCCGGGGCGAGGTGACCGGGCCGCCTCTCGGGCCGAAGCCCGCCTTCAGGGCGCTCAACGCCAGCCCGTGCGCCCGTTCCGGGTCGAGGCAATGTAGTGCCCGGAGCCCGGCCCGCTCGATCAGGTGCATGTCACGCCCTCGGGGAAGGCATGGGTGCCACCGGCGAGGGGCAGCGGCTTGGCCCAGAGCACGTCGGACATTCGCAATGGCCCGTAGAGATGCGGAAAAAAGGCGCCGCCACGCGAAGGTTCCCATTTCAGGACGGGGCCAAGGGCGTCGGCCTCGACCGCCAGCAGCATCAGCCCGTCCTGGCCGGCGAAATGCTTCGCCGTGGTCTCGGCCAGCTGTGCGACGGTCGAGAAATGGACGAAGCCGTCGGCGATGTCGACCGGAGCGCCGGGGATTTCGCCCTCGCGTTTCAGGTCGGCCCATTGGCCTGCGGTCAGGATCTTGTAGATGAGCATGTGGCGAGGAGTGGGGCACGGGCAGGCGCGGGTCAAGACACAGTCGATGTCCCGGGCTTGACCCAGGACCTAGACTGACCGCGCTCATTGGAGTGAGGCCCCGGATCAAGTCCGGGGCGTTGGGACGCCCTACCCCTGTGGCGTCACGATGCGCCGGGCCTTGCCGCGCTCGAGGCCCAGCTGCCGCTCGCGCCAGATGATGAAGAGCCCCGCCGCCATGACCAGGGCGGCGCCGATCAGCATCGGGCCCGTTGGGGCCTCTGCGAAGACAAACCAGCCGACGGCCAAGGCCAAGAGCATCGAGGTGTATTCGAAGGGCGCGATCACCGCGGTCTCGGCAAAGCGGTAGCTGGTGGTCAGCAGGATCTGCGCAAAGCCGCCCAAGAGGCCGGCCAGGATCAGAAGCGCCGCGTCGCTGGCGCTTGGGACCACCCATCCGAAGGGGATGGTGAGAAGCGACAGGAGCGTGCAGGTCAGCGAGAAGTAGAAGACGATGGCGGCGGTCTTCTCGGTCTGGACCAGCTTCCTCACGAACACCACGGCCAGGGCCATGAAGACGGCGGCCATCAGCATGGCCATGGCGCCCAGCGTCTCGAGCTTGGTGGCGCCCGCGACCGAGAGCACGCTCATGCGCGGATGGAGCACCACAAGGACACCGACGAGCCCCAGGATCACCGCGCCCAGGCGATAAATGCGCACGGTCTCGCCCAGGAACATCGCTGCGAAGATGGTGACCAGAAGCGGCGCCGCATAGCCGATGGCGGTCACCTCGGGCAGCGGCAAAAGCCCCAGCGCCGTGAAGCTGAGCGCCATGGCGGTGCCGCCGACGAGACCCCGCCAAAGATGACCCATCGGGTTCCTGGTCTCGAGCCCATGGGCCAGATCGCCGGTCCACCAGAGCCATGCCAGGATCACCGGAATGGCGAAGAACGAGCGGAAGAAAACCACCTCGCCGGTGGGCACCGCCAGGCCCACGGTCTTGATGCAGGTGGACATCGCCATGAAGACGGCGACAGAGGCGACCTTGAGCCCGATCCCGCGCAAGGGGTTCGGGGCCGGTGCATAGACGGCGGTCTGGGTCATACCGTCTCGATCGTCGTCTTCATCCACCGCTTGAGCCGCCGGGCGATGCGGGCCTCCGCCGTCTCGCCCGAATAGGAGGCCAAGGGCGGCGCGGGGTCCAGATCGTCACGGACGTCCAGCATGTTGACGTTGAGGCTGGCGTAATGCTGGCCCGCGTGCTCGATCACCGGCGCGACATAGACGCCACAAGTGGCGCAGAGCAGGAAATCGGTGATCTTGAGCCCGAAGCGGTAGCGGGTCAGCCCGTCCTTGGGCACCCAGATCACCAGATGCCCCTCCGGATCCGCCATGGTCCGCGCCCCATGCCGGCGGCAGAAAGAACAGTCGCAACGGCCGAGCGGGAGGTCGGCGAGGGGGCGCGTGACGGTGAAGACGACCGTAGCGGCGCCGCAATGGCAGGAGCCGTTGTTACTGACTAGATCGACCATCGTCCTGTCGCTCAGGCATTGACATGGTCACGATCTTACGCGGTCCGAAGGCGAGCAGCCAGCCGACCAATCCCGACATCGCACCGAGGACGAATGCGCCCAAAAGAATAATTCCATGATTTAGGGCAAACCCAACTGTCAGGCTCCCGTCATCGCAAAGCGTTTCGCCATTCGAGATAAACGTTGAACCGTCTCGGCATCGCAGGGCAGTTGGAATTGTAAGGCCAATGTAGAATTGGCTCAGCATCGCGCCGCCAATCAACAGTGATTGACTCCAATATAATCTCGCCAATCTTCGGGAAAGAAAAAGATATAACGGCATTAAGAAAAGTATCGTCACGAGAAGGGAAATAAAAAAGATCGGCAAAATTAAGAAAATTAACGCAAACGGCACTAAGGTGGAATTATCCCCAAGAATCAACTCTGGCAAAAAGAGGATTAACCCGGGAACGTTCGCGCCAAGGAGGACGCCGAGAAAAACACGCGAGGAGCTTCCCGGCCCTCCTTTAGGCGTGCTCACCCAAATGCCCCTCCGCCTTGGCCCAGGCATAGGCCGCGTCCAGGCACGCCTCGAAGGGCGCGAACAGTTCCTCGATCTCGGCCTCGGTGATGATCATCGGCGGGCAGAGCCCTAGGGCATCGCCCATGGCGCGCGCAATGATGCCGTGGTTCAGAAGCTCGGCCTGGAGCTTGGCGCCCACCTTGCCGGGCTGAGCGAACATCGCCGCCGACTCGCGGTCGGGCGAGAGCTCCAGCGCGCCCATCAGGCCCGCGCCGCGGGCCTCGCCGACCAGCGGGTGATCGCCAAAGGAGCGCAGCTTTTCCTGGAAGAGTGGCGCAACTTTCCGCACATGGCCGACCATGTCGCGGCGCTGGTAGATCTCCAGCGCCTTCACGCCCACGGCGCAGCCCAAGGGGTGGCCTCCATAGGTAAACCCGTGCCCGAAGACCGGGTGGCGGCCGGTCTCGGCCTCGATCGCGTCCGCCATCTCGGCGTTCAGCGCCACGGCGCTCAGCGGTACATAGCCGCCGGTCAGCTGCTTGGCCATCGAGGCGCTGGTCGCCTGCATCTTGAAGGTCTCGGCACCAAACCAATTGCCCGTGCGCCCGAAGCCGCAGATCACCTCGTCGTCGACAAACAGCACGTCGTGCTTTTGCAGGACTGGCGCAATGGCTTCGAAATAGCCCGCGGCCGGGACGATGACCCCGCCCGCGCCCATGACCGGTTCAGCGATATAGGCCGCCACCGTCTCGGGGCCCTCGGCCACGATCAGGTCGTCGAGTTCCTGGGCCAGGCGCGCGACAAACTCGGCTTCGGCCTCGCCTGGGCGCCCCTCGCGCCAGTAATGCGGGCAAGTGACGTGCTTGACGAAGTCGAAGGGCAGGTTGAACGAGTTGTGCGCCATCGGCAGCCCGGTCATCGAGCCCGAGACCAGCGTCACCCCGTGATAACCCTTCTTCCGCGCGATGATCTTCTTCTTCTCGGGCCGGCCGAGGCCATTGTTCATATACCAGATCAGCTTGATCTGGGTCTCGTTCGCCTCGGACCCCGAGCTGCCGTAGAACACCCGGGCCATGGGGATCGGGTAGAGCTCCTTGATCTTCTCGGCCAGCTCGATCGCGGGCTCGTGGGTGCGGCCGCCGAAGAGGTGGTAATAGGGCAGGCGCCCAAGCTGCTCGCGCGCGGCCTCGATCAATTCCTGGTCGCCGAAGCCGAGACCGCAGCACCAGAGCCCGGCCATGCCCTCGATGAAGCGCCGTCCCTGGTCGTCACGCACATAGACGCCCTCGCCCGATTCGATTAGATGGGCGCCCACCTGACGGTGGGTGATGGCGTTCGTGTAGGGGTGCAGCAACGCCTCGATATCGCGGGTCTGGGCATTGCTCAGCGGCTGAGTGTCATGGGCCATTGGGGGCTCCTGGGGGCTGTGAAATAGGACCGTTCGGTCGCACCTGACCCTCGATACAGCAACTGGGACCACCTGCGCCAGAGACCTGCGCAACAATAGACCGGGTGCATGGGATCAAGAATCCACACATCGGTCTCTTTTGTTCGCGCCGGGATGGCCGCTCTTGCCCGTTACAGTGCTGCCGGATTATTCCGGAGGGCGAGATTCGATCATGAAGGAGAGGCCAATGCGGCGGTCAAGGACGATCCCTGCATTGTTCGGTGCCATGCTGGCGCTCTGCCTCTGGCTGCCGGGGGGCCAGGGGCACGCGGCGGAAATGGTTTGGAAGTTCAAGAGCGAGCACCGCGACACGGTCAGCGTCGAACTCTATTCCCAGGACCGCAACAAGACATGGCCCGGGGGCGGGCGCGCCTTCCGGCTCAAGGGCGGCAAGACCCAGCGGTTCCGAATCGAGTGCGAGCCAGGCGAGCGGATCTGCTTCGGCGCCTGGGCACGGCGCGATACCAGCACCTTCTGGGGGGCGGGCTTCGAGGGCCATGAAGCCTGCCAACGATGCTGTGCGACATGCGGCAGCCGTGGGTTGATGACTCAGATCCTAAAGCCCTGAGACACCGGGAAATCCCAAGATTTTCCAGGTGTGAGGCCGGAATCCGCACCGAGAGCCCGTGACGGACGATTGACTCGCGGCCCGGTTGATCTCACGCTGTGCTCACGAAGCAGTGAAGTGAGGAGGCACCCATGCACGTCACCCACATCATGAGGCTAAAGGGCTCGAACGCGGTCACGACCATCCCGCCGGACGCACGGATATCCGAGGCGGCCGACATGCTGTCGGCCAAGGGAATCGGCGCCCTGGTGGTCAGCACCGATGGGCACAGCATTGCCGGCATCCTTAGCGAGCGCGATATTGTCCGTGCACTGGCACGCGAAGCCGGGGGCTGCCTGACGATGCCGGTCAGCGCGCTAATGACCGCGGAAGTCGAGACCTGCGCGCCATCGGAGCAGGCCAATTCGGTTTTGCAGCGGATGACCGCCGGCCGGTTCCGGCACATGCCGGTCGCCGAGGACGGCCGGATGGTCGGGATATTGTCGATCGGCGACGTGGTAAAGGCCCGGATGCAGGAAATCGAGCAGGAAAACGCCGCCATGGCGGACATGCTGAGCGGCTAAGCGGCGCGCGCCCGACGCGGTTTCCGCTTGACCGGGACCGGGCGCCCATGTTGCCTGTCGCCCCGGAACTGTCGCGGCCCCCATAGCGGGGCAGCCGTCAGAGGAGGAGCAGGTGCGCACAGGGCTTTACCCGGGGACCTTCGACCCGGTGACGCGGGGGCATACGGACATCATCAACCGGGCCTCGAAGCTGGTCGACCGCCTGGTCATCGGCGTCGCGATCAACCGTGACAAGGGGCCGCTGTTCGAGCTTGATCAGCGGGTCTCGCTGATCGAGGGGGAATGCGCCGGGATCGCCGCCGCGACGGGCATGGAGATCGAGGTGCGCCC
Source organism: Paracoccaceae bacterium (assembly GCA_029862205.1). Classification (GTDB taxonomy): domain Bacteria; phylum Pseudomonadota; class Alphaproteobacteria; order Rhodobacterales; family Rhodobacteraceae; genus Thermohalobaculum. Next base: position 16,271 of record JAOTXT010000015.1, read on the forward strand.
GTTCGACAACCTGCTGGTAAATTTCGCCGAGGAAGTGGGCGCCAGCGTGATCATCCGCGGCCTGCGCGCGGTTGCCGATTTCGAGTACGAGTTCCAGATGGTCGGCATGAACCGGGCATTGAACGAGAATATCGAAATGGCGTTCCTGATGGCCGGCGCCAAGCACCAGGCGATCGCCTCGAAGTTGGTCAAGGAGATCGCGCGGCTGGGCGGCGATGTCTCGAAATTCGTCTCACCAGCCGTGGAAGCGGCGCTGAAGGCGCGGTTTGGGAAGTAGGTTTTTTCCGCCCGCCTCCCTCGCCCCCACCTCCCCACCCGACCACCAATTGTGCACCAATGGATATGATTGGTGGTCGGGTGGGGAGGTGGGGGCGAGGGAGGCGGAATTAATTCAGTTCAAATTGACCCCCAGCCCCGCACCCGCTAACCAAGCCCTTCCCAATATACGAGTGGAGCAACGGATGTTCAGAACGATCTGCCTTGCGGCGGCCCTGCTGTTCTCTCTCCCCAACCCGGAGGCCCTGGCCGTGGAAATCAAAGACCCCGAGAATACCCTTGTGATCGAGCTGCAATCTGGCGAGGTCGTCATCCAAATGCTGCCCGACGTGGCGCCGAAACATGTGGAGCGCATCAAGCAGCTGACCCGCGAGGGCGAATACGATAGCGTCGCCTTTCACCGGGTGATCGACGGCTTCATGGCCCAGACCGGCGACGTGGAATTCGCCGATACGACGGATAATTTCCAGCCCGGCCGTGCCGGCACCGGCGGTTCGAAATACCCGGATATCGCGTCCGAGTTCTCGTCGCTGCCCTTCGACCGCGGGGTCGCGGGCATGGCGCGCTCCCAGGACCCGAACTCGGCCAATAGCCAGTTCTTCATCATGTTCGAGGAAGGCCATTTCCTGAACAACCAATACACCGTCTGGGGCCGGGTGATCTCGGGCATGGAGCATGTGGACAACATCAAGCGCGGAGCCCAGGGCTCGGGCGCGGTGACCGATCCCGACCATATGATCCGGGTGCGGGTCGCGGCGGATCAGTAGCGGAATATCGGGCCTCGCCGCGCGTCCGGTCACTTTCGCGCGAGATTGCAGCCTGATTGCTGGGCGCGGGCACGCCCCGCGCCCTATGTTCATGTGGAGCCCGACCACAACCGGGAGCCGCACCATGCTGATCCGTCTTTTCCTCGCTTCTGTGCTGGCGTTTCTGCCTCTGACGGCCGCCGCACAGGAAACCTCGGCCGCTGCCGGCAGCGAACTCGCGCAGGAAGGCTTCGCCGTGAATGTGCCCAACCACTGGAAGCGCAACTGGCCGCAGACCGATTTCACTCAGATCGCCGTCGACCCCAGCGAGATATTCTCGGGCGGGCCGCCCAAGGACGGAATTCCGGCGATCACCGGGCCGGAGATGATCGCCGTCTCGGCCAAGGAGAGCCTGGCCCCGCGCGAGCCGGTCATGGTGCTGGAAATCGAGGGCGAGGCCCCGCGCGCCTATCCGGTGCGCTATCTGATGTGGCACGAAATCGTCAACGACCAGGTCGGCGAGGTGCCGGTGGCGGTGACCTTCTGCCCCTTGTGCAATTCGGGCCTCACCTTCGACCGGCGCCTGGACGGCCAGGTGCTGGAATTCGGAGTCTCGGGAATGCTGCGGTTCTCCGACATGGTGATGTACGACCGCCAGACCGAGAGCTGGTGGCAGCAAATGCAGGGCCTCGCCATCGTCGGCGAATTGCTGGGCGCCAAGTTGGCCCCTCTGCCCAGTTGGCTGGAGAGCTGGCAGGGCTACAAGACCCGAAACCCGGAAGGCCTGGTGATGGCCGAGCCCCAGGGCTATTGGCGCCAATACGGCGCGAACCCTTACGAGCGTTACGACAGCGGGTCCTTCATGCTCTACAATGGCGAGATGCCCCCGAATGGGGTCGATCCGGTCAGCCGGGTCGTGCGGGTCGGCAACCGGGCCTGGCCACTGACGCGCCTGGCCGAGGAAGGTGAGATCACCGAAGCCGGCTATCGGCTGAGCTGGGAGGCCGGCCAGGCCTCGGCGCTCGACACCCGAGATATCGGCGCGGGCCGCGAGGTGGGTGATGTGCGGGTCTTCGATGCAGAAAGCGGCAAAGACGTGGTCCACGAGGTGGTCTTCGCGTTCGCTTTCCATGCTTTTGAGCCCGATGGGATCTGGATGACGGGACAATAGCGTCGCGGCAGAGGTAGACGCCTACTCTCCGCCCCGCTATGGGGCGGTCGATGAAACTCTCGGATTTCGATTTCGAGCTGCCAGAGGAGCTGATCGCGCTGAGGCCCGCGCGGCCGCGGCCAGCGTCACGCTTGTTGGTGGCCCAGGGTGCCCAAGTCCAGGACGCCCATGTACGCGATCTGCCAAGATTTCTGAACCCGGACGATATACTGGTCTTCAACGACACGCGCGTGATCCCGGCGCGGCTCTTCGGCGAGCGCCGCCGCGAAAGCCGGGACGGCAGTGGCGTCGCCCAGGTCGAGGTCACGCTGATCGAGCGCAAGGGCGATGCGGTTTGGCACGCCCTCGCGCGGCCCGCGAAGCGGTTGCGAGAAGGCGATCGGCTGCATTTCCAGGATGGGCTGACCGCCGAGATCGGCGCGAAGCGAGACGAGGGCGCGGTCAGCCTGCGCTTCAACAGGGACGGCCCGGCGCTCGATGCGGCGATTGCCGCGGCGGGCGTCATGCCGCTCCCCCCCTATATTGCCAGCCGCCGCCCGGCGGATGCCCAGGATGCCGAGGATTATCAGACGATCTTCGCGCGGCACCCCGGCGCCGTCGCCGCGCCGACTGCGGCGCTGCATTTCGACGCGGACCTGATGGCGGCGCTGGAGCACGCGGGCATCCTCTCCGCCCGCCTGACACTCCATGTGGGCGCGGGCACGTTCCAGCCGGTGAAGACCGAGGAGATCGTCAACCACCGCATGCATGGCGAGCGGGGCCGGATCACGGCCGATGCCGCGCGGGCAATCAACACCGCCCGCGAAGCCGGCGGCCGGGTGATCGCGGCTGGTACGACGGCGCTAAGGCTGTTGGAAAGCGCGGCGGACGAAGACGGCAGGATTGCTCCCTGGCAGGGCAAGACCGATATCTTCATCACGCCAGGCTATCGGTTTCGCGCAATCGACGGGCTGATGACGAATTTCCACCTGCCGCGCTCGACACTTTTCATGCTGGTCTCGGCGCTGATGGGGCTCGACAGAATGAAAGCGCTTTATGCTCATGCAATCGCGCAGCGTTACCGTTTCTATTCCTATGGCGACAGCTCGCTGCTGCTGCCGGGCTGAAAACCGGACCTCAGGTCCCCGGTGCGACAAAAGGTGACGTTTCCAGGCGGGAACGGATTGCCCAATCACCCCATCCTCCGGGCGACATTCGCTCCACCACCCCCAGCCCCGATTGTCTGGCACCGAAAGTCTGGCCCAATGTTCGCAGTGATCGGCAATTCCTGGGCGCTGCTGCTTGGCATGTTCCTGCTGATGCTCGGCAATGGCATGCAGGGCACGGTGCTGGGCCTGCGCGGCGGGATCGAGGCCTATGAGTCGACGACCATGGGCTTCGTCATGGCGGGCTATTTCGCGGGCTTCCTGGGCGGGGCGCAGGTCACTCCCTGGCTTCTGCGCCGAGTCGGGCATGTGCGGGTCTTCGCGGCGCTGGGCTCGCTGATCTCGGCAGCCTTTATCATCTTCGCGGCCGTGGTCGATCCAATCGCCTGGACCCTCATGCGGGTTATCGTCGGGTTCTGCTATTCCGGGGTCTATGTGGTGGCCGAGAGCTGGCTGAACGACAGTTCGACCAACGAGAACCGGGGCCGGACACTATCGGCCTATCTGATCGTGCAAATGCTGGGGATCATCGTCGCCCAGAGCCTGATCAACGTGGCCGATCCGGGCGGATACGACCTCTTCATCATCATGTCGGTGGCGGTCTCGATCTCGTTCGCCCCGATGCTTCTATCGGCCAGCCCCGCACCGGTCTTCTCGACCACGCGGCGGATGCCGCTGAAGACGCTATTCAAAACCTCGCCGCTCGGCTGTATCGGCACGTTCTTCCTGGGTGCGATCTTCGCCGCGCAATTCGGAATGGGGCCGGTCTTCGCCACCGAGGTCGGGATGAAGCCCGCCCAGATCTCAATTTTCATCGGCGCAATCTATCTGGGCGGGCTGGTGCTGCAATACCCGATCGGCTGGGCGTCGGACCGGATTGACCGGCGGGTGCTGATCGCTTGGGTGACCGCGATCGGAACCTTGGGGGCCATGCTGGGCTTTGTCTTCAGCGGGTCCTTCCCGATACTGATCGCCGCGGCCTTCATCATCGGCGGCATGTCGAACCCGCTTTATTCTCTGCTGATCGCCCATACTAACGACTTCCTCGAACACGAGGACATGGCCTCGGCCTCGGGCGGGCTGATCGTGTTGAACGGGGTCGGCGCGGCGGGCACGCCGATCCTGGTCGGCTATCTGATGGAGGCGTTCGGGCCGAATGCCTTCCTGGTCTTCATCGGATGGATGATGGCGCTGGTCGCCGCTTACGCGACCTACCGGATGACCGTGCGCCCGGCGCCGGCGGTCGAGGACACCTCGCCGATCGCGCCCTATTCGATGGTCTCGGGCACACAGTATTCGGCCGAATACATCCAGGAAATGGTTCTGGACGAAACTGAGGATTTGGTTGCTGAACAAAACTAATCGCGCCCGACCGCGGCAAAAACCTCACACCCCTGGCAAAGTTATTCACCGATTCCAGCACTTCTTGACAAATACATGACAAAGCGTTGCCACTTTTCTCAGCGAAGCTGACTTGAGATCAGTGCCGATCGAGGAGTAGCAGAATGAGTGTACGTGACGTGGAGGACGTCCTCCAATTCTGGTTGGCCGAAGTCGGGCCCGAGCGCTGGTACGAGAATGATGGCGGGCTCGACACCCAGATCAAGGAACGGTTCGAGAGCTTGTGGACCCGGGCGAGTTCCGGGGATTGCGATCATTGGCTGCTGACGCCGCGAGGCGCCTTGGCCTTGATCATCGTCCTGGACCAGTTCCCCCGGAACATGTTCCGAGGCACCGCCAGCGCCTACCGCAGTGACAGCAAGGCGCTTTGCGTCGCCAAGCAGGCGATCCGGCGCGGCCATGACAAGGTGACGCCCGAGCCTGAGCGGCAGTTCTTCTATCTGCCGCTGATGCATTCCGAGGCGTTGACCGACCAGGAACGCTGTGTCCGGCTGATCAAGCTGACCCTGCCGGCAACCGGTGATGAGAACCTGGAACATGCGCGTCGGCACCGCGAAGTGATCCGCCGCTTTGGCCGGTTCCCCAGCCGCAACGGGCCGCTTGGCCGGAACGACACCGAGGCCGAGCGGCAGTATCGTGACGCCGGCGGCTATATGGCCTGAGGGTCAGCGCCGCTGGGTACCAACTTGCCCGGGCGGCACATCCGCCCGGGCGCCCCTGAAATAATTGTTCGGCCTGCCTGCCTGGCGCGTGCGGAATGCTGTCGCCCCGGCCTCCGTAGCGTAGAAATCTGACCGGCGAATTTGCCGCGCCCCGTGGCGCATTGCCTTCCCGGCGGCAACCCCATTACCCTTGCCCAAATCGTTCCCTGAAATTCTTCCCTGGCGGAGATCGGCGATGAGCAAGGATTTCGATGTCGTGGTGATTGGCGCCGGCCCCGGTGGCTATGTGGCGGCGATCCGCGCGGCGCAACTGGGTCTCAAGGCCGCGATTGTCGAGCGCGAGCATCTGGGTGGAATATGCCTCAACTGGGGCTGCATCCCCACCAAGGCGATGCTGCGCTCGTCCGAGGTTTTCCATCTGATGCACCGGGCCAAGGAATTCGGGCTTAAGGCGGAGAAGGTCGATTACGACCTGGACGCGGTGGTCAAGCGATCGCGCGGGGTCGCCAAGCAGCTGAATTCCGGCGTCGGCCATTTGCTCAAGAAGAACAAGGTCACGGTGCTGATGGGCGAGGCGACGATCCCGGACAAGGGCCGGGTCTCGGTAAGGACCGACAAGGGAACCGACGAACTGACCACCAAGAACGTCATCCTGGCGACCGGTGCCCGGGCGCGCGAGTTGCCCGGGCTCGAGGCTGATGGCGAGCGGGTCTGGACCTACAAGCACGCGCTGCTGCCGCCGCATATGCCGAAAAAGCTGCTGGTGATCGGCTCGGGTGCGATCGGGATTGAGTTCGCCAGCTTCTACAACACGCTGGGTTCCGAGACCGTGGTGGTCGAGGTGATGGACCGGATCCTGCCTGTCGAGGATGCCGAGATCTCGGACTTTGCCAAGAAAGCATTCGAGAAGCAGGGCATGACCCTGATGTCGAAAGCGATGGTCAAGCAGCTCGACCGGATGAAGACCAAGGTCACCGCCCATATCGAGTTGGGCGGCAAGCTCGAGAGACACGATTTCGACACGGTGATCTCCGCCGTCGGGATCGTCGGCAATGTCGAGGGGCTGGGGCTGGAAGGCTTGGGCGTCAAGGTCGACCGCACCCATGTGGTGACGGACGAATATTGCTGCACCGGGATCGATGGGCTCTTTGCCATCGGTGATGTGGCGGGTGCGCCCTGGCTGGCGCACAAGGCTAGCCATGAGGGCGTCATGGTGGCCGAGTTGATCGCCGGCCGCCATGTGCATCCGGTGAAGCCCGAGAGCATTGCCGGCTGCACCTATTGTCACCCGCAGGTCGCTAGCGTCGGCCTGACCGAGGCCAAGGCCAAGGAGGCCGGCTTAAAGGTCAAGGTCGGCAAGTTCCCCTTCATCGGCAACGGCAAGGCCATCGCGCTGGGCGAGTCGGAAGGCATGATGAAGGTGATCTTCGACGAGACGACCGGCGAGCTGTTAGGCGCGCATATGATCGGCGCCGAGGTGACCGAGCTGATCCAGGGCTACGTGGTGGGCCGCCAGCTCGAGACCACCGAGGAGGACCTGATGCACGCGGTCTTCCCGCATCCGACGCTGAGCGAGATGATGCACGAGGCGGTGCTGGACGCCTATGGACGGGCGATTCATTTTTGATAGCCATTTTTGATAGGTAGGGTGGGGTTTCACCCCACCATTCGACGGTTATCGGATGTCGTTGCGAGGGTGGGTTGGAAACCCACCCTACCCCGTTCTCTCGCAGTCACTGCGGCTGCGGCTCCAGATCACCTTCGCCGCCGAGGTCCGGGCGCTTTGGTTTACCCGCCTTCGGGATCGCTGCGTGGCTGCCCTCACCGGTAGCCGGCGGCGGACCTTCGTCCTCGGACCGGTCGAGCTTTTCGCCCGCCAGCACCTTGGTGATCTCCTCCCCGGTCAGGGTCTCGTATTCCAGGAGGCCTTTGGCCAGAGACTCCAAATCGCCCCGCTTGTCAGTCAGGATCCGCTTGGCGGTCTCGTAGCCCTCGTCGACAATGCGGCGCACCTCCTCGTCGATCAGCTTGCGGGTCGATGGCGAGGCGCTCATCCCCGGTTGGCGCATGCCCATGAAGTCCTCACGCCCGCCCTCATAGTCAATGGTGCCGAGCACCTCGGACATGCCGAACTGACTGACCATCGCATTGGCGATGCGAGTGACGTGCTGGATATCGGACGCCGCACCCGAGGTGACCTGCTCGTCACCGAAGATCAGCTCCTCGGCCACACGCCCGCCCATCGCCGAGGCGATCATCGAGATGTATTTCGTCTTGGTGACCGAGAGCTGGTCGCGCTCGGGCAGGTAGAAGGTCACGCCCAAGGCCCGGCCGCGCGGGATGATGGTCACCTTATGGACCGGGTCGTGCTGGGGCACGTTCAGGCCGACGATCGCGTGCCCCGCCTCGTGATAGGCGGTCAGCGCCTTCTCCTCGTCGGTCATGATCATCGAGCGGCGCTCGGCGCCCATCATCACCTTGTCCTTGGCGAACTCGAAATCGTCCATGGTCACAAGCCGCTTGTCGGCCCGCGCGGCCTTCAGCGCGGCCTCGTTGACCAGGTTGGCCAGATCCGCGCCCGAGAAGCCCGGCGTGCCGCGGGCGATAACCTTGAGGTCAACATTCGGCGCCAGCGGCACCTTGCGGGCATGGACCGCCAGGATCTTCTCGCGGCCCTTGATGTCCGGGTTCGGCACGGTGACCTGGCGGTCGAACCGGCCGGGGCGCAGGAGTGCCGGGTCGAGCACGTCGGGGCGGTTGGTGGCGGCGATCAGGATCACGCCCTCGTTGGCCTCGAACCCGTCCATCTCGACCAGAAGCTGGTTCAGCGTCTGCTCGCGCTCGTCATTGCCGCCGCCATAGCCGACGCCGCGATGGCGTCCGACCGCGTCGATCTCGTCGATGAAGACGATGCAGGGCGCGTTTTTCTTGGCTTGTTCGAACATGTCGCGGACCCGGCTGGCGCCGACACCCACGAACATCTCGACGAAATCCGAGCCGGAAATGGTGAAGAAAGGCACGCCCGCTTCGCCGGCGATGGCGCGGGCCAGCAACGTCTTACCGGTGCCCGGAGGGCCCACCAGCAATGCACCCTTGGGGATTTTGCCGCCAAGGCGGGAATATTTCTGCGGGTCGCGCAGGAACTCGACGATCTCCTCGAGCTCCTCCTTGGCCTCGTCGATGCCGGCCACGTCGTCGAAGGTGACCTTGCCGGTGCGCTCGGTCAAAAGCTTGGCCTTGGACTTGCCGAAGCCCATGGCGCCACGTCCGCCCGCCTGCATCCGGTTCAGGAAGAAAATCCAGATGCCGATCACGATCAGCATCGGCAGCCAGAAGCCGAGGGTGGAGAGCAGGCCGCCCCGCTCCTGCGGTTCGACCTTGATCGCCACGCCGGCATCGCGCAGGTCGTCCATGATTTCCGCGTCGCGCGGTTGCACCGTGTGATAGCGCGCCTTGCTGCCGGACATGGTGTAGGTGATGTTCTCGCCGTCGATCACGACGGTTTCCACCTGATTACTATCCACAGCTTCTAGGAATTCGCTGAAATCGCGCTGAGAACTGGCGCCGGTGCCTGCCCCTTCCTGGAACATGCTGAAGAGCGTCAGCAGCAAGAGCAGCATGATAGCCACGAAGGCCAGGTTTTTCGCGTTACCCAAGATCACTCTCCGATGTGGTCTTATTCGCGACGCATGAGCGCCGTTGGAGCCGGGGACTATTGTAAAACATTAGATAAGCCCTGTCGCGGTTAAGTTAAGGGCCGGAAACGAATTTCCGCTCAGCAAAAGGTGGCCCTGAGGGCTATCAATCTGCATTCGCAGCGATATTTTTCACATCGAGGCCCCAGGTTTCAGCGATTTCGGCCGTGAACCGGGCAAGGGGTGCGGCCAAGAGCGGCCCGTCAGCCGACCAGAGCGCCGGGGTCGCCAGCCGAACCTCACGCGGTGCGGTGGCCCAATCCTCAGGCGGTGTCCAGTCCTCCATTGCCGTAAGCGCACTGAGCCCAGCTTCTCCGATCGCGCCAACAAAGGTATCGGAGCCGGGAATCGTATCGATTGTGATCCGCCAACGGCGGTCCCAGTCGACGGAATGTCCCGTCAACGCCACCCTGCCCGCGCAGGCAGCAGGCTCGCGGCAGATCACGGCGCCGGTCCGGCCGCTGCGGATCACGCAGCCGGAGAGCGTCAAGGCCGCCGTACCGCCCAGAACGGCGTCGAGGGCGTCACCTAGCGGCGTGAACCGTGGCCGGTAGGGTGCACCCGAAATCCGTTGCAGCGTATCCGCCAAAAGCCTGAGCGCGGTGTCCCGCTCGTCCCCGGCCAGCGCGTCTGGCTCAAGCCAAGCCTCGCCGAATGGGCCCCAGCGCCGGGCCGTCCGGGCAAGCGTGCGCATCGCGCGTTCCAGCACCCGGCGCTGACGGCGCAGATGGCCAGCGCTTTTGGCCAGAGAATCGATGCTGATTCCAATGGGCGCGAGGGCGGCGAGCGCTTGACGCGCCTTCACCCGGTCATAGGCGGGTTCTTCGTTGGTCGGGTCCTCGACCCAGACGATAGAGCGCGCCTCCAAGACGCGGCGCAGAGCGGCCCGGCGCAGGTCCAAGAGCGGGCGCAGCCACAGCACGCCATCGGCCTGCCAAGCGGGCTGCATCGCCGCCAGACCCTCGATACCCGAGCCGCGCGCGAGGCGCATCAGCAGGGTCTCGGCCACATCGTCCATGGTGTGCCCCAGCAAAACCGCGGCGCAGCGCTGGTCGCACGCCCAGCCCGCCAAAAGGCGATAACGCGCCGCCCGCGCGGCGGCAGGCAGATTGCCCGGAGTGCCGGTGAGATCGGCTTGCAGGGTCTGGTGAGCGACGCCGATGCTGTCGCAGTGGCGAGCAACCTCGGCGGCCTCGGCCGCGCTCTCGGGCCGCAGACCATGATCGACGGTCGCGGCCACGACAGAGCGGTCTTTCGCCCATTCCGCCAGCAGACTGAGCAGTGCCATGGAGTCCCCGCCGCCCGAAACGGCGACGCCGATCGGCTGATTCGGGTCGCCGTTGTCCGGGATCAGACGCGTGAACACGGCCTCCGCCGCGCGGATAGTGGCCGCGACGTCGCCCTCCGGCCCGCCGGACATCGGCGGATCAGCCGCAGTTGAGGCTACGCGACTCGTCGGCGGCAGCGCCCAGTATGTCCTCCGGGCCGTTGGGGAATTGCAGACGCACCTCGTTCAGCGTCAGGCAGGCTTCGTTGAACTGCCCAAGGCGGCCCAGAGTGACCCCCAGGCGATAGAGGCTCTGCGGGCCGACCGGCGCACTGCGATCGGCGTTGTAGCCGTCGAGAAAACTACGCGCGGCATTTTGGAATGCGCCACGGACGAATTGGCTTTCGCCCATCCAATAGAGCGCCTCGCCGCGCAGCGGGCTGCCGGGATAGCTGGTCAGAAAGGTTTGCAGCCGGTCCTCGCCCTGGTCGAACCGGCCCTGTTTCACGTCATCAATGGCGCGAGTCAGCTCGTTGCGCTCGCTGATTGACACTTCGGGGCCGGCGGAAGCGACCTGGCTAGAGCCGCCGCCCAATGGTTCGACCGGCTGGATGGTCGAGATGTCGCCGCCCTCGAGCTCGGTCAGCCGAAACTCGATGTCCGAGAAGCGGCGCGCCGCCTCCTCGCCGATCCGGCGTTGCTCGAAGGAGAGCTGCTCAACCTGACCGGTCAACTGACGCAGTTCGGCTTCGAGCCGGTCGAGCCGGACCACGAGACCGCCTCCGGCCGCGCTGCCAGACGTCGTGGCGCCACCACCCGTGGCCCCCAGCCGGGCCCGGATATCTGCCAGTTCAGCGTCGATGACGCTGAGCCGGTATTTGAGATCGTCGGCCGAGCTCGACGCGGACGAGGTCTGTGCCTGTGCCAACGGAACGGCCGCCGCGGTGCCGATGGCGATCACAGCGCCCAGAATCCAGGAACTTCGCTTTGGCATATGCTCCTCCTGTGCCGGCCGGCGGGCGGCGGTGCCGCCCGACCGGAACATCATGCGCGCCAGGATCAGCCCGAACCGTTACTCAGGCAGGTCAGCTGGACGGGCCTCAACTCGACGGGGCGCCCTCGACGACGGCGACCGCGCGGCGGTTCTGGGCCCAGGAATTTTCGTCCGAGCCCAAGGCCGCGGGGCGCTCCTTGCCGAAGCTGACCGAGCGCAGGCGGCTGGCATCGACCCCGTTCGAGATCAGGAACGATCGGGCCGCATTGGCGCGCCGGGCGCCCAGCGCCAGGTTGTATTCGCGGGTGCCGCGTTCGTCCGCATGGCCCTCGATCACCGCCGTGACGCCTGGGTTCTCGGCAAACCACTGGGCCTGCTTCGACAGAATGAACTGCGCCTCGGTCGAGAGGTCGTGGCGATCGGTGTCGAAGAACACACGGTCGCCGACGACCACGTTGAAATACTCGACCGTGTTCGGCGCGGGGCCCGTTTGGATCGTGCTCGCGGAATTGGTGGCCGCGGCATCGACGTTTTCGTCATCGGAGCTGGAGCAGGCCGCCAACAGGGCCGCCGCGCCGATGATGGCGATGGTGATCGTTTTCATCTTGGGTATCTCCTTGCCTGAGTTCGCGGTCCCCGCAGGGCCGCCTTTGCCGTTCTGCTCGCCGGGCCTCTTAGACGGGCCCTTGATGTTTGCCAATGTGCGCCGGGGTCACACTATTCCCCCGCGCGCGGGAAGCGCAACATGCGCCTGTTTCTCGCTTACTTAAGGTCATCCGATCCCGCTATTTCCGAACGGGCGACCAGGCCGGATCCGACGCGGCATTCGGAGTTTCGACCACCCGCAAGTTCTGGCCCGAGATGTCGATGCTCATCAGCTGAGCACGGCCCGCCTGGCCCGGGCTTTCACGGAAGAAGGCCAGGACCCGGCCATTCGGCGAGAACGTCGGCCCTTCATCGAGAAAGCTCGACGACAGCAGACGCTCGTCGGTGCCGTCGGTGCGCATGACGCCGATATGGAAGCGTCCGCTGAGGATCTTGGTGAAGGCGATCGTGTCGCCGCGCGGCGACCAGACCGGGGTGCCGTAGTTGCCCTTGCCGAAACTGATCCGCTGGGCCGGGCCTCCCGTGGTGGGCATGATATAGAGCTGCTGGCTGCCGCCACGGTCCGACTCGAAGACGATCTGCGAGCCGTCCGGCGAGAACGAGGCCGAGGTGTCGATCGCCGGGTTGGTAGTCAGGCGCCGCATCTGCCGGTCGGCCAGGCGCATGACGAAGAGATCCGTATTGCCGTCCTGGCTGAGCGACAGCACGACTTGGCCGCCATCGGGCGAGAAGCGCGGCGCGAAGGTCATGCCCGGGAAGGTGCCCAGCATCTCGCGCTGGCCGGTGTCGAGGTTGGTCAGATAGACCTGCGGCTCGCCGGTATCGTAGGAGATGTAGAGCACCGACTGGTCGTTGGGCGAAAACCGCGGGGTCAGGACCAGACCGTCGGCGCCGGGCAGATAGCGCAGGTTGGCGCCATCCTGGTCCATGATCGCCAGGCGCTTGCGCCGGTCGCCTTTGGGGCCAGTCTCGTCGACGAAGACCACGCGGCTGTCGAAATAGGGACCTTCACCGGTCAGTTTGGAATAGATGCCGTCGGCCACCTTGTGCGCGACGCGGCGCCAGTCGGCCGGATCCGAGAGGAGCTGTAGCCCCTCGATCTGTTCCTCGGCCTCGGTGTCGAAGACCCGGAACTGGACCAGAAGCCGCCCGTCACTCGCCTGTTCGACCCGGCCTGTCACCAGGGCATCGGCCTTGATCGCGCGCCAATCCGCGTAGACGGGCGGCGTGTTGAATTCGGTCGGCTGGGCGATGAATGCGGCTTTCGGGATCACCCGGAAGAGGCCCGAGCGCAAGAGGTCGGCCTCGATCACCGAGCCGAGATCGTCGGCAACCAGTTCCATCGCCGGCGTGGCCGGCTGGAAGTCGGAGACCGCCACCGGCAGCGGCTCGAACTGGCCGCCGCCGACCGTGATCTCGAGCGGGGTGCTCTGCGCGTAGGCCCGGTCCGCACCGCACAGCGCCCCGATCAGCAATGCGATGCCCGCAATGAGCCGCATCGCGGCGGCGGCGTCCTTGGTCGTTCTCATGTTGAAAACCCGATCTCTTCCGGTGTGAAGGTGACATGGATCAGCTTCCACCCGTCGTATTTCTCGGGCGGAAGTTTCTTGAATTCGCCGGCGGCCTCGGCGCGCAGCAATGCCCGGCGGCCCGAACGGAACAGGACCTGCTGGGTCGCCTGGTCGCCGCCGCCCGCATCGATCATTTCGGGCTTGCCGACGATCGAGGCGTCATTGGCCAGCTTGATGCGGATGGTGACCTGCAGGCTGCGGTCCGAGCGGTTGCCATTATAGACGAAGTAGCGCTTGATCCCCAGCCGCAGCGCGTCTTTCTCGCCCACGGTGACGATATTGGCGAATTGCGAGCTGGCGGTTGCGGCCGGCTCGGCGGGTTTGGGCTCGGCCTCCGACTCCGATTCATTGGGTTCGGGCGCTTTCACCGCCGGGTCAGGCTTGCGCGCGGCCAACGCGGCGGCCGCCCTGTCGGCGGGCTTGGCGACCGGCAGCTTCGCCTCGCGCGGGGCCGGGCCCAAAGGCGCGGTCTCGCCGGGGTCCTCGGCGGCCTGGTCTTCCGGGTCCGGCGCTTCGGGTGCCGCGGCGATCTCGGGCTCCGGTTCCGGCTGCTCGGCCAGTTCCGGGTCGGGTTCGGGCTGAGGCTCGGCCACGGGTTCGGGCTCGGGCGGTGCGGGCGCGCGCGGGGCGGCCTCGGGCGTGGGCGCGGCGGCGAGCGCCTGGACCGGTTCGGTCGAAGGCGCGCTCTCAGGTGTCGGTGCCTGGTGCAGAACCTCGTCCGGCGAGGGGATCTCGGCGATCGAGGCACGCGGCGGCTCGGTCACGACCGAGGTCGGCGGCGGCGGGATCAGCAGCGCCGAGAGATCGGGCGGCGTGTCTTCCGGCTCGGCATCCGAGGCGAGGCTCGGCATGTCGGGCAACTCGATCGCCACATCGGGCGCCGGCAGTTCGGCCACCGCCTGGTCCTTGACCACCTCGGGCTGCAACTCCTCCGGCGTCTCCTGCGGCACGACCGGCGCGGCCGAGACCGCAGCGTCAAACTCGCTGCCGTCGATCAGCTCGACCTCGGTGACGTTGAGCGGGACGGATTCGCGGGCCGAGAGGAAGTCGGTGCCGAACAAAAGGAACACCAGGAGAGCGATATGCATCGCCCCCGAAATGGTCGCGCCTTCCCTGAGCTCGACTGGCTTGAGCCCAGCAGGCCTGATTTCGCCTGGCCTCATCTCGACTTCGCGCATCCAGGATGCCCCTGCCGAACCTCGTCCGCAATTCAGTTCAGTTCTTACGTTCAGTTTCTACGTTCCGTGGACGGCTGATCCGTCACCAGTCCAATATTGTTGAACCCGCCAGCGTTGAGTGCGCCCATGATCTGCATCACGACGCCGTAATCCAGCGACTGATCGGCGCGCAAATAAACCCGGCTCGATTTCCGTTCCGCCTGGATCGCGGTCAGCTTCGGGATCAGCTCGGCCGGGTCGATCAAGCTTTTCTGGATATAGACCTTACCCTCGGCGTCCAAGTTGATGGTCAACGGCTCCTCCTGCGGGGTCGGCAGGGGCTGAGCCTGGCTTTTCGGCAGCTCCAGCGGCACGCCCACCGTCAGAAGCGGCGCGGCCACCATGAAAATGATCAAAAGCACCAGCATGACGTCCACGAAGGGCGTCACGTTGATCTCCGCCATCGGCCGCATCCCGCCGCTGCGTCGCCGCGCGCCGGCGCGGCTTTGCGCGGCCTGTGCCCGCATGACCGTCATGACGTTCCTCCGCTTTGCCGATCGATCTGGCGCCCCAGGATCGTAGAGAATTCATCGGCGAAATTCTCCAGCCAGCCGCTCAAACGTTCGGCATCCGCCGAGAGCCGGTTATAGGCGACAACCGCCGGGATCGCGGCCAAAAGGCCCAGGGCGGTCGCCAACAGCGCCTCGGCGATGCCGGGCGCGACCACGGCCAGCGAGGTGTTCTGCTGGACGGCGATTGATTCGAAAGCGTGCTTGATGCCCCAGACCGTGCCGAAAAGCCCAACAAAGGGCGAGACCGAGCCGACGGTCGCCAGGAAGGACAGATGCTTGTTCACCTGCTCGCCCTCGCGCGCGATGGCAACATTCATCGCACGATCGACCCGTGCCTGGGTGCCAGGAATCAACCCACCCTCCTGGCGCAGCGAGCGGCGCCACTCGGTCATGCCGGCGGTGAAAACCCGCTCGATCGGGGTATTCGGCCTGTCACCAACCCGGTCGAACAGCTCGTCGAGCGGCTTGCCGGACCAGAACTGGTCCTCGAACTTGCCCGAACGCCCGGTCAAGCGTCTGAAAAGCAGCAATTTTTCGAAAATCACCGCCCAGGACCAGAAAGACGCCAAGACCAGGATGATCATCACTGCCTGCACCACCCATGTGGCGCGCAAGAACATCGCCGTCAGCGAAAAATCTATACCATCGACTTCGGGGGCCGCCAGGGCAGCCTCGGTTCCAGTCGCCTGCGCCGCCGCGATCACCGCGGCAACGGTCAATCCAAATGGATCCATTTGCACGTTCCTGCCCTCATGCCTCGTGCCCGCGCCGCTTGCCCATATTTGACGCCGATTGATCGGCAATCCTTGGGCTTTCGGTCTGTTTTAGCGCCGCGCGCGGGATCTTTATGCGCGATATCGTCGAAAATTGCGAGCGGTTCAATCCCTAGCGGTAATCCGTGACCTCACGGGATGTTACAAGACCAGCCGCTCGAGCGCCTGGCGGACGGGGTGCGGCAGGCGCCGTGGCCGGCCCTCCGTGTCCATGCAGGCGACCGTCACCTGGGCACGGATCAGGCAATCGCCAGCGCGCCAGACTTCCTGCGCCATTTCGGCCGAGGCGCCTTTCAACCGCGTGACGGCGGTGCGCACTTCTAGCATGTCCTCGAACCGGGCCGGACCCAGATAGTCGATCTCGAGGCGCCGGACCACGAAGACCAGGCCCTGGTCCCGTTTCATCGTGCCCTGGTCGACGCCAAGATCGCGCAGCGCCTCGGACCGGCCGCGCTCGATGAATTTCAGGTAATTGGCGTAGTAGACGACCCCGGCGAGATCGGTGTCCTCGTAATAGACGCGGAGGCCGAGCCTATGAATCATCGCGCTCGAAAAGTTCCGTCTGCTCGGCACCTTTAGGCGGGGTGAGCCCCAGATGCCGCCAGGCGCCTTGGGTCAAGACCCGGCCGCGCGGGGTGCGGGCCACCAGGCCCGCCTGCATCAGGAAAGGCTCGACCACCTCTTCGATCGCGTCGCGGGCCTCGCTCAGCACCGCGCACATCGTCTCGACACCCACCGGGCCGCCGCCGTAGTGCTGGGCGATCGCGGTGAGATAACGCCGGTCGGCGCCGTCGAGGCCCAGGTGATCGACCCCCAGCCGCGCCAGGGCCTGATCGGCCAGGTCGCGGCTCAGCCGCCCGTCTGTCTCGATGAGGGCAAAATCGGCAACCCGGCGCAACAGCCGCCCGGCGACACGCGGGGTGCCACGGGCGCGGCGCGCAATCTCGGTGATGCCGTCGGCTTCCACCTCGAGCCCCATCAGCCGCGCGGCGCGGCCGACGATCTGGGCCAGCTCGTCATGGGTGTAGAATTCCAACCGTGTCGGGATGCCGAAACGGTCCCGCAGCGGTGTGGTCAACAGCCCCAGCCGCGTCGTCGCGCCGATCAGAGTGAAGGGGGCGAGGTCGATTCGGACGGTCCGCGCCGCCGGGCCTTCGCCGATCACCAAATCCAGCTCGAAATCCTCCATCGCCGGGTAGAGGATCTCTTCGACGACCGGGCTTAGGCGATGGATCTCGTCGATGAAAAGCACATCGCGCGGCTCCAAATTGGTCAGCACCGCCGCCAGGTCGCCCGCCTTGGCGATGACGGGCCCGGAGGTCATGCGGAAATTCACGCCCAGTTCCCGCGCCACGATCTGTGCCAGCGTGGTCTTTCCGAGGCCCGGCGGCCCATAGAGCAGCAGGTGGTCGAGCGCCGTGCCGCGCTGGCGCGCGGCGTCGATGAAGACACGCAAGTTCGACCGGGCCTCGGCCTGGCCGGTGAAATCGCTGAGCAATTGCGGGCGCAGGTTACGCTCGTCGGCATCCTGGTCATGCGCCTCGCCACGCAGGATCGGGTCGGATACCGGGTCGGTCTCGGGCATAACCATAGCCTAGAGCGTCCGGTCCAAGGATTTCAACGCCGCCTTGATCAAATGGCCCGAGCCGTTAGCCGAGCTGTTGTCCGCCTCGGCGGCTTCGGCCACTGCGCGGGCGGCCTGCATCCGGTCATAGCCGAGATTGACCAAGGCCGAGAGTGCGTCCGCAGTTGCCGCCGCATCCTCGGGCAAGGCCTTGGGCTCGGTGCCGGAGCCGAGGATCGCCGCGGCGGCCTCGCGTTGGCCTTGGGCGCCGAGCGCCATCACTGAGGGGGCCTTGTCGTTCAGCTCGTTGACGATGCGGGCCGCCAGTTTGGGCCCGACGCCCGGCGCACCCCGGATCGCGCCTGCATCGCCGAGCGCGAGCGCCCGGCTGACCCCGTCCGGTCCCAGCACGCCGAGGATCGCCAGCGAGGCCTTGGCGCCGACCCCCTGCACGCTGGTCAAGAGCCGGTGCCATTCGCGCTCGGCCAGCGTCCGGAAGCCGACGAGTTGCATCAGATCCTCGCGCACCACCATCTCGGTATAGAGCGACGCCATCTCCCCCGGGGCCGGAAGTGCGGCGAGCGTGGAGGGCGCGCAATGGACGATATAGCCGATGCCGCCGGCCTCGATCAGCGCATGATCCTCGGCCACATAGTCGATGATGCCCGTGATCTTGCCGATCATCGTGCCGCCTCCAGCGCCTCGGTCAGGCGCGATCCAGTCTTGGCGGCCCAGGCATGGCAGATCGCCACCGCCAGCGCGTCCGCCGCATCCGCGCCGTTCAACGGCACGCCGGGAAGCAGCAGCTTGACCATATGCTGGATTTGGCCCTTTTCCGCATGGCCGACGCCGACCACGGCCTTCTTGACCGCGTTGGGCGCGTATTCCGCGACTGGCAATCCGTGGCGCGCCGGAACCAGAAGCGAGATCGCACGCGCCTGACCCAGTTTCAGAGTTCCGGCCGCGTCTTTGTTGACGAACGTGTGCTCGACCGCCGCCTTATCGGGGGCGTGATTCAGGATCACCTGCTCGATCTGCGTATAGAGGCCGGCTAGACGGCCGGCCAAGGCACCCGCATCGGTAGTGCAAACCCCGTTTGCCACATGGGTGAGTCGGCTTCCCGCCACATCCACGATGCCCCAGCCGGTGCGCCGGAGCCCCGGATCGAAGCCGATCACCCGCATGTTTTATCCCCTGCCCGACATATTTTTTTCACGATTAGCACGAAAGGGGAACAAAAACCAGCGCTGAAAGCGGTCAAAGCGCCGAAAAGCGACATCGGGAGGTCGTTTTTGTGCGTTGCACAAGATATGCGAAAACTGCATCTCTGACATGCACTTACTGCAATTGTCTGCGATCAATTCCGCGCCTATCTTTTCACCATCGACGGCACCGGAAAGGGTCCGGACCGCGATCGGATAGACAGGAGACGCTGATATGGCCACCAACCACACTGCTGCTGCCGCGCCGTTCGGCGCTATCACCACCCACCGCATCGTCACCGCCGTTGTCGGTGCTGCGGATCGGGTCCGCATGTGGAATGACACCCGGCGCACCGTGAGCGCATTGCGCGCGCTGACGCCGGACCAGCTCGATGATATCGGCCTGACCACGGCCGACGTCGACAGCTTCGGCCGCAAGGGTTTCTAACCTCCCCCGGTTTGACAGAAACCTGAGCCGCACCAAGCGGCACGTGTCGAGAGAGACCGCCCTTCCCTGGAAGGGCGGTCTTTTCATTTGGATCGCTTGCGCAGCAAGAGGCTCGACCACTCGCCAAGATCAATCCGGTCCTCGGAAGTCAGGCCATGCCCGCGATAGACCGCCTGCACCCCTTGGGCCTGTTTGCGCAAGAGACCGGAGAGGATCACGCGGCCGCCTGGCGCCAGATGGCGCGCCATATCCGGCGCCAGACGCCTAAGCGGCGCCGCAAGTATATTCGCCATGATCAGCTCATAGGCTGCATAGCGCCGTTCATCCAAGCCGCGAAAACCCGCGGCCTGGTGGCAATTGATCCACGGATGCAAGTGATTGGCCCGGACATTCTCGGCTGCGGTCGCCACCGCAACCGCCTCGATATCGGCGGCGACGCAAGGAACCCGCCACGCCATGGCCGCGGCCATGGCCAGGACACCGGTGCCGCAACCGATATCGGCGACGCGGCGCGGGCGGATGCCGCGCCGGACCAGCCGGTCGAGCAGCAGAAGGCAGCCGCGCGTCGTGCCGTGGTGGCCCGTGCCGAACGCCATTGCCGCCTCGATTCGCAGCCCCAGTTTATTGACCGCAATCCGGTCGGCGTCGTGTCCGCCATAGAGGATGAACCGGCCGGCCTCGACCGGGGTCAGCTCGCGCCGGACCTGGGCCACCCAATCGCGGTCCTCGATCCGGCTGACCGCGAAGTCCTGTGCGCCGTGCATTGCCGCGAGAAGCGCCAGGCCCGCCTGATCCGGCACTTCGGTGAAATAACCCGCGACCTCCCAGCGGCCCGATCCGTCCTCGATCTCGAGGACACCGATGCCCGAGGGTGCCGGATCCAGTGCCTCCATCGCCTCGCCCAGCGCCTCGGCCGGGGCCCGGGCCGCCGCCGTCGTCAGAGCTGTCCAAGTCGCCATCGCCGGTTTCCGATTACTTTGCCCGTGCCCCTGCCCTGGGGCCAGTTTCAATCCCGGGCGGTCCGGGCTATCTACTATCTGGCCTAACAGGGCAAGGCCGGTAGCGATTCGGTAGAGGCGATCCGATGTCCAGCCCCCCGTTCACCGTGCGCGATCTGGGTGAGGTGGCGATCCGCTGCCGCGATCTGACAGCAATGACCGCTTTCTACCGCGACATCGTTGGGCTCGAGGTGATCGAGGGCGGCTATTCAGAAAGCATTGTGTTCCTGAAGGTCGCCGAAGGCTTCGGAGGTCATATCCAGGTAGTCGCTTTATTCGAAGCAGGCGCTCAGGAGGCCCCCGCGACCGGCGGCGGATCGTCGCTTCATCATTTAGCGTTGACAGTCCGGCATGAAGACCTGGCACCCGCAAGCGCGTGGTATCGCGATAACCGGATTGCGACTCGCGTCGAGCCGCACCCCTGGATCGGCTGGGATAGCATCTATGTTTCGGACCCGGAGGGGAACACGGTCGAACTGGTCGCCGCGATCCCCAAGAAGGCCTGAGCTCAGGCGCCCAGATCGTTGATCAGCTTGTCCACGTTGCCGCCGCGCGCCTCGAGCATACCGGCGATCTGCTCGCGCTCGGTCACCAGCATCGAGATGCCCTCGATGACGATATCGGCCACCACCACCCGGCCAGGCCGGTCGCTGACCAGCCATTCCACATTCACCGGCGGCCCGCTGGTCTGGTAAATCGAGGACTTGACCAACAGGCCCTTCTTGCCCGCATTGATGACGCCGCCAAGCTCGTATTGCTGGCCCGAGGCGCTGGTGCCGGAATATTGGCCGAACCGGCCCGCATAGACGCTCGCGATGAACTTTGCGAACGCGGTCGTATAGCGCCTTTGTTGGTCTTCGTTCATGCTGCGCCAGGCCGTGCCCGCTGCAAACCGCGCGATCTGCGGCATCGCCGCGCGCCGCTCCATGATGGCCAGAAGCCTCGAAGCCTTGCTGGAGGCCTCCCCAGGGGACGAGACCAGGGCGACGACCTCGTCCATCGTGGCCTTCACATGGGCCGCCGCCTCGTTTTCGCTCAGCGCTACCGCCCATGCGGGTGCGATCAGCGTTCCGATCGCCAGCATCGTTGCAGAACTTGTCAGGAATCCGCGCCGGTCCATCCACATGCCTCCAGTTTCGGTTTTTTCGCCAGTCCCTGCAAATCCGGCCAGCATTACCCCTCTATTTAATACGGCTGCGCGTCGGCATCCAGCGCAACCATGCTCGGGACGGTAAAGATTTGCGCGGATCGCGGCGCGGCTGCAACGGATTTGCCTATTCTAGTGTGCAAACACGCACTGGCTCTCCCGCCGAATTAGTTGCTAAATTGCAACAAATCTTCGTATGCCCGTGTCGCCCGAAAGCCGCTCCCTTACGATCACCTGTCCGCGTAATCAATTCTCGACACTTTTGATGCAATTTCCCCTGCCCCGGCGGCGAATCCATGATAACTCGTCGCTCGGAATCTGATTTGGCTGGTGGAACTTGCCGGACATAATTAAACCAGGTATCGACGGCGTCGGAGTGAGCGATGCAGCCTGAAAACGGCCTACCGGAAATGAAAGCTGCCATGGCGCGATGCCGATGGCACTTCATCTCCGTTGCGATTTTCAGCGTCTTCGTGAACCTCTTGATGCTGACAGGCCCGCTTTTCATGCTGCAGATCTACGACCGTGTCCTGTCGAGCCGGTCCGAGGCGACGCTGGTCGCGCTGCTGGTGCTGGTCACTGGGCTCTTCGGGATGATGGGGATTTTGGAGTTCATCCGCGGGCGCGTCCTGGCGCGCGCGGGTGCCCGGTTCCAGAGCCTGCTCGACAGCCGGGTGATGGTCGCGGTGCTGCGCCGGTCGGTCCAGCCGGCCGAGCGCGCTAAGCCCAACACGGCGGCCCGCGACTTGGAAGCGGTGCGCCAGCTGCTGGCCGGGCCGGCGCCGTTCGCGCTGTTCGACATGCCCTGGGCGCCGATCTTCATCGCTGTGATCTTCCTGTTCCATCCGGTTCTCGGCTGGATCTCGGTTTTCGGCGCGATGATCCTGGTCGTGTTGACGCTGATGAACCAATTGCGCTCGCGCGAGCCATCGGCCGAATCTCAGCGCGCCACCAGCGAGGCGGAAAATCTGGGCGAGGCGCTGCGCCAAAACGCCGAAGCGGTCCAGGGCCTGGGGATGCGCGGGGTCGGGCTCGGCCGCTGGCTGAAGTTGCGCCAGGAGGCACTGTCGCGCCAGGTGGTCGCCTCGGACCGGACGGCGGGCTACACCTCGTCCTCGAAGGCACTGCGCTTCTATCTGCAATCGGTGATGCTGGCCGCGGGCGCCTGGTTGGTGCTGCAACAGCAACTCTCGGCGGGCATGATGATCGCTGCCTCGATCATGCTGGGCCGCGCCCTGGCGCCGGTCGAACAAGCGATCGGTCAATGGGGCCTGGCGCAGCGTGCCGCACGCGGCTGGGCGGCACTGATCGAGCTTCTGGAGAAGACCCCGCCGGAGATCGACAAGACCGCCCTGCCAGCGCCAAAGGGCTTCGTCGACGTCCAGGGCGTCACCGTCGTCACGCCGGGAGACAACCACCCGGTCTTGCGCGCGATCAATTTCAAGGTTCAGCCGGGCACCGCTTTGGGCGTGATCGGCCCCTCGGGCGCCGGCAAGACGACGCTCGCCAAGGTGCTGGTCGGCATCTGGCGCCCGGCCGCCGGAAAGGTCCGGATCGACGGAGCGGCGGTGGACCAATGGCCCGAGGACACGCTGGGCGCCCATATGGGCTATTTGCCCCAGGAAATCGGCCTGATGAGCGGCAGCGTGGCCGAGAACATCGCCCGCATGGCCGAGGACCGGGACGATGCCGAGGTGGTGGCCGCGGCCCAGCGGGCAGGCGCGCACGATATCCTGCTGGCGCTGCCGCACGGCTATGACACCCAGATCGGCGCTGGCGGACAGCGCCTCTCGGGCGGCCAGCGCCAACGGGTGGCGCTGGCGCGGGCGCTTTACAGCGATCCACCGGTGCTGGTGCTGGACGAACCCAACGCCAACCTGGACGCGCCCGGCGAGCAGGCCCTGGTCGACGCGATCCGCGAGGCCAAGTCCCGGGGCAAGACCGTGATCATCATGGCGCACAGGCCCAGCGCGATCGCTGCCTGTGATCTACTGCTGATGATCGACAAGGGACTGCAGATCGATTTCGGTCCGCGCGACGAGGTGTTGAAGAAGCGCACGAAAAATTACGCGCAATTGCCCGGCGGACAGGCGGCGGCCAGCCGGGCGCCGGCCACGGCGCAAGCGCCAAGCCAACAGGTGCGGATGGGCGCGATTGACGCATTGCTGGCAGAGGGCGCCTTGGCCAAACGCACCGCCCCGCCATCGGAGGCGCAATCGGAGCAGGCGCCGCCGCCCGATCCGGTCACAGCCGAAACCGATATTCCGGCGCCAGCTTCCACGGACACAACGCCCGAAGCGGCGCCCGCAACCGCCGCCGAAGTCGCGCCTGAAAGGGCTCCAATGCCCGCCTCGGCCGCGCCAGCCGAAGAGCCGCCCGCCATGGACGCTGGAACCATGGCGGATGCGCGGCCAGAGCCAGCCAGCATGCCGGATCCCGCGGCGGAGACGCCTGCCGCGGCGGCCTCTGGCCAAGGGGCGCCTGGCGAAGACGTTGCGGCGCCCGCCTTCGCCGATGCGCGGATCGAGGAGGCCGGTTTGGCCTCGATGGATGCCGTTTCCGCGTCCGGAGACGAGGAGGCCGAGGCTTTAGGCGAAACCGCAACCGGCGAGCCCGGCGCGAACCAAGACGACGACCTGCCGCTCCTCCATCTGCCTCTCAGCCGGCTGATCCTGACCGAGCCCGATCCGGAGACCGAGACATCGGCCGACGACGAGGCGCCGGAACACCGTCCCGGATTCGCGGAACGGCCTACGCAGTATTTCTCGATCTTTCCCTCGCTCGGCGACCACTTGGCCAGCGATTTGGACGGCGATCCGGATGCCGACGAACCAGAGGCAGCGCCGGGCGCGGAGGCAGAGGCGCCGATCACCGCCGAGATCGACCTGGCAGAAACGCCGGACGCGGCGCAGCGCCCGACCCATGGGTCTGCCGAACCAGAGGCCACGGCCGATGCCGCCACGGAGATGGCGCCGAGCTTTGAGCAAGAAGCTCCTGAACAGAAATCAGCCGAGCGAACAGGTCCGGAGCCAAAAAGCGAGACCGAGCCGGAAAACGCTCAGCCGACCAGCGCACCTTCCCAGCCTGAAACGCCTGATGCCCTACGCACCGGGCCGGAAGCCACGTCCGAGCCGGACGCCCCGGAAGGTGCCGAACCCGCGGACGGGCCGAAGCGCGGCGGCACCAACGGCTCCGGCACCCCAAAGACGCCGGCAAAGATCCCTGCGCGCGGCGCGGCCAAAGCTGCGAAGCCCAAGGCGAAGCCGCGCAAGCGGCGGACGCGTGCCACGCCGCGCGGTCAGGCCACGGGAGATGAGTCATGACCGAGACAATGCAAGCCGACAACTGGGGCGCGCGCGGCTTTATCCGCTTCGGGCTGATCTGCGTCGCGCTTCTTGGCGGCGGGTTCGGCGGCTGGGCTGCGACCGCGAAGCTGCAAGGGGCGATTATCTCGCCGGGCAATCTTCGGGTCGAAAGCCAGCGCCAGGTGGTCCAACACCCGGATGGCGGCGTCGTCGGCGAAATTCTGGTACGCGAGGGAGACTTGGTCGAGGCGGGTGCGGTGCTGATCCGGTTGGACAGCACGACCCTTGCGTCCGAACTCGCGGTTCTCGAAAGCCAGCTGTTCGAATTGATCGCCCGGCGCGGCCGGCTGACCGCAGAACAGACCGACAGCGACGAGATCGTGTTCGACCGGGAACTCCTGGACGAGGCCGCCGAGAACCCGGAGGTTCAGGCACTGATCGAAGGCCAGCGGTCGCTTTTCGAAGCGCGCGCGAAGACCATGGATCGCGAGATCGAGGTGATGCGCGAGCGCCAGATCCAAATCCGCGAGCAAATCTCGGGCTCGGAGGGCGAGGCAGAAGCCCTGGCGCGCCAGACCGAGCTGATCGACCAGGAACTGGGCGACCAGCGCGATCTTCTGGCGAAGGGCTTGGCGCAGGCCAGCCGGGTGCTGGCGCTCGAGCGCGAAGCGGCGCGGCTCAAGGGCCAATATGGCCAGATCGTCGCGCAGACGGCGCAGTTGAAGGGTCAGATTTCCGAGCTGGAGATCGAGCTTCTGCGCATGGGGGCGACCAGGCGCGAGGAGGCGATCACGCGGTTGCGCGATCTGGGCTTCCGCGAGCTGGAGCTGAAGGAGCGGCGGATCGCGCTCAACGGACAGCTGGCGCGGCTCGACGTGCGCGCACCGCTGGCCGGCGTGGTGCTGGACATGGCGGTCCATGCGCTGAAATCGGTCGTCCGACCGGCCGAGCCGATCCTCTATATCGTTCCCAGCGATTCCGACCTGGTGGTCGATGCCCAGGTCGAGCCGATCGACATCGACACGGTGCGCACGGGCCAGGAGGCGGTGCTGCGCTTCTCGGCCTTCAACGCCCGCACGACCCCTGAACTTTTTGGCGTGGTCTCGAAAGTCTCGCCCGACGCTTTCTTCGAGGAGGCGACCGGACGCTCCTATTACAAGGCCGAGGTGATGCTGAAGGAAGGCGAACTCACCAAGCTGGAGGGCCAGGAATTGGTCGCCGGCATGCCGGTCGAGGTCTATATCCAGACCGGCGAGCGCACCCCGATGAATTACCTGGTCAAACCGATCACGGACTACTTCAACCGGGCGATGCGCGAGGAGTAGCCGCCCCTGGTGATTGCATCCCTTGGGCCGTGCTTTGACGCGCGGTCTTGACGCGCGCCTGTCCCGCCCCAAGCTGTTAGCCGTCGGAACACGGAGCCAGTGATGGATGGTGGCGAGCAACTGGTCGAGATCCGGGTCCTGCCCGGGATCGACCGGATCGAGCCGGAAATCTGGGATGCCTGCGCTGCGCCCGAGGCGGTCGCGGGTGGGCTGGCATTATCCCCCTTCACCACGCACCGGTTCCTGAACGCGCTCGAGCAAAGCGGCTCGGCGGTCGCGGCCGAGGGCTGGGCGGCGCAGCATCTGGTTGCCTCGGTCGAGGACCGGGTCGTCGGCGTAATGCCGCTCTACCTCAAGGGCCACAGCCAGGGGGAGTATGTCTTCGACCATTCCTGGGCCCATGCCTGGGAGCGCGCGGGTGGCGACTACTACCCGAAACTGCAATCGGCGGTGCCGTTCACACCAGCCACGGGTCCGCGCCTGTTGGCGGACCCCGAGGCCGAGATCAGCGCGGAATCGGTACGGATCGCGCTTTTGCAAGGCGCGGTGCGGCTGACCGAGCAGAACGATCTCTCGTCGCTCCACATCACCTTCTGCACTGACGAGGAATGGGAATTGGGCGGACGGATCGGGCTCTTGCAGCGGACCGACCAGCAATTCCATTGGCGCAACCACGGTTACGCGGATTTCGAGGCTTTCCTGGCCGCGCTCGCGTCGCGCAAGCGCAAGCAGATCCGCAAAGAGCGGCACCAGGCAGTGGCCACGGGGGTGGAAATCCTGCCGCTTACCGGCGATGCGATCGAGCCGCAGCACTGGGATGCCTTTTGGACCTTCTATCAGGACACCGGCGCGCGGAAATGGGGACACCCCTATTTGACCCGCGCCTTCTTCGACCTGATCCACCGGACCATGCGCGACGACATCCTGCTGATCATGTGCCGCCGCGAGGATCACTGGATCGCCGGCGCCCTGAACTTCATCGGCCGCGAAACGCTCTATGGCCGCTATTGGGGCTGCCGCGAGGATCACGCCTTTCTGCATTTCGAATGCTGCTACTACCAGGCGATCGACTACGCGATCGCGCACGGGCTGTCGCGGGTCGAGGCCGGCGCGCAAGGCCCCCATAAACTGGCGCGCGGCTACGAGCCGGTCACCACGCGCTCGCTGCACTGGCTGCCAGACCCGGGCTTTCGCCGGGCGGTCGGCGACTATCTCGAGCGCGAGCGCGCATCGGTCGATTACGAGAACCGGGCGATGCTCAAGATGATGCCGTTTCGGAAAGAGGGTTGAGGGGGCTTTCGGCGGGATAAATCCCGCCCTACGGTGCTGTCGGTAGGGCGAGCTTCAGCCCGCCGTTCGTGCCCTCCGGATCAGATCTGATCCACCAGCACATCGCCGACGCTGGAGACCGCTTCGCCAGGTGTGTTCTCGATGTTAATCACCTTGACTTCGCCATCATCGACCAGTGCCGAGAAACGGCGGCAGCGAACACCGAGGCCCCGGGCCGAAGCATCGAAATCGAGCGCGGTGGCGCGCGCGAATTCAGCGAACGAGTCGCAAACGATGCGGATGCCCGCCTGATCCGCCCCCGTGACCTTGGCCCATTCCGCGGCGACGTAAGGATCGTTGACCGTCAAACAGACGATCGCGTCCACGCCCTTGGCGCGCAGCTGGTCGGCCGTGTTCACGAAACTCGGCATGTGACTCTTGTGGCAAGTGGGCGTGAAGGCGCCAGGCACGCCAAAGAGCGCCACCTTCCGGCCCGCGAAGACCTCAGCGCTGGGCACCGGTGTCGGCCTCCCGTCGGTCATCTCGTAAAGCGTCACCTCTGGTAGGCGCTCGCCCACGGCAATGGTCATGTCGTCTCTCTCTCTTCGGACCTAGCGGGCCCCCATGCGGATGGCACCATCGAGGCGGATCACCTCGCCGTTCATATAGCCGGTCTCGGCGACAAAACAGGCCAGTTCGGCAAATTCCTGCGGATTCCCGAGCCGCGCCGGAAAGGGCACCTGGGCGGTGAGGCTCTGCTGCACCTCATCGGGCAGGCCCTTGAGCATCGGCGTGCCGAAAATTCCGGGCGCGATGGCCGCGACTCGGATACCGTCGCGGGCCAGATCGCGGGCGGCGGGCAGGGTAAGGCTGGCCACGCCCCCTTTCGAGGCCGCATAGGCCGCCTGGCCCATCTGCCCCTCGAAGGCCGCGACCGAGGCGGTGTTGATGATGACGCCCCGGCAGCCGTCCTGGTCGATCGGCTCGGCCTCGCGCATCGCCTGGGCGGCCTGGGACATGACACGCATGGTGCCGATCAGGTTGATCGCGATCACCCGCTCGAAGAGGGCCATGTCGTGGGCGCCTTTCGACCCGGCGGTTTTCATAGCTGGCGCTATCCCCGCGCAGCTGATGGCGATCCGGGCGGTTCCATGCGCCTCGGATGCTTGTTTCAGCGCCGACGCCACGCTCTCGTCGCTGGTGACATCGGTTTCGACGAAGAGGGCACCGATCTCGTCCGCGACCCCGCGGCCGCGCTCGGCCTGTAGGTCAAGAAGGGCGACCTTGGCACCTCGGCCGCGCAGTGCGCGGGCGCAGGCTTCGCCGAGCCCGCTGGCCCCTCCGGTCACAATCGCGGATATTTTTTCTCCGATGCGCATGAATCCCGCCCCCGACGCGTATAATGGCTTTGAGCAGGCTTTAGCGCGGCCTGCAACGTTCGCCAAGCGGCGGCGCATATGTTTTATGGAGGGTGCATCCCATGCGTAAGATGGTTCTCGCTGCCGGTGTCGCGACTTTGGTTCTGGCGGGCTGCACGTCCGAGGGATCGCAGGATACGATCAGGTCTACGGCGAAGGGCGGCCTAATTGGCGGCGGCGTCGGATTGGTCGTTGGCGCGCTAGACGGCAGACCGGTCAGGGGCGCGGCCCACGGCGTCGCAATCGGAGCGGCGGCGGGAGCGCTCACCAGCGTGGCGGATCAGCTCTTCAACCCGGGGCCGGCCGACTATGGCGAGGGCTACGGCACTGGCTATAACACGAATGATTATGACACGGGCAGCTATCCTCCGCAGAACCAGGCCGGATATGGCGGCGGGTATGCCGGCGGCTACGATCAGAACTCCGTGTCGTATCAAATCCAGGGTAGCGCCGTAGCCGTCTCGCCCGTGCCAGGATACGAGATCGACCCAGCAACCGGATACCGGCGCCCGATCGGGTATCGCAGTTCGGGCTACTAGGGTCCCGTCGCTCGGTAAATCGTAATCATCGTGTCGCCATAGCGGCGCTGATCGGCTTGGCTCAGACCATCGACTTCGGGCTCGGTCTCGCCCGCCTTCTGCTCCAGCAGCACGACCGCGCCGGGCGCGACCCAGCCTCCGGCGATTGCCGAGGCCAAGGCTTTCTCGCCCAGGTCCTTGCCGTAAGGCGGGTCGGCGAAGATCAGATCGTAAGCCGCCTCGCGGCAGGGGCCGAGTCTGGTCGCGTCGCGCCGCCAGATCTTGGTCTGGCCGATCACCCCGAGTGATTCGACATTCTCGCGGATGAGCGCCCGCGCGCTAGCGAAATCGTCGATGAAGACCGCGCGCACGGCGCCACGCGAGAGCGCTTCCAGGCCTAAGGCCCCGGTTCCGGCGAAGAGATCCAACACCCGGCGCCCCTCGGGCACGGGCAGGATTCCAAAATCCCCGTGGGCAAGCAGATTGAAGAGCGCCTCGCGCACCCGGTCCGAGGTTGGGCGCAAATGGGCCTCGCCGCCGCCCGCCGCGCCGGGCGCGGCAAGCTGCCGGCCCCGGAACGCGCCGCCCACGATGCGCATCAGAGAATCACAATTCGCATTAGAGAACGCGATCCAGGGCCTCGATCACCTGGTCGATTTCCTGGCGCGAGGTGTAGTGCAAGAACGAGAGCCTGAGCGCCCCGTGCTCGGGATCGATACCTAGTGCCTCGACCACCCGGCGCCCGTAGAAGTGTCCACCGCCTGCCATCACCTTGTGCAGCGACAGATCGGCCGCCAGCGCTTCGCCCGGACGTTCATGGACGATGGAAATGGTGGGCGCCCGGCGCTCGGCCTCGCGCGGGCCGATCAGCCGGATATCGTTGCGCCCAGCCAGGTAGTCGAGCAGCGGTCGCATCAGCGCCACCTCGTGGTCGCGCATCAGGTCGTGGACCCGGCGCGCGCGCCCGTCGGCCGCAAGATTGGTTCGGAAGTGGCGGGTGTAGAGCGCGTCTGTATAGTCGGCGATCCCGGACATCGCCGCGACCTGCGCATGGTCCGGCCCTGCCGGGGTCAGACGTTTGCCCGATAAATGGGCGTTGAAATAGTGACCTTGGTTTTCCGCGCGCTCGTTCAGTTCACGGCGCACGACCATGACGCCCTGATGGGGACCATAGGTCTTGTAGGCGGAGAATAGATAGACGTCGCATCCCAGCTGATCGACATCCGGCAGCCCGTGCGGCGCAGCAGCAACGCCATCGACGATGGAAATCGCGCCCGCCTCGCGCGCCATCGCGGCGATCTCGGCAACCGGGTTGATCTCGGCAACGACGTTGGAGGCATGGGGGAACGCGACCAGCCGAGTCCTGTCGTTCAGTAAGTTCGCGAGGTCGCGCGGGTCCAGGTGCGCGGTCTCCGGATCGATCCGCCATTCGCGCACGGTGATCCCGGTCGCTTCCCAGCGCCGCCAGACGCCGGAATTGGCCTCGTGGTCCTGGTTGGTGACGACGATCTCGTCGCCCTCGGTAAGCAGCGGGCGGAGCGCATGGGCCAGCACATAGGTGTTCATGCTGGTCGAGGGGCCGAAATGGACTTCGTCGGGGGCCACGTTCAGGCAGGTGGCGATGCGCTCGTAGCTCTCGTCCATCAAGGCGCCGGCGCGGCGCGAGACCGGGAAAGGATGATCGGGCTGGACCTTGGTCTCGCGGTAGAAATCGGTCAGGCGCCGGACCGTCGCCTCGGCGGGGTAGGAGCCGCCGGCATTCTCGAAGAACGCCCAGCCTTCAAGCGTAGGTTCCGAGAAGGCCGGAAACTGGGCGCGGACGAAGTCGAGGTCGAGATCGGGCATGGCATCAAAATGGCGGAGTGACCGCCGCCCCACAATCTATCCGTTCACATCCACCACGATCCGGCCTTTAACCTGGCCTTTCAGGATCGCGCGGCCGAGATCCGGCAGGTCAGCCAGCGTCGCCTCGGAGATCATTGCCTCAAGCTTTTCCATCGGCAGGTCGCTGGCGATCCGGGCCCAGGCCTTCACCCGGCTCGCCTGCGGCTGCATGACAGAGTCGATGCCGAGCAGGTTCACGCCGCGCAAGAGGAACGGGATCACGGTCGCCGGCAGGGCTGCGCCGCCCGCCAGCCCAACGGCGGCAACCGAGGCGCCGTATTTCATCTGGCCCAGAACGCGCGCCAGCATCGCGCCGCCGACCGCGTCGACACAGCCCGCCCAGGTCTCGGTTTCCAGCGGCCGCTTCACGGTCTCGGCCAAGTCCTCGCGCGGCACGATCTGGGTCGCGCCGAGCCCGGCCAGGTAATCCGCGGTCTCTGGCCTCCCGGTCACCGCGGCGACCTCGTGGCCGAGATTGGTCAGGATCGCGGTGGCGACCGAGCCCACCCCGCCCGCGGCGCCCGTGATCAGGACCGGGCCATCGCCCGGCTTCAGCCCGTGATCCTCGAGCGCCATCACCGCCAGCATCGCGGTTAACCCGGCGGTCCCCACCGCCATCGCCTGGCGCGTGGTGATGCCGTCCGGCAGGGGCGTCAACCATCCGCTCTTGACCCGGGCCTTCTGGGCATAGCCTCCCCACCAGGCCTCGCCGACGCGCCAGCCGGTCAGCACCACTTTGTCGCCGGGCTGGAAATCGTCGCTGTCGGAGGACTCGACCGTTCCGGCGAAGTCGATGCCCGGCACGTGAGGGTAGTTGCGCACCAGCCCCCCTGCCCCGGTCAGACACAGACCATCCTTGTAATTCAACGTCGAATACTCGACCGCCACGGTAACATCCGCCTCAGGCAGCCGGTCATCGCCGATCGCCCGGACCGACTGGGTGATGGTGTCATCCTCGCCCTTGTCGACGATCAGCGCGTTGAACGGCATGGGTTTCCTCCTGGGGTTGTGTGGTCGCGGCCCTCCAGAATCAAATTGTCAAACAATTGATTGTTTGGCAAGCTAGGTGGGTTGCCCAACGCCCTGAAGTGGGCGCGGGCACCTAGACGCGGGCGGTTGAGACTTATGACGTCGGATGATGCGGCAGAGCGCCAGCCGAGTGCCGGCCATCAGATCGCCGAGGCGATCCGCGAGTTGATTCTGGACGGCAAGCTGACTGTCGATCAGCGGCTTCCGGGCGAGCAGGATCTGGCGACCCGGTTCGGGGTCTCGCGGCCAACCGTGCGCGAGGCGCTCAAGCGGCTGGCGGCGCAGAACCTGATCCGGACCCGGCGCGGGGCGA
The DNA here is from genome assembly GCA_029862205.1 of Paracoccaceae bacterium. Lineage (GTDB taxonomy): Bacteria > Pseudomonadota > Alphaproteobacteria > Rhodobacterales > Rhodobacteraceae > Thermohalobaculum. The sequence continues at coordinate 48,727 of JAOTXT010000015.1, forward strand.
CCGGTGGCAACTTCGTCAACCGCCCCACCTGGTCCGGCGCCCATGACCAACTGGTCGCGACCGCGACGCTGCTGATGACCATGGCGCCGATGCCGGCCGAGACCGTGGCCGAGGCGCGGCTGAGCCTGCTTGGCGCCTGCATGCCAATGGCCGCTGAACGCCGAGGGCCGGAGCATTTGCGGGCGATGCGCGACGAGGTCGCCCGGCAACGCGTGGCGGATATCTCGGACGAGGATTTCTGCGCCTCGGATGTGCGGTTTCATCGGGTCCTGGTCGAGGCGACCGACAATCCGCTGATCGCCTTCCAGATGGCCGGTGTGGTCGAGGCGATTCAGCCGCTTCTGAACATGATCACCTACCGCGAGCGCGACCGGACCCGGATCGCCGATTGGAACGAAAGGCTCTGCGACCGATTAGAGGCGCGCGACGTCGAGGGCGCGTTGGCCGAGTTGAGCGCCAGCGCGGACCACACGGCACAGTTGGCGGCGCGGGCACAGGAAATGCGCGCGGCGGGCGGAAGCGGGTCATGAACGCCGTCGGCACACCCTACCTGGACCGCCCGAGGCTATTGTCATTGGGCGGGGTTCTGATGATCGCGCTGGCTGCTTGGCTGGCGCTGGGTCTGCTGTCTGCGGCGGGCGGGCACACAGGTTGGGGCAATGCGCTCTCACGAAGCGTCGCCCTATCAGGCGTGGCCGCATGGCCCGGCCTGACGGCCATATGGCTACTGATGAGCGTGGCGATGATGCTGCCGACGGCGGCGCCCGTGATCGATATCTATGTGCGGCTGAGCCGGCGAATCGAGGACCGGCGCGCGGCTCATGTTACCGCCTTCGCGGGCGGGTATCTCGGGGCCTGGGGGCTGCTGGCGGTCGCCGCGGGCGGCGCGCAGGCTTTTTTGTCCGAACCAATCGCGGCGCGGGCCACCACGCTGCCGGCGGCATGGCCCGCGGGCGGCATCCTGCTACTTGCCGGGCTCTATCAATTCACACCTCTGAAACAGGCCTGCCTGACGCTTTGCCGCAACCCGCTGACCTTCTTCATGAGCCATTGGCGCGACGGCATCGGCGGCGCTTCCCGGATGGGCCTGCATCACGGGGCGGTCTGCATCGGCTGCTGCTGGGCGCTAATGGGACTGATGTTCCTATCGGGCGCCATGAACCTGGCCTGGATGGCGACGCTGGGTCTGGTGATGCTGCTCGAGAAGACCGCTCCCGGTGCCGGCCGCATCGGCCGGCTTTTGGGCCTAGCCATGGCATTGGCCGGTGCCGGACTGATCCTAAGCGAATATGTGTGAGAATGAGGGGTATCCCATGCTCGATACGACCGAAGTGACCATCCCGAAATGGCGCATCCAGGGCGAGTTGATCCTGAACTGCAATTGCACGGTCTTCTGTCCCTGCGTCGTCAGCCTCGGCAACCATCCGCCCACCGAGGGCAGCTGCAAGGCGTGGCTGGGTGTCCGAATCGACAAAGGCAAGTGGGGCAAGATCGACCTCTCGGGCTTGAACGTCGCCATGATGATCGACATTCCCGGCATGATGGGCGAAGGCGATTGGAAGGCGGCGGGTTATTTCGACGACCGTGCCGACAATGCGCAATTCGAGGGGCTGGAACGCATCTTCACCGGCGCGGCGCGGGGCACGACCGGCCTCTTCAAGCTGCTGGTCAGCACCTATTTCGGCTCGTCGCGCGAGGCGGTCAGCTTCACCACCGATGGCAATGCGCGCACTCTGACCGTGGGGCGCAAGATCACCGGCACCGTCGTCCCAATAGAAGGCGGCGACGAGGGTCGCGACTTGGTGGTCACCAACACCAAATACTGGATGGGTCCGGACATAACGGTCGCCCAGGCGGTCAAGGGCAAAGTGCGCGATTTCGGCCGGGTCTGGAACCTGGACGGCCGGTCAGCCGAGATCTGCCAAATCGATTGGCGGGGGCCATGATTTGATTCCGCCTCCCACGCCCCCGCCTCCCCGCCCAACCACCGATGGTGCTCCGAGGGAAGATCGGTGGTTGGGCGGGGAGGCGGGGGCGTGGGAGGTGGACATAAGGAAAACCACATGACCGGCAAACTGTTCCGCTGGCTGGGCCACAATCAGGGACCGCCGTTGGACCCGATGCAAAGCTGGCGGCACCATTGCTGGAAGGCGGCGAAGAAGAAGCTGTTCAAGCCCCTGCCGCTGGAAGTGGTGCGCCGCCGGGTTGCGCGCGCCACGGCACTGGGGCTGACCTATCACCGTTACGAACAGCTCGTGCTAGGCGGCGGCGAGATCAAGGCGATGTTGTTCGCCGGCGATACTCTCATCGTCACCGCGCCCTATGCCGCCAGGGCCGAGTTGCTCGATCAGGCCGCAATCCGCAAGTTGGCGGAGGTCAGTGGCTGCCGCCGCCTGCTGCTGACAGGGCAGCAGGGAACGCAGGAGATCTGGGCCAGGAATCCGGCAAGCGATCTGATCGAGGCGGCAATCCGGGTGCCTGCCGCCGATCCGCTGGCCGCGCCACCTCACCGGCCCGACCGGGTGGCGCTGATCGCGGGGCTGAGGGACTGCGCCCTGCCCGCGGGCTCGGTCGCGCTGGTTGGCAATGGTGCCCATGGGCCGGCCTGGGTTGCTGGCGCGAGGCTGGCCGGCTTCGTGCCCGGCGCCGAATTCTTCGGCGCCTAAGCCGCGCAAGGCCCGGCCGAACCCGCCGCGGCCCCGAATATGACGGTTTGCAGACAGTCGCTGGCTTGTTAATAAGCGCCCGTAATCGCAGACGGGGTCGCTTACCCGGGGGGACGCGCCATGAAGATCGACGAAACCGCGCAAATGATCGCGGGCAATTCCAACCGTCCCTTGGCCGAAGCGATCGCGCGCCGCATGTCGGTCTATCGCGGCGACCGGACCAAGCTGGCGGATGCCAGGGTCGAGCGCTTCAACGACAAGGAAATCTTCGTCGAGATCTTCGATAATGTGCGCGGGCAGGATGTCTTCATAATTCAGTCCACCTCGCACCCCGCGAACGACAACCTGATGGAAATGCTGATCATGACCGATGCGCTGAAGCGCGCCTCGGCCAAACGGATCACCGCCGTGATGCCCTATTTCGGCTATGCCAGACAGGACCGGAAAAGCGCTGCGCGCACTCCGATCTCGGCCAAGCTGGTGGCGAACCTGATCACCACGGCGGGCGTCGACCGGGTCCTGACCATGGATCTGCACGCGGGCCAGATTCAGGGCTTCTTCGATATTCCGACCGACAACCTCTACGCCGCGCCGGTCTTCGCTCTGGATCTGAAACACCACATGAACGGCCGCGACGACCTGACCGTGGTCTCGCCCGATGTGGGCGGCGTTGTGCGCGCTCGGGATCTGGCCAAGCGGCTGGGCGCTGGTCTGGCGATCGTCGACAAGCGGCGCTCGCGTCCGGGCGAGGTGGATCAGATGACCGTGATCGGCGAGGTCAAGGGACGCACCTGCGTCATGGTCGATGACATCTGCGACACGGCGGGCACCCTTTGCAAGGCAGCCGAACTCCTGAAGGAGGAGGGGGCCACCGAGGTCCATGCCTATATCAGCCACGGGGTCTTGTCGGGCCCGGCGATCGAGCGGGTGAGTTCGTCGGTGCTGAAGCAGCTGGTGATCACCGACTCGATCGAGCCGACACCCGAGGTCAGGGCGGCGAGCAATATCCGGGTCGTGTCGATCGCGCCGCTGTTCGCGCAAGCGGTCTTGAATGTGGGCAATGACACCTCGGTCTCGTCGCTTTTCCACGAGGAAACACTGGGGCCAATCTACGAGGCGTTCTACCGATTTGATTAGTTCGCGTCCGCCTCCCTCGCGCCCACCTCCCCGCCCAACCACCGATACTATACTGAGGGATTATCGGTGGTTGGGCGGGGAGGTGGGCGCGAGGGAGGCGGAAGTATAAAACTACTATCGAATCCAGCCTTGCCCGGAATCAGGGCTTCCACTATACAGCGCCGAGTTTTCCAATAGCCCGATGCGCGCGCGGACTCGCTCGACCCGGCGAAGCATCGGATCACTTGAGGCGCGGCACATGTGCCGCAAAGAACCCCATGGGGAGCCGCTGGATGAAGTCCGATATCCATCCCGAATATCACGAGATCACGGTTAAGACGACCGATGGCACCGAGATCCCCATGCGCTCGGCATGGGGCAAGGAGGGCGACAGCCTGCAGCTGGACATCGACCCTGGATCGCATCCGGCTTGGACCGGAGGCGCCCAGCGCCTGATGGATACCGGTGGCCGCGTGTCGAAGTTCAAGAAGAAGTTCGAAGGTTTCGGCTTCTGAAATAACTTTTGGGGCCCGGCGTATTCGGGCCCTGTCGAGATCACGGGGCGCGTCCGGCAGGGCGCGCCTTTCAATTGGAGGCCGGGCCGGGCAATGACCACTCCCGCGCATGTGATCGTCCTGGGTAATGAGAAGGGCGGCGCAGGCAAGTCGACCACGGCAATGCAAATCTTTGTCGCGTTGGCCCGGGCGGGACACCGGGTCGGCGCGTTGGATTTGGACCTGCGCCAGCAGAGCTTTTTCCGCTATCTCGACAATCGCGACGCGTACGCCAAGCGGATCGGCAAGCCGCTGCTGATGCCACGGCGGATGAACGTGACGCCATCGAACGCGATCTCGCGCGATCACGCGGCGGCCGAAGATCAGGCGCAGATGGCCAAGACCTTGGCCGAGTTGTCGCGCGATTGCGCGTTCGTCGTGATCGACACGCCAGGCGCGGTGACGCCGATGGCCGAGGCGGCCCACATCGCCGCCGACACGCTGGTCACACCCATCAACGACAGTCTGATCGATTTCGATCTTTTGGGCCGGGTTGATCCGGTCGACGGACGGGTGTTGGGTCCCTCGATCTATGCCGAGATGGTCTGGTCGGCGCGTCAGCGCCGCGCCGCCCGCCGGATGAAGCCGGTCGATTGGGTGGTGCTACGCAACCGAATCGCAACGCTGGATTCGCGCAACAAGCGCAAGGTGGGCAATGTCATCGACGAGCTGTCTAAGCGGATCGGCTTTCGGGTGGTGCCCGGTTTCTCGGAGCGTGTTATCTTCCGCGAGCTGTTCCTCAGCGGTCTTACACTATTGGATCTGAAGACCAATGGACCCGTGCCCTTGACCATGAGCCATGTGGCCGCGCGCCAGGAGGTGCGCGAGATGATCAAGGCGCTGGACCTGCCGGGCGTCGGCCCGATTGAATAAACACAGTCTCAACTGAAACGGAGTGACCGGATGAAAATCGCCATGATCGGCACCGGATATGTTGGGCTCGTCTCCGGCGTCTGCTTTTCGGATTTCGGCCATCAGGTCGTCTGCATCGACACGAACACGGAGAAAATCGAGCGGCTGAACCAAGGCGAGGTGCCGATTTACGAGCCGGGCCTCGAAGCTTTGATGGCGAAGAACGTGGCTGCCGGCCGGTTGAGTTTCACCACCGATCTCGCAGCCGGTATGACCGGGGCGGAGGCGGTTTTCATCGCCGTCGGCACGCCGACGCGTCGCGGCGACGGGCACGCGGATCTGACCTACGTCTATCAGGCCGCCGAGGATATTGCGGCGCAGATCGACGACTATCTGGTGGTGATCACGAAATCGACTGTTCCGGTCGGCACCAACCGCGAGGTCGAGCGGCGTATCCGCGCGGCGCGGCCGGATGCCGAGTTCGATGTCGCGTCGAATCCGGAATTCCTGCGCGAGGGCGCGGCGATCGAGGACTTCATGCGGCCTGACCGGGTGGTCGTGGGCGTCGAAAGCGAGCGGGCGCGGAATGTCATGGCCGAGGTCTACCGGCCGCTGTTCCTGCGCGAGACGCCGATCCTGGAGACCGGGTTGGAATCGGCCGAGATGATCAAATACGCGGCCAACGCCTTCCTGGCGACCAAGATCACCTTCATCAACGAGATCGCCGACCTGGCCGAGAAGGTGGGGGCGGACGTGCAAAGCATCGCCAGGGGGATCGGCCTGGACGGACGGATCGGCGGTAAGTTCCTGCATCCTGGGCCGGGCTATGGCGGTTCGTGTTTCCCGAAGGATACCAAGGCGCTGGTCCAGACCGCGCGGCTGAACGACACGCCGATGCGGATCGTCTCGACCGTCGTCGAGACCAACGAGGCGCGGAAGGCGTCAATGGTCTACAAGATCAAGCAGGCGGCGGGCGGATCGGTCGACGGCAAGCGCATCGCGGTCCTGGGCGTTACGTTCAAACCCAACACCGACGATATGCGCGATGCGCCCAGCCTGGTGATCGTACCGTCGCTCAGCGAGGCTGGTGCGTCGCTCGCGATTTGCGATCCGCAAGGGCGGCGTGAGGGCGAGCCCCTGCTGGGCCCGGTGGATTGGGTGGAGGATGCTTACGAGGCGGCGGCGGGTGCCGATGTGCTGGTTCTCATGACCGAGTGGAACGAGTTCCGCGCCCTGGATCTGGACCGCTTGCGCGAGGTAATGCGCGGCAAGGTGATGGTCGATCTGCGCAACGTCTACCGGCCGGCAGAGGCGCGAGACGCCGGGTTCGACTATGTCTCGATTGGGCGAGCTTAGCCCGGCCGCGTTTAGGTATTGGGCGCGATCGGAACGCAGTCGCGGCCGCGCGCGTGAAGCTCGACACAGGCCTTGTTCGCATCCTGCTGGGCCAGGCCGATGAATCGGACACGATAGCGCTTAGCCCCACCGTTGCCGATCACGTCGATCACGGGATCGGCGGCGGATAGAGGTGTGTCGTCACGCATGGCGATCTCGGTGAGGCGCGCAACAGCGACGGCGCGCCGAGAGAATTCACCGAGCGCGACCGACCAGCGGGGCCGCGGCACCGGGGCGGGCTGGTTGCCGAGCAGCGCCGCGCTGACGGCGTCCGCGCCGTCCTCGCCAGGCCGCGTTGGCGGCAAGACGGTGTAAAGCGGCGCATAGCGCGACGTCGATTCCGGGGTTGCGGCGACCGCCTGCGAGCTGAGCGCCTGGGCCAGCACCGCGAAGGCGCCCGCGTTGGTGCCCGGTCTCGGGGGCGGCAACGGCGCGGCGGCGACCGCCGGGTTTTGCGCGCGAGGCGCGACCATGGCGACGCGGGTCGCCGCGTGGGAGAACCCCTTGTCTAAAAGCTTCGCCATCCGCGCATTTCGCCAGCGCGACGACTTGCCGCCAAAGAGCGCGGCCACGACCCGCTTCGAGCCACGGCGCGCCGAGGCGACCAGCGTGTAGCCCGCCGCCCGGGTATAACCGGTCTTGATGCCATCGGCGCCGCGGTAAGAGCTGAGCAGCCGGCGGTTCGTGCTGTAGATCCGCTTGCCCGCGGCGCGATCCACCTTGCGCTTGAAGATGTTGTAGTAATCTGGGAAATCGAAAAACAGATGCCGCCCCATGATCGCCATGTCGCGCGCGGTCGACAGATGGCCGCGCGCGGTCAGCCCCGAGGCATTGCGAAAGGTCGTATTCCGCATGCCAAGCTGCCGGGCGCGGGCGGTCATCATGCGGGCAAAGGCTTTTTCGGACCCGCCGATCGCCTCGGCCAAGGCGACCGCCGCGTCATTGGCGGATTTGACCGCGGTGGCGCGGATGAGGCTGCGGATCGTGACCCGCTGGCCGGCCTTTAGATAAAGCTTCGACGGCGGCTGACGCGACGCATGGCGCGAGACCCGCACCTTTTGGTCAAGGCTCAATTGTCCGCCCTCCACCGCCTCGAAGGCGAGGTAGAGGGTCATCATCTTGGTTAGAGAGGCCGGCGATTGCCGGCGGTCCGCGTTCGATTCAAAAAGAACGGTGCCGTCCCGCATATCCAGCACAATCGCCGAATACTGCGCTGCCCCCGCGGGCGTCGCCCCAAAGCCCAAGCCAAGGGCCAAACCCAATACCGCCGCAAAAAGTGCCCCGTTCCGGATGCACCGCGCCACTGCTTGCATCACCACCAACCCCAGCGATTCGCCTACTCGATCGCAGCTTTTCCGGCTGCTTTATCGATCTTATTGTTTAAAGATCACGGTAACAGATTGCTTTTCCGTTGATAATCACTTTTTTGCAAAAAGTTTCCAAATCTTACTTTTCTTCTGTCGGGCGAGCCGAAGAATTTTTGTGCAGCGCAAAAATACCTCTTGACGCAGTGCAACATATTCCCCATATTGTGCATCACGAGGGCAGCCCGAATGCGGGCGAGCCGACCAGCATTTGAACCAGGAGCTGCAGGAAATGACTCGCGCCAAGAAGACCACCGAGACCATCACCGCCGAGGCGCAGAAGACCGTCGAGGAAGGCGTCGAGAAGATGACCAAGGGCATCGAGACCGCCACGGCGTTCGGCCAGGAGAATGTAGAAGCCGTTGTTGCGTCTTCGAAAATTGCCGCCAAGGCGGCCGAGAGCATGAGCGCCGAGATCGCCGCTTACCAGAAGAAGGCCTACCAGGACAGCATGGCCGCTGCCAAGGAATTGACCGCGTGCAAGTCTGTCAGCGAGCTGTTCGAGAAGCAGACGGCTTACGGCAAATCTTCGGTCGAAGGCTTCGTCGCCGAGGCGGCCAAGCTGAACGAAATGTATGCCGCGGCTGCGAAGGACATCTTCGAACCTCTGACCGCACGCGTTAACGCCGCGGTTGAGAGCGTGAAGGACTACCGGGTCTAAGACCCAGCCATCGAATAGCCTAGGGACAACCTGGGGACAGTGGGATCAGGGGGCTTCGGCCCCCTTTTCTATTGCATGCTTTCCCATATATTCGCGGGGAGCGCATCGAAAGCGCCCCCCGAAGCCGACTGTTTGCAAGCGCCGATATGAGTACAATTCCACCGGATCTCCGCCATGCGTTGCGCCCGCTCCTGAGCGGGGACAACGACGGGCGTGTGGATGACGGCGAGACGGGCGACGACACCTCGATCGATGTCAGGACCAAGCCGCGCACCAAGCGACCATCGCTCTACAAGGTGCTGATGCTGAACGACGACTACACGCCGATGGAGTTTGTCGTCTATGTCCTTCAGCGCTTTTTCAACATGGGCCAGGAGCGAGCCCTGGATGTCATGTTGACGGTGCACAACAAGGGTGTCGCCGTGGTCGGGGTCTACCCGTTCGAGGTCGCCGAGACGAAAGTGACCCAGGTCATGGACTGTGCCCGGTCGAATCAGCATCCGCTTCAATGCACGATGGAAAAGGAATAGGCGCAGTTACGCCCTGCGTGCGTGAAAAGGTCCGCTTCGGACCTAACTGAGTCAGTTTTGATACGCTTTCCAACATCTTCCGCTTGATCCCGCCGCAGACAAGACCAAGATAACATTTAGTAGTGTAAGATATCTGGACGCGCTCCTGCCAGAGCCGAACCATCGGCGATCGCGGAGCAGCCTAGGGGTGTGCCAGAGGGCGTAGAACGGGCGTAGAGGAGAAGTCGATGCCGTCACTCACCGCAACGCTGGAAGACGCAATCCACCGCGCGATCGGCTTTGCCAATGCCCGGCGCCACGAATTGGCGACGCTGGAGCACCTGCTGCTGGCGCTGGTGGACGAGCCGGATGCGGCGCGCGTCATGCGGGCCTGCTCGGTCGACTTGAATGATCTGCGCACCAGCCTGACCCGTTTTATCGATACCGAACTCGAGACCCTGGTCTTCGAGAGCGACGGCTCGGAGGCCGCGCCCTCGACCGGGTTCCAGCGGGTGATCCAGCGCGCCGCGATCCATGTGCAAAGCTCGGGCCGCTCGGAAGTCACCGGCGCAAATGTGCTGGTCGCGATCTTCAACGAGCGCGAAAGCCACGCGGCCTACTTCCTGCAAGAACAAGACATGACCCGCTACGACGCGGTCAATTATCTCAGCCACGGGGTCGCCAAGGACCCCGCCTTCGGCGAGACCCGCCCGGTCCGGGGCAGCGAGGAGCCAGATACCGGCGAGAAGGTCCGAGCCGACGAGCCCAAGGGCGACGAGACCAGCCTGGACAAGTTCTGCGTCAACCTGAACGCCAAGGCCTTCGACGGCCGGGTCGATCCGCTGATCGGCCGCGAGCTGGAGGTCGAGCGCTGCATCCAGGTGCTGTGCCGCCGACGCAAGAACAACCCACTGCTGGTCGGCGACCCAGGCGTCGGCAAGACCGCCATTGCGGAAGGGCTGGCGAAGAAGATCGTCGACGAGGAAGTGCCCGAGGTGCTGTCGGGCTCGACCATATTCGCGCTCGATATGGGCGCGCTCCTGGCTGGCACCCGCTATCGCGGCGATTTCGAGGAGCGGCTGAAATCGGTGATCCAGGAGCTGGAGGAGCACCCGGACGCGGTCCTGTTCATCGACGAGATCCACACGGTGATCGGCGCGGGCGCCACCACAGGCGGCGCCATGGATGCCTCGAACCTGCTGAAGCCCGCGCTGCAATCGGGCACGCTACGCTGCATGGGCTCGACGACCTATAACGAGTTCCGCCAGCACTTCGAGAAGGACCGGGCGCTGAGCCGCCGGTTCCAGAAGATCGACGTGAAGGAGCCCACGACCGACGACACGGTCAAGATCCTGAAAGGCCTGAAGCCCTTCTTCGAGGAGCACCACGAGGTCAAGTATACCGGCGAGGCGATCAAGGCCGCGGTCGACCTGTCGTCGCGCTACATCAACGACCGGAAGCTACCGGACAAGGCAATCGATGTGATCGACGAGGCAGGCGCGGCCCAGCACCTGCTGCCCGCTAACAAGCGGCGCAAGACAATCACACCGAAGGAAATCGAGGTGGTGGTCTCGAAGATCGCCCGCATCCCGCCCAAGACGGTGTCGAAAAACGATGCCGAGACGCTGCGCGAGCTCGAGGTCAACCTCAAGCGCGTCGTTTTCGGCCAGGACCCGGCGATCGATGCGCTTGCCTCGGCGATCAAGCTGAGCCGCGCCGGGCTGCGCGAGCCGGAGAAGCCGATCGGATGCTATCTGTTCGCTGGCCCAACGGGCGTCGGCAAGACGGAAGTCGCCAAGCAACTCGCCAGTTGCATGGCGGTCGAGATGCTGCGCTTCGATATGTCGGAATACATGGAGAAGCACTCGGTCAGCCGGCTGATCGGCGCGCCTCCGGGCTATGTGGGGTTCGATCAGGGCGGGCTTTTGACCGATGGGGTCGATCAGCACCCGCACTGTGTGCTGCTGCTCGACGAGATCGAGAAAGCACACCCGGACGTCTATAATATCCTGTTGCAGATCATGGACCACGGCAAGCTGACGGACCACAACGGCAAGCAAGTCAACTTCCGCAACGTGATCCTGATCATGACCACCAACGCCGGCGCCCAGGAACAGGCCAAGGCCGCGATCGGCTTCGGCCGCGGGCGCCGCGAAGGCGAGGACATGGCGGCGATCGAGCGCATGTTCACGCCGGAGTTCCGCAACCGGCTGGACGCGGTGATCTCGTTCGGCGCGCTGCCGCGCGAGGTCATCCTGCAGGTGGTCGAAAAGTTCGTCCTGCAGCTCGAGGCCCAGTTGATGGAACGCGGGGTGACGATCGACCTGACCGCGCAGGCGACCAGCCTGCTGGCGGATCTGGGCTACGACGACGCCATGGGCGCGCGGCCATTGGCCCGAGTGATCCAGGAGCAGATCAAGAAGCCGCTGGCGGAGGAGCTCTTGTTCGGAAAGCTCGCCAAGGGCGGTCTCGTGAAGGTCGGGGTCAAGGACGGCAAGATCGATCTGGAGATCCAGCCGCCGGACCACCCGCGCCTGTCACAGAAGAAGACCCCACTGCTGACCGCAAGCTAGAACGCAATCCACGATACCGAGAACCGGCCGCCGCGCGGCCGGTTTTTCATTGCGTGGTCGGGGCAACTCCTCCAACACTCGCGCGAGTTCACTCCGGCACGCGGGAGCAAGCAATATGGCAGAGAAGGTCGTGGTTGTCGGTGCGGGCCAGTCCGGAGCCTCGCTTGTGACCAAGCTCCGGAATGACGGCTTCACGGGCGCGATCACCCTGATCGGCGACGAGTCGGTGCCACCCTATCAGCGCCCGCCCCTGTCGAAGAAATACCTGCTGGGGGAGATGGCCGAGGAGCGGCTCTATCTCAAGCCCGAAGCCTTCTACGCCGAGCATGAGATCACGCTTCTGACCGGCGCCCCCGCGGCCGCGATCGACCGCGCGGCGCGGGAGGTGGTGCTGGGGGATGATCGGATCGCCTATGATGCGCTGGCATTAACCACCGGATCGCGGCCGCGCCTGCTGCCCGCAGCGATCGGAGGGGATCTGGACGGGGTCTATCCCGTGCGGACGCTCGCGGATGTGGACGCCATGGCACCCGAGGTCCAGCCGGGGCGCCGGGTGCTGATCATCGGCGGCGGGTATATCGGGCTGGAAGCCGCGGCGGTCTGCGCCATGAAGGGTCTGCAGGTCACCCTGGTCGAAATGGCGCCGCGCATCCTCCAACGGGTCGCCGCGCCCGAGACCTCGGATTTCGTCCGGGCGCTGCACCAAGGCCACGGGGTCGAGATCCGCGAGGGCGTCGGGCTCGAGCGGCTGACCGGCGAGGGCCGGATCGCCAGCGCCGCACTCTCGACGGGTGAAGAGCTGGAGGTCGACTTCGCGATCATGGGGATCGGCATCACGCCCAACGCGGCTTTGGCTGAGGCAGCCGGTCTGGAGATCGACAACGGCATCGCCGTCGATGGGCATTGCCGCACCTCTGACCCGGCGATCTATGCCGCCGGCGACTGTGCCTCGTTTCCCTACAAGGGCGCGCGCATCCGGCTGGAATCGGTGCAGAACGCCATCGATCAGGCGGAACATGTGGCCAGCGTGATCATGGGCGGCCAGGACGCCTACCTGCCCTATCCCTGGTTCTGGTCCGACCAATACGATGCCCGGCTGCAGATCGCTGGGCTCAACACTGGTTACGACAGCGTCGTCGTGCGGCCTGGGCACCGGCCCGGCGGTCAGTCGATATGGTATTTCCAGGGGATCGCATTGCTCGCGGTCGATGCGGTCAGCGACCCGAAGGCCTATATGCAGGGCAAGCGGTGGATCGAGGCCGGCCTCTCGCCCGATCCAAACGCGGTCGGCAATCCAGAGACCGATCTGCGCGGCCTCTGCTGACCGGTTGAAAGTAATTGGCGGGCGGCCCTGGCACTGGCCGCCCGCCAATCACGACGCAACACTGGATTACATCTATGAACGGTTCATGGCTTCGGAACTGGGGATGACGAAGAGCGTCTGGGGTGTGCCGGGTCGTGAACAAAAAGAGGGTAAAGCGTCACGGTAAATCGGGGCTGTGACGATTGTCACAAACCGGTCTATTATGCCAGACAGGCTGCGAGGCCCGACCGGGTGCCGTGGCCTTTTGGGGGATTTTCTTCAGTCTCATTGCGGAACCGTGGTGGCGTCAGCCAACTGCTGTCCATGACCAAGGGAGGGGCTGACATGGCGATGAACACCAACCTGACCTTCCCAAAGGGCAGCACGCTGGATCTATGCGGAACCGATGGCTATGCGGCGCTTGCGAGATATTGGACCGAGGCGACCTACCCCGCCCGTGCCCTGATCGTCAGCGAGGACGAGACCGACGACGACGTGTTCTTCATCCTGGAGGGCCGCGCCCGGGCCGCTACCTATACGGATACAGGCAAGGAAGTCCTGATGTCGGAACTGCCGGCGGGCGAATCCTTCGGTATCTTTGCGGCGGTCGACGGCCAGCCGCGCTCGACCAATGTGCTCGCCGTCGAAGATGTGCGGATCGCCCGCATGTCGGCCGAGAACTTCAACAAGGTGCTCTACAGCCACGCAAGCGTCACCCGCGCCTTTGTCCTGTATCTGGTCGAGCGCATCCGTCACCTCTCGAGCCGGATGACGGCCGTTACCACCCGGAATGCCGAGCAGCGGCTGATCGCGGAACTGCTGCGCCTGGGCGAAGCCGGCCGTACGGGCCCCGAAACGGCGGTGATCGAGCCGCTGCCGACCCAGCAGGAATTCGCGACGCTGCTTTTCTCGCAGCGCGAGGCGATCGGCCGCGATATGTCGAAGCTCAAGGATGCGGGACTGATCGAGCGCAAGGGCCGGACGCTGGAGATCAAGAGTATCGAGGGCCTGCGTGCCCGCCTGGGCGACTAACCCGGATGCCGGTCGCTGGGGATCATCGCAAGAATCCGCTCCACCAAGGCCCCGGAGACTCCGGCAGCTAAGCTGTAGATGATCGTCTTGCCTTGGCGGCGAGCCTCGACGAGGCCGATGCGCCGCAACCGGGCAAGCTGCTGGCTTACCGCGGGCTGGCGCTGCTGGAGCAAGAACTCGAGCTCGGAGACCGACCGGTCGCCGCGCGCCAAATGCCAAAGGATCCGCAGGCGCCCCGCATGGCCCAAAACTTTGAGCGTCTTGGCAATCTCATCGACCTTCGCGGATGGCCCGAGGACCGATGGGTCGGCCGTTGTGGCGCCGGTCTGCTGATCTGCGCTGTGCACGTCCATCGCTGGATAATGCAACCGGGTCCGGAGATGTCTACCGGCGCATGGCACGGCATCGGGCCGGACCGGCACACCGCCGCGGAATTCTCACGGCGGATCACGGCCCCGTGACCCGTTAACGGTCTGAAAAAAATGACAAAACGCCACGCCAAGCCGTATTGCATGACCGACGGGGGCGCGACGCTTCGCCCGTTCACTTATCGGCGAGCAGCGGGCCTGCCGAACTGATCGAACCGGTCAGACGGATCAGGGTTCGCTTTCCCAGCCGCAATCCAGTATAAGTCCTTCGAGCGGGGTTGTGGGGATCACCGAAAAAAGAAACGAAGAGGCCGTGCCAAACTGGCGCGTGGCGCGTCGGCGCCGGGAGCGGGAATGGACAGGAACGTCTATCTTCGGATGTCCGAGCAGGACAGCCAACACTGGTGGTTTGTCGCGCGCCGCCAGATCCTGGCCGATCAGATCGCGGCCTTGGACCTGGGCGCGGATGCGCGCGTCCTGGAGGCCGGGTGCGGCCCAGGAGGAAATCTGGAAATGCTGAGCCGCTTCGGCAACTTGGCGGCCTTCGAACTGGATGATCAGGCGCGGCAAGTCGCCTCGGTGCGCTCGGGCGTCGACGTCGATTCTGGCGCCCTACCCGATCAGATCTCCTATCCGGCGGAAACGTTCGATCTGGTCGCCGCTTTCGACGTTGTCGAGCATATCGAGCGCGACCGGGAATCGGTGCGCTCGATGGCAGAATTGCTACGCCCCGGCGGCCGGCTGATGATCTCGGTTCCCGCCTATCAATGGCTTTGGTCCAGGCATGACGAACGCCACCACCATTGGCGCCGCTATACCCGCCAGGAAATCGAGGCTCTTATCCAGGAGGCCGGGCTACGGATTGAGAAGTCGACCCATTTCAACACGTTGCTGTTCCCATTGATCATGCTCGTGAGGTTTTTCAAAAACCTGTTGGGCATTGCGGACCGCCCCGATGACCGCACGCCCGGTCCTATGGTGAACGGCCTCTTGCGGCGCATTTTCGCGGCTGAACGCTATTGGCTGCGTCACGGGTCCTTCCCGGTGGGCGTGTCGATTCTCTGTATCGCATGCAAGGACTGACTGATGCTTCCGATCAAACAAATTTCCAGTTTCGGTGTTGTCGGCCTGATCGCAACCGCAGTGCACGTGGTCGTTGGGCTGGGGCTGCACGATGGAATCGGGCTGGCGCCTCTTGTGGCCAATTTCTTCGGTTTCTGCGCGGCGCTCTGCGTATCATTCTTCGGTCAGACGCGGTTCACATTTCCCGCCGCGACCGCGAACCTCACTGCCTTCATCCGCTTCGCCAGCGTCGCCCTGAGCGGACTGGCGCTGAACCAGCTGATCGTCTGGGTCATGACCTCGCTCTTAGGGCAGCCCTATTGGTTGGCGCTTATCATCATCCTGTCGACGGTCCCTGTCGTTACCTTCATGCTGCTCAAGTTCTGGGCGCTGCGGCGCTAGGCGGCGGGTCGCGAACCTCTTGCCCTCCAAAGCCGAGACGCCGGCATGTTCGGCGATCACGTAGACCGGGCGGCGCTTCACCTCGATGAAGATGCGGGCCATATACTCGCCCAGCACACCGATCCCGATCAGCACCAGCCCGTTCAGGAAAAGGGTCGCTGACAATAGCGACGCATAACCGGGAACGTCGACCCCGAAGATCATCGTACGCAGAATGATCACCAGGCCGTAGATCCCGGACCCGAAAGCGACGGCAAACCCTAAATAGCTCCAGATTTTCAATGGCGCGGCCGAGAAGGACACAATCCCGTCGATTGCCAGGGCGAAGAGGCGCGCCCAGTTCTGCTTCACCGTGCCCGCCGCGCGGGGCTCGCGGTCGTATTCGACCACCACCTGACGAAAGCCCAGCCAGGCGAAAACACCTTTCATGAAGCGCGACCGCTCAGGCAGGGTCGCCAGCGCCTCGACGACGCGGCGGTCCATCAGCCGGAAATCGCCAACATTCTCGGGGATCTCGACCTGGCTCATGCGGCCGATCAGGCGATAGAAGGCATGAGCGGTTGTTCGCTTAGCCCACCCTTCGCCCTCGCGGGTCGCGCGGCGGGCGAGAACCACGTCGTATCCCTCGCGCCATTTCTCGATCATCTGCGGCACGATCTCGGGCGGATCCTGCAGATCCGCGTCCATCGGGATCACCGCGGCGCCTGCGGCGAAATCCAGCCCGGCGCTGAGCGCGTTTTCCTTGCCGAAATTCCGCGACAGCCCGATCATTCGGATACGCGGGTTCGCTGCCCGGTACGCTTCCAGTGCCCCGAAAGTGCCATCGGTCGAGCCGTCGTCAATGCATAGGATCTCGTAGTCGGGCGTGACCGTTTCCAGGATCGGCACCAACCGCGTGAAGAACCGGTCAAGCATATCGCTCTCGTTCAGCATCGGGACGACGATGCTCAACTCCACCGGCTCGCTGATTTCGGCGCTCATATGCGGCCTTTGTCCAGTTCGCCCGCTTTCCATGGACCAATCTGCGGGACGGAGGTGCCCCCGGTCAAGGCGCAAGCGCGGTGCCTTGCCGCTGGTCAATCATCTTTGCCTTCGATAACGTCGCGCCAGGTTCACGGGAGGGCCCAATGGAACGCCGCCTCGCGGCAATTCTGGCGGCCGACGTCGTCGGCTATTCGAAACTCGTCCAAGCGGACGAGACGGCGACTCTTACCCGATTGAAATCGATCTGGACCGACGTCTTCGAGGTTACTGTCGGCGAGCATCGCGGACGGATCTTCAAGATGATGGGCGACGGCGCGCTGGCCGAATTCGCCAGCGTAGTCGATGCAGTGGAGTGCGGCGTGGCGATCCAGACCGCGCTGCGCGAACGCAATTCCGACGCATCAGGCGCGCCGCTGGAGTTCCGCATCGGCATCAATCTGGGCGATATTGTTGTCGATGGCGACGATGTGCTGGGCGACGGGGTCAATGTCGCCGCCCGGCTGGAAGCCGCCGCGCCGCCGAGCGGCCTTCTGGCCTCGGATCTTGTTCACAGCCAGGTGCGCGGTAAGATTGGCGTCACGTTCATCGACGCTGGCGAGATCAATCTGAAGAATATAGACGGTCCGCTGAGGGTCTGGCGTTGGGAAGGGGAGCCCGTGCATCAGACAAGTCCAACCGAAAGCGGCGGTGGGCAAGACCGGCTGACGATCGCGGTGCTGCCATTCGACAACATGTCCGCCGATCCCGAGCAGGAATTCCTGGCAGATGGCCTCTCGGAGGACATCATCACCGGCCTCTCGAAAGTGCGCTGGTTCCTGGTGATAGCCCGCAACTCGACCTTCACTTATAAAGGCAAGGCCGTGGACGTGAAGCGCATCGCCCAAGAGCTGGGGGTGCGCTACGTGCTGGAAGGCAGCGTGCGCAAGGCGGGCAACCGCATCCGGGTGACCGCGCAGCTGATCGACGCGACCACTGGGCGTCATGTCTGGGCCGACCGTTACGACCGCGAGCTGGCGGACATCTTCGACCTGCAGGACGAGATCACGCGCACCATCGTCGCCCGGGTCGAGCCGGAGGTCGCGGCGGCCGAGCGCGACCGCGCGATCAGCCGCGCATCGGCGCCCGCGACCGAGAACCTGGACGCCTGGGAGAGCTATCAGCGCGGCTTATGGCATATGTGGAATTACGACCTCGAGTCCTATCCGAAGGCGCACGAGCTGCTGGCGCGCGCGACCGAGCTCGACCCGGACTTCGCCACCGCGCATGGCTATCGCAGCTATGCCTATTACCAGGGCGTGATCATGGGCTGGGCCGAGGACCCAGCCAAGGATTTGGCGCTGGGGATGGAAGCGGCGCGCCGAGCGCAGCAGATCGACGACCAGGACCCGGTCGGCTATTTCGCCATCGGCCGCATCCACATGATGCAGGGCGATCATGACGCCTCAATCACCGCGCTGGAGGAATCGATCCGGCTGAACCCCAGCTACAGCCAGGCCTATCATGGCCTAGGCATGGCCCTGACCCTGTCAGGACGGCTCGACGAGGCGCGCGCGGCATTGAAGCAATCGGATATCCTGAGCCCACGCGACCCGATCCTCTGGGCCTCGTTCGTGGTGCATGCGCTGGCCGATATCCTGGCGGGCGACACGGAGTCTGCCTTGCTCATGGCCCGGCGCGCGCTGCAATTGCCCAGATCGCATGGCTACTGGCCCCACGCGGTGCAGGCGGCGGCCTTGGTCCAGGCGGGCCGGGTGGGCGATGCAAAGCGCGCTCTCGCAACGGCGATCGAGGAGCTGCCGAGCCTCTCGGCCACGTTCCTCAAGTCCAATCTTCCAACCAAGCAGCCGGACGGGCTGGACACTTATCTCGATGCCCTGCGGGCGGCGGGGCTGCCCGAGTAAGTCGTCAACAGCAGGGAATGGTGGCGGGGGAGAGACTCGAACTCTCGACCTCAGGATTATGAGTCCTGCGCTCTAACCAGCTGAGCTACCCAGCCACGGGACCGGCTTTTACGCAGAGCGCAGATCGGCGTCAAGAATGCACCTCATATGGTTCGTGCGAGCAAGTCGATCCAATTGTCCCGGCAGATTTTCGCGATCAGCGGCTCGCCGTAGCCCGCCTGGCGCATGGCCGCGACCAGCCGCGGCAGGCCGCCCACATCGGCGATCTCCAAGGGCAGCGAGCAGCCGTCATAGTCCGAGCCCAACGCAACCCCCTCCTCCCCCAGGATCGCGATCATATGGTCCAGATGGCGCAGCAGGGTCTCCATCGGCACGTTCGGATCGTCCTCGCAATCGGCACGCAGGAAGCCGGCGTTGAAATTGAGCCCCACCACACCATTCGACTCGGCCACTGCCTTCAGTTGATCGTCGGTCAGGTTGCGCGGACAGGGCGACAGTGCGTGAACGTTGGAGTGGGTCGCCACCAACGGCTTGGTCGCGATCTTCGCCATGTCCCAGAACCCGCCTTTATTCAGATGCGACAGATCGATCATCACCCCCATCGCCTCGCATTCGCGCACCAGCGCCCGGCCCGCATCGGTCAGCGGCGCATCCGGCTCGAAAGGCTCGTCCGCATGGATCGGCGCGCCGTGGCCGAAGGCATTGGGCCGTGACCAGACCAAGCCGAGCGAGCGCAGGCCCGCGCCGTAGAGCATTTCCAGCGCGTCGAGATTCTCGTCAATGCATTCCGCGCCCTCAATATGGGGCAGGATGGCGACGCGTTTGGCATCGATTGCATCGGCGATCTCGGCGGCGGAATAGCAGAGCGCCAGATCGTCCGGCAGCTCGGCCGCCAGGCGCCGCATCCGGGCGAACATGGCCAGCGTGAAATCCAGCGCGGGTTGCCGCGCGACCGGCGCATAGCGGCGGCTGTCGTCCTGCTCGAACCCGATCAGCTCATCGCCGTCCATCGCCGGCGTGAACATGGCGAAGAAACCGCCCGCGAACCCCGCCTCGCGGGCACGCGGCAGATCGATGTCCAAGCTGGGGGCGCCGGAGGCAAAGTCCAGCGGCTCGCCCTCGCGCGCGCCGCGTTCCAGCTTCAGCAGCGTATCGTTGTGGCCATCGAAAACCGGGGCCGGATCGTCCATGACTGGCTCCGCTTGCTCACTTATCGCCCTTGCCCGTGGTCGCACAAATCCGCATCTGCCGCCAGATCGCCGAGCATCACTCCTTCGCAACTGCCCAGTAAGCGGCGGCGCTGACCGATCCGGCCGTCCGGAAGCCCGAAACATTCGCGCGGCGGGCGGTTCGCGCGATCGACTGGAACATCGGCACAAAGGGCGCATCCAACTGCCACGCGCGTTGCAGGTCGAGATAGAGTTGCGCCCGCTTCGCGGGATCGCGCTCCGCGGCGGCCATGTCGGTCAATTGCGTCATCTCCGGAATGTCCCAGCCGACGCGCCAGGCGAGCTTGGCGGTGAGATTGGCCTCGTCGCTGTTGTCGGGGTTGTGCGCAAAGGCGCGCGCATTGCCATCCGGGTCTGGAAGCCCCGTGTCCCAGGCGCCAAAATAGATATCAAACTCGCGCCCCCGATATCGCGCCAGGACCTCCGCCGCATCACCTATGTTTGCAACCAGGATGATGCCCGCCTCGGCGAAGGTCTTCTGCAGGCTCTCGGCGATCGCCGTCACCTCCCCGGCATCGCGCAGGATCAGTTCTACGGCGAACCCGTCTCCATACCCGGCCTCCGCCAACAGCGTCTTGGCCTTTGCAACGTCGAGAGCGTAAGGCGCCTGGTCCAGCGCGCCCAATTGGCCGGTTGGGATGAAGCTTTGATGGACCCGGAATCGCTGCGCGAGCGCAGTCTCGGCCAGGCCCCGATAGTCGACCAGGTATTTGAGCGCCTCGCGCACCTTCGGGTCGCTCAGAACTGGGTGCTTCTGATTGAGCGCCAGATAGAGGATGCGGCCACGGGGACCGCTGTCTATCGCCAGCGCCGGATCCGACGCGACGGCGTTGAGATCCTCTGGCGCCAGATTTCGAGCGATATCCACATCGCCCCGCTCGAGCAAAAGGCGTTGGGACTCGGATTTCACGCTGTGGCGTACGATCACGCGCGCCATCGCCGGGGTGCCGCGCCAGTAACCGGGATTGGCATCCAGTGTATAGCTTTGCCCTTTGGTCCAAGTGACCAGCCGATAGGGGCCCGAGCCGGAGGCCCTTTTCCTGAGCAAACCGCTCCCCCAATCGCTGCCCTGCGCGCGCGGCTTGACCAGGGCTCTGTCGATGATGCGAGCAACCGTGGCGGTAAGGCTGTTCAGGACGAGGGATTCCGCATATGGCTGATCCGTGGTCAGCCGGAAGGTCATGTCGTCCCCAGCGACCAGCGTCTCTTCCATGTTATCTGCCGTCAGGCCGAACTGGGTCAGGATCGGCGCGCCTGCCCTGTTCATCGCGACCGCGCGGCGCAGTGAAAAAGCCACATCCTCGGCGGTGACCGGATTGCCCGAGGCGAAGCTGAGCCCGGGCCGGATCTTGAAAGTGAAAACGCGCCCGTCATCCGAAACATCCCAGCTTTCGGCGATGTCGGGGACAGCGCCTTTGGAGGAATCGGCTGGGTCGAATGCGACCAGCCCGCCATAGATATTGTTCAGCAGATCGGCGCTTGCCGCGCCGATGGCCTCCTGCGGGTCCAGGGTCGTGATCCCGTCAAGCCGGGCCGCGATGACCAGGATATTCGGCGGCGTCTCGGCTTGCGCCGGCAGGTTGCCGAGTGTCAATGCGAACGCCAAGACACGCGCCAGCCCCCGGATTATCCGAATCCATCCCATGACGACCTTCTTAGTCACCAGGGGGTGCAATGCAAACCCGGCGGGCGCACCTACCCCGCTTCGAGATGTTCAATTGAAGATGAGAGAATGACGGCCTTAACCGCCCAGACGGATCAGAGGCTGCGACCGACCGGCGGGGTCTGGTTGCCTTCAAGCCGGGTTTCGACGCGGCGCCACTCGCCGCTATCCTCGCGGCAGGCCAAGCCGAAGCGCACGGTCTTCTCGCCTTCGACCATAAGTTCCTCGACGAATTCGCGGCACCAATGGGCGCTCTCGCTCTTGTAGGTCCGGGTCGGCGTGATCGAAACAGCGCCGGCCAGCTTTTGGTCGGCCAGGGTGACTTCCGAGCCGCTCAGCGCGAATTCGAGCGCGTCCTGCACCGCCTTGTCGGTCAGCGCGGCGATCTGCGCCTGCTGCTGCGCCAAGGCTTGCTCGGTGCGGAACTGACTGTAGAAATGGCCGACGACGACGATGGCGATCGCCGCGGCCATCGGGCCGACCCAGCGCACCACGGTCGTGCCGATATCGCGGCGCTTGCGCGCCCGGAACCCGTCGCGCACCGACCGCGCCAACGTCAGCGGCACCGGCTGATCGAGCTCGGCGTCGAACGCATCGCGCACCGCGTCATCGATTTGGTCGAAGGATTCGAGCAGCGCCCGCGCATCGGCGTCATCGGCCAGCGCGCGGCGCAGCTTGGACGTCTCGTCCAGGCCGAGTTCGCCATCATGGAAAGCCGACAGTTTTTCGACCATCTCCAGGCTCATCTCGTTAGCCGCTCCTCTCGACCACTTCCCGCAACGCTTCGCGGGCTCTTGCAATCCGGCTCGTCACCGCAGCGACGCTTGCACCGGTTATTTCCGCCGCCTCCTGGTAGCTGCGGCCTTCCACCGCCACCAGAAGCAGGGCTTGGCGCTGCTCCGACGGCAATTCCGCGATCGCCGCGGTTACCGCCGAGAACTCGAGCCGCGCCTCCGCCGCCCTTACGCCATCCAGGGACTGATCCGATTCCGCGAGGATAGCCTCGTGTTTCTCGTCCCTGGACGACCGGTTGCGCGCCTCGTTCCTGAAGAGGTTGTGCGCAATCCGATAAATCCAACTGTCCAGGCGGGTGCCTGGCTGCCACTTGTCGAGATTGGCGATGGCCCGTTCGATGGTTGCCTGAGCCAGATCGTCGGCTGCCGGCGCGGACCTTGTTAAGCTTAGCGCGAACCGTCTCAGACGCGGCAGGAGAGCGATTATCTCCTTCTCGATCTGTGGATCCACGCCCCTAACTCGCCATTTCCCTCCAAGCCTGCTTGATGGGATAACACCCGTGAATAAGAAATCCTTCAAAAAAATTTTGCGATCGGGAAAGAAATATGGCGGGTGGGTGTTCTCGATATGATGAAACTTTGCTGTAAACCAAACCGCATGTGTGAGATTCGCGTATCGAAGCACTCGCTTAAGGCCCTGGCCATGACGCTCGGCGTCATCGGTTGGGCCCATGCGGCGTATGCGTCGCAGGGAGGTTTTATCCAACTGCCACAAGCCTTTGCGCAAGATCACCTACAAGTGGACGCCCATGTCCCAGTGGCCGGTCCGGCCTCGGGCGCACAAACTTGGGGCGAGTTCGACGCGGCCGCACAAGCCATCCCGGCTGCGACGCGCGCGCAGAGCGCTTCCGGTACATTCCCGCGCAAAGTGATCGTTCTGGCACCTGTCCCGGGCCAGATCGGCGCGCGGTACTCGGATCTGGTGACCACAGGATCCGGTGCGTTCGGTATCGTGGCAGAAGAGGCGGCGGCCGCGGGGGCATATGGCAATGCGTACGGGACGGGGGAGACCCGCGCATTTGCCGATCCCGCGGCCGCCGCACCCTATTCCAATGGAACCAATGCGTCGCGCAGCGGCGCGCTGGTGATCGCGGCCGGATCGACCGATGCGGCAAAGCCGTCTCAGGAACAAAAACCTGAATCCGATCAATCGGATGAAGGCGCCACGGATCCTAAAGAGAAGAAGCCTGAATTCAGCGGCAGTGCCGCCCAGGCCAGTCCCGACCTCGACGCAAACGAGGAAAAGGACGTGATCTCGAATGGCTGGAAGTGAGCGTGTTATGGAACGGTTTCGCCAGTCTATTACGCTTCAACGAGCGCCGATTGGGCGCGGGCTAACCGTGCGCACGCGCCATGGCTTCAACCACGGCGAGAAATGCGCTGAGAACTTGCTACCCGTGGCGTTCCCAGGTTGGGATTTGCTACATATATTTGCCACTTTTTCTCGTTATATGAATGTCTTGCCATGGATCTTGACTTCTGTGAGTGAGGATTCTCGTGGTAGGCTCAAAGAGGAAGAAGGATCATTTGTGACCGATTGCTTAAGCATATCCTGCCACGCTGGTGGGCCAGCCTCTCTCGCAAGTGAGGGTGGTCTGGCTTTGCGGCTTCGCCGCGCCGGTGGGAATGCTTTCTGGCCAATCGCGTCTGTCGCCGTAGCACGGATTACCTTTGCTCATACTGCTCTGAAGTTTGGGGGGAGCGCGTGATGTGTGAGAACATGCGTCTGAAGAAATCGATCCAGCTGCTGAAATGCGGCACGGCCATCGCGCTGTTCGCGGTGATGTTGCCCTATGGAGCGACCGTTTCGCCCGAAGGCCAAGTGACTCTTGGCGTGGTCGCAGCCTACGCGGACGAGCAGGACGGCAACGGTCGTGGCGGCGGGCGCGGCAATGGCCGCGGCGGCAATAACGGCCTCGGCAATGGCGGCGAGGAAGGCCAAGGCGAAGACGACGACCGGGGCTCGGATCCAAGCAACCCTGGCCGCGGTAACGGCGGCGGCGGCGGCGGCGGCGGCGGTGATGGCGGCGGCGGCGAAGGCGGCGGCGGTGGCGGCGGCGGCACAGGCGGCGGC
>JAOTXT010000075.1 GCA_029862205.1 Paracoccaceae bacterium
TCGCCATCCTCTGGTCCTCCTTGTTCGGGTCAAAACCCATACATCAAGTCGGACCACTTCCATGGGGCTGTTCCATCGCTTGCCGCAACCATGTTGCACGGATTCGTCGCGCCTCTTTGTAACTGATTGAAAACACACGGCTCTGCCTTGCAACACGGCGCGATATGAAAAGGCGCCAAAAGGCGGTTGATCATTACCATCAAACCGGCTGCGAGAGAGGGGAGCAGGTCAATCGATAGCATTGTTACCTATAGCGTTACCTTTTACGCAAATGAAGAGCCCGCCGAGTTGGCGGGTTTCTTTAAATTTATGATTTTATTTCATAATTTGGTAGGCGCAGTAGGGCTCGAACCTACGACCCGCTGATTAAGAGTCAGCTGCTCTACCAACTGAGCTATGCGCCCGGAGTTTTGCCGGAGAGGGCTCATCTACGCACCGGGCGCCTTCGCGTCAAGGGGTAGTGCCGGGTCAAGACAACGACCGGCATCGGGCGGTGGCTGGGGTTCGGCGCTGGCGATCCGGGCCTTGTCTGGGCCAGGTTTCCAGCCAGGTTTGGGGCGAAACCGGCTGGCACCTGCGGACAAAGGCGGTAGAATGCGCCAAACCGCCGGTTCCGCGACTGCGAGAGGCAGCTAACCAGCTATGGACATTGTCGTTTTCGCGCTGACCGCCCTGGCGCTGGTATTGGCCCTGATCGCCTTCGCCGTGCCGGCGGCGCGGCGCATCGGTTTGCCTTTGCCGGTTGCCATCGCGGGGGTGGGACTGGCGGCCGGAACCGCGGCGACGGTGACCGATTTCACCCTGGCGGGAACCGCGCTTTCCGCCTTCGACCTGTGGTTTGTCGAGCAAGTTGCCTTCGATTCCAGCTCGCTGCTCTACCTCTTCCTGCCGCCGCTCCTCTTTGAGATGGCTCTGGCGGTCAATGTGCGGAGGCTGCTCGAGGATTTGGGCGGGGTCATTGTCATGGCCGTTGTGGCGGTCATTGCCGCGACGATGCTGGTGGGAGTGACTGTCTGGGCGGTGTCGCCGATCGCGCTGGTCGGGTGCCTGATGCTGGGCGCCGCGGTCGCGACCACCGATCCGGCCGCGGTGATCACCACGTTCCGCGAGATCGGCGCGCCGCGGCGGCTTTTGGTCTTGCTCGAGGGCGAGAGCCTTCTGAACGATGCGGCGGCGATCGCGATCTTCACGTTTTTGCTGGCGCTTGCGGCGCCGGGCGCCGACCCGACCGTGCTCGGCGTTGTGCTGGGCTTTCTCTACAGTTTCGGAATGGGCGCCGCTTCAGGCCTCGGCGTCGCCTATCTCGCGGCGCTTTGCTATCCTCTGCTTGGCCGCTCGGCGCTGGCCGAGGTCTCGCTGACCGTCGCGGTCGCCTATGCGGCCTATCTCTTCGCCGATCAGGCGCTCGGCGCCTCGGGCGTCATTGCCGTCGTCTTCGCGGGCCTCGCCACCGGGCATTCGGGCTTCGTGCGCATGGGCCCCGGCAATTGGAGCACCGTGCAGATCGTTTGGTCTCAGATCGGCTTCTGGGCCAACAACATGATCCTGCTGCTGGTTGCCCTGGTGACGCCCTGGATGCTGGCGAGCCTGAGCTGGCTGCAATGGGGGCTGGTTGCCTTCGTCTATGCGGGTGCCTTCGCGGCGCGCGCGCTGATCCTGTTCGGCGTGCTCCCGTTCCTCGAACGGGCGGGCCGCGCCGCGCCCATGGACCGTCCGCGGCGGATCCTGGTTTTTTGGGGCGGCGTGCGCGGCGCCGTCACCCTGGTCCTGGCGATCGCGCTGACCGAGACGCCGGCGCTGGGTGACGACGGTCCGATCCTGGGGGCGCTCGCGGCGGCCTTCACGCTCGCGACGCTTTTCCTGAATGCCTCGACCTTGTCGCTCTTGACCTCGCGGCTGGGCCTCGACCAGCTTTCACCCGCCGACCTGGCGTTGCGTGAGCGCATCGTGGCCGGATCGATCGAGCGGGTGCGCAAGGTGATCCGCAACATTGCCTCGGCGCGCACGCTCGAGCCCGACGCCCTGATTGCCGTCGAGCAGGCGCTGGGCCAGCAGCGCCGCGCGGCAGAAGAGAAGGCCGAGACGGGCAGCACCCGGATCCCGTTCGGCGAGCGGCTGCGGCTCGGCATGGCGATCCTGTGCGGCCAGGAGTTGCGCCTGGTGCGCCGTGGCTTTGAGGAGGGCGCGATCGGCCCGCGCGCGACCAATCAAATGCGGCTGATCGCCGAGCGCCTGGCGGACGGCGCCCGGGTCGGCGGACGCGCCGGTTACGCGACCGTGGTCGAGGCGTCTCTGGGCCCAGTCGCGGGGCAACGCTTCGCCCTTATTGCGCAACGCTATCTCGGCTGGGACCGGCCGCTTAGGGCGGCGATCGAGCTTCGCCTGACCGTCCTCTTGGAGACCGACCGGGTGGTTCGCGGGTTGCATAGGTTCGCGCGCGAGACCGTCGGGACGATGGTCGGCGGCGACGCGGCCAAGAATCTTGAGAAGCTGCTCACTTGGCGGCTCGACCGCGTTCATGCGGCGACCGACGCGATCGAACGGCAATACCCTGCCTATGTGGCCGAGCTGGAACAGACGATGATCGCCCGTGCCGCAATCAGACGCGAGCGGCAGCAATATGAACGCTTGCATAATGACGGCGTGATCGGCTCGGAGTTGCGCGACGATCTATTGCGTGGTCTCGACCGGCGCGAGCGGGTCGTGGCGCGTCCGCCGCGCCTGGACCTCGTGGTGCCGGCCGTGGCGCTGCTCGACGCCGTGCCGATGTTCCAGGAGCTTCGCGACGATCAGAAGAAACGAATCGTTCGCCATCTGAGGACCCGGTTCACTGCGCCCGGCGAGACCGTCGTCAGCGCTGGCGAACGCGGCAGCGAGATGTTCTTCATCGCCTCGGGCGTGCTCGAGGTCCAGGGCAGGGGAGACCCTGTTCAACTCTCGAACGGTGACTTTTTCGGCGAGCCGGCCCTGTTCGTGAACCACTGGCGGCGCAGCGCCGATATCGTCTCGCTGGGTTTCTGCCGATTGCTGAAGCTCTCTCGCCGCGATTTCGAGAAACTGGCCAGGAAAGATCCCGAAATCGAGTCCGTCATCCGCAAGGCGGCCGAGGCCGAGCTGCCGAAGCGCTTCCCCGAGATCCCACCGCGTCTGAGCGGCCTGCGCGCCCGCTGACATCCGAAGCCTCCGGTTGGCGGGCCTCGGTTGACGTCGAACTCCGGCGATCTAAGCTCTCAGGCAACCGCAGGAGGACGGATCATGGAACTCTTCACCGCGCGTGTTTGCCCATATGCACACCGCACCCGGCTCGCGCTCCTCGAAAAGGGCCTCGGCTTTGAGCACATCGAGGTGGATTTCAAGAACAAGACCGAGCGATTTCTCTCCGTCTCGCCCTATGGCAAGGTGCCGGCGCTCTTTCACGATGGCCAGACAATCTACGAGAGCGCGATCATCAACGAGTATCTGGACGAGGTCTTCCCGGATCCGCCGCTGATGCCGGAAGGTCCGGTCCTGCGCGCCAAGGCGCGGATCTGGAACCACTACTGCAACGAGTATTTCACGCCTGATCTCTACGCGGTGATCCGCAACCGTGACCGCGCGAAGCATGGTGAGCTTGCCGGACAGGTCGCCGAGCGTTTGCGTTTTGTCGAACGCGAGGCCTTCGGGGTGCTCTCGGGCGATGGCCCCTATTGGTTCGGTGACCGGATCAGCCTGACAGATCTGGCCTGGTATCCATATTTCGAGCGCCTGCCCGCCTGGACCCACTGGCGCGACATCTCGATCCCGGAGGATTGCCCGCGGCTGATCGCCTGGGCCGAAGCGATGGCCGGTCGCTCCTCGGTGCAATCAGTTGCCAACGAGGCGGATTATTACATCGAGCGTTTCCGGGACCGGGCCGGAGAACGAATGGCGGCCTGATCCGTCAAGCCGGAACACCCGCGGCGCGCCGAATGTCTGCGTGGCGCCACGCGCCCGTTGCCGGCATTTGTCCCAACCTCGTCAAATCGCTATAATGCTGGCGTTCTTTTGCTTAAGAGTCCGCTACGTGATCCCTCATGACCCGAGCGACAGATGCGTTCGTTTCCCTGAATTGGCCCGGGTTTCCGCGCCCGTCCCGCCTCCGATTGCCTTATATGGCCGTCCGGCTGCTGGCCGCGCCGGTTTTCCCCTTCGTCTCGCCCTCGGTGATTGCGCGGCGGCTTTGCTACCCCGCCTGCGGATGGGACGAGGCGGTCACGCGCACCCATTTCCGGCGATGCTTTGGCCGTGAGATCGACCTGACGAACCCCAGGACCTTCAGCGAGAAGCTGGGCTGGCTCAAATTGTTTCACCGCAAGCCGATCCACGAAACCTTCGCGGACAAAGTGGCCTGCCAGGATTTTGTCCGCGCGCGGGGATACGGCGACGTGCTTCTGGAACGCCTCGGCGTTTGGGACAGGCCCGAGGATGTGCCGGTCGCGGATCTGCCCGAAAGCTTCGTTTTGAAAGCCGCCCATGGCTGGCACATGAATTGGTTCCAGCGGCCGGGCGCGCCCTTGCCAGTGCGGCAGATCCGCCGCGAAATGCGCCGCTGGGTGCGGACCGATCATTCGTTGAAGGACGGCGAGTGGCAGTATCGCCGCCTGCCGCGGCGGATCCTGGCCGAGCCGCTGCTGCATTTCCCCGAGGGGCGGACAGTCGACTACAAGGTGTTCTGTTTCGCGGGCGTGCCGAAACTGATCCGCGTCGTCGTGGGTCGGGGCGAGGACGGAGGGACGCGCGGCGCTCATTACGATCTGGATTGGCGCCAACTACCGTTCGCGCGGTCAAAACGCCGCACGATCGACAATCTGCCCCGGCCGGCCGGTCTGGAGCGCATGATCGAGATCGCCGCCGCGCTGTCCGCGGGAGAGCCGTTTCTGCGGGTCGACTTTTATGAAATCGACGGGCGGGTCATCCTCGGCGAGTTGACCTTGTATCCCAATGGCGGGGCCTTCGTGATCGATCCGCCCGAATGGGATCTGCGCCTGGGCGACTGGCTTGACCTGCCGCCCGCGGCGGTCTGACGGTCCCGGTTTGCTGGGGCCGCGCGCGGGACCCGGGGCGTGGCAAAGAACATCCGGGGCAAAGAAAATCCGGGCACCGGCTTTCGCCGATGCCCGGACCATGGGCGCGTCCTCCCCAGGCGCGTCAGATCACGTCGAAATCGTCGACGCTGATATCGGTCCCGCGGCCGAACTTGGCCACCAGTTCCATGTCGCCTTCGCCACTGCCATCGGCGTCGTAGTAAAGACGCCCGCGGCCTTGGTCGTAGATGAAGCGGTCATCCACATCCGCCGCCATCTTGCCCAGCACGAAGGCATCGGCGAACTCGGCGTCGGAGATGCCGAAGACCGTCCCGTCGAGCACAATCATGTCGACCCCGGACTCGAAGTTCTTCACCTTGTCCCAATTCATCCGGCCGAAGGCGTCGAAGACGAACGAGTCCGCTCCTCCGTCGCCACGCAGGACGTCGCGACCAAGACCGCCGTTCAGCATGTCGTCGCCCTCGCGGCCTCTCAGCCGGTCACGCCCGTCCAGGCCTTCCATCATGTCGGCCTCATCGGTACCGCGCAGCCGGTCGCGGCCGTCGGTGCCGATCATCTCGTTCATATCGCTGGCCTCGTCGTCGGACGGATCGTTGTCGATGGTCACCGCGACATTCGCGGTGCTGACATTGCCCAGCCCGTCCGTGGCGGTGATCTCGACCGCCTCCGTCTGCACGCCGCCCGCCGCCTCGTCGTAATCGGCGGCGCTGTCGCGCACCAACTCGCCATCAACGATAGCGTAGGCACCCGACGTGACCTCCAGCGTGACGAGTCCTGACGGATCGTCAGCCGAGACCAGGATGCCGGTCGCGGTGGCCCCCTCGGTCAGGCTGCCATCGGCCGCCGTGATCGCCGGGCCATCCGTATCGGCAGGATCGCCCGGGTCACCTGGGTCACCCGGATCGCCATTATCCGACGCATCGTCGTCGATGGTGACGGTGACGGTTGCGGTGTTGACATTGCCCAACCCGTCGGTGGCGGTGATCTCCACCTCCTCGGTCTGGACGCCGCCCGCCGCCTCGTCATAGTCGGCCGCCGTGTCGCGCACCAGCTCGCCACCCACGATCGAGTAGGCGCCCGAGGTCACGGCCAGGCTGACTGGCCCGGTCGGGTCGTCCGCCGAGACCGCGATGCCCGTCGCCGTGCCGCCCTCCAGCAGATTGCCGTCGGCCGCCGTGATCGCCGGGCCCGAGACGTCGTTGTCCGACGCATCGTCCTCGATCGTGACCGTCACCGTGGCGGTGCTGGAATTGCCCAGCCCATCGGTGGCGGTGATCTCGACCTCCTCGGTCTGGACGCCGCCCGTCGCCTCGTCGTAGTCGGCAACCGCATTGCGCACCAGCTCGCCAGCGACGATCGCATAGGCGCCCGCGGTGACCGACAGGCTGACCGGCCCGCTGGCATCGGCGGCGCTGACCGCGATTCCGGTGGCGGTCGAGCCTTCGGTCAGGCTGCCATCGGCAACGCTGATCACAGGACCCTCCAGATCGCCCGGGTCACCGGGATCGCCCGGATCGCCGGTCAGGATCGCCGCCGGGTCGCCGCCGGCCTCGGCCAGCAGCAGGGCCTCGACGGGCTCCAGCGGCCGGTCGATCACCAACACGTCGCTGATCTCGCCGTCGAAGAACCACTGCAGATTGTCGTTGTCACCCTGGCGGGTGCGGGTCGAGGCACCGAGCACGGTGTCCTCGGTATTGCCCAGCATCCCGGCCGGGAAGCCCTCCTCCACATCGGCCAATTCGCCATTGATGAACAGCTGCAACTGGCCAGCCTCGAACGTGAAAGCGACATGGTATTCCTGACCAGCCTGGATCTGCTGATCGTGGTCGGCCAGATAGACGCTCTGCTCGGTGCTCTGGAACCGGACCTTCAGGACGCCGTTCTCGTTGATCCAGATGGTCAGATGGCCGCCGTCCTTGTAGCCGGAATGGTCCTTCGACAAGAGCGCCTGATTGGTGCCGTTGCCCGGGTCGTCGGCGGTGAAGCTGAGCGCCCAGGTGCCTTCCTGCTGCGCTTGGCCATCCTCGTGCGGGATTGTCATCGCATTTGCGCCGCCGAAGCTGCCGCCTGCATTCTCGGTGAGGATCACCGGCGGAGGCAGGTCATCAGGCGTGTTGCCCGCGAAGGTGACCTGATCGAGGAACGAATTCGACGTATAGGCTTCCGGATCGTTGCCAATCGGGTTGCCGTCCACGTCGCGCGTGTCATAGCCGAAAAGCTCCTCGCCATTCGGCCCGGTCGAGACCTTGGTCTCGCCCGTCGGCGCCAAAGCTTCCTGCAGCTCGTCGATCGTGTCGACGATGCCGAAGGTAACGCCGGCGTCGGTGATGATGTCGTCCTCGGTCACCAGGTCGCCATGAACGACGATATAGCCGAGCCCGTCCTCGTCATGGGCGCCGCCATTGTTGCCCTGCTGCGAGTAGACGGTGATCACCGAGACCACGTTGTCGGCGATGCCGTCGCCGTCGGTGTCGGCCAGCTTGTAGTCGACCTCGACCTGGGTCGTATGTCCGATCACCGCGATCTGATCCTCGTCGGCATTGAAGTCGGCGATGATCTCGATCCCCAGCGCATCGACCCAATGATCATGGATGCGGTCGTTCTCGCCCGCGACACCGGCCCAATCGATGGTCCGGTCCTCGTTGACGTGCTCCATGATGATGTCGAGCTTGGCGTTGATCAGCGTGCCGAAGTAGAAGAGATCCTCTCCCTCGCCTCCGACCAGCACGTCGTCACCAACCAGCGGCTGGTCGATCCAGTCGACCAGCTTCAGATATTCGTTGCTGATTGACGGGTCCGGGAAATCGCGTGACGGCTCTCCCAAAACCAACTGCCCGGCGCGGTCCTCGCCCACATCGGCCATGCTGATCAGGATGTCGTTTCCGGCGCCGCCGATGATCAGGTCCGATCCCCGGCCGCCGTAGAGCACGTCGTTGCCCTCACCACCATCGACAATGTCATTGCCGTAGCCGCCCTTGATGGTGTCATTGCCGCCTTCGCCCATCAGTTGGTCGTCGCCGCCCTCGCCGGAGATGGTGTCGTTGCCCTCCCCGCCCGAAAAGACGTCGTCGCCCGAGAGGATCGGCTGCGGGCCCGACGGCGCGGTCAGTGCCGTGCCGGGACCGTTGGCGAACAGCTCGGCCACCTCGGCCGCGCTCAGGGCGTCGTCAGGAGTAAAGCCGCCCCAGATACCGAAATCGGCGATCGCGCCCTCGAAGGTCTTGCGCAGATGCTCGGCATCGGTCGCGAACTCGGCCGCAGTGTCGTTGACCTGGGTGTGCGACGTGTCCGCGCCCAGGATCCAGGGCTCCTGGTTGTTCAGGATATAGGCCTCGGTGAAGTCGCCCGGCGTCTCCACGTTGCCCTCGACATTGGTCCAGAAGAAATCTGGCACCGCGACCCCGTCGAGATAAACGGTGACGCCGTCGTCGGTGAACGAGACCGCGATCTGGCTCCACTCACCTTCGGTCAAGAGATTCGGGACGTTGGTCTCCCAGGCCCGGTTGCTACCACCGTCACCGGTGGCGAAGCGCAGGAACAGCCCGCCCTCCGCGGTGTGGCCGAGCCGGAAATGCCCGCCATCGCCCGCGCCGCTCTGGTCCTTCGACAGGATGATCGACTTGTGCGACAGGTGATCCGGCCTGACCCAGACCGAGATCGTGCCCTGGGTCACTTGCATCGAGGAATCGTGCTGAATGAAGCCGAACTCATCCTCGCCATTGAAGCTCAGCGCCGAGTCGGGCGTGCCGTCCGGGCCGGTCGTCAGGCCATCGGTGCGCAGCATCGCCTGGTTCTCGAACAGCGTGTAGGCTTTCGCCGTCGGGCCGCCACGGGCATCGGCGAAGCCGCCATCGACGCCGTTCGCGAAGGTCCAATAGGCGAGTGCGCCCGGCAAGCCGTCACCTTCTTCCGGCGCGGTCGGCGCGATCACGTCATCGCCGTCCGTGCCAGTGTCGGTCTCGCCCGGGATCACCTCGGTGCCGAGCTGATCGAACGGATAGCGGGTCAGCTCCGGCCCTTCTTCCGAAGGATCGGCGAAAGTGACCTCGTCCAGGAACGGATTATCGACATAGTCCTCCGGGCTGCCGGTGACCGGACCCAGATTGTCGCCCGGTGAGCGGGTGTCGTAGCCGTAGACCGTCTCGCCGTTGATCACGGTTTGCTTGAGGTCGCCTTGCGGATACAGCGCCTCGGCAAGATCATCGATGCCCTCGACGATCCCATAGGTCACACCAGCATCGGTGGTGATGTCATCAGGATTGACTTTGTCGCCGTGGACAATGACTTGTCCGATCAGGTCCAGCGTATGCGCCCCGCCGCCGCCGCCCTGTTGCGAGATGATGGTGACGATGCTCTCGTCGTCGCCATCGCCGTCCGTGTCGCGGTACTCCACATAGACATTGGCCGTATGGCCGATGACGGCGATGTGGTCTTCCTCGGCGTTGTAGTCGGCGATGATGTCGATGCCTGAGGAATCGACCCAGTGATCGTGAACTTCGTCATTCTCGCCAGCGACGCCCGCCCAGTTGATCGTACCATCGCTGCGCACGTGCTTGCGGATGATGTCCGCCTTGGCGTTGATCTGGGGCGCGATCAGGAAGGTGTCACTGCCTTCCCCGCCGACCAAAACGTCGTCGCCGATCAGCGGTTGGCCTTCATAGCCGGCCAGCTTCTGGCGGTCATTGTTCACCTCGCCGTCCGGGTCGCCCCGGGTCGGCGCGCCGACCGCGATCTGGCCGATCCGCTGCTCGCCGGAATCCGAGCGCGCGACAAGCAGGTCGTCGCCGTCGCCGCCAACCAGCAGGTCCGAGCCACGCCCGCCGTCCAGATAGTCGTCGCCGTCGCCGCCGAACAGGCGGTCGTCGCCGTCGCCGCCCAGCAGCTCGTCGTCGCCTCCCAGCCCGTTGACCGTGTCGTCACCGCCCTGGGCGTCGATCACGTCGCGGGCCTCGGTGCCGTCGATCGTCTCGGGGATGTCGAGCGATTCCTCGCCCAGGAACTGCGAGGGATGATAGTCCTCGACCGGGACTACGGGCGTGTCCGCGTCCGGGTTCTGGAAGTCGTCGACGCTCTGGTAGAACGCGCTCTGATCGACGACCAAGCCGTCGATCTGCAAGGCCAGCGACTGGGCGCCGCCAGCATCGAAATAGCTTAGCTCGATCTCGTAGAGCCCCCCTTCGAAATCGGCTGTTCGCGCCGTGCCCGCAGTGCCGCGGGTGCCGGTGAAGTCCGAGAAGGCCTCGCCGCCGATCTTGAGCTCGTAGCCGTCATCCGAGAGGACCGTGATGGTATGCGTGCCTTCCGGAATGAAGATGAAGCCGGTGAAAGTCAGGCCCGACGGTCCCATCTCGAAGACCGTGCCGTCGCCCGACAGCGAGGCCGCGTCGTCGTCCAGGAACTGGGTAACCGTGGTATCGCTGCGACGGCCAGAATAGAGCAATTCGGTTGCGGTGAAGGTCAGGTCTGGCGTCTGGGAGGCAATAACCTCCTGGAGGGCCGCGATCGAGTTGATCCTGGTGCCCGGAACATAGACCGCGCCGGCAAGGCCGCTGCCCTGCGCCGGGACGCCCGTGATTTCGGTCAGCGCCAGATCGGGCGAGCCGATCGGGCCGGTGATGTCGGACTCGGTAATTGTGATCGAATCGGTCATTGCAAACGTCTCCTCCGTGCGCCGCGGCGAGCGGCGTCATGGCACCGGATTTGCTCCGGCGGCCGGTTTCGTCTCTTGTTGGACTACTTGGGGGGCAAGCTAACCGGGTAGTGAGCTCAGAAATCTTACGAGCGGTATCGCGAATCCCACGCTAACTTTCCAGCAGATGCTAGCATTTTGATTTGGCATGGGAAGAGTTTTATTCTGAGATTTCTATATAATTACACTTTCGACTCACTTAATGAAAGTAAGTGATAATCTATGACTCTCCGATAGGTTGATTCCACTCGCCCATGACTTGAATTTCATTTTGCGGCGCGCGTGGCGGCGGAATTCGCAGGGTTCACAATCCGAGCGCAGTGGACGCGCATCCCAGCCGGCGGCGCGCGGTGCGCCAAAGGGCCAGGGACAGTGTCAGATAGCCCAGCCCCGCGGCCGCCGCTGCGCCGAGCGCGCCGAGTGGCCCGGCCAGGAGGGCGGCGCCAGCCACCATGACCGCGACAGACAGCAGGCGCGCGCGAACGACGGCGCCTTCATGGCCGGTCATCTCCATCAACGACTCGACCGGACCGAACGCCGCCCGCAGGCTCCATGCGGCGCAGAGCAGGATCAGGGGCTGGTAGGCGGGCAGAAACTCGGCTCCGAGCACCAGGTCCAGCAGCCATTCTCCAGCCAGCACGAGGACAATCAGCACCAGCAGGGTCGTCGCCGCCATGCCGCGCGCGCCTTGGCTGATGAATTCCTGCAGGCGGGCGGCGTTGCCGCGCGCATGGCTCTCGCTGATCCCGGGCCCGATAACCCGGATGACCGTGGCGTAACCCAGATTGGCCAAGCTCGCCGTGCGCTGGGCAATCCGGAAGAAGGTGGCCTGAGCTTCGCTCGCGGTCGCGCCCAGGATCAGGATCAACACATGCTGCTCGGCGATGACCAGCCCGCCCGCCAGCGCGAACCGCAATGCGCTCCGAAACCACTCGTCGGCGCGGTAGACCGGCGGCGCGGCGCGCCATGCGCGGATCAGGCGCGGCGCCAGCAGGAAGATCACGCCGGCCATCGTGGCAGCCACGGCGGCGACGTTCAGCATGACCGCGCGCCCGGGCGTCAGCCAATCCGGGGCCAGCAGCATGGCGGTCCCCGCCAACGCCAGCATCGTGGCGCTCTGGGCGAGCGTCGTGACGATGGCCGCGGCCGTGACCCGCTGAAATCCCTGCAGCAACCCGCCGCCGACATTCACCATCGCCGCAAGCGGCGTCAGCAGCAGCGCGGGCAGAAGCACCGCCTGCACCCTGGCCGAAACGGCGCCGTCGATGAGGGGCCAGACGAACAGGCAGAGCACGGTGAAACACGCTACCAGCGCCAAAAGCGCCACCGCAGCGAAGCGGAACAGACCGCTCAGGCGACAATGGTCATCCAGGGCGTTGGCGCGGTTGATCTCGCGGGCCAGCAGCACCGGCAAGCCCAGTTGGACCAGTGGCGTCAGGATCCGCCCCACGGCGATGCCAATGCTGTAAAGACCAAGGCCGGTCACGCCGAGGCCGCGCGCCAGCAGGATCGCCACCGCGACGCTGACGCAGATATCGAGCGCCAGGATTCCGCTCACCCCCAGCGACATGCGCACGAACGCGCGGCCCAGCCCCTCGCCGCCGGCCCCAAGGTAGGATTTTCGCTGCTCGCTCCGGTGGTTGTCCCGGACACTCTCGCGCATATCGGGGTCACTGTTGCCGGTGGTCAGGACCCGCTCTCACGGGTTCCCGGCCACGATCGTGCGGGATGGTTAATTATTGGCTACGGCGCGTCCGAGGGTTCTGAACGATCCTGTGATAGTGAAGATTGGGTTTTTCTGCTATATTCCAACGAGTCATGAGAGAAAGTTGGACTATGAGTTTATGAATGGGGTGGTTCTGTTCGGGGTCCGGAGTCCCCTTGTCACCGAATTCGAGGAAAGCTGTGACCGGGCGGGCATTTCGGTGATCGCCGGTGTCAGCGTCTCGGGCGCGCCACGCATGGCTGGCGCCGCGCCGGTGGTCGCGCTGGACGAGGTGGGCAACCGGCTGGGGGGCGAAGGCTATCTGGCGTGCGCTTTCAGCCCGCGCCGACGGCGTGCGCTGGCCGATCAGGCCGAGGCCAGCGGGCTCAGGCCCGCGCCCGCGCTGATCGACCCGACCGTGATCCTGGCCAAGACCTCGCGGATCGACGAGGGCAGCTTCATCAACGCGGCTTGCGTGATCGGCTCGGTCGCCTTCGTCGGCATGAACGTGCTGATGAACCGGTCCGCGTCGCTGGGGCACCATTCGGTGCTCGAGGACGATGTCTCGATCGGTCCGGGCGCGATCATGGCGGGCAATGTGCGGGTCGGCCGCGGCTCGATGATAGGCGCCGGCGCGACCATCCTGCCCGACATCCGGATCGGCTGCGATTGCGTGGTGGCCGCCGGGTCGGTGGTCAATCGCAATGTGCCTGACGGAACCTTCGTCGCCGGAAATCCGGCGAAACCCCGGCCCTTCGACTGGGGCCGCACAAGCCTGGCGGTGGCGGATGGCGAGTGAGGCGGTGACGATGCCGCGCAATGCGGCCGAGCTTGTCGCTCTGATCGACCGGCGCGCCGATCAGGGCGCGGTCTTTATCGAATGGCAGGACGCGCGCCTGACCTATGCGGATTTCGCCGAGGACCTGCGCCGGTTCTGCGGGCTGTTCTCGGCCCACGAACTGATCCCCGGCGACCGGATCGTGATCGCGACCGAGACCGAGCGACAGGCGATCGGCGCTTTCACCGCCGCGCTGCTGGACGGGCTGGTGCCGATCATGCTGACGCCGCAGACGCCGGCGCCGCGGATCGCGGCGATCGCGGCGCTGGTCGAGCCGGGCCTGGTCTTTATCGACGCCGCGCGGTCAGCCGAGGATTGGTGTGGCCGTTACACGGTTCTGGGCGTAACCGGCAGCAGCCCCCGCCGGGGTCTCTTCGGGCGCAAGCGCGATGATCGGGGGCTTGACGCCGCCCTGGCGAAGACCGAGCCGCGTGCGCCTCGCGCTGCCATCGGGGACGGAGAGCTGGCCTATATTCTGTTCACCTCCGGCACCACGTCCGAGCCGAAGGGCGTGATGGTCACCCACCGCAACCTTTTCACCCATCTAGCGACGCTGGCACGGGTCCTGCACTACGATACCGACAGCCGGATTTTCAACGGCATGGTGCTGGCCCATGCGGATGGCCTGATCCAGGGGCCGATCCAGGCACTCTTCTGCGGCTGCCGCCTGATCCGCCCGCCCGCCTTCCGCGCGCCCGAGCTGGAGGCACATCTGAACATGGTGCGGGCCCACAGCGCGACGCATTTCCTGACCGTGCCGGCGATCCTGACGCTGATCGACCGTTATGCGGTGCATGACGACTATCTCGCGGCGCCGGAATTCCGCTTCCTCGTCTCGGTCGCAGCCAAGCTTGAAATTCCCCTTTGGCAGCGGCTCGAGACCCGCTTCGGCCGGCCGGTGATCAACATGTACGGCCTGACCGAGACAGTCGCGAGCGCGCTTTATGCCGGTCCGGATCTGGGGCCGATCGGGACGATTGGTCAACCGGTGGATTGTCTCGCGAAGATTGTCCTGCCGGACGGATCGGAGGCCGAGGCCGGGGCGCCCGGCGAGATTTGGCTGCGCGGCGACAACGTCTCGCCAGGCTATTACCGCGCCCCGGACGCGACATTGGAGAAATTCGCGGATGGTTGGCTCAAGACCGGCGATCTGGGTGTCGAGGACCCGGATGGCACCTACCGGATCGTCGGCCGGCTGAAGACCGCGATCATGTCCGGGGGGTTCCTGATCCAGCCCGAGGAGATCGACGAGGCGCTGCTGCGCCACGAGGCGGTCGCCGAGGTGGCGACGGTGGGCCTCGAGGATCCGGATCTGGGCGAAATTGCCGTCTCGGCGGTGGTGCTCGATGGCGCGGCGGACGAGGCGGCACTGACCGCCCATTGCGCCGCCTATCTCGAACCGCAAAAGGTCCCAAAGCGGATCGCCCCAGTCGCCGAGATCCCGCGCGGGGACGCGGGAAAGCCGCAGCTTGCCCGTCTGCGCGACCTCCTGGCCGAGCCCGACAATCAGCCGCTGCCATCCGCGAACGGCACGAACGACATCGCCGAGACCGTGCTCGTTGCGGCGGCGCGCAGCTTCCGGGTGCCGCGCGAGACTCTGAGCCTGGACAGCTCGACCGAAACGGTCGAGCGCTGGGACTCATTCGCCCATGTTGGCCTGATCGTCGCGGTCGAATCGGCGTTGAACCTGCGGTTGCCGACGCGGGAGGTGATCGCTGTGAAAACGCTCAAGGGCCTCGCCGAGGCCGCGGCCCGGCAGCGCGAACGCTCATGACCGGAGCCGCGAGGCGAATGGCCGTGATCTGGATCTCGGCGGGGCTCGGCGTTGCCGCGCTGTTCTCGGGGCTGTCGTATTTCCCTGGTTCGGACATCGCCAAGTCGCGCACCGCGCGCACCATCGAGATGCTGCGCGGGCTCGATCCCATGCCGCGAGACATCGTGGTCGGTTCGTCGATGGCTCAACGCGCCTTCCCGCCCCATCCGAACCTGGCGGCGCCGGGGCAGCCGCCGCGGCGCGGCCTGCGCCTGGCTATGTCCTGTGTCGAGCCAAAAGACATCTATCAATTGATCGACGCCGCGATCGAGCTCGGTGCCGAGCGGATTTTCGTCGGCGTGAACCATCTGTTCTACGGCATCGCGCCCTGCGAGAAGATCATCGGTGACACGCAAGGGTTCGCGGGCTTTGGCCCCCGGCTGCGGTCCCAGATCAAGTGGCTGGTGCGCGGCACCTCGTGGGTGCGGGCGACGATGGCGTATGAATCGCCCTGGCTGGACCGCACCTTCAAGGGCGAGCGTGCGCTGATGGAGAAGGAGGCGCCGCCAGCCTTTCGCGCGTCCGACCCGACCCCGCATCTGGTCAGGCTGTTGGAGAAGGCGAGCCGTCACGGGACAGAGGTCCATCTATTCGCCGTTCCCCGGTCTGACTCGTGGCTCCGCTATATCGGTGCGCGGCAGGAAGCCGACTTCGGGGCGCGTCTCGAGGCGCTCTCCCGGGTGGTGGGGCGACCGGTCTGGCGCGTCGCGGTCAGTTGGCCCGATCACCTCTTTGCCGATCCTGGCCATGTCAACCGCACGGGGCGTGCCCGCTTCATGGACGCCCTGCGCGAAATGCTGAACGGCGTCT
The DNA here is from genome assembly GCA_029862205.1 of Paracoccaceae bacterium. Taxonomy (GTDB): domain Bacteria; phylum Pseudomonadota; class Alphaproteobacteria; order Rhodobacterales; family Rhodobacteraceae; genus Thermohalobaculum. The sequence goes on from JAOTXT010000075.1 coordinate 15,919, forward strand.
CGTGAGACCAGAGATTCTGATCCTGATCGCGGCCGGGCTGGTCTCGGTGGCCGTCTATTGGGCGCTGCCGCGCCGGCATGCGCAAACCGGCGTCGCGGCTGTCAGCTTGGCCGTGGTCGCCTGGCTCTATCCGGCGGCTGGCGTCTATCTGTGGGGCTCGATCCTGTTCGTGAATCTGGTGACGGTTCTATTCGATCCGACGCCCGCTCGGGGGCCGGTCGCGCTTGCCGCCAGCATCCTGCTGGGCGCGGCTTTCCTGATCCTGCGCGACGTTCCTTTGGGCCCCGCGGGTCCGATCGCTCTGCTCGGATCCGCCTATTTCACGCTGCGCCACATTCATGTGCTGGCGGAATGGGCCTGGGGCCGGCTCGAGGTGCCGACGCTTGGCGAGATGGCGCGCTATCATCTGCTGCTGCCGGTTCTCTCCAGCGGGCCGATCCATCGGCTGCCGCATTTCAATCGCGCCTGTCAGCGCCGCCGCTGGAACGCCGAGGAATTTTTCACCGGCGCCGAGCGTGCCTTGCTGGGCGCCGCCATGGTGACGATCATCGGCGGCGTCGTGCTCGGCTGGCGGCTTGACTCGATGATCCGGAGCCTCGGTGTCGACGGCTTCATTGGGGTCTGGCTTATCTCGGCGGTCGACTGGCTGAGGCTTTATGTCTACTTCGCGGGATATACGGATATCGCGCTCGGCCTCTGCCTGATGATGGGCCTGACGCTGGAGGAGAATTTCGACCGGCCTTGGCGGGCCCAGTCGCTGGTCGAGTTCTGGACCCGATGGCACATGACGCTGTCGCATTGGTGCCGCGACTATATCTATGTGCCGCTTGCCGCGGCGACGCGCTCGCCCCTAGTCGGCGTCGGATCGGCGCTTCTGGCCCTGGGTATCTGGCACCAGACATCGCTCTACTATGTCGCCTGGGCGGTTTGGCAGACATTGGGGATTGTCCTCACCCATGCCTATGGGCGCCTTGGCGACCCACTGGGCCTCGGCCGCTGGCCGGTTTGGATGAAGGCTGTGGCCGCGCCGGTGGCGATATTGGCCTGGCTCTCGGCCGCGCGGCCGGTGATCGGCCTCTTGCTCGGAGCGGCGCCCGAATGACCCCGCTCTACCGCATTCTTGAATCGCATCTTGGGTCCCGGCTTGCCGGGCCGGTGCTGGCGGTGATCTATGCCTTTCTGCTCGCGTCGATCCTCTTGCTCGCGAACTTGGACGGGCTGGTGCCGATCATCTATCTGGACATGCCCTGACGGCTTGCCCGCCAAGCGTACTTCGTGACAGGCTAGCGCCATGACAGGCGATCTTTTCACACGCGTGATCGAGGCAATCGACCAAGCCAATACCGCGGACCCCGAGACGGTGGAGGACGGGGGCGAAACGCGACCCGCCGCCCTGGTCTACGGACAGCGCATGTCGGCCGAGTTGATCCGCTTTGCGCCCCAGGCTTCCGAGCCGCTTCGGGTCGCCGTGCGCGGCCAGCATATCGAGCGCTGGAAGATGCCGCGCGCCAGCTATCCCGAGGGCCGCCAGGGCTACCTGGAATGGCGCCGCGATCTGGGCCGCTACCATGCCCAGCGGGTCGCCGAAATCATGGCCGCCGTGGGCTATCCGCAAGCCGATTGCGAGCGCACAGCCCAAATCGTGCGCAAGGAGGGTATCAAGCGCGACCCCGACGTGCAGACGCTCGAGGACGTCGCCTGCCTGGTCTTCATGCGCTGGTATTTCGCCGGATTCGCCGAGGGCCGCGACCGGGACCACGTTCGCCATATCGTCGGCCGGACGGCGCGCAAGATGTCCGCCGCAGGCCGGGCGGATGCCTTGGAGCAGTTCGACCTGCCCTCCGATCTGGTGCCCGTGTTGGCGGATTGACTTAGATCAAAGCGGTTTTCCACCGATCCGATAGCATTTTTTTTGGTCCTGGATGGACCCGTTTTCCCTTGGGATCGATTCTGATCTCGACCTTCGGGGGCGCGCGACCCGAGCGGGCCGCCGCCCCCTCTTTTCGGGCACCCCCGATCCGTGTCAGTCTCGCCGCGCGAGAAGCGCCGTGAGGAGACCGCATGTCCGAAGCCATGGAAGTTGGCTACGATGTCCCGGCGCTGCCGGACATGACCGAGGCCGAGGTCCAGACGCCCTGTTTGGCCATCGACCTCGAGCCCTTCGAGCGCAACGTGTCCCGGATGCGCGAAATCTGCGAGGGCCTGGGTGTGCGGCACAGGGCCCATGGCAAGATGCACCGCTCGGCCGATATCGCCCGCTACCAGATCGAGGCCGGGGGCGCCTGCGGGATCTGCTGCCAGAAGGTCTCGGAGGCCGAGGCGTTCCAGCGCGCGGGGCTCGCCGACATCCTGATCACCAACCAGGTGACCGAGCCGGCGAAGATTGACCGCCTGGCGCGCCTGGCGGGGCGAGGGCGGATCATCGTCTGTGCCGACGACCCAGCCAATGTGGCCGCTATTTCGGAAGCCGCCCAGCGTCGCGGCACCCAGATCGAGGTCCTGGTCGAGATCGAATGCGGTGCCGGGCGCTGTGGCATCGCGCCGGGCGCGCCCGCCGTGACCTTGGCGAAAGCGATCGATGCGGCGCCAGGGCTGCGTTTTTCGGGCCTCCAAGCCTATCAAGGGGGCGCCCAGCACAAACGGCCGTTCTCCGAGCGTCAGGCCCTGGTCGAGGCCGCGATCGCGGATGTGAGGACCACGGTCGACCTTCTGAGCGCCGCGGGGCTTGCCTGCGACATCATCGGCGGCGCGGGCACCGGCACCTACAATCTCGAGGGGGCCTCCGGACTTTACAACGAACTGCAATGCGGCTCCTACGCCTTCATGGACGCGGACTATGCGAAGGTGCTCGACCAGGCGGGCCAGCCGATCTCGGAATTCGAGCATGCGCTTTTCGTGCTGACGTCGGTGATGAGCACAGCAGTGCCGGGCCAAGCGGTCTGCGATGCCGGCCTCAAGGCGCACTCGATCGATAGCGGCCCGCCGGTGGTCTTCGGCCGCCCGGGCCTCGGCATCGGCAAGTTCTCGGACGAGCATGGGGTAATCGCCGACCCGGAGAACACGCTGAAGCTCAACGACCGGCTGCGTCTGGTGCCCGGACATTGCGACCCGACCTGCAACCTGCATGACTGGTATGTGGGCATCCGCAATGGCGTGGTCGAGACGCTTTGGCCGGTGACCGCACGCGGCAAGGGGTATTGAGGAAAATGGCACCGGCAGTCGAAACTTGTGCCCTGCTGGCCTGCCCCCTTTGAACGGATCCACCTATAGCGTCGGCTGAGCCGAGGAGGAGGATCCATGCTGAAGAAGAGACACAAGCCCGAGGAGATTGTTGCGAAGCTGCGCCAGGTGGACGTGCTGATCCGCTTCGCCGCGCGGACATATGCCCCGGCGACCGAAGCGTCGCGCCTTTCGGGCGCGGGCGCGGGGACAACCGACAACGATTGATTGGCCTGGTGTTGGCGGGATGAATCCCGCCCTACGCGGCCGGCGAGCACGCGGCGCCGTAGGGCGGCGTTTCACCCCGCCAAGTGATTGGATCGCCATTAAGAAAAGGTGGGGTGGAACCCCACCCTACGCCACTTGGCGCAAACCGAGAATTTGCCGCGCCTGCTGCCAGGTCGCGACCGGGCGCTCGTATTTCTCGCAGAGCTCGGCGGCCTTCTTCACCAAGGCCGCGTTCGAGGGCGCCAACACGCCCTTGCCGAGCCTCAGATTATCTTCGAGCCCGGTGCGCGTATGCCCGCCCGCGGCGATCGACCATTCGTTGAGCAGGATCTGCCCCTGGGCGATCCCGGCGCCGCACCAGGTGGCGTCCGGCGCGATCCGCTTGACCGTCTCGACGTAGAAATCGAATACATGCTTGTCGACCGGCATGGCGTTCTTGACCCCCATGACGAACTGGATGTGCAGCGGGCCCTTCAGCTTGCCCTCGCCCTGCATCTTGACGGCCTGGAAGATATGCGAGGCGTCGAAGGCCTCGATCTCGGGCTTCACGTCGTTTTGCAGCATTTCCTCGGCCAGCCAGTCGACCAGGTCTGGGCTGTTCTCGTAGACCCGGGTCGGGAAGTTGTTCGAGCCGACGCTGAGCGAGGCCATATCCGGCTTAAGCGGCAGCATCCCGCCGCGCTCGTGGCCGGTGCCCGAGCGCCCGCCGGTCGAGAGCTGGATGATCATGCCCGGGCAGTGCTTTTCCAGCCCCTCCTTGAGACGCGCGAAGCGTCCCGGGTCCGAGGTCGGGTTCTGATCCTCGTCGCGCACATGGCAATGGGCGATGGTGGCGCCGGCCTCGAAGGCCTCCTGGGTCGATTCGATCTGCTCGCCGATCGTCACTGGCACGGCCGGGTTGTGCTCCTTGCGCGGGACCGATCCGGTGATCGCGACGCAGATGATGCACGGGCTCGTACTGCTGGAATTGTCAGCCATGGGCCGTCTCCGCTCAGGTGTCGAAGAAGACCGTCTCGCGGTCCCCTTGCAGATTGATGTCGAAACAATAGACCGGCGCGGCGCCGCCGCGAAGGGCCGTCAGGGTGTGGCAGCACGCGGGATCCCCGATCAGGCCCAGTATCGGGTCGGCCTCGTTGGCCTCCGCCTCGTCCGAAAAATAGGCCCGTG
>JAOTXT010000118.1 GCA_029862205.1 Paracoccaceae bacterium
CGTGTCATGCTGGCGCTGACCCAGAAGGGGGTCAGCCGCGAGGACGCGTACGCCCTCGTCCAGCGCAACGCCATGAAGGTCTGGGAGGAAGGCGCCGACTTCCTGGCCGAATTGAAGGCGGACGCCGAGGTCGCGACGGCGCTGAGCGATACCGAGATCGAGGCGCTGTTCGACCTCGGCTATCACACCAAGCATGTGGATACGATCTTCGCCCGCGTCTTCGGCACCGAGTAAGCTGCGGTTCTAGCGGCTCGCTTCGTCGATTGGGATATACTGGCGCAGGACCAGCCGGTCGCCCTGGAACGAGACCTCGGCCAGGCGATCAAGGAAGCTGATGCCGAGAAGCCCGGTCTTGATCCGCCCCGGCATCGCCACTGCGGCAGGCACATCGAAGACCGCGATCGAGTTGATCCGGATCGACGAGAGCTCGATCGGCGCCACCGACGAGCGGCCATTCGCCGTCGTGACCGGAATCGAATATTCCAGATTGCGCGGGTCGATGCCGATCTTGTCCGCGTCCTCGTAAGGGATCAGCACCATTGACGCGCCGGTGTCGACCAGAAGGTTCAGATCGACCCCGTTGACCTCGGTCCGGGCGCTGAAATGCCCGTCCCAATCGCGGTGCAGCTCCTCCTCGCCGAGCGCGCGGGTCATGGCGACGTTGGGGATCAACTCGGCGCGCAGCCCGGTGATCACCGTCGCGGCCTCGTCGCGGAACACGAAGGCGGTGATCAGCCCGCCGATCGCGCCAAGCCAGACCGCGGACGTGACCATGGTCCGGCGCCCGCCATGCAGAAGAATCCGGCTGAGTCCCGCGATCGCGATGCCCGCGGCAAGCACCGCCAGGTAGACAATGCGCATATCCGTCTGCTCGCCGTCCGCCAGACCGCTGTCGGTGCCGTTCGAGAAAACCAGCACCAGGATCGCGATCGCGATGATCAGAATCGGCCAGAACAGCATCAGGTCCACATGTCACGAACGGAAACACTCGATCAGCCCGGCCAGAAGCAGGTGGCCGGGCTGCGCATGCAATAAAGGATACCACGCTTTAATTTTGGCCGGTAGGACGTTTTTGGGACGGGAGAATTGCCCGCTTGCCACTGCCTCTCTGGATGAGCGCCTAACCCTGGCCGTCGCGTCGCGCCGCCCGGCGGGCGCGGGCGCCACCGCCCCGCCGACGGGGGCCGGGGTTGCGCCCGGGAAGCTCCGCCATGATCCGCGCGCGCTCCGCGTCGCTCATCCGCGACCAGCGGGCTATCTCGTCGGCGGTGCGGTTGCAGCCCAGGCAGATCCGCGATTCAGGGTGGATCATGCAGACCTTAACGCAGGGGCTGTCAATCTCGTCGCGCCGCCAAATCTCGTCCTCGATCGGACCGGTCATGGCGCGGCCCTGCCAAGGACGGCCAGGCGGTCGAGTGCGCCTTGCAGGATCACCGCCGCGGCCACCTTGTCGATAACCTGGCGGCGCCGGGCGCGCGAAGCATCGGCGGCCAGCAGCGCCTGCTCGGCCGCGACCGTCGAAAGGCGCTCATCCCAGAGCGCGATCGGCAACGGCAAGGCACCAGCCAGGTTGCGAGCGAAGGCCCGGGTCGCCTGGCAGCGTGGCCCCTCGGAGCCGTCCATGTTGCGCGGCAAGCCCAGCACGATGCCGGTCGCCGCGCGATTGGACGCGATCTCGCCAAGCCGCGCCGCGTCGGCGGCAAACTTGGTCCTGCGGATCGTCTCGTGGGCGGTCGCGCTGATCCGAAGCCCGTCACTCAGCGCGACGCCGATCGTCTTGGTCCCGAGGTCTAGCCCCATCAGCGCGCCGGGGGTTGCAGCCAGGGCCGCGACATCCTCGTGGATCGGCGCGCTCATTCCCCGATCAGCCCCATCACCAGGGCCTGCTCGCGCAGGAAATCCGCTTCCGTCGAACTGCCGAAAGCCGCGATCCCCAGTCTTGCGGCGCGGGACGCGTCTTCGCGCCGGCCCAGCCGGTCGTATGACGTCATCAGCCTCAGCCATTCCTCCGCCGAACCGCCCTCGGTCGTCAGACGCTCTTCGAGACCGGCGACCATGCCCTCGATCATCGCCTGGCGCTCTTCCGGGGTCATCTGACCAGCCGCCGTCACATCCTCGGCGCTCGGGCCCCGCTCTGATGCGCCAGGAGCCCGGTTGCCACTGGCTTGGATGGCGCGGGCCTCGGCCAGCATGGAGTCGAGGAAGGCACGGTAGGACGTATCGGGTGGGGACTCGGCGCGCAGACCCTCCCAGATCGTGATCGCCTCGCCGATCTGGCCGGTCTGCGCCGCTAGAAGCCCCGTGTAATAGCGCCCGACCGGCAAATTCGGATCGCGGCCGAGCGCCTCGCCGATCGCCGTCTCGGCCTTGGGCGAGACATAACCGCCGGCGGCCAGCACCATCGCCTCGGCCATGGCACCGAACTGCTCGGCGGTCGCCTGATCGCCCATCAAATCGATCAATTGGCGATAGGCGCGCCAGGCCTCGCCGTGACGGCCCAGCCGCGCATAGCCCGGTGCCAGCAGCGCCAGCCCGCGGGCGTCGTTGGGCCGTTTCTCGAGCGTCGCCTCCAGCTGGCTGATCAAGCTGGCGTAGCGTTTCTGTTCCTCGGTCTGCGGCGCGGATGGTTGGGCCTCAAATTCCTCCTCGGCCTGCGTCTGGCTCGGGCGGGCCGCCGCCAGACGCTCGGCCAGCGGAAGGTCCGGCTGGCCGGGCGCGCCAAGGGTCAGGTAGACCAGCGCAGCGATTGCTGGGGTGCCGATCAGCGCCATGCTGGCCACCAGCCCGGTGGCGCTGCGTGGCACCTGGGCCGGCGCGGGTGCCGCGTCGTCCTGGGCTGATGCGGCGATCAGGCGGCGCGAGACCTCGGCCCGTGCGCCCTCGGCCTCGGCCTCGCCGATCGTGCCGCGGGCCAGATCACGCTCGACTTCGTCGAGCTGGTCCCGGTAGAGCTGGGCGTCCATCGCACCCCGGTTGGCCGCAGTATCCCGCCCCGCCAGAAGCGGGCGCACCAGAACGAGCGCGCAAATCGCCGCCATCACGGCGGCCACGACGTAAAAAAGCACCATCAAAGGGCCTCCTTTCACGACTAGGTAGCCGCTGCCCGGGCCCGGTTCAATGTGTGCACATGTCGCCATCGCGCCATCGATAGGCGGATTCCCCTAGTCAGCAGGGGTCGCTCTGGTCTAATTCTCCGGCCAACTCCGGCGGGGCATTCATTAAGCGCCGGGATGGGAGACCTCGATGAAGCGCTATTCCGCCTTCGCCGTCGCGAAAGAGGCGTTCAGCTATCACCAGGGATGGGAGCGTGCCTGGCGCAGCCCCGAGCCCAAGGGCCGCTACGACGTGGTGATCATCGGCGCTGGCGGCCACGGGCTGGCGACCGCCTATTACCTGGCCAAGAACCATGGGCTGACGAATGTGGCAGTGCTGGAGAAGGGATGGTTGGGCGGCGGCAATACCGGGCGCAACACCACGATCATCCGCTCGAACTACCTTCAGCCGCCTTCGGCGGCGATCTACGACCTGGCGCATACGCTCTACGAGAACCTGAGCCAGAAGCTGAACTTCAACATCATGTTCAGCCCGCGTGGTGTCCTGATGCTGGCCCAAACCGAGCACGAGCTGCGGGCGTGGAAGCGAACGGCGCATGCCAACCGCCTGGCCGGGATCAAGTCCGAACTGGTGGATGCGGAACGGGTGAAATCGCTCTGCCCGATCATCAATATCGACGGGCCGCGCTATCCGGTGCTGGGCGGGCTGTGGCAGCCGCGCGGCGGCACGGCACGGCACGACGCGGTGGCCTGGGGCTATGCGCGCGCCGCAAGTGACTTAGGGGTGGACGTCATCCAGCAATGCGAGGTCACCGGCATCGACGTCGAGGGCGGCAAGGTGACCGGCGCCCAGACCTCGCGCGGGGCGATCGGCTGCGACAAGCTGGCGATCGTGGTGGCCGGGCATTCGGGCGAGCTGGCGCGGATGGCCGGGTTCCGCCTGCCCGTCGAATCGGTGCCGCTGCAGGCCCTGGTCTCGGAGCCGATCAAGCCCTGCATGGACATCGTGGTGATGGCCAACACGGTGCATGGCTATATGAGCCAGTCGGACAAGGGCGAGATGGTGATCGGCGGCGGCTCGGATGGGTATAACGCCTTTACCCAGCGGGGCAGTTTCCAGCACGTCGAGGAGACGGTGAGGGCGCTGTGCGAGACCTTCCCGATCCTCTCACGCCTCAAGATGCTGCGCCAATGGGGCGGGATCGTCGACATGACCGGGGACCGGTCACCGATCATCGGCAAGACCCCGGTCGAGGGGATATTCATCAACTGCGGCTGGGGGACCGGGGGCTTCAAGTCGATCCCCGGTTCGGGCTGGGCGATGGCGGCGACGGTGGCTCGCGGTGCGCCGGACGAGATCGCCGGGCCGTTCAGCCTGGACCGCTTCGCCGAGGGCCGCATGATCGACGAGTCGGTCGCCGCGGCGGTGGCGCACTGAGGAAAGTGATATGCTCCTCCTGACCTGCCCTAATTGCGGCGCGGAATGCGCCGAGACGGAACTGGCCGCTGGCGGCGAGGCGCATCTGAAGCGCTTTGGGCCGGGATCGGAGGATGGTGACTTCACCTCCTACCTGTTCCAGCGCAAGAACCCGAAGGGCGTGCATTTCGAGCGCTGGCGCCACGCTTTCGGCTGCGGCAAGTGGTTCCACGCCGCCCGCTGCACGGTGACGCTGGAGGTCTTCGGCACCTATTCGGCCCAGACCACTGAGCCGCCGAAGGAGATCGTCGACAAGGTCAAGGCCAAGCGGCCGGAATGGGAGGGCTGGTAATGGCGCGCATGGTGCTCACCCCCTCCCTAACCCTCCCCGCCCGATCGTTTCTTGCGGGGGGAGGGGATTGCGTCGCGCGCGGACAGTTCACGTCGCGCGTCACATGGCGCGGCATGTCCCCTCCCCCCGCTGGGGGGAGGGTTAGGGAGGGGGTGCCACCCACCGCCATCCATCCGAAAGGAGGCCTCGCATGAGCCATCGTCTGGCCGCCGGCGGGCGCTTCATCGACCGCACCACGCCGATCTCGTTCACCTTCAACAACGAGACGCTGTCGGGCTATGAGGGCGACACGCTGGCCTCCGCCCTTCTGGCCAACGACGAGGTCCTGGTCGGGCGCAGTTTCAAATACCACCGCCCGCGCGGCATCATGGCCAGCGGGGCCGAGGAGCCGAACGCGCTGATGGGGGTTGGCGCGGGCCCGCGCTTCGAGCCGAACCAGCGCGCGACCACGACCGAGCTTTACCACAACCTGGCCGCGCGCTCGCAGAACCACTGGCCCAGCCTCAATTTCGACATCGGCGCGGTGAACGCCCGGATGGCCTCGCTGGCGCCGGTTTTCTCGGCCGGGTTCTACTACAAGACCTTTCTATTCCCCCGCGCCGCCTGGAAGCATGTCTACGAGCCGGTGATCCGCCGCGCGGCGGGCCTGGGCCAGGCGCCCACCGAGGGCGAT
>JAOTXT010000119.1 GCA_029862205.1 Paracoccaceae bacterium
CGGGTGGTATCCGGTCGCGTCGCTTGCCAGATTATGGAACGAGGAACGCCATTAAAGCGAGATCATGGCCGACACAACCGCACCCGGAACCGACATCCCGGCCCGCGCGTGGGCCGAGCTGCTGTTGTTGTCGCTGATCTGGGGGGCGGTCTTCTTCTCGGTGGCGATCGCGCTGCGCGAGATCGGACCGATGACCTCGGTCCTGCACCGGGTCGGCTGGGCGGCGCTTTTGCTCTGGATCATCGTCGCGGCGCGGAAGCTGCCGGTGCCGCGCGAAGCGCGCGTCTGGGGCGCGTTCCTGGTGATGGGAGCGCTGAACAATGTCATTCCCTTCGCGCTGATGAGTTGGGGCCAGATCCAGATCGGCACCGGGCTGACGGCCATCTTCAACGGAATGACCGCGCCCTTCGCGGTGCTGGTGGCAGCCGTCTTCCTGCGTGACGAGCCGCTGAGTGCCCGGCGGCTGACCGGCGTCTTGCTGGGTTTCGTTGGCGTCGTCGTGATCAAGGGGCCGGCCAACCTCTTCGCGCTCGACCCGCAAGCGCTCGGAACCTATGCGGTGCTGATTGGCGCACTCAGCTATGCCTTTGCAGGCGCATGGGCCAAACGCACCCTGCCCGACCAGCCGCCCATGGTCGCCGCGGCGGGAATGCTGACCGGCTCGACCCTGCTGATGATCCCGCTGGCGGTCCTGACTGACGGGATGCCCACGCGCGCGCTTGCCCCCGCCACCTGGACCGCCATTGCCTACTACTCGGTGATTGGCACCGCGGGGGCCTATCTTCTCTACTACCGGGTGCTGGCGATGGCAGGCTCGGGCAACCTGCTGCTATGTACCCTGATCATCCCGCCGACCGCGATCCTGCTGGGCGTGGCGTTCCTCGGCGAGTCCATGACCGCGCAAACGTTGGGGGGCTTCGCTCTGATCGCGGCGGGTCTGGCGGTCATCGACGGAAGGGTGCTGCGGCTGCTGCGGCGCACCAGCCCGGGCTAAACCAAAACCGTTTCAGACTGAATCAGTCTGAAAAAGGATTTTGGTCCAGACTCAGATGTTTGAGCAAAATCCTAGGATCAGACTCGTTCAGTCTGATCCGGTTTTGCTCTAGGGCCGGGACCAGACGCTCTGGGCAGATATCGGCAAATCGCGCGCGCTTGCATGTCAGGCGCCGTGAAGGGCCGCTTCGCGCGAATGCCGGCCATCCGTTCAAAGAGGCGATACGTCCACCCGCGCGCCAAACTCCGACTGACCGACCGAGAACTTGAAGGTGCTCAACGCTTCGACGGGCAGCACCGATCTGGCGTCCGTGAGCGCGTTGAAACCAGGCCAGCCATCGCGCATCCAGACCGCGCCGTCCGGCATGCGCGGCGTCACCTTCGCCACGGCGGTGAATTCTCCCCGGTCGTTCGCGACCCGGATTCCACCGCCATCCGAAATGCCCCGCGCATCCGCATCCGCTGGCGAGATCCAGAGCAGCGGATCCTTCTCGCGCGCCGCCAGTGTCGGCAGGGCGCGCGCATGGTCGTAGAAGGCATGGAAATGCGCAAACGTCCGGCCATGGGCCAGTATAAGCGGCGCGGGGTCGGGCCCAAGATCCGGGCCAGGCTCCGGCGCCTCGGGCAGCGGCGGCAAGCCCATGGCCGCCGCCCTTTCGGAATAGAACTCGATCTTGCCGGAGGGGGTGTCAAAGTCCTGTGCCGGATAGGCGACATGCGAGATCCGCAACGCCGCGCGCCCACCATTGGCCCGCATCGACGCGACCGTCGCGCCGCCGATCAATGGATGGTCGAGCACGGCGTCGATCGCGGCCTCCTGATCCGGCCAGGGATAGACGTCGTCAATACCCAGCCGCGTGGCGAGCGCTTGATAGAGCGTGTAAAGCGGTCGCGCGTCTCCGGCCGCCGGCAGGGCACGGTCGGCCAGGTAGACATGGGTGTTGGTCGCCTTGGCGCCGATCTCCTCGAGCCAGATCGTGCCCGGCAGAACCACATCGGCGGCCTCACGCGCGGTCTGGTTCATGAAGAGGTCATAGCTCACCACCAGGTCCGCCTGGCCCAGCGCCGCACGCATCCGGTTGGTGTCGGGGAACGACGACAGGATGTTCGATCCCAGCGTCAACAGCACCTTCACGCCGCTGGTCTCGAGCGCATGGATGATCGCCTCCATCTGGTTCGGCACGTAAGCGCCCGACGGCCGCCGGTCCGCTGCGGTGATGTCGGCGAACGCGGCGCCATGGCTCCGTGCGCCGTGGCGGGGTCCGACCCCGCCGCCCGGCCGGCCATAGTTGCCGGTCAGGGCCGGCAGGCAGGCGATGGCCCGCGCCGCCTGCCATTCATTGGTTCCCTTGTGGATCGACGAGCCCCCGACGATGATCATCGCCGGCCGGGTGCTGGCGTAGCGTCGCGCAAGCGAGGCAATATCCCCGGCCGGCACTCCGGTTCGCGCCGCCGCCCATTCCGGCGTCTTGCCGGCAAGATGGGTCTTGAGCGCCTCGAACCCGACCGTGTGCGCCGCGACGAAGGCACGATCCCACAGGTTCTCGGCCACGATCACATGCATCATGGCCAGCGCCAGGGCAGCGTCCGAGCCGGGGCGCACCAGCATCACTTCATCGGCGAGGGCCCCGGCCTCGGTCCGGCGCACGTCGATTGTCACGATCCGCGCGCCCCGGCGCTTGGCCGCATCCAGGTGCGGCGTGGTGTTGGCCTGGCTGACAGTGTTCACGCCCCAAAGCACGATCAGTTCCGAGTTCGCCCCCATATCCTCCTTGGTCGAGGTCTCCAGCGCTCCGGTGAGCCCCATGCCAAACCCACCCAGCCCCCAGCAGATCATCGCCGGGTTCCAATGCTGGCAGCCGTAGAGATTGGCGAACCGGTCCATCTGCGCCCGCTTCACACCGATGCCGTAATCGTTCGCCGCATTGCCGTGTCCCTGCCAGAGACCGACCGACTGGCGCCCAACCCGGCGCATGTTGTCGGCGATCAAGTCCAGGGCCTCGTCCCACGAGACGTCGCGCCACCGGTCGGAACCACGTTTCTCGCGGATCATCGGCGTCAGCAGCCTTGCCGGATTGCCGACGATCTCGTGCGCAGCCTTGCCCCGCATGCACAGCCCGCCCCGGCTATCGGGATTGTCCTCGTCGCCGGTGATCGAGACCAAGCTCGCGCCATCGACCTCGACCTTCATCCCGCAGAGCGTCGGATGACAGTTCATCGGGCACATCGATTTCAAGGTTCGTGTCCCCGACATCCGGCGTCCTTTCAGAATTCGGGATCAACCCGGTGAAGTGTAGCCCAAAGCCGCACGGTTGGCGGCCAGCGCGCGCTCGTATTCCATGACCCGCGCGGTCTCGCGGGCCACATGCGGCCCATGGCTACGCGCGAGGCAGTAGAACATGGTGTCGATGCCAAGACTGACGCCCCCGCCGGTGACGGTTCCGCCGTCATCAATCAGCGCGGCGTGCCGGCATGTGACGGATGACGGGAAGAGCGTGGCGGGGTTGGTCTCTCCGGCGAAGACCTCATGCTTCGTCGTTGCCTGCTTGCCGTCCAATAGCCCCGCTGCCGCAAGGATCATCGCGCCCGTGCAAACCGACGTGATCCTGGCGGCCGTTCCTCGCAGATAGTCCAGCGTCGCCACATCCGCCGCCGCATCGGTCCAGCCCGGGCCGCCAGTGACAATCAGATCGTCAAACGCGGGCGCGTCGTCGAATCCAAAATCGGCCTGCATTTTCAACCCGCTGGCGCAGAGCACCTCTCCCGCCTCGCGGGCAACCCCGGCGAAGTTTAGGTCGGGCGCGATCCGCCGCGCCATCGACAGCACGCCAAAGGTCGCGCCGATATCGATCGGCTCGACGCCGTCATAGATCAGGATGCCATACATGGGTGCTCTCGCGGCGCGGCTTTGCGACAAGCATGACGCCATCCGATATGCCTGATCAAGCGCGGTGTTCGCGGTCTTCCGCTGAAGCGGGGCAAGACGAACGAGCCAGCGTCCGCGATCTGGCCGGCAAAGGTCGGCTTCGCCGCGACCCGGTCAATCGATCCCGTCCCAAAGACTTGCCCGCCTCCGGCGACAGGCGTAGAACGCGCAGGTCTTTCCACCGACTCTCCCAGGAGCTTTCGTCATGGCCTTCCTCGCCGACAGTCTCGCCCGCGTGAAACCCTCGCCCACCATCGCCATCTCGACCAAGGCGATGGAGCTGAAGGCCGCCGGCAATGACGTGATCGCGCTGAGCGCTGGCGAGCCGGATTTCGACACGCCCGACAATATCAAGGCCGCCGCGAAGGCCGCCATCGACGCGGGCAAGACCAAATACACCGCGCCAGATGGGATCCCGGAGCTGAAGGAGGCCATCGCCGCCAAGTTCAAGCGCGAGAACGGGCTCGACTACAAGGCCTCCCAGGTCTCGGTCGGGACCGGCGGCAAGCAGGTTCTGTTCAACGCGCTGCTCGCCACCCTGAACCCGGGCGACGAGGTGGTCATCCCGGCGCCCTACTGGGTCAGCTATCCGGACATGGTGCTGCTGGGCGGCGGCACGCCGGTACCGGTCGAGGCCAGCATCGAGACCGGGTTCAAACTGACGCCCGATCAGCTTGAGGCCGCAATCACGCCCAAGACCAAGTGGCTGATCTTCAACTCGCCCTCGAACCCCTCGGGCGCGGGCTATACCAGCGAGGAACTCAAGGGCCTCACGGACGTCCTGATGCGTCACCCTCATGTCTGGGTGATGACCGACGACATGTACGAGCATATCAGCTATCCGCCCTTCGAGTTCTGCACCCCGGCCCAGGTCGAACCCGGACTGATGAACCGGACGCTGACCGTCAACGGCGTCTCGAAGGCCTATGCGATGACCGGCTGGCGGATCGGCTATGCGGCGGGGCCCGAGCAGCTGATCGGCGCCATGCGCAAGGTGCAATCGCAGTCGACCTCAAACCCCTCGTCGATCAGCCAATGGGCAGCGGTCGAGGCGCTGAACGGGCCGCAGGACTATATCCAGACCAGCCGCGAGGCGTTCCAGCGCCGCCGCGATCTGGTGGTCTCGATGCTGAACCAGGCCAGCGGAATCGAGTGCCCGACCCCTGAGGGTGCCTTCTACGTCTATCCCTCGATCCGGGGTTGCATCGGCAAGACCGCCGAGGACGGCACGGTGATCGAGAACGACGAGGTCTTCTGCACCAAACTTCTCGAGGACGAGGGAGTGGCGGCGGTCTTCGGTGCGGCCTTCGGGCTCAGCCCCAACTTCCGCGTCTCCTACGCCACTTCGGATGAGGTGCTCGAGGATGCCTGCCAGCGGATTCAGCGGTTCTGCGCCAGTTTGAAATAGGCTGGCGTGCCTAGCGCACGCCCTGCAGCCTCTGAAGCTCGCGCAGGAAACCGATGATCCCGTCAAGCTCACCTGGCGCGATCTCGGGCGACGCGCCCATAGGGCGATAGGCGTAATT
>JAOTXT010000120.1 GCA_029862205.1 Paracoccaceae bacterium
TTCGTTGAAGGAGTCCTGTACCGGCCCAGGCGGGTTGATGTTCTTCAGCTGCACCTGATCGATGCTGATGCCCATGGCGTATTTGCTTGCGAGCGTTTGCATTTTGATCAGAGCTTCGGATTCGATTTCCTGACGCCCAATGGTGATCACCTCGTCGACCGTCCGATCGCCGACGACTTCGCGCATCACGGATTCGGAAACATAACGAAGCGTGGCGCTCGGCTCACGCACTTCGAACAGGAACTTGACCGGGTCCGAGATGCGATACTGGACGACCCATTCAACCAGTGCGGCGTTCAGGTCACCGGTCACCATTTCGGTTTCGCGCCGCCCATCGCGTGGGCTCTGATACGGGTCACCGGCGCCGGGGGTCGTGAAGCCGAATTCTTGCTTCAGTTGTCGTTTTACTGGAACGATCGTTGCTACATCAGCACCGAGGGGTAGTTTGAAGTGCAGGCCGGGAGGCACCTCCTTGAGATACTTGCCGAAGCGCTGCACGATCGCGACGGAGTCGCTTGGAACGGTGTAGTATGACGTCCAAGCACCTAGGCCGACGAGCGCAACCAGCGCGAAGAGGACGATCCCGCGCATTCCAGGCGCGCCGCCGCCCGGCAGGATCTGCCTCAGCCGTGCTTTTCCCTCGCTGAGCAAGGCGTCAATGTCGGGAGGGGGCGGACCCTTGGGATTCCACGGGCCTCCACCGTTGCCGCCGTCATTTTGTGTTGGCACTGCGATGCCCTCCGTTCTGAAAGATGGAGTACACGTTCGGCCATTTGCCGATGCGAATGTTGCTCCGCCAAGCGATGCCGTCGCGGTCCCGATGTCGGCGAGGCGTTAGGCCGGAAGCAGAGCCATTCCTTCGTTCTCGCCTCGATCGGTCGCCCGCAAGTCCGCAATTGCGCGATCGCGTCGAGCGGTCCAACTTTCCCGTGATCGGCTGGGCCGACACGGCAGGCGCGCGCGCTCAATGTCGTCTACGCTACTAAGCTTGGGGGGTCGCGCGCGCGCCGCCGACACAACGCGACGCACGTCTGTCTCAGAGACACCGTCGCTCAGCATGACCATTCGCACGATCGGGTCCGCCAACAGGCGATTCATAACCACATCAGACGGCGACTCCGCGGGTGCTTGGTCGCGAATTTGAGCGCGCTCCAGAACTTCCCACGGGACGGTCCGCGTTTGAGCGAGAGCCGGGCTGCCAATCTTTGAGTGCAGATGGATCAAGACCGAAGTTCGCGGGCAGTCTGGAAGAGACATCCCGTCCAGGAGCTCTTGTTCGGATTCGAGCTCGTATGTGCCCGCGGGCAACGTGCCCTTGAAGCCATCAAGCACGAAGGGCCGGTTGAAAGTCACTGTGGACTTCCTGACCTGTGTCGTCATCAATTTTGCCGGGCCGAGGGGCCCGTCCTTATTGGAGGGAGCCGCAGTCTGGCGGTGAACGTAGCTCATGCTGAGTGCGTCAGGATTTCTTGGGCGCAGGTGTGCCTTCGGTCGGCACTTTTCCGGGCAGTTTCTTTTCTGGCTCGATTTTCGGATTTACGACAGAGTTGGCTTTGTTCGGTGGGTCAAACTTTGACAGATCTTTGAACGACATAGCATGTTCCCGTTTAATGAATGATAATGCGAGTTTATTTTATGTGGTGTCATGCCATATAATATTCAATAGCAAGAATTCTTTCCAAGTATCATTTTATTTACCGCAAATAAATATCTTAAACGACTCACGATAATATTTCTGGGTTCTTGTATTTGTCCGCACATTACCCCAACGGAAGAAATATCACTGAGCCACTCAGTGCCACCATGAACCGCTATCGGCGCCTTCCGACGGCGCGAGAAGATGCGGGTATACCCTGCCGCCACGCAGCGGTGCTCTTGCAGCGGGGGCAAATCCGCTCGCCGGACCACGCGCTTGGGAACTCGGTTTCGCACCGCAGGCATTGGCGAACCTTCGGCATGTCCCGCTGACCTCGATCTTGATCTGCTTCGCGTGCATTGAGACCAGTCATCAAATCCTCCGTTGCGGATTTCACCCCACTAACCAAGGAGCCATCATCCGCGCTGGTTAAACCCAGGCGAGGTATCGGTAGCTGGTGAGTAATCTTCCATCGCTTGGTCGCGCAGTAGGGCAGCGTCGAGCTCATCTGGATTGATTGGCAGCGCTTGCCGACATCCGGGCCGGCGCGGATTAGCAGGCAGGTACATCAGGGTCAGCTTCCGGCAGTAGGCCGGGAACGACAGGCCTTCGAGCAACTCCTCCTCGGTCTCGACGACATAGTCACCTGCTGGAAGCTCTTCGTCGAAGCCACGAAGAGAGAACGGCCTCCTGAACATTACCGTCTTCTCAGTAGTACGATTGGTCATCTGAATCCTCTTTTTCCTTTGCGATCCCGCGATCCGTCTTGACCATCATGTCGCCGGTTATTGCCGCTGACGAACCAGACTGACGTAGGCGCCGTTCACGCAGCATTTGCCGTGCGGCACGCGCGTCCGGCATTCCGGCGTTCTCGGCTCAGATCACAGCTGCGTCGAGTGTCTGTGTCTTTGTCGGCGGACAAAGCGGTGCCAGGCGTTTTCAGGCTCCATGATTTCAGTTGAAAAGTGACGCATTAATTCATAGATATATAGAACTTTAGCTTATATTCAAGGCGGATATCGACGATATTTATATCGTATATTTGAAAGTAGATAGGTAAAGTTTAAAATAGCCCTATCTTTTATTATATTTCGCAAGAAGTTAGTAGGGAAGAGGCCTCTCCAAATGCACATGACGATGAAAGGCCATCGAACCCAGGCCGAATTGAGGAGTAGGCAATGCTGATTCGCATCGGGTTCGAGATCACAGTCGATTGCCCAAAGCCGACGCCCATGCTCCTGGCGCTTTACGCGCGTCCCTCGAACGATCGACGAACGGTCGGCTCGGATCAGATCCAAATGGAACCGGCGACGGCGGTTGGGGAGTATTTGGACATGTTTGGCAACCGATGCGCCCGGGTCCAGATGCCTAAGGGGATAACAACCATTTGGTCAGACTGTATCGTTGATGACACCGGGCAACCGGATGAATTCGACTGGAACGCACGTCAGCACGACATCATGGAACTTCCCATTGAGACGCTTCCGTATCTGACGGGAAGCCGGTATTGGGAAAGCGATGAACTCGTCGGGAAAGCTTGGGATTTGTTTGGCATCACACCGCCTGGATGGGCCCGCGTTCAGGTGATCTCGAACTGGGTGCACAATCATGTGATGTTTGGCTATCAGTTCGGGCGCCCGACGAAGACAGCTGTTGATGTGTTTCGGGAAGGCACTGGCGTCTGCCGGGATTTTGCACACCTCTTCATCGCGATGTGCCGTGCGATGAACTTTCCGGCACGCTACGTAAGTGGCTATCTCAGCGATATCGGCGCGACGGCGGAGGGAGCCGGCGATTTTTGCGCGTGGAGCGAGGTCTTCCTCGAAGGGCGCTGGCATGTCTTCGACGCTCGCCACAATACGCCCCGCATTGGTCGCATCCCTATGGTTCGCGGGCGTGATGCCGCCGATGTTGCCATGATTGCGGCCTTTGGCGACTACCAGCTTACCCATTTCAAGGTATGGATCGACGAGATCGAGGAGGTCGCGTCAGAGAGCGCGCTCATCGCGGCCCTGCAATCTCGTCCTGCCGCCGAAGCATTGGTGCTCGCGCCATCGTCAGGCAGACTGATCATTTGAACGGATAGTGGAGCGCAGTAACTTCATCTCTGTCGCTACTTCAATCGTCCTGTGAGAGTACGGACGTGTCCATGGCTACGCTGAGACGCCGTCTTGGTCGTGTGGGAACGCACGCTGATTGCCGACGCTGACAATCACGCGCGTGCCAGCTAATTGCCAAGAATATTCCCACTCGCTCTTGAACTGCGCGGTGGCGTAGCCAATCTAAGGAAGTTGGCACTCTACAATGGCGAGTGCCAAGCCCTCCACGGAAAAGCCATCCCATTGGAAAACTCAAGAAGGAGTCTTTCCATGAAGTTCTCTCCACTGCACGACCGTGTCCTGGTACGCAGGATTGAAGGCGACGAAAAGACAGCAGGCGGCCTGATCATTCCTGACAGTGCCAAGGAAAGGCCGCAAGAAGGTGAAATCGTTGCCGTCGGCACCGGCGAACGAAAGAATTCAGATGATCTGGTCCCGATGTCGGTCAAGACCGGTGACAGGATACTCTTCGGCAAGTGGTCGGGCACCGAGATCAAGCTCGATGGTGAAGAGCTGTTGATCATGAAGGAAAGCGACATCCTCGGCATCATCGTCGAAGCCAAGAAGTCGAAGAAGGCCGCCTGAGCACAACACGATCCTCTGCCGCGAACACCAAAGAAACATTTGAATTGGAGCAACCGAAATGGCTGCTAAAGACGTCAAATTCCATACCGACGCCCGTGACCGCATGCTGAAGGGCGTCAACCTCCTGGCCAACGCGGTCAAGGTGACCCTCGGCCCCAAGGGCCGCAACGTCCTGCTCGACAAGTCCTACGGAGCGCCGCGTATCACCAAGGACGGCGTGACCGTCGCCAAGGAGATCGAGCTGTCCGACAAATTTGAGAACATGGGCGCCCAGATGGTCCGCGAAGTCGCTTCGCGCACCAATGACGAGGCTGGCGACGGCACCACTACCGCAACAATCCTGGCCCAGGCGATCCTGGCCGAGGGCATGAAGGCGGTCGCCGCCGGCATGAACCCGATGGACGTGAAGCGCGGCGTTGACGCCGCCGTCGCCAAGGTCGTCGAGGCGATCAAGAAGATGTCGCGCCCGGTCAAGGACTCGGACGAGATCGCCCAGGTCGGCTCGATTGCGGCCAATGGCGAGAAGGAGATCGGCCGCCAGATCGCCGACGCGATGCAGAAGGTCGGCAACGAGGGCGTGATCACCGTCGAGGAGAACAAGGGCCTGGACACCGAGACCGAGGTCGTCGAGGGCATGCAGTTCGACCGTGGTTATCTGAGCCCCTACTTCATCACCAATGTCGACAAGATGCTTACCGAGCTCGAGGACGCGTTGATCCTGCTGCACGAGAAGAAGCTCTCGTCGCTGCAGCCGATGGTCCCGCTCTTGGAGACCGTCATTCAGTCGGGCAAGCCGCTGGTAATCGTGGCCGAGGATGTCGAGGGCGAGGCGCTGGCCACCCTGGTCGTCAACAAGCTGCGCGGTGGTTTGAAGATTGCCGCCGTCAAGGCACCGGGCTTCGGTGACCGCCGCAAGGCGATGCTGCAGGATCTGGCGATCCTGACCGGCGGCCAGGTGATCTCGGAAGACCTGGGCATGAAGCTCGAGAATGTCGGCATGGACATGCTCGGCTCGGCCAAGAAGGTCCGCATCACCAAGGACGACACGACGGTGATCGACGGTGCGGGGGACAAGG
>JAOTXT010000016.1 GCA_029862205.1 Paracoccaceae bacterium
GCCGAAAGAGGTGCATTACGAAGTGTGGTGAAGCGGCACAAAGATTGAGATGCTGGTTACACAATCAGCCTCGTTAAAGGCTGGCGGTGAAATGTTCGAAGTGGGTCAGAAATACCTATAGCGCACGCTTACTGAGCGTCCTGTTTGCCGCGCATTGCTTCCGTTCGAACGTCGTACAGCATCCGGTAGTTCGGGCTCGAAGCGGACAACTTCGAACTGAGACATTTCCGCCTAGTTCTTCAGCTTGCCCTGATGGCGCACGGCGGGAAGGCCCGATTGGCAGATGCCGCGCAGGGCGACCCATTCCTGATCGGTGATCACCGGCTCGAAGGCCTGGTCGCCGATCCGGTCCGCAGCGGCCGCGCGGTCGGCGCGGATGCCGAGACCCGGATGGCTGGCGATCAGTTCCAGCACCCCTTCCGCCTCGCCATACTCTTCCTTCATCTTCTGGAAAAATTTGGCGAAGGGTTTGCTGGGCAGGTCCGCACCGGCCAACAGCGCATAGGCGGTGTCGTCCGCCTTGGTCTCGGCCTCGCGCTGGTAGCTGGCCTTCATCACCGCCTCACCCACAGCGACCGCGACACCGGCGCCGAAGAAGTCGCCCAGGAGCAGGCCGAAGATGCCCGCCGTGCCGGCGGCGCGCAGCGCCTCGCGGGTCGGATCCCGATTGACCACATGACCGATTTCGTGCGCCAGCACGCCGGCCATTTCCTCGGGCGTGTCGGCGGCCTTGATCAGGCCCTCCATGAACATGACGCGCCCGCCCGGCACCGCGAAAGCATTTATCATCGAGTGATCGATCACGCCGACCCGCAGCGGATAGGGCAGCTCCAGATCCGCGGCCAGCCGCTCGGTCATCCGGTCGAGCGCCGCCTGACCCTCGGCGTGATCGCAGATCAGCGGCCGCTCGCCGGTCGCGAGCTCGAAGACGGTCTGCATCTGGTCGATCACCGCGTCGCCCAGCTGCTGTTCGCGCTCGGGCGGGATCAGCACTGCAAGCTGTGATGCCAGCGCCGGCATCAGCACGAAGACGATCAACATCAGCGACAGCACGGCGCCGCAGGCCCAGACCGCCGCGCGTCTGATGCCGCTATGGTCGACCTTGCGCTGATAGAGACCGGGGCAGACCTTTTGGATCGCCTGGAGCATACGCGCGTCCGAGATCATCAGGCGCTCGTCGCTGTCCGTATAGGGCACCAGCTGGATGGTGCTGTCCTTGCGCAGTCCCACCGCGCGCAGGCTGGCCAGGGGCCAATGGGCGATGGCCACATCCTTGTAGGTCTTGATCGTCAGCGAGCGCTCGCCGAAGCTGACCATCACCTCGGTCGGCTGCGCGGATTCCCCGTCGAAGTAACGCCCAGCCGATTCCAGCATGGCGTATTCTTTTGAGGCGGTCATCAGATGCCGGCACCCACGTCCACGCCAAGGGCATCGGCAAACCCGCCCGCCTCGGCTGCGTGATCGTGCTCGCGCTGGCGGCTCTGCATCAGGCTTTGGGCATCGCGGATCTGCATCGCCTCGGCCTTACGCTTCAGGATCGGCTTGGTGATAAACACCTGGCTGAGCGCGAACGGCACCGCGAAGAAGATCAGATAGATCAGCACGATGGTCGCGACCAGCATAACCGGCTGCTGCATCATTGCCGCCATCTCGGCCTGACCAGCGCCGCTGCCCGTGCGCAGCGACTCGACCAATTCGGCGCCGCCCAACACTGTGACAATCGCACCGACTGCCATGACCAAGGCGAAGGCGACGATGGTGGTGATCACCGAGACCAGCAGCGTGCCGACCACATAGGCACTGATAATCGACCCCGGCGTGACATCGTTCTCGAACGAGGCGTCGCCCAGATGCCTGTTGCTCCACAGATACCGGAACACGACCACTTCGTAGCGCAGCAACAGCACGAAGAAAGTGATGTATCCCACAAAGAAGAGGATCCAGCCGATCACCGTGGTCGAGGGATTGCCTTGATCCGCGGCCAGCCCCCAGATTGCCAGCCCCATCAGGCCGATGACGATATATAGCCAGATCCAATAGGCGAAGAGACCGGCCCAGCTTCCCCGCTGTTCGAACTTGAGGTCGCCGAAATAGGTCCGGTCGGTAATGAACTTGGCGAGCTTGAACTGCATATACGGATAGAGCAGGCCGCCAGTGACCAGCGTCAGGAACCAGAGCCACATCGCCCGGACAGAGTAACCCCAGGCGCCGTTATCCATGCCGAACCGGATGCCGCGCCAGCGGGTGCGCGCCATGATGTAGCGCTGGGCGCGGTAGACCGCAAAGAAGATCAGCGGCATCGAGGCGAAGATCGAGGCAACGACGGCAAAAGACTGGTCCTGCACGTAAGAGAAGCCCAAAAACACCAGGCCGATATTGATCAGGCCCAGATAGACCGCCAGCACGATCACCGCGACCAGGAAGCCCAGGAGTTTCTCGAGCCCGGTGCCGGTGTATTCGAAAGGATCACCCTGGACCTTGATGGCGTTCCAATAATGGCGCCGCAGCCGGGTCACCATCCAGAACCGGTAGAAGCCGACGGTCAGCACCGTCAGGATCGCGGTCTTCAGGGCAAGCCACAGAAGCGAAGGGCCATCGGTGTCGTATTTCGGGACGACCTTGCCGGTGCGCTTTTCTGTGCGATAGTTCTGATCGAGGACGAGGTCTTCCTCGTCCTCCCAGTCGCGCTTGCGCTCGGCATGGCGGCGCACGCCCTTGAATTGTTCAATATCCCAGGGCTTTGGGCCCGCGGTATCGTCAGTCATCCTAGAAGCACCCCGGCGCTGGCTCGCTCAATAGGTCAAGACTATGGCCTAATCGGCTGAAAAAGTCACGGAATCTGTTTGGTTATGGAGCCGGTTTCCATTGCGCTGGCAAGGGTGTATCTACGGTGCAACGGGGGAATTTTCCGTGCGAATTCAACCTTAAAGGGAATGCGACGATGCGTGGGCTGAAAGACTTCACGACCTTGACCTTCGATTGCTACGGCACGCTGATCGATTGGGAAAGCGGGATCTGGGACGCTTACCAGCCGCTGCTGATGGCCAATGGCCGTGACGATATCGGACGCCAGCCAGCTCTGGTCAGCCATGCAGCGCTTGAATCCGATCAGCAATCGGCGACACCCGCGATGGTCTACCCTGAGCTTCTGACGACCGTCCACGCGCGGTTCGCCGAGCGTCACGGATTGACGGCAACCGCCGATTTGGACGCGGCCTTCGGGAATTCGATCGCGCACTGGCCCGCTTTCCCCGATACGGCCGATGCGCTGCGCCGGCTGAAACGGCACTACCGCCTGGTCATCCTCTCGAACGTGAACCGCGCTGGATTCACTGCCTCGAACCGCAAGCTGGGCGTCGAGTTCAACGCGATCTACACCGCCGAGGACGTGGGCACCTACAAGCCCAATCTGAGCAATTTCCACTTCATGCTCGAGCGCCTGCAAGCGGATCTCGGCATCGCCAAGGAGGACGTCCTGCACACGGCGCAGAGCCTCTTCCACGATCATGTCCCGGCCACCGAGATTGGCCTGGCAAAGGCTTGGATCGATCGGCAGGGGCTCTCAAAAGGCGGCGATTGGGGCGCGACGGCCGAGGTCGCGGAGCGGCCAGAGGTGGATTTCATTTTCCCCACCCTCGTCGCCATGGCCGATGCGCGCGACGCCGAAGCGTAAGACGAACCCGGCCCGGAAAAAGGTGACGCCCCGGCGGTCAAGAGGGGGGAGAGACCACCGGGGCGTCGCAAGCACCCGGAATATTTCCCGGGACCACTTGTTCACACTGCAGCGGCACCTCCCGGTCGCCCTGGGCAGACGTGGTATCCGGACCCCCGTCGCGGCCCTCGCTCGGCCCGCTTCGGAAGGCAGGCCGGTTGGCGCCTAGCGCTGCTGTTCGAGCGCCAATGTCCCTCGGACGAATGGCAAGACAAGGGCACGACTGTGGCCATTTTGTTTTCTGTCGAAACGGAATTTGGCAACCGTGGCACAACCTTGGCTGGAATTTTCGGGGCCGGGGCGACGGTCAGGAAACCGGTGGCGCGGCTGCGGAGCCTTCCGGTACGCTGACCGGAAACCGGCGGTATGCCCGCACCAGCACGATCGCGGTCAGGACTTCGGCGAAGACATAGCAGCCCGAGAAGAACAGCATTGGGCCAAGGGCCAGCGGCCGGAAACCACCGTCCCTTCCAAAGAGATCAGTCGTCACGCCGGATTCCGCAAGCACGATCATGAAGAGCATCGAGCCGGCACGAAACAACCACGGCCCGAAAACCAGCGCCCGGCCGATTGCGCGATAGTTCTGGCGGCCGCGCGCAATCGCATCTGTAAGCGAGACATCGCCGCGCTCCACAACCTCCGGCAGCGCGGTGCCCAGCAGGATGTAGCCTGCGCCATAGGCGATGACCATCAGAAGGCCCAAGCCGATTTCTGCAAGGCTGCTGGGCCCGACACCGGTCCCAGGCGCAGTCCAGACGATCCCCAGGAATAGGATCGGGCTTAGGATGATCAGCATCACACCCACATAACGCCAGCCGATGCGGCCCTCATCCGTCGCCAATGCGCGCAGCCCGGCGATCCGGCCATGGCTGAGCAGCACGCGATAAATCGAGAATCCAATGATCATGATCAGGAGCGACCGGATCACGACAAAGGGGAGGTGCGCGTCCACATAGCCCGACCCCACATAAGACGCAAGCAGCAAGAGCGTTGCCAGCAACGCCGGCAGCCAGTTCGCCTGGACCACTGAAAATCCGAGCGCGTAAAGATTTCGCTCAAGGTCGATCTGCTCGTTCTTCTCGCGGAGTTTCAACATACGGGACATCACAATTCCAAAAGGTCACGATTCCAAACGAGCCGACTCGTAGGCTAACATGGCGCGCTTCACTGGCAAGCCCCAATGGTATCCGCCGAGTTCGCCATCGCGGCGCAACGCCCGGTGACAGGGTATCAGCCAAGAGATTGGGTTCCGGCCGACCGCGGTGCCGACCGCGCGCACTGCCTTCACATTCCCGATCCGCTTGGCGATCTCGGAATAAGTCGTTACGTGGCCGGACGGGATCGACAGCAGCGCCTCCCACACCTTGATCTGGAACGGCGCGCCGATCATGTGCAGCTTCACCTCGCGGTCACTGGGCCCATGTGCGAAGGCCGCTTCGACCCAGGGAGCGATTCGATCAGGGGCCTGCCGGTAGACCGCCGCAGGCCAGCGGCCACGCATGTCGGCCAAGGCACGGTCGCGCCCTTGCTCGGAGGCGAAGGCGAGTCCGCAGAGCCCGCGATCGGTGCCCATTGCCAGCACCTCGCCGAACGGGCTGTCGAACCGGTCCCATTCGATGGTCAGGTCCTTGCCCTTGCGGGCATACTCGCCCGGTGTCATCGCCTCCCAGCGCAGGAACAGATCATGCAGCCGCGAGGGCGCCGAAAGGCCGCTCGCGTAGGTCGCGTCCAACACCGTGAAACGGTCGTCCAGCAGGCGCTTGGCATGGTCCAAGGTCAGGTGCTGCAAATAGCGTTTGGGGCTGACCCCGACCCACTGGCTGAACACGCGCTGAAAATGCGCTGGGCTGAGCCCGATCGCGGCGGCGACTTCCTCGAGGCTCGGCTGATCGTCGCGGCGCTCCTCGATAAATCGCAAAGCGGCCGCCATGAGATTGTATTGAAACTGTCCGGCGTCGGGCGCGAGGTTCATAACAGCCTCCCTGGTTACCCATATAGTCTATCCGGGCCCGTTTCCGATACCACCCGCTTCTTGCGCCCGGAACTTGAGCCGATCGCGGTCAGATCGCGGGCTCGAAACGGCTGTTCACCAAGAGCTCGGCCACCGTGGCGTTGTTCGGCAGGCTCAGCACGTAAGCGACCGACTCGGCAATCGCATCCGGCTCGATTTTGAACTGGCCCTCGGGGATCTGCGCGCTCGCCACCATGTCGGTATCCACCATGCCGGGGCACAGCGCCGTGGCGCGCAGCCCGTCTTCCCAGCCGGCCCGGCGCAGCGCATGGGTCAGCGCCACCGCGGCGAACTTGCTAGCGGAATAGCCGAAATTGTCGGACAAAACCCTCTTGCCCGCCAGCGAGGCCACATTGACCACCCGGCCATGACCCGAGTCGCGCAGTGCCGGCAGGGCGGCACGGATGACCCGCAGAGGGCCCTTGAAATTGACCTCCCACATTTCGTCGATCGCGGTCTCGTCGTCATCGTCAAGCCGCGCGCGTGGCGAAATGCCGGCATTGGCGACGACCGCGTCGATCCGGCCGAACCGGATCAGCGTCCCCTCGGCCCAGGCGGGCGAGGTCTTGGGTCGCGTGGCGTCCCATTCGAAGCGCGCGGTCCGGTCCTGCGGCAGGTGCATCGTGGCGGTCTCAAGCGCGCCCAGATCGCGGGCGCCGAGGCTCAGTTTATAGCCGCGCTCGGCCAGGAGATTTGCGGTGGCGAGGCCGATGCCCCGGTTGGCGCCCGAGATCATCACGACCCGGCCTTCTGGGCTCAGCATAGCGTCTCTCCCTTGAATTTGCCGGACCGTCTTGCCATTCCAGACGCCCCCGGGCAAGGTCGCGCGCCATGGCTAGCCAACTGCCCTTTCACGCCGTCAAGGAATGCTTCCGCCGCTTCCAGGAAGTGCGCCCCGAACCTCGGGGCGAGTTGGAGCATGTGAACGCCTACACCCTGCTTGTCGCCGTCGCGCTCAGTGCCCAGGCGACCGACAAGGGCGTCAACAAGGCGACCGGGCCGCTGTTCAAGATCGCCGACACGCCCCAGAAGATGCTGGCGCTGGGCGAGGAGCGGCTGATCGAGCATATCCGCACCATCGGCCTCTACCGCAACAAGGCGAAGAACGTCCTGCGCCTCAGCCGGATCTTGATCGAGGAGTATGGCGGCGAGGTGCCGTCCTCGCGCGCCGCTCTGTCCTCGCTTCCGGGCGTTGGCCGAAAGACCGCCAACGTGGTCCTGAACATGTGGTGGCGCCACCCGGCCCAGGCGGTCGACACCCACATCTTCCGGGTCGGCAACCGCACCGGGATTGCGCCCGGCAAGGACGTGGTCGCAGTGGAGCGCGCCATCGAGGATAACGTGCCCGTGGAATATGCGCTCCACGCCCATCACTGGCTGATCCTGCACGGGCGTTATACATGCGTCGCCCGCAAGCCCAAATGCGGCGACTGTCCGATCAGCGACTTCTGTCAGTTCGAGGAAAAAACACTATGACGTTGCCTTCATTGCCCGGTCGAATCGCCCGGTCGAATCGGGGCATGACGTTTAGACGTGAGGAAAAGACCATATGAATCAAAACTTTGATGTTGTCGGCATCGGCAACGCGCTGGTCGATATCTTGGCCCGGGTCGAGGAGGAATTCCTGACCGAGAACGGGATCGAGAAGGGCATCATGCACCTGATCGACCGGCCGCGGGCCGCCGAGCTTTACGGCCAGATGGGCCCGGCGACCGAGATCTCGGGCGGGTCGGGTGCCAATACCATCGCCGGGCTCGCCATGCTGGGTGCGCAAGCGGCTTATGTGGGCAAGGTCAAGGATGACCAGCTGGGTGCGATTTTCGCCCATGACATCCGCGCCCAGGGCGCGATCTTCGAGACGCCGCTGGCGGCCAAGGGCGCGGATCACGAGACCGGCCGCTGCATGGTCCTGGTTTCGCCGGACGGCGAGCGCTCGATGAACACCTATCTCGGCGTCTCGGAGCATCTCGCGCCGGCGGATATCGACGTCGGCGTCATGGGCGCGGCCAATTGGCTCTACCTCGAGGGCTACCGTTTTGACGGCGCCGAAAGTCACGAGGCCTTCGCCAAGGCGATCGCCGCCTGCAAGCGCGCAGGCGGCAAGGCATCGGTCACGCTCAGCGATCCGTTCTGCGTCGACCGACACCGCGACGCGTTCCGGCGGATGATCCGGGACGACCTGGATCTGTTGTTCGCGAACGAGCACGAGTTGATGTCGCTTTATCAGACCGGTTCGCTGCCCGAGGCGCTGGGTGCCTGTGCGGAGGATGTGCAACTGGCCGCCGTCACGGTGGGGCCTGATGGCGCCTGGGTGATCGAGAACGGCGCGCGAACCCATGTGCCGACCCGACCGGCCACGGTGATCGACGCGACCGGGGCTGGTGATCTTTTCGCAGCGGGCTTCTTGCATGGACTCACCCAGGGTCGGCCCTTGGCGGATTGCGGACGTATGGGCTGCATCGCCGCCGGCGAGATCATCGGCCATATCGGCGCGCGGCCGGAAACCGATTTGAAGTCGCTGATGGAAGAAGCGGGTCTGGGTTGATCCTGGGCTGATCCTGGGCTGATCACGCGGCGGCGGACGCTTGGCCCGCCTTCTCCGTGCCCGCCCGCCGGCGGCACGGCGCGATCGCGGTGATACCTGCCAGCAGAATCAAGCCCAGCCCGGCAAGACCGGTCGCGGTCGGTGCTTGGCCCCAGATCGTGGCCGACACGACAGCCGCCCAGATCAGATAGGAATAGTCGAAAAGCGCCACCGACGCGCTTTCCCCCATCTGGTAGCCGCGCATCAAGAGCCCGGCGCCGATGATCGACGACAGGCCCAAGGCCGCCGAGAGCAGCAGCATTTTCGCCCCGATCGCGCTCGGCGGCGCGAACAGCACCTCAACCGCATCCGAGCCGCCCGGCCCGCCGGCGTTCAGAAGGGCAATCGCGACGCCGCCGCTGCCCAAGACCAAAAAGCCGGCGATGCTCCAGAACAGCAACGCGCAAGGGTCCTCGTGGCGGCAATGGCGATTGGTGACCAGGATCGACATCGCGTTGATGCCGCCCGCCACCACCGGGACCAGCGCCAGGGGTTCGACTTGGCCTCCGACGCCGACCGCCAGCGCCGCGCCGCCGAAGCCCAGCGTCACGGTGATCAGCATGCGCGGATCCGGCGCCTTGCCGCCGCTTAGGCTGATATAAACCACCACCCAAACGGGCGTTGTGAAGAACCCGGCCGCCGCTTGCCCGAAGGGCAGAACCGGCAGCACCGCGAAGTAGGCGCCGATCGCCGCCACGTTGAGCGCCGTGCGCAGCGCGACCGGGCCGACGGCGCGCGGCGGTATCCGCTGCCACGACCCGAAGGCGACGGCAACGCAAAGCGCCACGGGCAGCATCAGCGCGGCGCGGATCGCCTGGAACTGCCAGATCGACATGTCATGGGCGACAAAGGGCGCGAAGCTGTCGGTCAGGGCGAAAAGCCCCTGGGCGGCCACCACGAGCACAGCAGCGGCGGCGCCCGAGCCGGCCGACAACTTGCTCATGATCGTGGTCATTGAAGCCTGTCCCCGCATCAATGAACAGCGCCACGAGCTCCCCACCGGGACGCCAAGCCATGCCAGCTGATTCTGGTTGGTTAAACTTGTGTGAAAGGAATTCGTTAACGTTTCCCTAACCGGTTTGGTAAACGGAACCGTCAGCGGGTTGATACTTCCGTCCTCGCGCCGGACCAGAGGGCCAGCGCGCCCGCCAGCGCGATCAGCGTCATTCCGGCCGCCGTCCGCAGATCCAGGACCTGGCCCCAGACCAGCCACGCAAAGAATGGGGCCCACACGAGAAAGCTGAAATCAAACAGCCCCATGACCGAGGCTGGGCCCATCTTGTAGCCTTGCGCCATGCAACCGGTGGCGGAGATTCCGGCCAGCCCGATCAGAAAGACCGCGCCGATCGTCGCCAACCCGACCGAGCGCCACCCGGTCGTGGCGAACTCCGCGCCCGGCACGCCCGCGAACGCCGCCGCCAGCCAGGGCGCGAGGCCGAGACCGACCAGTCCTGCGGTGAGAAGCACCATGAATTGCCAGACGGCCAAG
The DNA here is from genome assembly GCA_029862205.1 of Paracoccaceae bacterium. Classification (GTDB taxonomy): domain Bacteria; phylum Pseudomonadota; class Alphaproteobacteria; order Rhodobacterales; family Rhodobacteraceae; genus Thermohalobaculum. Next base: position 9,797 of record JAOTXT010000016.1, read on the forward strand.
CAGACCGCGCTTTCGGCGTCGCAGAAGCGGCGCACCCAAATCACGTTCAGCGCCCAGAAGATCGCGCCTGCCACCGCGACCAGGGCCATCGGCTGGACCGGTTGGGCGCCGACGCCAAGGACCAAGCAGACCCCGGCAAACCCGACGAGGCTTCCGGCGATTCGCCGCGGCCCGACCCGTTCGCCGAAGAACGCCGCCGAAATCAGCGCGACCCAGACCGGCGCGGTGAAGAACCCGGCTGCGGTCTGGGCGATGCCGACCGCGGGCAGAGCGGCGAAATACATCATCAGCCCCAGCGTCCCGAAGAGGCTGCGCAATAGAACATGCGGGACCGAGGCCGGCCGCAAGCTCCGCCCCTGTCCGGTCAGAATCGCGAACGCCACCGCCACAGGCACGACCATGGCCGAGCGCGTTGCGTGGAATTGCCAGAGCCCGATATCCCGGGCGATGCCGGTGACGAAATTGTCGCTCAGCGCGATCAGCGAGGTTCCGCCGACAATCCACAATGCGCCTTTGGTGGTGGGGGTCATGGACGAGGATCCAGGTCAATCGGCTTGGTTGCACCGTTCGGCGAGCTTTGCCGCCGCCGGAGGCTGGGCGCAAGAACGGACTTCACACCGCCACGGCGGCCCGCTAATCCATTGGCCGTCAAATCGCTTTAGGGAGGCGCGCGGATGCTCAGCATGATGCAGGACTGGCCGCTGAGGGTCACCTCGATCATCGACCATGCCGCCAAGTATCATGCCCAGCGCCCGGTGATCGGCCGCTCGGTCGAGGGTCCGATCGTCACAAGCAGTTGGGCCGAGGTGCGGGAAAAAGCTCTGCGGCTGACCCAGGCCCTTGGTCGGCTCGGGATCAAACCCGGCGACGTGATCGGCTGCATGGCCTGGAACACGGTGCGGCACATGGAGGTCTGGTACGGCGTGCCGGGCGCCGGCGCGGTGCTTCACTCGCTCAATCCCAGGCTCTCGCGCGAGCAGCTGATCTACATCATCAACCACGCGGAAGACCGCTGGATCTTCTGTGACCTGGACGTGGTGCCGGTTCTCGAGGGGCTGGCCGGGGACCTGCCGCGGGTCGCGGGCTATGTGGTGATGACCGATCGGGCGCATATGCCCGAGACCAGCCTGCCGAACGCGCACTGCTACGAGGAGATCGTTGCGGCCGAGACCGGCGATGGCGGTTGGGTCCCGGTGGACGAACGGGCCGCGTGCGGGATCTGCTATACCTCTGGCACCACTGGTGAGCCGAAGGGTGTGGTCTATGGCCACCGCTCGAACGTGCTCCACGCCATGTGCTTCGTCCAAGTCGACATGCTGGGGCTCTCCTGCAACGACGTAATGATGCCCGTCGTGCCGCTGTTCCACGCAAATGGCTGGTCCACCGGCTTCTCAGCCCCGCTCGCGGGCTCAGGCATGGTGCTGCCCGGGCGTCATCTCGATCCGGCCAGCCTATACGAGATGCTGGGCCACGGGGTCACGGTGACCGCCGCGGTGCCGACGGTCTGGCTGATGCTGCTGGCGCATCTGCGGGAGAACGGTCTCAAGCTGCCCGATCTCGAGCGGGTGGTGATCGGCGGATCCTCTTGCCCGAGGGCGGTCATCGAGGCGTTCCAGGACGACTATGGCGTGCGGGTGCTGCACGCCTGGGGCATGACCGAGACCTCGCCGCTTGGCACGCTCTGCAGCTTCAAGCCCGAGGTGCGGTCGCGTGGTTCGGACGGCCAGCTCGATTGCCAGCTGACCGTGGGCCATCCGCCCTTCACGGTCGACCTGGCGATCCGCGACGATGACGGCAATGCTTTGCCCTGGGATGGCGAGACCCAGGGACGGTTGCAGATCCGGGGACCGGGCGTGGTCCGGCGTTATCTCAAGAAGGACGAGGATGCGGCCGACGCGGAGAACTGGTTCGATACCGGTGACGCGGCCACCATCGACCCGCTCGGCTATGTGCGGATCACCGACCGGTTCAAGGACGTGATCAAATCGGGCGGTGAGTGGATCAGTTCGATCGAGATGGAGAACTTCGCGCTCGGCCATCCGGACGTGGCCGAGGCGGCCGCGGTGGGCATCCCGCACCCGAAATGGGACGAGCGCCCGGTCCTGGTCGTGGTGCCGCAACCCGGCAAACAGCCGCCGGCTGACGAGATCATCGAGCGCCTGAAGCCGCATTTCGCCAAATGGCAGCTGCCCGACGACGTGGTCTATGTGGACGAGATCCCGCACACGGCGACGGGCAAGATCTCGAAGCTGAAGCTGCGGCAGATGCTGGACGAGATGGACTACCGGCTGCCGGACCAGCATTAGGGTGGGGCGGCCAGCGCGCCGCCCGATCAATGCCGGAAGTGACGCTGGCCGGTGAAGACCATGGCCAGCCCCGCCTCGTCGGCGGCCGCAATCACCTCGGCGTCGCGCATCGAGCCGCCGGGCTGGATCACCGCCGTCGCGCCCGCCTCGGCGGCCGTCAGCAGCCCGTCCGGGAAGGGGAAGAAGGCGTCGGAAGCGACGACCGATCCCTGGACCGTGGGTTCGGAGAGCTCCAGCGCCTCGGCCATGTCCGCAGATTTGCGCGCGGCGATCCGTGTGGAGTCGACCCGGCTCATCTGGCCGGCACCGATGCCGACCGTCGCGCCTGCCTTGGCATAGACGATGGCGTTCGATTTGACGTGCTTGGCCACCGTCCAGGCGAACAGCAGATCGGCGATCTCGGCCTCGCTGGGCGCGCGCTTGGTGACCACGTTCAGGTCCCCCGCGCTCACATGGCCGGTATCGTGATCCTGGACCAGGATGCCTCCCGCGACCTGGCGCCAAGCGAGCCTGGCAGCCCGCGGGTCGGGCAGCGCGCCGGTCACCAGCAGGCGCAGGTTCTTCTTCGCGGCGAAGACCGCGCGGGCGGCCTCGTCGGCCTCGGGCGCGATCACCACCTCGGTGAAGATCTCGGCGATCTTCCCGGCGGTCGGGCCGTCAAGCGCGCCGTTCAGCGCAACGATCCCGCCGAAGGCTGAGACCCGGTCGCAATCATAGGCCATTTGGTAGGCCTCCAGCAGGCTTGGCCCCCGGGCGACGCCGCAGGGATTGGCGTGCTTGATGATCGCCACCGCCGGGCCTTGGGCAGGGTCGAACTCGACCACCAATTCGTAAGCAGCGTCGGTGTCGTTGATGTTGTTGTAGCTCAGCTCCTTGCCCTGAAGCTGCGTTGCCGTAGCGACGCCTGGCCGGGCCGAGCCGTCCAGGTAGAACGCCGCCCGCTGATGCGGGTTTTCGCCATAGCGTAGCCCCTGGGCGAGCGTGCCGGCAAAGGCGCGCCGGCGCGGCGTTGCCTCGGCGATCGCACCCGCCATCCAGGCCGAGACCGCAGCGTCATAGGCAGCCGTCCGCGCGTAAGCGGTCGCCGCCAGACGTTGCCGGATCGCCAGGCTGGTGCCGCCGGACGCCTCGATCTCGGCCAACACGGTCTCGTAATCGTCAATGTCCACCACGACGGCTACGTCGCCGTGGTTCTTCGCCGCCGCCCGGATCATCGCTGGGCCGCCAATATCGATATTCTTGACGCAGTCGTCGTAGCTGGCGCCACGCGCGACCGTCGCCTCGAACGGGTAGAGGTTGACCACCAGCAGGTCGATCGCGGCGATCCCATGGGCCTCCATCGCCGCCTCGTGCTCCGCATTCCCGCGCACCGCCAGCAGCCCGCCATGGACCATCGGGTGCAGGGTCTTGACCCGGCCATCCATCATCTCGGGGAATTGGGTCAGCTCGGCCACATCGCGCACGGCAAGTCCGGCATCGCGCAAGGCGCGCGCGGTGCCCCCGGTCGAGACCAGTTCCACCCCCGCCGCTGCCAATCGTTGCCCGAGGTCCTCGAGCCCGGTCTTGTCGGAGACGGAGATCAGGGCGCGGCGGACGGGGGTGGGATCGCTCATCTTTGGGCCTCGCTCGGGCGGGAATCGGATGGCCCCCGGATAGCGCGGCTGGCCCGCGAAGGGAACTGGCTTATTGCCGCGAGAAGCGCGCGGCGAAGAACCCGTCGAGACCGCCCAGGTCCGGCCAGTAGTCCGGCCGGGTGCGCAGGTCGCCGTCGCTGGTCACGAACGCGCTGGGGATTTCCTCCTCTCCGACGGCCATGCGCGCGAAGGCCGGATGGCGGTCGAGGAAAGCGTCCGCCTGGTCCTCGCCTTCTGCCCGCAGCAGCGAGCAGGTGCAGAAGACCAGGACGCCGCCTGGCGCCAGCCACTTCGCTGCGGCGTTTAGCATCCGGGCCTGCAGGTCCGTCAGGGGCGCGAGGTCCAGCCGGTCACGTCTGCGCATCAGGTCCGGATGGCGCCGGATCGTGCCGGTGGCCGAGCAGGGGGCGTCGAGCAGGATCGCATCAAAGGGTGCCTCGGGCGCCCAGGTGAGCGCATCGGCGGTCACGCATGCGGCGGTCAATTTCGTCCGCGCCAGGTTCTGCGACAACCGCTTCATGCGCCGATCGGACCGGTCGAGCGCGGTCACCTGGGCGCCAGCCGCTGCCAGTTGCATCGTCTTGCCGCCCGGCGCGGCGCAGAGGTCCAGGACCCGCTTGCCCGCCGGGTCCGGGATCATCCGGGCGGGCAGGGCGGCGGCGGCGTCCTGCGCCCACCAGGCACCGGCCTCGTAGCCGGGCAGCGCGCTGATCTGCGCCCGGCCTTCCAGCCGGACCGTGCCGGTCGGCAGCACCCGGGCGCCGATCTCGCGCGCCAGCGGTTCGGCATCCGCAGGGACGGCCAGGGTCAGGTCATGGGGTGCGGGCGTCAGATGTGCCCCGGCGATCGCGCGGGCGGCGTCCTCGCCCCAATCGCCGGCGAGCGCGGTCCAAAGCCAATCCGGCATGTTGAGGCGCGCCGCGTCTTGGCCCTCCGCAATCGCCGCGCCCTTCTTGGCGACGCGTCGCCCGACCGCGTTGACCAATCCGCCAATCCGTCCGCCGTTCTTCCCGCGCTTCGCCAGCCGGACGGCCAGGTCGACCGCCGCGTGCGGGGCCGTGCGCGCAAAGACCAGCTCGGCCGTCATCAGCCGCAATACATTGCCCGCATGGCCCGCGGGCATGCGCTGGACAAACTGGCTGAGGATTGCATCGATCTGCCCGAGCCGCCTGAGCGCCAGGTCGGCGAGCCCGCGCGCCTCGGCCTTTATCGCCGCATCTCCGGAAACCGTTCCCTCGTCGACCATCGCGCCACGATCCAGCACGGTGCCGATCAGGCGCAGCGCGCCTTCGCGCGCGGCAAGCCCGGCAATGGCGGTCAACGGCGGATCTCGGGCATTCCCCAGCGGCGGTCGTGATCGCTGTCGTCGAAGCCGCCCAGATCACCCATCCGCGCCATCTCGGCCGCCTGGGCCTCCAGCGCGGCGATCCGGTTCTCGGTCTTGGGATGGGTGGTGAAGAGGCTGTCGAAGCGATGCCCGGAAAGCGGGTTGACGATGAAAAGATGGGCCGAGGCGGGGTTGCGCTCGGCGCTCTCCATCTCGAGCCCGCGCCGGTTCGCGATCCGCCCCAGCGCCGAGGCGAGCCACATCGGATTGCCGCAGATCTCGCCCCCCAGCCGATCGGCCGAATATTCCCGGGTGCGGCTGATCATCATCTGGATCATCATCGCGGCGAGCGGCGCCAGGATCGCCGCGACCAGCACGCCGATAAACCCGGCCGCGCCACGCTCGCGCCCGCCGCCGAAAAACATGCCGAAATTGGCCAGCATGGAAATTGCGCCCGCCACGGTGGCGGCCACCGTCATGGTTAGCGTGTCGCGGTTCTTGATATGCGCCAGTTCATGCGCGATGACGCCGGCCAGCTCTTCATCGTTCAGACGCTGGACCAGGCCGGTGGTCACGGCCACAGCCGCGTTCTCGGGGTTGCGCCCGGTGGCAAAGGCGTTGGGTTGGGGCTGTTCGATCACGTAGACGCCGGGCATCGGCAGTCCTGCGCCAACGGCCATTCCCTCGACCACGCGGTACAGTCCGGGCGCCGTCTGGGCATCGACTTGCTTGGCGCGGTGCGCCCTGAGCGCCATCGTGCCAGAGTTCCAGTAGGCGAACCCGTTCATCCCGATCGCGACCACAAGCGCGATCAGCGCCCCGCCGGTGCCGCCGATCAGCGCGCCCACGCCCATGAAAAGCGCGGTCATCGCCGCCAGCAGCAGCATGGTCTTGGTGAAGTTCATCGCCTATATCTTCCGGTGCGATTGGGATCAGAGTAGATATATGACCGAACAGGACGCCAAGAAAGAGCGGATCGAAGGAGCCGCCGAACGCGCGCTGGCCGAAGCCGAGGCGCGCCGCGAGGCGGCCGCCGAGCCGAAGCGCCCCAAGGAGCTGGGCGGCCGCAAGGGCCCTGAACCCACCCGCTATGGCGATTGGGAAAAGGGCGGTCTGGCCGTGGATTTTTGAGCGGTAGGGTGGGGTTTCACCCCACCGTTTGCGCGCCCATGGTGGGGTGAAACCCCACCCTACCCATCAAACAAAAAGGGCGGCCGATGGCCGCCCGATTGGTTGCCCAGGCATCGGCGGCGTTACTCTGCCGCCTTGACCTTTTTCTCGCGGTAGTTGGTCTTCTCGGCGATGCGGGCCGATTTGCCGCGGCGCTGGCGCAGGTAGTAGAGCTTGGCGCGCCGCACATGGCCCCGGCGCACCACGGTGATCGACTCGATCGAGGGCGAGTAGAGCGGGAAGACACGCTCGACCCCCTCGCCAAAGCTGATCTTCCTGACCGTGAACGAGGCGCCCAGCCGGTCGCCGCCCTTGCGGCCGATGCAGACGCCCTCGTAGTTCTGGACACGGGTCCGCGTGCCCTCGGTCACCCGGAACCCGACGCGCACGGTGTCGCCCGGAGCGAAGTCGGGAATGTCCTTTGCAAGCTCGCCGATATGCTCGGCTTCGAGCTGTTCGATCACGTTCATTTCTGGTCGTCCTTCACTTGCCCGCCTTTTTCGGCGGAGGTTTGCGCGTCCGAGAGCTCTTGGTCTCCATCGGCAGCCCCCTCATCCGAGGTATAGGCCCGCCAGAGGTCGGGACGTCGTTCCTTAGTCAGCCTTTCCGCCTGGGAGAGCCGCCACTCGGCGATCTTCGCGTGATGGCCGGAGAGGAGAATCTCCGGGATCTCGCGTCCCTCCCAGGCCTGGGGCCTGGTATAGTGCGGGTGCTCCAACAGCCCCCGCGAAAAACTTTCCTCCTCGGCGCTCGCCTCGTTGCCCAGGACCCCGGGCCTCAGCCGCACCACCGCGTCGATGAGCGCCATCGCCGGAATCTCGCCGCCTGTCAGCACGAAATCCCCGATCGAGACCTCCTCGACCCCGCGCGCCTCCAGCGCCCGCTGGTCGACGCCCTCGAAGCGGCCGCAAAGGAGGGTCATGCCCTCCGCTTCGGCCAGATCCCGCACACGCGCCTGGGTCAGCGGGCGCCCGCGCGGGGACAAATAGATCACAGGCCAATGCCCCCGATCTTCAGAGACATCCGCCTGCGCGAAATCGATCGCCGCCGCCACCACGTCCGCCTTCATGACCATGCCCGGCCCGCCCCCGGCGGGGGTGTCGTCGACAGTGCGGTGCTTATTACGCGCGAACCCGCGAATGTCCAGCACTTCCAGCGCCCAGAGCCGGTCGTTCAGAGCCTTGCCGGTCAGCGAGGCGGCCAGCGCGCCTGGGAACATTTCAGGCAGGATGGTCAGGACCTTGACGCGGAACGCCGCCGCGCCCGCCTGGCCCTGCATCAGCGGCTTCGGCTGGGCCGAGGGCCGCGCCTGGAACATGCCGGCCGAGCGGGGTTTAGGCGGTTCGGTCATTTGGATTGGGGCCATCGACCAGCCCCATCACCTTTTCCGCCGCCTCGGTCGCCATGCCTGGGCGGCGCTGCAGGTGCATCTGCTCGCGCTCGACCCAGCGCAAATAGGCGGCGATCCGCTCGGCGCTCGCCTCGGGGCCCGTCACGATCGCGTGGATTTCGCGGGCGACCTCGTCGTAGTCGTCCGGCCGGCCGGCCACGTCGTCCAATCCCAGCGGATCCCAATCGTGCAGCAGCACGTCGCGGATCCGGGCAAAGAGGTGCTTGGGGCTTTCCTCAGTCATCGCTCTCCTCCGCCATATCCGCATCCGTCAGGCCCGCTTCGGCCAAATCGACGACGATCCGGCCGGCGCCCAGATCGACCGTCGGCACGGCGGCGCGGGTGAACGGGATCAACACCTCGCTTCCACCCGTCCCCGGCAGCGGGATCACGTCCAACATATCGCCGGCACCGTGGTCGTGAACAGCCCTGACCCGGCCGATCTCGGCTCCGCCCGTATCGAGCACCGCCAGCCCGATCAGGTCCGCATGGTAGAACTCGTCATCGGGCAGCGCCGGTAGCCGGTCGCGCGGAGCGTAGAGCCGCGTGCCCTTCAGGGCCTCCGCGTCCTCCCGCGTCGCGACCCCCGATAGGCGCGCGGCGAAGCCTTCCTTGACCGGACGCGTGAGCTTCAGCGTGAACTCCCGCGCCCCGTCCTCGATGGTCAGCGGGCCGAAATCGGCGATCGCCTCGGGCTCGGCGCAAAACGACTTGATCCGCGCCTCACCGCGTACCCCGAAAGCGCCGGCGATCGCGCCGACGCAGATCCGGGTTTCGCCTGGCCCGGTCATCGCGCGCGCCCGTCAGCCGGCCTTGGTCTCCTCGCCCTCCTCGGCGGGAGCGTCCTCGGCGGGAGCGTCCTCGGCGGCTGCTTCCTCTGCAGCAGGTTCTGCGGCCGCAGGATCTTCGGCGGGGGCCTCTTCTGCCGCAGCCTCCTCCGCTGGGGCTTCCTCGGCGGTAGCTTCCACTGATGGGGCGTCCTCGGCTGGCGCTTCCGCGGCTATCTCTTCCGCCGCCTCTTCGGCGGCCGGTTCTTCCGCGGCAGCTTCCGGCTCCTTCGCCGCTTCCTTGGCGGCCTCCGTGGCGGCCTCGGCCTTCGCGGCCTTCTCGGCGACGCGCTTGGCGGCCTTCTCGCCCGGCTGGGCCTTCTCCGGATTGTTGCGGGTCTTGGCCTCGAGCACGCCCGCGGCCTCGAGCATCCGCGAGATCCGGTCGGTCGGCTTGGCCCCCTTGGCCATCCATTCCTGGACGCGCTCGACATCCATCTTGATCCGCTCCTCCGAGTCCTTCGGCAGCAGCGGATTGTACGTGCCCAGCCGCTCGATGAAGCGGCCGTCGCGCGGCATCCGGCTGTCCGCCGCGACGATGCGGTAGAACGGGCGCTTCTTCGAACCCCCGCGGGCGAGTCTGATCTTGATGGCCATGAGTGGTTTCTCCTGATTAGCCGTGAGCCCCCCGTGCGGGGCTATTTCTGGAACTGTTCGTGGTGGTGGATCACTTCATCGACGATGAAGCGCATGAATTTTTTGGCGAATTCCGGGTTCAGCCCGGATTCGTCGGCCAGCCGCTCGAGCCGCGCGATCTGCTGAGCTTCGCGTGCCGGGTCCGCGGGCGGCAAGTTGTGCTCGGCCTTCAAGCGCCCCACCGTCTGAGTGCAGCGGAACCGCTCGGCCAGCGTGTGGACCAGAATTGCATCCAGATTGTCGATCGAGGCGCGCAGGTCCTTGAGCAGGGTCTGAGCGCGGTCGGCGTCGCTGGTCATTGCAGTGCCTCCGGGGCGGGATGGCGGTAAATCCGCATTGAGCCATGGGACGGGTGGACATAGTCCGCCTCAAATCGTGCGCCGAGGCGTTCGGCAAGGGAAATTGAGCGTTTGTTGTCCGGCAGGACCAAGCTGATCGCGGTTCTCCACCCTAATACGGTGTAGGCATGGTCCCGCGCCGCCAACGCCGCTTCGTGGGCCAGGCCACGGCCTTCGGCATGTGCCATTAGGGCCCAACCAATCTCACGCTCGGGCCAACCTTCGGGAAACCACAGACCAGCCCACCCGCAATATCGTCCGGTTGATCTTTCCTCGATCGCCCACATGCCGTAGCCGCGCACAACCCAGTGGCCAACCATCGTGGCGAAAACACGCCAGACCTTATCGCGTGGCAACCGCCCGCCGACCCCTTCGGCGCGATCACTGTCATAGAACTCGGCAATGGCCGCGACATCGGCCTCGGATGGCAGGCGCAGTCTCAGGCGCTCGGTCTCGACTTCGGGGATCGCGAGTGTGACTGGATGACCCGGATGATTCGCCGACTGGATCACTTCTTCTTTCCCAATCCGCCGAGGCCCGGGGGCAGTTTCAGGCCGCCGCCGCCCAATCCGGGCAGGCCGCCCGGCAGACCGCCCGGCGCCGCGCCGGGGCCGGCCATCGCCTCGGGGCTGAGGCCACCCTTGCCCATCATCTGCGAGAGCGCGCCGCGCATCAGGCCCTTCTTTCCCATCTTGCCCATTTTCTTCATCATATCCGCCATCTGGCGGTGCATCTTCAGAAGTTTGTTCACCTCCGAGACCTCGATCCCGGCTCCCGACGCGACCCGCTTCTTGCGGCTCGCTTGCATCAGTTGCGGGTTCTTGCGTTCCGCTTTGGTCATCGACTGGATGATGGCGACCTGGCGCTTCAGGATGCTGTCATCCAGATTGGCGGCTTCCATTTGCTTCGACAGCTTGCCCATGCCGGGCAGCATCCCCATGACGCCCTGCATGCCACCCATTTTCTGCATCTGCACCAACTGGCCCTTCAGGTCGTTCATGTCGAAGCGGCCCTTCTGGAACCGCTTGAACATGCGCTCGGCCTCGGCCTGTTCGATATGCTCCTGAGCCTTCTCGACCAGGCTGACGATGTCGCCCATCCCTAGGATGCGGCCCGCCACACGCTCCGGGTGGAACTCCTCCAGCGCGTCCAGCTTCTCGCCGATACCGACGAACTTGATCGGCTTGCCGGTGACCGCGCGCATCGATAGCGCGGCACCCCCGCGCCCGTCGCCGTCCATCCGGGTCAACACCACGCCGGTGATGCCGACGCGCCCGTCGAATTGCTCGGCCACGTTGACCGCGTCCTGGCCGGTCAGGCCATCGACCACCAAGAGCGTCTCGTTCGGCTTGGCGGTGTCGCGGACCGCCATGACCTCGTCCATCAGCTCGTCGTTGACGTGCATCCGGCCGGCGGTGTCCAGCATCACCACGTCATAGCCGCCCAGCGTCGCCTGCTGTTTTGCACGCTTGGCGATGTCGACCGCGTTTTGCCCTGCCACGATCGGCAGGGTCTCGACGCCGGTCTGCGTGCCCAGCATGGCCAGCTGCTCCATCGCCGCCGGACGGTTGGTGTCCAGTGAGGCCATCAGCACCCGCTTGCCCTCGCGCTCGGTCAGGCGCTTGGCCAGCTTGCCAGTGGTGGTGGTCTTGCCCGAGCCTTGCAGGCCGACCATCAGGATCGTGGCGGGCGGCGTGTCGATCTTGAGGCGGCCAGCTTCCGGATTGTCACCCGCCAGCACATGGATCAGCTCGTCATGGACGATCTTGACCACCTGCTGGCCCGGGGTGACCGACTTGACCACCGCCCGGCCCGTGGCCTTTTCCTGCACTTGGCGGATAAACCCGCGTGCCACCGGCAGCGAGACATCCGCCTCCAGCAGCGCCACCCGAACCTCGCGGAGCGCCTCGGCGACATCGCCCTCGCTCAGCGCGGCCTTGCCGGCGAGTTTCTCGAGCGCGCCGGAGAGGCGTTCCTGCAGGGTTTCGAACATGGGCGGCTCCCATCTTTCAAACGACAATCGCGCCGGTGGGCGCAACGCGCTGACCGGCGGCGATCCCGGACACCCGGGACCGGAAGCGACGTCACTTCCGGGATGGCGGGCAGATAGCCCTAACGGGCCTTCAAGTCAACCGGTGGCCCCTGCCGCGATCAGGTTCATGGTCAGAAGCGCGCCCGGTTTCGGCAGGCCGGTGACCGAGACAGCGCTGCGCGCCGGGCGGCGCTCGCCCATGGCGATGGCATAGGCCCGGTTCATCGCCGCGAAGTCGTCCATGTCCTTCAGGAACACGGTGATATGCAGCACATGGTCGAGATCGGATCCGGCGGCGGCGAGTATCGTCCGGAAGGCGTCGATGATCTGCGCCGTCTGGCTTTCCACATCCGGCCCGGCCAGCTCTCCCGTCGCCGGATCGACTCCCGCGACCGCGCCGATGGTGATCAGCCCGCCCGCGCGCGCCGCGTGGCTGTAGGGCCCCAGCGGCGTCATGGTGCCGGGCGGGGTGATGGTCTCGAGCTTGTTCATGCGCGGCGCTCCTCTCGCAGCGAAAGTCCTCGCCTAGGTCTCGAACCTGTCATAGAGGGGGGGCCATGGCCATGGCGGAGACACAGATGCAAGCAGACCGGCGCCGGGCCGGGCTCGTGCTCGGCGCCTGCTCGGGCGTCCATGCGGTGCAGGACGGGCTGTCCAGCACGGTCAATGTGCTGCTCCCGATCCTAGCGCAAAGCCTCGGGCTCAGCTACGCCCAGGTCGGCGTCGTGAAGGCGGCGAACCTTGTGGCGATGGGGGTGCTGGAAATCCCGTCGGGGTTCATGTCCGAGCGCTGGGGCGCGCGGATCCTCCTGGCGTTTGGGCTGGCGGTGGTCGGGCTCGGCTATCTTTGGCTCGCGCAGGCGGCCGGGTTCAGCACGGTCCTCTTTAGCCTGTCGCTCGCGGGCGTTGGCGCAGCGTTCCAGCACACGCTCTCCTCGGCGGTGATTGCCGCCGCTTTCGAGGGGCCTGGGCGGCGCCCGGCGCTCGGCACCTACAACGCGGCCGGCGACGTGGGCAAACTGGCGATGACCGGCCTTTTCACCCTTTTGATCGGGCTCGGTGTGGGCTGGCGCGCGGTGACCTTTGGCTATGGGGTGATCGGGATTGTTCTAGCAATCCTGGTGATCGTGCTCCTGACCCGCGCCGCCATTGGCGGGCCGCCGCGGCGTCTTGATCCAGGGGAGACCGCCGCCCAGCCGCTCGGTTGGGGCCTGCGCAGCCGCCGGGCGTTCATGGGGCTGACCGCGATCAACTTCCTGGACACGATGGTGCAGTCCGGGTTCCTGACCTTCGTCGCCTTCCTGATGATCGAGCGCGGTGCGCCGCTCGGGCTTGCGGGGCTCGCCGTGGTGCTGACGCTGGCCGGTGGCGTGGTGGGCAAGTTCTGCTGCGGGTTTCTCGCCCGCCGGATGGGTATCGTGCCTTCGCTGGTACTGGTCGAGGTGCTGACAGTCGCCTCGATCCTGGCCGTTGTCGCCGCCCCGATCGAGACGGCCTATTTGCTGCTGCCGCTGCTAGGCGTATTCCTGCAGGGCTCGTCCTCGATCACCTACGCGACAGTCGCCGACATCTTCGATGGCGCCCGCCAGGCCCGGGGGTTCTCGTTGATCTACACCACGTCCACCATCGCCGCGATCGTGGCCGCGCTCGCCTTCGGGCTGATCAGCGAAACTTTCGGGCTGGAGGCGACGATGCTGACGATGGCTGGCTTGATCGCCGCGACCCTCGTCATTTGCCCGGCCCTCGGCCGCGGGCTCGCCGAGGCGGGTGCTTGAGCATTTGATTCCGATCAACGCGCCGCGCACGCCGCCGAACCAAACTGGACCCAGCAAGTACCGGAGACAGCTCATGCACAAGCATATCCTCGTTCCCGTCGATCTCGCCAATTCAGGCGCCTCTGTCAACGCGCTCGAGGCGGCGCGCGCGATCGCCCGCCGCGACGGCGCCCGGATCAGCGTCGTCAGCGTGGTGCCGACCTGGCCCGAGGATCTGATGGCCGAGGAGCCGCGCGACTACCAACCGGACCTCGATGCTTTTCTGGAGACCGTCTCCGACGGGACCGACATGAGCGGCGAGGTCAAGAATGGTGGCTCGATCTCCGGACGGATCATCGAGGCGGTGGCGAAAAAGGGGATCGACCTGGTGGTCATGGCCTCGCATGACCCGAAGATGACCGACTATTTGATCGGCTCGAACGCGGCGCATGTGGTGCTGCATTCGCCCTGCTCGGTCATGGTGGTGCGGTCGAAGGAAGGGGGCGGGCCAGCGAAGAACGTCCTGGTGCCCGTCGACCTGGCCCGCGCGGACAGCTGCTTGAAGGCCGTGAACGTGGGGCGGCAGATCGCGGAAGCCGCTGGCGGCAAGCTCGCGGTCGTGAACGTGCAGCAGGTGATGTCGTTGGATGTGCCGAAGACCTTGGATTCCTTTAAGCCGAAGCTCGACGCCTTCGTCCAGGAACACGCCCCGGGCGCCGAAGCAATGCTGAAAATCGGACTATCCGTGCCGTCCGAGATCCGCTGGGCGGCTGACGAGATCGATGACGAGCAGGTTGTGATGGCCTCGCATGATCCGAACTTCACCGATTATCTGATCGGCTCGAACGCGGCCCATGTGGCGCTCCACACACCCAGATCGGTGATGGTCGTGCGCTGAGGGTCGTGCGGCGAGGGTCGTTCGGTGGCGGGCGCCTCAAGGCTGCGTCAGCCACTCGTTGACTGCGTTCTCCAGCGCACGCCGGTCGGACGTGCCATAGCCATATTCCAGCGGAATGGGCCCGTCCACGGTCTCGAGCGTCAGGCGCGTCAGCCTGCCGCCATCGTCGCTCCAATTCGCCTCGACCTGCGCTTTCTCGACGCGGCCCAGATCGATATGCTTCCGGCACGACCCGAACGGACGGATGCTGCGATGGTCCACGTGCCCGGCCTCCCGGTCGAACGTGATCTTCAGGAAACAGAAGAAATGCCAGGCGATCCAGAGGACGGCCAGGCCCAGAGCGACAATCAGCAACCTCTCGGCGATCCCGCCAGCCCGGTCGCCGATCACCGCGCCAGCGATCGCGACCAGCCCCATCGCGCCTGTGATCCCAGCCAGGACCCAGGGTCTGTGCTCGATGACCAGACGGCGGCTTGTGTTCTCGATGATCTTCATTGGGCTAACGCTAATTCACTCAAAACCCCGCCCAGGCGCTATTCAGCCATAGGACCGGGATCAAACGCAACAGCATCGGCAACCAATCTAGCGTGAAATCGCCCCGAACGGCGTGATGAAACAGCGCATGACGGGCGGAAAATGCGTGACCTTTGCGCCGGTTGTCGCTTAGACCGCTCCCATGATCACCGTCGCCGCTTTTTACCGGTTTGTGCCGTTGCCGGACCCTGCCGCCGAGCGGGATCGGGTTCTGAACACCGCAAAGACGGCGGGATTGCGGGGCACGATTCTACTCGCGCCCGAGGGAATCAACGGCACGGTTGCGGGGCCGCGCGCCGGTATCGACACGCTGATCGCCGCGCTCGAAACGCTGCCGGGCTGCGCGGGCCTGGATTGGAAGGAGAGCACCGCCCACAGCCAACCGTTCCGCCGGCTGAAAGTGCGGCTCAAGCGCGAGATCGTGACGATGGGCGTCGCGGATGCGGACCCCGTGGCCCGCGTCGGAACCTATGTCGCGCCCGCCGACTGGGACCGGGTCATCGACGATCCCGACACGGTCGTGATCGACACCCGCAACGATTACGAGACCGCCATTGGAACGTTCGAGGGCGCGGTCGATCCGGGCACGGCCAGCTTCTCGGATTTCCCTGCCTGGTGGAAACGCAATCGCGCCGGGTTAGGGGCCAAGCGAATCGCCATGTTCTGCACCGGCGGCATAAGGTGCGAGAAAGCGTCGAGCTGGCTCCTGGCCCAGGGGGTGCCGGAGGTGCTGCACCTGAAGGGTGGGATCCTGAGATATCTGGAAGAGGTGCCCGCCGAGGATAGCCGCTGGCAAGGCGAATGCTTTGTCTTCGACGAACGTGTCGCGGTCGGCCATGGGCTGGAGGAAGGGTCTCACAGCCTTTGCCATGCCTGCGGGCGTCCGGTCTCGCCTGACGACCGCAATCACCCGGATTTTGCTGAAGGCGTCAGTTGCGCTGCTTGTATCAGCGAATTTACTGAAGCCGACCGCGCCCGATTCGCCGAACGCCAGCGCCAGATCGAACTTGCCCGGGCGCGTGGCGCGCGGCATTTGGGGTCGGAGTGAGCTCCGCTTCGATCAGTCAAGCGCGACCCAAAGTTGTCCATCCTGCACACGGCAGGGATAGACCCTGAGCTTTGCCCGGTTCTTCGAGATGTCACCCAGAAAGTCCCATCCAGGCGAGGTCCCATCCTCGTTGAGCCGCGTGGCCCAATCGCGCACCTCACCCGTCTGCAGATCAAAGCAACTGTTGTGCCAGCGGCAGACCAGGCCCCGTTCCTCGGTCACGACGCTGTTGATCGGCCGAGGTGTGTCAGTGCCCGCATAGTTGCCGAGGTCGCCTTCGGATAGGCCTCTGCGCTCGAAGAGCGGAAGGTTTAGATGCGGGCAGGCGTTGTTGAACGCGAAGAATTCATCGCCCTGGCGCAGCACAACCACATCATAGGTGTCGAGCGCCACGATCTTCCGTTCGCCGGGGGCAATCTCGCCGGCCGGCATAAGCCGTAGCCACTCCTTGCCCGCATAAAGCATCGTCGCCGACGGCCCATCGGAATCGAGCAGGCTGCTCGCGCTCTCTTCCAGCGCCTCGACCTCGTAAAGCGTGATCCGCTCGCTGGTCCCGCGTAGCCGGACCCGCACGAAATCGGCGATCACGACTTGGCCCGCCACTTGCGCATGGAGCGCCTCCGATATCAGGAACCGGGTGCCTGCATCCTTGTTCGCCGCTTCGATCCGGCTCGCTACGTTGACTATGTCGCCGATCGCAGTCAGCCGCTCGTGGCCGACCGAGCCAATCGATCCGATCACGGCTTCGCCGTAGTGAAGGCCGACCCGAATTTCGAACTCGATGCCATACATCGAATGAAAGAACGGCTTTACCCGGTCCGCCACATCGAGGATGCGCAGGGCCGCTCTGATCGCCCGGAGCGGCGCGCGGGGCTGGTCGTCGATCCCGAAAATCGCCATCATCCCATCACCGACGAACTTGTCGATATAGCCGCCATCGCGCTCGACCACGTCGCCGATCTCGACGAAAAACCGGTTCAGCAAATACATCACGTCATAGGGCGAAAGGGTCTCGGAAATCGCAGTGAACCCGGCGATGTCGCTGAACAGGACCGCGACCTCTCTCGTCTCGCCGGCCCGAGTCGTTGCGGCGCGTTCAAGCTGGCTCGCCATCATCAGATCGGTCTCGTCCAAAACCAGCCGGCGGACGCACAGCTCGGCTTGAGGCCTAAGCTGGCAAGCGAGGCGGACCTCCTCGCTTAGGCCCAGACGCTGCGCCATCGCCTGTTCCGCATCGGTCCGGGCTGGGCACGTATCAAGACCATCGATGACCCAGACGCGGCAGGTCGAGCATCGCGCACGCCCGCCGCAAGCATGGGCGAA
The DNA here is from genome assembly GCA_029862205.1 of Paracoccaceae bacterium. GTDB lineage: Bacteria > Pseudomonadota > Alphaproteobacteria > Rhodobacterales > Rhodobacteraceae > Thermohalobaculum. The sequence continues at coordinate 27,014 of JAOTXT010000016.1, forward strand.
GGCGATCCCCGAGCGCAGAGCGGCGCTCAGCAGGGTCTCGCCCTCCTGTGTCTCGAATTCCGCTTCGTCGGGTAGTGAGTTGATCTTCGCCATTGCCGCCGCGCGTCAATTCAGTCCGCGCTTAGGTCAGCACGATATGCGGGTGCGGGCAAGCGTATGTGTCGAGGCGCCGCGCAATCGGCGCGCCGTGAGGCTCAGAGAAGCAGGCTGATATCGTCCAGGATCAGGCCGCCCGAGGCGGTGATCACCACCTGGTCCACATTGTCGAACCGGCTGTCGTTCAGTTCGCGGAACTTTTCCTGGTCGCGGAAGATGGTGAAGCTCTCGCTGCTGACCTGCTGTCCGTCCAGATAGCCCTGCACCTTGACTTTGGTCTTGTTCCTTGTCGCGGCAGTGAAGTAGGCGGACTCGAAGTCGAAGCTGGTCGCCATGCTGAAGATTATCTGGTCGCCTGTGCTGGCGCCTGCCTGCGATCCGCTGACGACGCCCGGATCCTGGCTTGTCAGGACAGTGTTGGTGAAGACCAACCCGCTTTCGCCGACACCGTCCTCGAAATCCTCGAAGATATCCGAGTTTGGGACGACGCCGCCTTCGCCGGTGATGGTCACGTTTACCGTGCCCGTATCGGTTCCGCCATTGCCGTCCGAGATTACGTAATCGAAGCTGTCGGCGGCGTTCTCGCCCGCGTTGAGGGCGTCGAAGGCGCCGTTCGGGTCATAATCGAAGGTTCCGTCTGACAGCATCGTGACCGTGGCGCCCGAGGCCAGCGTCGCGCTGCCCCCTGCGCCGGTTCCCCCGGCGAATGTGGTGACCGTCAATGCGTCGCCGTCCGGGTCGGTGTCGTTGGTCAGCGCATTGCCGCTCGCGATGGCGCTCTCGGCCGTCGAGGCCGCGTCGTCGAGCGCGGTCGGGGCATTGTTGCCCGGACCCGGATCTGGATCGGGGCCCGGATCGGGAGCGCCGCCGCCCGTGGCGATGAAGTTCAAATCGTCGATCAGGATTTCCTCGTTGGCGATGATCCGGACCTCATCGATCGAATCGAATTGGGCGTTGAACTCGCGCAGCTTGTCCCGGTCCGAGCGGACCCGGAAGCTGACCTGGCCGACCTGGACCCCGTCATCCCAGGCCTGGACCGTGACCCGCGCGCGCCCATCGACCGAACGGAAGAGCGCCGAGTCGAAGTCGAAATCCTCGCCTGTCGCGGTGATCGTGGCGTCGCCGTCCGGCCCGGTCGATCCCAGCCGCGCCCCGCCCATCGCGGAGTTCGCCTGGACATCGAGGCCCGAGAACGCCAATCCGCCGCTGCCCGCATAGGGACCGGGCGCGGCGCCCTCGAAGTCGATCAGCATCGGTGCCGGACCGCTGAGCGTGCCGGCGCCGTTGACCGTGATATTCACCGTGGCGGTGTCGGTCCCGCCTTGGCCGTCGCTGATGGTGTAGGTAAAGCTGTCGTTGCCGGTTTCACCATCGTTGAGGGCATCGAAGGCACCGTTCTGGTCATAGCTGAACGTGCCGCTCGCGTTGACCGTCAGCAGGGCGCCGGAAGCCAGCGCGATCTGACTGCCCACATTGACCGCCTGGCCGTTGATGGCAGTGACGGTCAGCGGATCGCCGTCCGGGTCGCTGTCATTGCCCAGCACGTCGCCGCCCAGGCCCGCACCCTCGTCCACCGCATAGCTGTCGTCCGCGGCGCTCGGCGCCCCGTTATCGGTCGCGCCGTTGATCGTGATGCTGACGGTCGCCTGGTCGGTGGCCGATCCGTCGCCCGCTGTGTAGGTGAAGCTATCGTTGCCCGTCTGGCCATTGTTCAGGCCATCAAAAGCGCCGTTCTGATCATAGCTGAAGGTGCCGTTTGCGTTGACCGTCAGCAGAGCTCCCGAGGCGAGCATGATCTGCGAGTCGACATTCGCCGCCTGGCCATTGATCGCCGTGACGGTCAGCGGGTCGCCGTTCGGGTCGGAATCGTTGCTCAGCAGATCGCCGCCCAGCGCCGCGCCTTCGGCCACCGCGTAGCCGTCGTCGAACGCATCCGGCGCGGCGTTGTCGGTAGCTCCGTTCACGGTAATGGTCACCGTGGCCTGATCCGTCGCGCTGCCGTCGCTAGCCGTATAGGTGAAGCTGTCATTGCCGGTCTGGCCAGTGTCCAGGCCGTCGAATGCGCCGTTCTGACCGTAGCTGAAGGTGCCGTCGGCGTTGACCGTTAGCAGGGCGCCCGAGGCGAGCGTGATCTGGCTGCCCACATTGACGGCCTGGCCGTTGACGGCGGTCACGCTCAACGGATCGCCGTCCGGGTCGCTGTCGTTGCCCAGCACATTACCGTTCAGCGCGGCGTCCTCGGCAACAGCGTATCCGTCATTAACCGCGTCCGGCGCCGCATTCCCGCTGCCGCCGGCGAAGCTGAAGAGATCGCTGAAGGTCCAGCTCTGATCCGAGAAGAAGACGGTCTCGACCGTATCCGCGATCAGATCGACCGCGCCGTTGATCACCTGCAGGAAGCTGCCCGAGGTCGTGAAGCTGAAGTTGGAGAATAGATCGTCGTAGATAATATCATCGGTGCCGGCGCCGCCGTAATAAGTGTCCGCGCCGGCGCTGGCGAAGAACGTGTCGTTCCCGCCATTGCCCTGGAAGACGTTGTCCGCTGCGTTGCCGACGAAAGTGTCGTCGCCCGCGCCGCCATTGGCGTTCTCGATCAGCGAGCGCGCATCGCCGTTAAATTGCAGCGCGTTGAACACATGCCCGCGCGCATAGGTGACCGGATTGCCCGCATAGCCGAAATCCAGCATGGCGCGCTGGAAATTGCCGTTCGCGTCCAACTCGACATATTCGCCGGGCTCCAGGTTGATCGCCAGATCGGTCGCGTAGTTCGAGAAATCGTAGGTATCGGTGCCGTTGCCGTCCCAGATGGTGCGGAAAACACGGTTCCCGGCCGGTGTGCCGCTGCCGATGCCGTCGACGAACATCTCGCCGGTCGTGGTCGAGAAGGTATAGACCGTATCGCCCGAATTGGCGCCGAAATCGGCGCCGTACATCCGCTGGATTGCGGCGATGTCCAGCATCATCAGGCTTTGGGCATAGCCCGCGCCCTCGTTCGCATAGCCATAACTCAGCGGTTTGCCGACCCAGGACCGGTAGGTCATGACGGTGTATTCCATCGAGTCCATCTCGAAGGGCACTGCGCCGGGGCCGCTGGTCTCGTGGCCGTGCTTCAAGCCCAGGGCATGGCCGATCTCGTGCAGGAAGGTGTGGTATTGGTAATTCCCGATTTGGGGCGAGTTGTAGCCGTTCGGGTTGAACATCGCGTCGCCGCCGACGGGGTTGGTCGAGGGATAGTAGGCATAGGCCGTGCTTGGGTCGTTCGAGAGGGCCAGCCGCAGATCCGCGTCGATCCGCTGCTCGCCAAAATCGTCGCCAAGCTCGGTGAAGCTCAGGCCGCTGATCTCGGCATATTGATCAAAGATTTCGCGGCTAACCGCCTGTTGGGTGGCGCTGAAGCCGCTGAGCGAGCCGAGCGCGCCGGAATTGTAGTAATTGGACTCGTAGTCGCTGGCGCTGGTCGGAAAACTGTAGGTCAGCGCCGTCTCGTTCCAATGGATGCCGCTGATCAGCCCGTCGACGCCCTGATCCGCGTCGCCCTGATCGCTGTCATAGGGGAACGAGCCTGCGGTCGCTTGCTGGTCGGCGCGCTGGGGGATGTCGCCCATCCACTGCCCACGCTCCAGAACTTCATCCAGCCCAAGCTCGATCAGCTTCTCTATCGCGGTGGCGCTGGGCCCTCCGGGCCGGTCCAAGGGGCCATCCACATCCGCCTTACCGGCCAGATCCAGGCAACAGCCCGGACAGGCACAGCCGGCGCCCGCCGAATGCGTGAAGCTATCAAACTCAACAGTGGTATTCGCCATTATCGCCCTCGCGTACGTGGGCGGGCCCGAATATGGTTGCGTCGGCGGTTCAACCGCCTGGCTCTTCAGTCAATATCCGCCAATAAAAGGCCCGGCTCTCCCGTCTCCATCCGCCCACGCCGAACCTATTGGAAATGCAGTCGAAAATCAAGATTAGGATATGATTAAAGCATTGATTGTAATGGCATTTTAGTGTTCAACCATAGCGCGAGTTGGCAGCATTGAGACAGCCGCCGCTCAGGCCGGCAGGCGCACCCGCTTCTCGCTCACCGGTAGGTGCACCAGGGCCGAGAATATCCCCAAAGCGATCGCGGCCCACCAGATCAGGTCGTAGTTGCCGTATAGGTCGTAGACCTTGCCGCCCATCCAGATGCCGATGAACGAGCCTACCTGGTGCGACAGGAACACGATCCCATAAAGCGTCGCCATGTATTTCGGCCCGAAGATCGAGGCCACCAGCGCGCTGGTCAGCGGCACGGTGGCGAGCCAGGCAAGGCCCACGGCGCCCGCGAACAGCAGCACCGTCAGCGGCGTTGCCGGCACCATCAGGAAGACCAGCATCACCAGCGCCCGGATCGCATAAAGCGTTGACAGAACGTATGGTTTCGGGAACCGGCTGCCCAATTGTCCGAACACCCAGGTGCCCACGACATTGGCGCCCCCGACGATCGACAGCGCCGCGGCCCCCAGTGTCAGCGATCCGGCGGTCTCGTATACATAGGCTGGCAGGTGCGCGGTCATGAAGCCCACATGGAAGCCGCAGACGAAGAAGCCGAACATCAGCAGGATGTAGCTCGACTGGCCGAAGGCATGGGTCAGAAGGGTGCGGTTGTCGACGCTCGGCTCCGGTTCGCCTTCCTCGACGATCGGGGTGCGCCCGAACATCGGGATCACCGCGGCCATCGGGATCAACAGCGCGCCAACGACGAATAGCGTCACCTGCCAGCCATAAGCCTCGGTCAGCCAGCCCGCCAGCAGCGGCAGCCCCATCTGGCCCAGCGAGCCGAGCGCGGCGGCGGTCGCCATCACCTTGGCGCGGTTCGCGTCCCCGGTGCGCCGGCCGACCGCGGCCAGCACGATCCCGAATCCGGTGCCAGAAACGCCCAGGCCCACCAGAACGCCGGCGCCCAGGTGCTGCATCCAGGGCGCGTAACCCATCGCCGAGACCAGCATCCCGGCAACGTAGAGCCCCAGCCCCAGCCACATCGCCTTGCGGTCGCCGAAGCGGTCGGCAAAGGCGCCGAAGAAGGGCTGCGAGAACCCCCAGACCAGGTTCTGGATCGCCAGCGAGAACGAGAAGATCTCGCGCGGCCAGCCGAATTCGGTCGACATCGGGTCGAGCACGATGCCGAAGATCGACCGCACGCCGAAGCCGAGGCCGATCACCACGGCGCCGGCCAGGATGATCACCATTGTGTCGCGGCTGGTATCGCGCGCTTGCATCGAAGCCCCCGTCATGCCGGCTGCATCTCGACCCGCGCCTCGCGGATCGGCAGATGCACAACCGCCGAGAAGGCCCCGACGCCCACCCCGATCCACCAGACCACGTCGTAAGAGCCGTAGAGGTCGTAGAACTTGCCGCCCATCCAGACGCCAAGGAAACTGCCGAGCTGGTGCGAGAAAAAGACGATGCCGTAAAGCGTGCCCATATAGCGCAGCCCGTAGATATGGCCGATCAGCCCTGCGGTCAGCGGCACGGTGGCGAGCCATAGCGACCCCATCCCCAGAGAGAAGACGATCACCGTCGTCGGGGTCATTGGCGTCAGGATGAACCAGGCGGCGAAAACAGTGCGCCCCGTATAGACCAGCGCCAGAAGGTTCTTTTTCGGGAAATGGTTGCCCAGCTTCCCGGCGATGATGGTGCCCGCGATGTTGGCGATGCCGACCAGCCCGATGGCCCAGGCACCGAGTTGCGACGTGGTGGTAACGCCGAGGCGCGCCAGCACGCCATCGGGGTCGATCGGAGCGGACGCCTCGGTCACGAAGGCCGGGAAATGGGCGGTGACGAAGGCGAGTTGGTAGCCGCAGGAGAAGAAGCCGAGGAAGATCAGGATATAGTTCGGGTCGCGGATCGCGCGGGTCAGGACCTGGCTCATGCTCTGCTCGAGCTCGTGCTTCGACGCAACCTCGGGCGTCTTGAGCGTCGGTAGCAGCAGCAGGCTCGCCAGGACCACCCCGGCGAAGACCATGAAGACCGAAGGCCAGGGCATCAGGCCCAGCAAGAACTCGGCGACCGGCGGGCCGATCACCTGGCCGGCCGAGCCTGCCGCAGTGGCGATCCCCAGCGTCATTGAACGGTGCTCGTCGGCGGCCGCCCGGCCGACGATCGCCAGGATCACGCCGAAGCCCGTGCCCGCCACGCCGAAGCCGATCAGGATGTTCCAGATTTGGTGCTCGCCCGGGGTGGTGCCATAAGCCGACAAGACCAGCCCGGCGGCGTAGCAAATCGCCCCCAGAACCACCGCCTTGCGCACCCCGAAGCGCTCGCCGATGGCGGCAAAGATGGGCTGACCGATCCCCCAGGCCAGGTTCTGGATGGCGATCGCCAGCGAGAACTCGATCCGCAGCCAGCCGAATTCGCTGGCGATCGGGATCTGGAAGACCCCGAACGAGGCGCGCACGGCAAAGCCCAGCATCAGGATCACCGATCCCCCGATCAGGACCGGCGTGAAAAGGCTCGGGCTTGGGCGCGCGTGGCTCATGGCTCTCCTCTGGCGACAAACTGGTTCGCCCGCCCGGCATGGTCAAAGCAAGACTTGTGATGCCCCTGATCACAAATGTAATGAGGGACGGGCTTTTCCAGCTTGGGCTTTCCCGGGGTTACCATCCATGATCGACGGCCCGATGCCGCGTTACCGCGAGTTGATCCGGTCGGGCTCGATCCGTGCCGACCCGGCCCAGCGCGCGGCGGTCGAAAAGCTGCAGCTTCTGCATATGCGGCTGAAGGACTACGACCCGGACCAGGGCAAGCAGGTCGCGCTCGGCTGGCTTGGCTTCGGACGCAAGGCGGCCAAGGCCGACAAGCTGTTGACCGGGCTCTATCTCTTCGGCGGGGTCGGGCGCGGCAAGTCGATGCTGATGGATATTTTCTTCGACGGCGCGCCGGTCGAGGCCAAACGGCGGGTGCATTTCCACGCCTTCATGCAGGAGATCCATGCGGGCGTGCACGCGGCCCGCCATGCGGGCGCGAAGAATCCGATCAAGCCGGTGGCCGAAATGGTGGCCGACCAGGCGATCCTGCTCTGCTTCGACGAATTCCAAGTCACCGACATCACCGACGCCATGATCCTGGGCCGGCTGTTCGAGGCGCTTTTTGCCCGCCACGTAATCGTCGTCGCGACCTCGAACCGGCCTCCGGACGACCTCTACAAGGACGGGCTCAACCGCGAAGTCTTCGTGCCCTTCATCCAGATGCTGAAGGACCGGGTCGATCTGGTCGAACTCGACACCACGATCGACTACCGCCAGGGGCAGGAGGGCGCGGCGATCACCTATTTCACCCCGCTCGGCCCCGCCGCCAGGGCCGGCATGGCGGCGGCATGGAACCGCGAGACCGGGGGCGAGCCCTCGGCGCCCGTGACGCTCTCGATCCACGGGCGGCGCGTGCGGATAACCGAGGCGACCGAGGACGTGGGCCGCGCGACCTTCGAGGAGCTGTGCGAAAACCCGCTCGGCCCCTCGGACTACCTCGCCATCGCCGATCGGTTCACAACGTTTTTCATCGACGAAATACCCCAGCTGAAGTGGTCTCAGAATAACGAAGCCAAACGCTTCGTCACCCTGATCGACGCCTTTTACGAGGCGAAGATACGGCTATTCTGCTCGGCCGAGGTGATGCCCGAAACGCTCTACACCGAGGGCGCCGGCGCCTTCGAATTCGACCGCACAGCCTCGCGGCTCGCCGAGATGCAATCCGATGTCTGGATGGGGCGTGCGGCCGCTGAGAGCCCGGCCACCGAGTGATTGGGGGCGCGACCCGTCGGGGGCCGGGCCGAGGCTGAGGGGTCATCTATCAACACGGATAACGGGCCTCGTGCACCCGCGCGAGCGCGCTACCCCTGGCTCCCGGTACATACAACGATAATGCGCGCCGCGCGACACGAGCCGAGATGCATTGGGTCCCCAAGCTGAGATAAGGCCTGCTCGACCGTGGGTTCCCAATGGTGAAGAACGCCCACTTTGCGGCCACCGGACAAAGCTGACCCCGCCACAGTGGCGCAAAGGAGGGCAGCGCACGACCGCGGGTGTGCGCGCCGGCCTCTGAGATCTTCACTTTATGGCGCCAGATCTCCCCACGTCCGAGCGGGCCGAGACGCCGCAAATGCGCACGCCCGGGGGCGGTCGTGCGCTGCCCGGCGGCGCTTCGCGCCTTGATTCCGGGCAAAAGGACATGAGAGAAGATTGGCAAGAAAGGGCTCGAAGCCGTCGAGACACCCCGCCGGGATAATCGGTCCAAAGCTAATTCCGCTCAGGACGCGCCGTGCTCAGCCAGGCGCCCCATCCACTGCTTTCCGGCTCGCCGCGCGTGAACCACATCGCAGCCGCCAGGACGACGAAGGCCAGCGCCGCGGCCGCCAGCAGCAGGGATCCGGTGCCGGTCAGCACCACATACATGACCCAATAGAGCCCGGCGAGCACCACACCCAGCCAGAGGGAGCGCGGGCCCAGCCCCATCCCCCACCAGGCGTAAGCCGTCAGCAGGCCGATGGTCACCAGGGCCGTCAGGCCGAAGCCCGAGATCAGCCCAATCGTCTCGGCAAGCGGCAGCAGCAGTATCAGGAACAGGCACTGCGCCAGGCCGACCAACGCGTATTGCACCGGATGCGGCCGGCGGTTCTCGAGCCGGGCGATCAGGAACAGCACAGCGAAGCTGACGATGACGATCAGGAAGCCCAGCTTCGCCGCCCGTTGGATACCCAGATAAAGGTCCGCCGTCGCGCTGAGGGTGACGCCGAAATCCGCCGCCGCCAAGGCGTCCAATCCGTCGCTGCCCCGGAAGCTGCGCGGCAGCGAATGGGCCAGTTGCGGCACGAACCAGCGGCTGGTCATCCCAGTAGCGCCGCGCTGCGCCATGTCTGGCTCGAAACTGCCGTCGGCGCGCGCGCCAATTCCAATCCGGCTCCAGCTCGCGTCGATTAGCCCCTCGGTGACGCGGCCCGCAGGGGTCAGGCGGAAGCCGCCCGAGCCGTCGAGATCGAGGCTGAACGACCAGCCGCGCAGATCGCCCCTCGGATCGCCGATGGGCGCATGAATGCCCGCGACGCCCGCGACGCCGCTGCCGGACTCGAACGCAATCGCGCCGCCACCCCGGGTCAGGAGCGGCTCGGCCCGCAGCGCCTTTGTTTCGGTGATCCCCAGTCCAAGCCGGGCGTCCTCCCACCGCAAAACCTCGTCGGCACCCAACAACCGATCGACACGGGCACCGGCGGCAAGCGCCGGATCGAAGTCCAAAAGGATGCTGTGCCGGCCGCGATAGACCGGCATCTGGAAGACATCCTCCTGGCGCAACGCCGCGTCCAGCGTGCTGGTGACCTCGAGCCGCTCGGGCAGGAGGATCACCGGCGGCGCGGCCGCGCCCGCCTTCTCGACCGGCACTACCATATAGGGCCCGATCAGGGTCTGCGCGCCGCCCCAATCGGCGACCGTCTGCGCGGCTGCCGCCGCATGGCGTTCGGCCCGCGAGCCCGCCAGCTCGCTGATCGCGATCAGCGGCAGGGCAAGGGCAAAGGCCAGGATGGCCAGCAGAAGCAGGCCAGATCCGCCGCCCGAGACTGGGGCCGCCGCTGCGGGCTCGACACCCGGCTCGCCGCCCGCCGGTGCGGGCCCGGCACCCGCCATCCCGGCCTTTTCCTCGGGCAGGTCCTCGAACAGCGAGGCGAAGTGATCATCCGCCGGCAGCGGGTGCTGCGCGGCCAGAGGCGTGTCGATCTCCCACTCGGTCTCGATCTCGGGCGCTTCAGTCGAGGCTTCCGGGACAGCCCCTTCGATGATCTCGGCGGCCGGCCGGCTCGGTTGCTCGGCCTCTGGCCCGGTCTCTGGCGCTGGTTTCGCGTCACTGTCCCGCTCGGCCATGGCCGCATCATCAACCGGCTCAGCTTCCGGCTCCGCCAACGCCTCGGCATCGAGATCGTCTTCACTTGCGCCTGCGTCAGCCTGGGCGTCTTCGCCAAAATCTTCTTCGCCTGCTTCAACTTCGCCAGCCAGGTCTTCATCGACCAAATCGTCTTCGATTTCCTCGTCATCGAGGTCGTCGGCGTCCAGATCGCCCGCGATTTCGTCATTGTCCTCGGGCGCCGCCGGCTTCACATATCCCGGCGGGCGATTGAACAGGATGGCGCCGCCGGCAGGCTCGGGCACAAAGCCGCTTTGGATCAGCAAGGCACATGCGCCGCCCTCGTCCCAGCAGCCCGACGCCTCCTCGGCGCAATTCACCAGCACCCGCTCGACCTGATCGAGCTCTGCCTCCGCGACCAACTGCGCCGCCGAAACCGGGATGTCGCAGACAATCAGGCTGATCCGTTCCTCGGCCAGGATCAGGTTCAGGTTCATGAACGGAACCATCATCACCTGCTGCCAGGACCGGTCATGCGGCAAAAGCGACGACATGCGCAGGTCGCGCCGGGCGAAGAACGGCACCCGGCCCTGTTTGTTTTCCGAGAGCACGGCATTGACGGTCTCGACCTCGGGCACGCCGTTCGCCTCGTGGACCCGGTTCAGATAGGGGACCAGCGTCGTGTTGGCCTCGACCGCGATGACGCGCTCGACACCCTCGGTCTTGGCCAACAGGGTCGAGATGATGCCCAGCCCCGCGCCGATCACCAGGACGCGGTCGCCAGGCTTCACGGCCTCGGGCAGCCGCGCCACCATGTCGGCGCTATAGGCGCCCGAGCGCACATCGCTGCGGATCTCCGGGATAATCAGGGCGGCGTCTGACGGACCCTCGAACGGCAGCTTGACGCCTGCGGGATGTTGCAGGGGTCCGAGCAGAGCAGCACCGCCGCGTTGGGCGGTCAGGTCGACGATCACCGAGGACATGCGATACGCTTACCAACACACAGAAAAAGTTCCATGAGATTAAACACGCAAGGTTGGGTCGGGCACAACAAAATCCCGCATGAGGCGAGCCAGAATCGCGAAAAAATATGCGATTCCGGCAGTTTAAGTGCGACAGCGCAACTAAAACCGCATCAAACTTGCCGCTCGACCATCATCTTCTTGATCTCTGCGATGGCCTTGGCGGGGTTCAATCCCTTGGGGCAGGTCTTGGTGCAGTTCATGATCGTGTGGCAGCGGTAGAGGCGGAACGGGTCTTCCAGGTCGTCCAGCCGTTCGCCGGTCGCCTCGTCGCGAGAATCGATCAGCCAGCGATAGGCGTGGAGCAGGGCGGCGGGGCCTAGGTACCGGTCGCTGTTCCACCAATAGCTGGGGCACGAGGTCGAGCAGCAGGCGCACATGACGCATTCATAAAGCCCGTCCAGCTTCTCGCGATCCTCGATCGCCTGGCGCCATTCGCGCTCGGGCGCGGGGGTCTCGGTCTCGAGCCAGGGCTTGACCGAGGCGTGCTGAGCGTAGAAGTGGCTGAGGTCCGGCACCAGATCCTTCACGACTTCCATATGGGGCAGGGGATAGATCTTCACGTCGCCCTTGATCTCGTCCAGCCCATACGTGCAGGCCAGCGTGTTGATGCCGTCGATGTTCATCGAGCATGACCCGCAAATCCCTTCGCGGCAGGAACGGCGGAAGGTCAGGGTCGGGTCGATCTCGTTCTTGATCTTGATGATCGCGTCGAGGACCATTGGCCCACAGGTGTCCATATCCACCTGATAGGTGTCCACGCGGGGGTTTTCGCCTGTATCCGGGTCCCAGCGGTAGATCTTGAAGACCCGGATATTGGTCGCGCCCTCGGGGACAGGCCAGGTCTTGCCCTTGGTGACCTTCGAGTTCTTGGGCAGGGTGAACTCAGCCATTGTCCGCTCCTTTTGGGCCGGGTTTCATGCCGACGAAAATCCGCTCGCCCCGGTGCAGGGCATGGGTCGAGACATCGGGCTCCACCGCGACAAACTCATGCAACTCGAACCCCGGCGCCCGGATGCGGTCGCGCACATCGCGGCCGTAGAACCGCAGATGCGTCGGGTCGCCATAGTGGAGCCGCAGTTCTTCCTCGGTCTTCAATGTGGGGTCTTCGTGGGTCACGTCCCAGCCTTCGATCATCGGCACGGTGATCACCGCTTGGCCGCCGGGCTTGAGGATGCGGAACATCTCGGCCAGCGCACGCGCGTCGTCCACATGCTCCAACACATGGTTGGCCATCACTAGGTCGTAGCTGGCGTCGGGCAGGTCCATCGCCTCGATATCGAGTTGAAGCTCGAACTTGTCGTTGAGGTCGGCCGTCACGTAGTCCGCGCCACGCTCCTCGAACCAGCCGCGCACCCAGGGCTCGGCGGCGAAGTGCAGTACCTTGGCTCCCTCCGGCAGCACCATCTCGCGGTCCATCCACAGCTTGAGCTGCCGGTGCCGGGGCCGTGAGTCACAACTCGGGCACCAGATCTCGGGCTTGTGGCGGACGGGGCTGAACATGCCCCGGTAGCCGCAGATCGGGCAAAGCCGCGGCGTCTTGCCCCAGGCGAGCGCGGTCACATGGTCGATGGCTCGCTTGGCACGGAAGTCCATAATCGCCGCGATCTCGGCGGCGGAACGGGTGCCCGCGGGGCTCCATTTCGGATGCGCGTTCATGTCACGCTCTCAGTAGACCCGCGCCTTGGGCGCGATCTTCGCCGCCGCGATTCCGCCCTCGCTCTCGGGCGTCAGCGGCTCGGTGATGACCGGGCGATAGTCCAGCGTCACCACGTCCTGGGTCCCAGGCCAGGCCAGCGAGTGCTTGCGCCAGTTCTCGTCGTCGCGGTCCGGGTAGTCCTCATGCGCATGGGCGCCGCGGCTCTCGTGCCGGGCCTCGGCGGAATAGATCGTGGTCAGCGCGCAGGGCAACAGGTTCGCCAGTTCCAGCGTCTCCATCAGATCCGAGTTCCAGATCAGCGAGTGGTCCTGGACCGAGACATCGTCGAAGGCGGCGTCGATCTTGGCGATCTTGGCGCAACCCTCCTTGAGCGTCTTCGACGTGCGGAAGACCGCCGCGTCCTCCTGCATTGCCTTTTGCAGGTTCAGCCGCGCCACCGCGGTTGGCACCGCGCCCTTGGCGTGGCGCAGCCGGTCGAACCGGTCCATCGCCTTGTCGACCGAGGCCTGGTTCAGTGTCTGGTTCGGCGCTCCCGGCTTGACGGTCTGGCCCGCCCGGATGGCGCAGGCCCGGCCGAAGACCACCAGGTCGGTTAGCGAGTTCGACCCCAGCCGGTTCGCCCCGTGCACCGAGCACGATGCCGCCTCGCCACAGGCCATCAGGCCCGGGACCAGTGCGTGCGGGTCGTCACTGGTGGGGCTAATCACCTCGCCCCAGTAGTTCGAGGGCACGCCGCCCATGTTGTAATGCACCGTCGGCAGCACCGGGATTGGCTCGCGGGTCAGATCGACACCCGCGAAGATCTTGGCGGACTCGGAAATGCCCGGCAGCCGCAGCGCTAGGGTATCGGGCGGCAGGTGGTTCAGGTGCAGGTGGATGTGGTCCTTGTCCGGCCCCACCCCGCGGCCCTCGCGGATCTCGATGGTCATGCAGCGCGAGACCACGTCGCGGCTCGCCAGGTCCTTGTAGGTGGGCGCATAGCGTTCCATGAACCGCTCGCCTTGCGCATTAGTCAGATACCCGCCCTCGCCGCGGGCACCCTCGGTGATCAGGCACCCGGCGCCGTAGATGCCGGTCGGGTGGAACTGCACGAACTCCATGTCCTGCAGGGGCAGCCCGGCGCGCGCCACCATGCCGCTGCCGTCGCCGGTGCAGGTATGGGCCGAGGTGCAACTGAAATAGGCCCGGCCATAGCCGCCGGTTGCCAGCACCACCATCTTGGCGCTGAACCGGTGGATCGCGCCGTCATCCAGGTTCCAGGCGATCACCCCTTGGCACTGGCCATCCTCGGACATGATCAGGTCGAGCGCGAAGTACTCGATGAAGAACTCCGCCTTCTCCTTGACCGACTGGCCGTAGAGCGTGTGGAGCATCGCATGCCCCGTGCGGTCGGCCGCCGCGCAGGTGCGCTGAACGGGAGGGCCCTCGCCGAACTCAGTCGTGTGGCCGCCGAAGGGGCGCTGGTAGATCTTGCCCTCCTCGGTGCGCGAGAACGGCACGCCGTAATGTTCCAGCTCGACGATCGCGGCGGGCGCCTCGCGGGCCAGGTATTCCATGGCGTCCATGTCGCCCAGCCAGTCCGAGCCCTTGACCGTGTCATACATGTGCCATTGCCAGTTGTCGGGGCCCATATTGGCCAGGCTGCCGGCAATGCCGCCCTGGGCGGCAACCGTGTGGCTGCGGGTCGGGAAGACCTTGGTCACGCAGGCGGTTTTCAGCCCCTGCTCGGCCATGCCGAGGGTGGCGCGTAGCCCCGCGCCCCCGGCACCGACGACAACCACGTCATATTGATGGTCGATGTAGTCGTATGCAGCCATCTGGGACCCCTCAGCCGGCGAATGCGATCTTCAACACGGCGAAAATGCCGGCGAACCCGAAGGCGAAGCAGAACATGGTGTTGCCCAGGAGCAAGGCCGTGCGTAGGCCCTTGCCATGCACGTAATCCTCGATCACCACCTGGACGCCGTGGGCCAGGTGGTGGAAGCCGACGGCCAGGAACAGCACCGCGACCAGCGCGTGGAACGGGTTGGCATAAAGCGCCATCACATCGCCGTGTGGGCCGCCCAGCGCCCGGGCGAACGGAATGACGAACAAGATGGTCAAGGGCACCAGTGCGACCGAGGTGATCCGCTGGGTCCACCAGTGATGCGTGCCCTCGCCCGAGGCGCCGAGGCCCGAGACGCGGGCGCGCGAGGTCTTGAAGCTCATGGTTGCCCCCCTCACGCGGCCAGCCACAGCAGGATCGTCAGCACGCCCGACCCGGCGGCGACCGCGATCCCCGTCTTGTCGGCGGTCTCGACCTCGAAGCCGTAGCCCATGTCCCAGACCAGATGCCGGACACCGTTCAGCAGGTGATAGCAGAGCGCCCAGCTCGACCCGAGCAGGATCAGGTTGCCGATCCACGAGGTGATCAGCCCATCGACGGTCGCGAAATATTCCGGGCCGGTTGCGGCGGCCAACAGCCACCAGACCACCAGGACCGCGCCCAGGGTCAGGCCGACACCGGTGATCCGGTGGAAGATCGACAGCACCGAGGAAAGCTGGGGACGGTAGATCTGCAGATGCGGCGACAGGGGGCGGTTGCCCCTTTTTACGTCGGCCATGGCGTTCTCCCGGCTCTGCTGCGGCTCTTTGGCTTGGATGTTAGGGCGATGCGGCAGGGCTTTCCAGACCGAAAATGCCGCATGTGCGAAGAGGCTTGCCGCATCCGCGAAGGTTTGCCGCCGCCTTGACCCGTTCGACTCGTGCCCTGGCGGGGGGTATCAAGACCGGGGTTATCAAACGCTAAACGAAATCCGATGGGGGAGCGACCATGCCCGGCCGCAGTGATCAGCCGAACATCCTGTTCATCCAGACCGACCAGCTTGCCCCGCAATGTCTCGGCGCCTATGGCGGGATCGCGATCACGCCCAATCTGGACCGGCTGGCGGCTGAGGGCGTGATCTACGAGCGCGCCTATTGCAACTATCCGCTGTGCGCACCTTCACGGTTTTCGATGGCCTCGGGCCAGCTCGCCTCGCGGATCGGCGCCTTCGACAACGCCTGCGAGTTCCCGGCCTCGATCCCGACCTATGCGCATTATGTGCGCGCCCTCGGCTATCAGACCTGCCTGTCGGGCAAGATGCATTTTGTCGGGCCCGACCAACTCCACGGCTTTGAGAAGCGTCTAACACCCGACATCTATCCGGGCGATTTCACCTGGACCGCGGATTGGAGCCTTGACCGCTTCCCCGGCGCGACCGACAGCCGCGCCGTGACAAAGACCGGCATCTGCGCCCGCTCGGTTCAGCTCGACTATGACGACGAAGTTACCCACAAGGCGGTGCAGGAGATCTACGACATTGCGCGGTCCGGTGACGACCGGCCCTTCTTCTTGCAAGCCTCCTACACCCATCCGCACGAGCCCTATCTTTGCCAACAACGCCATTGGAACCTCTACGAGGGCGCCGATATCCCGCCGCCCAGCGTACCGATGCTGCCGGACGCGGAGAATGACGCCCACTCGATCCGGATCCTGAAGCAGCACGGGCTCCATGGGGGCGAGGTTCCTGAGGCGGATATTATGCGCGCCCGGCGGGCCTATTACGGCATGGTCTCCTATATCGACGACCAGGTGGGTGCGCTCCTGGCGGCGCTCGAGGCAAGCGGCCAGGCCGAGAACACGGTCATACTTTTCACCTCGGATCACGGCGAGATGCTGGGCGAGCGCGGGCTCTGGTTCAAGAAGACCTTCTTCGAGCCGGCATTGCGGGTGCCGTTGATCCTCCATGCGCCGGGCCGCATGGCGCCGAGACGCGTCGCGGCGCTGTGCTCGCTGGTCGACCTCGTGCCGACCTTCGCCAGCATCGCCTCGGACGGGGCTTGGGACGGTTCGGTCGAGCCGCTCGATGGGGCTGACCTGACCACGCTCAGGGCCGACGACGGCCGCGCGGTCCATGCGGAACTGCTCTGCGAGGGGATCAAGGCGCCGATCTTCATGATCAGGCGCGGGCGCTTCAAGTTCATCACCGGCGGCGAGGACCCGGACCTGCTCTTCGATGTGGACGCCGACCCGGACGAGCGGCGGAACCTGGCCGGCGATCCTGTTCACGCCGAGACGGTCGCGGCCTTCGCGGCGGAGACAGCGCGGCTCTGGGATCCGGACGCGCTTTCGGCCCAGATCGTCCTCAGCCAGCAGCGGCGCCTGCTGATCCGCGCGGCCCATGACCAGGGCACGCGGCCGCATTGGGACTTCCAGGCGCCGGACACAACGGAAGACCGCTGGTTCCGCGGCGAGGGAAATTACAACGATTGGGCGTTCGATTACCTTCCGGTCAAAGGCGCAACCCCGTAAGGGAAATCTGTCCCACCATCAATGGGCGCGACATGAACAAAGGTGCATCAAGATGCGCCCTACGGTGCCGCGCGGCACCCTCACACCACCTGCATCAACGCATGGCTTCGGTTCGACGTATGCGGCCGCACCTCGCCCGCCCAGCGGCCCTTCTCGACGGCTGCCTGCCAGGCGTCGCTGGTCAGAACCTCTGGCCCGTCGATCTCGTAGAGCGCCGTGTAGACCGGGCTCGGCGCCGGCATATCCTTACCCGCGCCGCCGATCGCCACCGCGAAGGGCTCGCCCTTCAGGCGCCGGGCGCTGCGGACCCCGGGCACCTGCAGCAGATAGGGGATGTGCTCGGTGTCGTAGACCTCGTTGAACAAGGCCTCATGGGCCGGGTCCACATCCATCGAGACGGCGAAGATATAGGCCATACGGTCCTCCCGCTCAGCAATCGCTGAACATCGCCTTCACGCGGCTCATGTCATAGGGCTGCTCGGTCAGGTTCTCCGCGTCCCATTCGCTGCGCTCGGCCTCGAAGAAATCGCCGCCATAGAGATGGATCGCACCTGTCAGTTTGGGGATCGGGTTGGTGACCGAGTGGATAATATCGCGGCCCAGCGGCATGGCGTCCCCGGTCGAGAGCGCATGGGCGCCGGCCGCCTCGATATGTCCATCCGGATCGTCCTTGATCCGGCGCCAGAAGATATTGTCCTCGCGTCCGCCGTAGATGCCGATCACCGCCCACATCTCGTGATTATGGGGCATCACCGTCATGCCTGGCTTCCAGATCACGTTGACGATGGTCAGGTCGTTGGCCTTGTAGATCGGCACGAGGCCCGGTCCGGTCGGCTCGCCCACCGCTTTCAGCATGGCGGCCGGATCGCTCATCGCCTGCTTCACGATCTCGGCGACGCCCTTGTGGCTTGGGTCGGCACGCACCGCCGCGCGGCAATCCTCGACGAAGTGCTCGAGATTCAGCATCTAAATTTCCCCTCTTGCACATGGCCTCAATCTCAATGCGCGACGCTAACAGAGGGTCCGCAAGCGCGTAAACCCGTTGCATGTCGTCACGTCACCCAGGCAACCGCGCGCGCGGTTCCAGTTGACGCGCCGCAAGTCCGCGGCCCAATATTCGGCACAGTTGCGCCGGATCCAATGAAATCCGCGCGAGATAAGGGAGAGACCAGCATGAAACGCCCTGAATTCAAGAAATTTGCCTTGGCCGCGGCCTTCGCGGCCTTCGCCACCTCGGCCGCCGCCGACGAGCTGAATATCTGCGTCGAGGGCGCCTACCCGCCGTTCTCCGAGATCAACGCCAGCGGTGACGTCGTGGGCTTTGACATCGACATCACCAATGCGCTTTGCGCCGAGATGGGCAATAGCTGCAAATTGGTGCAGTCTGAATGGGACGGGATCATCCCGGCCCTGCTGGAAGGCAAGTGCGACGCGATCATCGCGTCGATGTCGATCACCGAGGAGCGCAAGCAGCGCATCGACTTCTCGGGCAAATACTACAACTCGCCCGGCCGCTTCGTGGCCAAGCAGGGCCACGGCCTGACCGACAGCCCGGAGGGGTTGGCCGGCAAGGTGATCGGCCTGCAGCGCGGCACGATCTTCCAGGACTACATGGACGGCGAGATGGCCGATGTGGAGCTGAAGCTCTACGGCACCCAGGACGAGGTCTATCTGGACCTGGTCGCGGGCCGCATCGACGCCGCCTTTGCCGACTCAATCGCCATCTCGGACGGGTTCCTGAAGACCGATCAGGGCAAGGACTTCGAGTTCTTTGGCCGTGACTATTCGGAAGAGAAATACTTCGGCGTCGGCGCCGGGATCGGTGTGCGCAAGGGTGAGGAGGACCTGCGCGACGCGTTCACCGCCGCGATCAAGACGATCCGCGAGAACGGCACCTACAAGTCGATCAACGACAAGTATTTCGAAGTCGACATCTACGGCGGTTGAGTCCGTCATCGGCCCCGGCGCGCAGCGGCGGGGCCAGACTCGGTAGGGTGCGCATTCATGCGCACCCCCTGGGAATAAAGGTGCGCATGAATGCGCACCCTACAGGGGGTCCGGAACCTGGATAAGCTCCTGGAATTCGCCCCGCTCCTGGGGCGCGGCGTCCTGGTTACCGTCGGCGTGGCGGTGCTGGCCCTGGTTCTGGCGACCGCGCTGGGCGCGCTGGGGGCGGCTGCGAAGCTGTCGCGCAACCTGATCTTCAACTGGGTCGCGCAGGTCTACACCACGATCGTGCGCGGCGTGCCGGACCTGGTGCTGATCCTGCTGATCTATTTCGGCGGCCAGCGGCTGTTGAACACGGTCGTCCAGTCGTTCGACGGCGGCTACGTGGAGATTTCCAAATTCTGGGCCGGAGTGATCTCGATCGGGTTCATCTACGGCGCCTATCTGACTGAAACCTTCCGCGGCGCTTATATGACGGTTCCGAAAGGCCAGGCGGAAGCGGCCAAGTCGATGGGGATGCGGCCGCTGCCGGTCCTCTGGACCGTGCTCCTGCCCCAGATCATGCGTTTTGCCCTGCCGGGCTACGGCAATGTCTGGATGGTGCTGGTGAAATCCACCGCCGTCGTCTCGGTGATCGGGCTCGAGGACCTGGTCGGCCTGGCGGACAAGGCGGGCAAGGCGACAAGGGCGCCGTTCCTCTTCTTTGTCGCGGTGATCCTGGTCTATCTGGCGATCACTTGGGTCTCGCAATTGGCGTTGAAATACGCTGACGAGCGGGCGAACCGGGGGCAGACCGCGTGAACTTCGACCTGGTTTTCAAGCATTGGGACCTGTTCCTGGGCGGCGTCTGGGTGACCCTGCACCTGACCGTGATTGCGCTGGCGCTCGGGATGCTGATCGCGCTGCCGGCGTCGCTGAGCATGGCCCGCAATACCCGGTTCTCGCCGCTGGCGCGCGGTTACGTCTATGTCTTCCGGGGCACGCCGCTCTTGGTGCAGACCTACCTGATCTATTACGGGCTGGGCCAGTTCGAACTGGTGCGCGACAGCTTCGCCTGGCCCTTGCTGCGCGAGGCCTGGTGGTGCGCGGTGATCGCGTTCTCGCTCAATTCCGGGGCTTATACGGCCGAGATCCTGCGCGGTGCGATCAAGACCACGCCCAAGGGCGAGATCGAGGGGGCGATGGCGCTCGGCCTCTCGGGGCGTCAGGTCACCTGGCTGGTGCTGATGCCCTCGGCCATGCGCCGGGCACTGCCGCAATACGGCAACGAGGTCGTGTTCATGCTGCACGGCACGGTCGTCGCCAGCGTCATCACCATTCAGGACATCCTGGGCGTCGGCCGGACCGTGAACGCCAAATACTACATCGCCTATGAGGGGTTCCTGTCGGCGGCCGCGCTCTACATGATCATCACCTTCGTGGTGGTGCGCCTGTTCCGCCTGGTCGAGCAGCGCTATCTGAAGCACCTGAACCTGGAAAACGTCTCGGCGAGAAAGAGCGACTCGGAAACCGGAGAAGTGCCGGTGGCCGTGCCCGCGATGCGGTGAAGGTGCTGCCGCCTAAGCCGATTTCCGCCCCCAGAACCGGTCCTTGACCAGCACGGGCCGTTCGCCATCCGGTGCCTGGACCGCCAGTTCGGTGCCGGGGGTCCAATAGGCGCGGCCGACCATGGCGATGGCCACGTTGGTCTGCTGCTCGGGCGACCAGGCGGCGGACGAGACCGTGCCGGCGGGTTGCCCATCCGGTGCCGTCAAGGGCCAGAGCGCGGCCACCACCGGCACCTTTGCGCCTGCGATCTCGACCGGGCGGATCTGGCGCTGGGGTTCGCGCGCGGCCACCAGCGCTGCGTGACCCAGGCAGCCGGTGTCGCGGTCGATCGTGCAGGACCGCCCCAGCCCCGCCTCGAAGGGCGTGTGCTCGACACTCATGTCGTTGCCATAGCTCAGAAGCCCGCCCTCGATCCGCTCGATCAGGTTCGGGCAGCCCGCGCGGACATCCAGGCCGCGCCCCGCCTCCATCAGCCGGTCCCAGATCGGCCCCGCATGGTCGCTGCCGTCCACGTAAAGCTCGAAGCCCCCCTGCACCGACCAGCCGGACCGTGCCAGCACCATCCACTTACCGCCCAATTCGACCATTGTGTAGCGGAAGAATCGGGTGCGGGTCGCCGCCTCGCCGAAAACCTTGGCGATCAATTCGTCGGCACTCGGCCCCTGCACCGCCAGAATCCACACATCCGGCTCGAAGACCCGCGTGTCCAGTTTCAGCCCGGCCGCCAGCCCCTTGAGGTAGAGCAACATGTCGCTGTCGGCCAAGGCCAGCCAGTAGCGGTCATCGGCCAGCCGGGTCAGCACCGGGTCGTTCAGCATTCCGCCCTGGGGATCGACCATCGGGATATAGGCGCATTGATCATCGGTCAGCACGCTCAGGTCGCGCGGCGTGGTCATCTGGATCAGGCGCTGGGCGTCTGGTCCCGCCACCTCGACCACCCGCTCGCCACCCACATCCCAGACCTGGACCGCAGATTTCAGATGCGCGTAGTCTTCCTCCATGGTGCCGAACCACTGGCCGATCAGGGTCTTGTTGTAGACCGAATAGGCCTTGGCCCCGGCGGCTCGCACCCGCTCGAAGGTGGGCGAGCGGCGCAGCCGGTTCGATGCGTTGAGGATGATCTGGGTCACGATTCAGGCCTCCCGTCCGGCATTTCTGCGACGGGCGGTGCGGCATGTCCATATCGCGCGATTGACCCGGATCGAGCCGCCGGGTCAGGATGCCGGGTCAGGATAGGGTGCGCGGCGATTGGGCGGGGCAGGGCGAGATGAGCACGGCGCGATGACCGGACGCAAGGGCATCATACTGGCGGGCGGCATGGGGACCCGGCTCGAACCGGTGACCCGCGCGGTCTCGAAGCAGCTTCTGCCGCTCTATGACAAGCCGATGATCTACTACCCGCTGAGCGTCTTGATGCTGGCGGGCCTCCGCCAGATCGCGATCATCACCACGCCGCAGGACCAGGCGGCGTTCGAGCGTCTTCTGGGCGACGGAGCGGAGTTGGGGATCCAGATCACCTGGCTGACCCAGCCCGCGCCCGAGGGCCTGGCGCAGGCCTATCTGATCGCCGAGGAGTTTTTAGCCGGCGCGCCCTCGGCCATGGTTCTGGGCGACAACCTTTTCTACGGCCACGGCCTGCCCGGGATGCTGGACGCCGCCAACCACGGAACCGGCGCGACGGTTTTCGCATACCGCGTCGCCGATCCGGGCCGCTATGGGGTGGTCGAATTCGACAGTTCGGGACAGGCCCTGTCGATCGAGGAAAAACCGGCGCAGCCGAAATCGGAATATGCGCTCACCGGCCTCTATTTCCTCGACGGCACGGCGCCCGAGATGGCGCGCCGCCTGACCCCCTCGGCGCGCGGCGAGCTGGAGATCGCCGACCTGCTTTCGCAGTATCTGCAGGTAGGCAAGCTTCAGGTCGAACCGCTTGGCCGGGGCTTTGCATGGCTCGACACCGGCACCCATGAAAGCCTGATGGAAGCGGCCGAGTTCGTGAAGGCGATCGAGGTCCGCCAGGGCCTCAAGATTGGTTGCCCCGAGGAAGTCGCCTTCCGCATGGGGTTCATTTCAGCTGGCGATCTGGCGGCACTGGCCGAACGTGCCGGGGCGTCGCAATACGGCAGGTATTTGGCGGAACTGGCGGAGCAGCGCGGCGCGTGATGTGCTAGGCGCTGGTCTCTCGGATCATGGAGGACACGATGCTGGCAAGTGCCGAGCTTTTGGAGGACGGGCAGGCCATCCGCCTCGCCTGGCGGGATGGGGCAGAAGCCCGGTTCCACGCGATCTGGCTGCGCGACAACGCGCTCGACCCCGAGACCCGCTCGCCCGCGAACGGCCAGCGGCTGATCACGCTGGGCGATATCCCGCCCGAGACCCGAATCGCCAAGGCGCGGCTGGACGACGGCGCGTTGCAGGTAACCTTCGCGCCCGAGGGCAAGGCGGTCAGCTACCCAGCCGATTGGCTGGCGGGCCATGTCTACGACCGCGCTGGGCCGGGCAGGTTGGCCGAGGCCGAGCTCTGGGACTGCAGCCTCGACCCGGAGACAGCGACCGGTGACTTCGCCGAGGTCATGGCGGGCGGCGCGGCACTCCGCGACTGGCTCGCTCATGTCCGGCGCCTGGGCTTTGCGAAGCTGACCGGCGGCCCGACGGAAAGCGGCGCGCTTCTGCGGGTCGTCGAGGCCTTCGGCTATGTGCGCGAGACCAATTACGGCCGCTGGTTCGAGGTCCGCACCGAGGTCAATCCCTCGAACCTGGCCTATACTGGCCTTGGACTTCAGGCCCATACGGACAACCCCTACCGCGACCCGGTGCCAACGCTCCAAGTACTCTATTGCCTGGAAAACTCGGCCGAGGGCGGCGAAAGCCAGGTGGTCGACGGCTTTAACGCCGCCGAGCGCCTGCGGGCCGAGGATCCGGCCGGGTTCGACATGCTTGCCGGCCACTGCGCCCAGTTCGACTATTGCGGCTCGGGCGATGTCAGCTTGCAAGCCAGGCGCCCAATGATCGAGACCGCGCCGGACGGCCAGCTTACCGCGGTCCGGTTCAACAACCGCTCGACCGCCCCGATCACCGACGTGCCCTACGAGCATATGTCCGCTTATTACGCGGCCTACCGGCGCCTCGGCCAGATCGTCGACGACCCGGCCATGGCGGCCACCTTCAAGCTGGAACCGGGCGAGAGCTTCATCGTCGACAATACCCGTGTGCTGCACGGCCGCACCGGCTATGCGGCAAGCGGCGGCAGCCGCTGGCTGCAAGGGTGCTACGCGGACAAAGACGGCCTGCTCTCGACCCTGCGCGTCCTGGAGGCTGCATGAAGGCCGGTGACCTGACACCCGACACGATCGTCGCCTTCCTGGCCGATATCTTCGAGCGCCGGGGCGGCGAGGAATATCTGGGCGAGCCGGTCACCATGGCCGAGCACATGCTGCAGGGCGCGACCCTGGCCGAGGAGGCCGGGCATGCCGACGAAATCATCGTCGCCGCGCTCCTCCACGATATCGGTCATTTCACCTCGGAATTCGGCACCTTCTCGATGGAGGACACCGAGGACAAGTTCCACGAGGAGGCGGGTGCCCGGGTGCTGGAGCACTTCCTGCCCAGCACCGTCACCGATTGCGTGCGCCACCATGTGGCGGCGAAACGCTATCTCTGTGCGACCCGGTCCGAATATTTCCGCCGGTTATCCGAGGCTTCCGTCCATTCCCTAAATCTCCAGGGCGGCCCGATGAGCGACGGCGAAGTGGCCGAATTCGAACGCGAGCCGAACCTGAAGGCGATCATCCAGGTCCGCTACCTGGACGATGCGGGGAAACGGGCGGACATGGCGACGCCCCCCTTCGCCCATTTCGCGCCGATGGTGCAGCGGCTGGTGGACCGTCACTGCGGAATTGGCGAAGGTTGATCGAGCTAAGGACTCATCTCGCGAAGATGGTGGTTCCGGCGATGCATTGGGCGCTCACGAAGGCAAGATGGAGAGAATTGAAATACGCGAGAGCGCACCGGGCGACCTGACCCCTATCGAGGCCCTATATCCGGAAGCGTTCCCGAACGAGGATCTGCTGCCTCTGGTGACGGAACTGTTGCGGGAACCAACGATCGCTCTCTCGCTCGTCGGGATAATTGAACGGTCTCCCGTGGGGCATGTCATGTTCACGACATGCGGCGTTGCCGGAGGCAGTGAAAAGGTCGCGCTCTTGGGGCCGCTTGCCGTCGCCCCGGCCCGGCAGAGGCAGGGTATCGGCAGCGCGCTCGTCCGCGCCGGCTTGCAACGGCTAGATAGTTTCGGCGTGACCGGCGTCTTTGTGCTAGGCGATCCCGCATACTACCGGCGTTTGGGCTTTTTGCCGGAAATCCGGATCGCACCACCATATCCCCTGCCAGCAGAATGGCGCGGGGCATGGCAATCGAGGAGCCTAAGCAACGCCGGACTGCCCCGTTTGGGCAAGCTTTCCGTACCGCGGCCCTGGCTTCAGCCAGCTCTCTGGGCGCCATAGGTCTGAATCGGAACCCGGATCGATTCATTTTTGGGTCCTTACCCTGGAAGGTGTTGATTGACCCTGCCTCTGGCATAAAGCTCCGCTCGCCGCTATATACCGCGCCCATGGACCGGCGGACCTTGGATACGTCTCCCGGCCTGCGTTTCCTCAAGATGCACGGGCTGGGCAATGACTTCGTGATCATCGACGCGCGCGCCCATACATCGGGGGGCGCGGGCGATCCGGTGACGCATGCGCTCGCCTCCGCGCTGGGCGACCGGCACCGGGGCGTGGGCTTCGACCAGCTCGCGGTGATCGCCGACAGCCAGGACGCCGATGCCGAGGTCACCTTCTGGAACGCCGATGGCTCGACCGCCGGGGCCTGCGGGAATGCCACCCGCTGCGTGGCGCATCTCTTGATGGGCGAGACCGGCGCCGACAGCTTGGCGCTCAACACCGCCAATGGCCGGCTGACCGGAGCACGCCTCGCCGATGGCCGGATCGAGGTCGATATGGGCGCGGCGCGCACCGGCTGGCGCGACATCCCGCTGTCCGAGGAAGCCGACACGGTTGCCCTGCCGCTTGACGGCGCGCCGGGCGCGGTCAGCATGGGCAATCCGCATTGCGTTTTCTTTGTCGAGGACGCCGAGGCAGTTCCTTTGGCCGATCTCGGTCCGGAATGGGAGCATCACCCGATGTTCCCTGAGCGGGCCAACGTGGAATTCGTGCATCTGATCTCACCCGCCGAGATCCGGCTCCGCGTCTGGGAGCGTGGGGCAGGCATCACGCTCGCCTGCGGCTCCGGCGCCTGCGGGGCGGTTGTGGCGGGCATCCGCAAGGGGCTGTTGCAGCGCCGCGTGATCGTGCATCTGGACGGTGGCGCCTTGGAGATTGAATGGCTCGAGAGCGGCCATGTCACCATGACCGGCCCCATCGCCCATGTCTTCGAGGGCCGGCTGTCACCGGAGTTTCTTGCGGGCATCGGGGCGAGAATCGACCAATGACCGCCCCCGTGTTCTCCACCTTCGGCTGCCGGCTCAACGCCTACGAGACCCAGGCGATGACCGACCTGGCGGCCAAGGCCGGGCTCCGGAACGCGGTCGTGGTCAATACCTGTGCCGTCACCGGAGAAGCCGTCCGCCAGGCCCGCCAGCAGATCCGCAAGCTGCGCCGCCAGCACCCCGAAGCGCGCCTCATCGTCACCGGCTGCGCCGCCCAGACCGAGCCCCAGACGTTCGCCGCGATGCCCGAGGTCGACCAGGTGATCGGCAATCTGGAAAAGATGCGCGGGCAGACCTGGCAACGCCTGGCGGGCACTGGCCTGATCGGCGAGACCGAGGCGGTGCAAGTCGACGACATCATGTCGGCGACCGAGACCGCTGGCCATCTGATCGACGGCTTCGGCACCCGGGCGCGCGCCTATGTGCAGGTCCAGAACGGCTGCGACCACCGCTGCACCTTCTGCATCATCCCTTATGGGCGGGGCAATTCGCGCTCGGTCCCGGCGGGCGTGGTGGTCGATCAGATCAAGCGCCTGGTCGACGGCGGGTTCAACGAAGTGGTGCTGACCGGGGTCGATCTCACCTCGTGGGGCGCCGATTTGCCCGGGCGGCCGCCGCTCGGCGACCTGGTGCAGCGCATCCTGACCCTGGTGCCCGACCTGCCGCGGCTCAGGATCAGTTCGATCGACTCGATCGAGGCGGACACGGCGTTGGTCGACGCGGCGGGCTCCGAGCCCCGCCTGATGCCGCATTTGCACATCAGCCTGCAGGCGGGCGACGACATGATCCTCAAGCGCATGAAGCGCCGCCACGGCCGCGACGACGCGATCCGGTTCTGCGAGGAACTGCGTGCGCGGCGGCCCGGGATGGTCTTTGGCGCCGACATCATCGCCGGTTTCCCGACCGAGACCGACGCCATGTTCGAGAACTCGCTGAAGCTCATCGAAGACTGCGGCCTGACCTGGCTCCACGTCTTCCCCTATTCCGCCCGCAAGGGCACGCCGGCCGCCCGGATGCCCCAGGTCCCTAAGGTGGTGCGCAAGGAACGCGCGGCGCGCCTGCGCCAAGCGGGCGCGGCCCGGGTCGCGGCGCATCTGGCCACGCAGGTAGGCACCGAGCAGCAGATCCTTATGGAACGCCCCCGGCTCGGCCGCACCGAGGGCTTTGCCGAAGTGGCCTTTGCGGCTGACCAGCCTGTCGGCGGCATCGCCGCGGCGCGGATCGGAGGCCATGACGGCCTCCGCCTGATCGCCGCTTGAGGCTTCCCCTGAACCCGAACTGACGCTAAGCAGCGCGAAACCCACCCGGCAGGCGGTGCCATGTCCTTCTTCAACAAACTGAAACAGCGGCTTCTCAAGTCCTCGTCCAAGCTCGACGAGGGGTTGGAGACGATCGTCGACGAGGCGCCCGAGGAGGAGATCGTCGAGGAGCCGGCCCGAACGGAGATTGTGCCGGCACCCGATCCAGCAGAACCGGCCCCTTCCGTTATTAAGGCGCCAGTGCCCGGGGCGGATACGCCGCCCGAACCGGCGCCGAAGGAGGCATCGAAGCCCGGCCTCCTGGCCCGCACGCTCGGCCGGGTCACGGGCACGCAGACCGTCAAGAAGCGCGTCCTCGACGACGACATGCTCGAGAGCCTGGAGGAGCTGTTGATCACCGCCGATATGGGGGTCGAGACGGCGCTAAAGCTCTCGGCACGGATCGCCGAGGGCCGCTTTGGCAAGCGGGTCTCGACCGGCGAGATCAAGGCCGCGCTGGCGGGCGAGATCGCGGCGATCGTGGAGCCGGTGGCCCGCCCTCTGCCGCTCTACGCCAAGCGGCCCCAGGTGGTGCTGGTCGTGGGCGTCAACGGTTCGGGCAAGACCACGACCATCGGCAAACTGGCGAACCAGCTCAGAGCCGCCGGCAAATCTGTGGTGATCGCCGCCGCCGACACGTTCCGGGCGGCCGCCATCGAGCAACTCCAGATCTGGGGCGAGCGCGCGGGCGTGCCGGTGATGACCGCGCCCCAGGGCTCGGACCCCGCCAGCCTCGCCTTCGACGCCATGGGCCGGGCCGAGGCGGAAGGCGCCGATATCCTGCTGATCGACACGGCAGGGCGCCTGCAAAACCGCGCCGACCTGATGGAGGAGCTGGCCAAGATCGTCCGCGTCATCCGCAAGAAGGACCCGGAGGCGCCGCATAACACGGTCCTGGTGCTTGACGCGACCACCGGCCAAAATGCGCTTTCCCAGGTCGAGATCTTCCAGAAGATCGCCGATGTCACGGGCCTGGTGATGACCAAGCTCGACGGCACCGCGCGGGGCGGCATCCTGGTGGCGCTCGCGGACCGGTTCGCGCTGCCGATCCACGCCATCGGGGTCGGCGAGAAGATCGACGACCTTTCGCCCTTCGACCCCCAGGAATTTGCCCAGGCGCTGACGGGCGCCGAGGGGTGACCCCCTCCGAATGGATCCTCTCGATCGAGGGCACGCCGCTGGCCGCCCAGGTGGCGATGGGGCTGGCGCTGTTCTCCGCACTCGCTCACGCGACGCTCGGCGCGCTGCAAAAGGGCCGCCACGACCCCTGGACCAGCCGTGGCGCAATCGACCTCGCAGGCGCGATGATCGCCCTGCCGGTGGCGCTTTTCCTGGTGCCCTGGCCCAGTCCCTTCCTGTGGCTGGTGCTGGTGGGCGCCTGGGCCGTCCAAATGGTCTACAAGGTGCTGATGGCCATGGCCTATTCGCGCGGCCATTACACGCTGGTCTATCCCATCGTGCGCGGCACCGGACCGCTGGCCACCGTGATCCTGGCAGGGCTGGTCTTCGGCGAGGCCTTCACCGCCGGGCAATGGTTCGGGGTGCTCCTGCTCTCGGGCGGCATTTTCGGCCTGGCGGCCGTCAATATCCGGGACGTAAGTCTTGTGGGCGTCGAGGTCGGCCGCCCGATCCTGATCGCGGCCGTCTTCTACGCGCTGCTGACCGGGCTCTCGGTCGCGGCCTACACCACCTACGACGCCTACGGCATCCGGATCTCGCCCGATCCCTTCACCTTCCTCGCCTGGTTCTTCGCGGGCGAGGGCATTGTCATGCCGCTGGTCGCCTATCTAAGGCACCAGCGCCTGACAGCGGCGGGCCGGGCGCCGAACTGGCATGGGCTCCCGGCGCTGGCGCGTCGCGGCCTTGCGGGGGCGCTCGCTGGGTTCTGCAGTTTCGGCGCGGTGATGCTCGCGACCCGGCTCGACAAGGTGGGTGAGGCGGCCGCCTTGCGCGAGACCTCGGTGGTCTTCGCAGCGCTTATCGGCTGGCTTTGCCTGGGCGAGCGGGTCGGCCGCTCGCGTGCCGCGCTCATGATTGTGATCGCGCTCGGCGCGATCCAGGTCGAGTTTGGGTGACAAGCGCGCCCTGGCCCCGTAGATAGGCCCCCTAGAAAGGCCCCATAGATGGGCACGAGGCAGGAAAACCGATGACGACCCGGGAACCCTCCCCGCTGCTGAAGCTGTTTCTTGATATCGGCCCACTGGCCGTGTTCTTCGCGGCGTTCAGCTATGGCCGCGAGCTGCTGGCCGTCCCTACGGTCTACGGCCTGATGACGCCGCTAACGGGCGCGGAAGCGCTGGCGGGCGACAGCGGCCCGCTGTTCCTGGCGACCGCCTGTTTCGTTGTGGTCAGCATCGCCGCGCTCGGCGTTTCGTGGATCACGACCCGGCACGTTCCGCGCATGACTGTCGTGACCGCCGTCGTGGTGGCGGGCTTCGGCGGGCTGACGCTCTACTTGCAGGACGAGACGTTCATCAAGATGAAGCCGACGATCGTCTATGGGGTCTTCACCGCGATCCTTGGCTTCGGATTGCTGCGGGGCCGCTCCTACCTCAAGGCGCTGATGGGCACGATGATCCCGCTGGACGAGGCGGGGTGGATGATCTTCACTCGGCGCTGGGTGATGTTCTTCATCGCCATGGCGCTGCTGAACGAGGCGGTCTGGCGCACCCAGCCGACCGAGACCTGGGTCACCTTCAAGACCTTTGCCGTGCTGCCGCTGACCTTTCTGTTCCTCATGTTCCAGGCGCCGCTTCTGAAACGGCACATTGTCGAGGAGTGAGGTCGATGGTGGGTGCGAAACGCCCACCGATCACCCAGCCTCTTCACCCAGTCAGAATGGCGGGGCGGACAAGTTTGTCCGCCGTGCCGTCACCAACCGTCCCTCGGCGCCGGCCACTCCAGACCCATCCCCACCAGTGGCCCTCCGATCTTCCCGCCGACCAGCATCGCCAGGATTGAAGGCACGGGCGGGATACGCCCCAGCGGCGCCATGACCCAATCGCGGAAGATCGGCAGAGCACGGCTGTCGGACTGATAGGCGGGCGTGAACAGCCAGCTCGCCGCCTGGTAAATCCGCACATGCCAGCGCCTAAGCGCCGCGTAACGGGCTAACGTCGTCTCCACATCGGCGCATTGCTCCACGGCCACCGCCAGCGCCATCGCGTCCAACAGCGCCATGTTCGCGCCCTGGCCCAGTTGCGGGCTGGTGGCGTGGTAGCTGTCGCCCAGATGCGCCAGCCGGCCCGAAACCGGGCGGCCCAGTGTCCGGTGCGCGTAGCGCGCGAAGGTCAAGTCCCGGTGATCCCGGATCCGGTCCAGCAGGCAGGCGCAATCGGGCCACAGCTCCAGCACCTCGGCCTTCCAGTCGTCTAGTGGCCGCGCCAGCCAGGCGGCGTGGTCCGCCATCCGCAGGCTCCAGAAGAAGGTCGCTTTGCGCGGTGTCCTGGGCCGGGCCCGCCCAACCGGCAGAACCCCGGCCATCACGCTGGCCGCGCGGTAGCGCTGGGCCAGGTGGCCGTCGTCGAAGGGACCGTCCTCGGGCCAGTCAACCAGGCCCCAGAGCGCACCGAAGGCCAGATCCGCGGCGGCAACCGGACACAATGCCGAGCGTGGCCCGAGGCAGTCCAAGGCCAAATCGAACGGGCCGAGCGCACCCGAATTCGTCAAGAGCGCGATCTTGCCGCCCTGCTCCTCGGTCCCGGAGACCCGCGTCCCCGGCACGACCCGCGCCCCGGTTTGAACCGCCGTCCGGTAGAGCAGATCGAAGAGCGCGCCCCGCTGCACCGCAAGCCCCCGATAGCCGCGTGGGTAGCGCACATCCAGCACGGCCCGGCCCCGCGGCTCGGTTCGGCCCAGCAGGCGGGTGATCGGGCTCGCCAGCGCGATCATCTCCTCGGCCAGGCCCAGTTGCCCCAGCACCGCCAGCCCCACCGGCTGGATCATCAGGCCCGAGCCCACGGGCGCCGGGGCCGGGAACTGGTCGTAGACGGTGATCTGGTGCCCGGCGCGCGCCAACAACGCGGCCGCCGCAAGTCCGGCGACCCCGGCCCCGGCGATGCCAATGTCGAGTGAGCGGGCGCTCAACCGCCCGAGCTGGCGCGATTGGCGCGGGCCTGCTCGACCGCGGGCAGGATTTTCGTCTGGATCTGGTCGCCGGTGATCGGGCCGATATGCTTGTAGATGATCCGGCCCTCGCCATCGACGACGAAGGTCTCGGGCACCCCGTAGACACCCCACTCGATCCCAGTCCGCCCGTTCCGGTCCGCGCCGATCAGCGTGAAGGGGTCGCCCAGTTCATCCAGGAACCGCTTCGCGCCTTCCTCGGTGTCTTTGTAATTGATGCCGTGAACGGTCAGACCCATGCCCGCCAATTCCGTGAGCTTCGGGTGCTCGGCCCGGCAAGGCACGCACCAGCTTGCCCAGATGTTGACCAGCTTGACGCCGTCGGCCTTCAGATCGGCGGTCGAGAAACCGGGCCGATCAGCATAGAGCGGCGGCAACGAAAACTCCGGCGCCGGCTTGCCGATGAAGGTCGAGGGTAAATCGCGGATATCGCCTTCGCGCTGCAAGCCCAGCATGAAGACCGCCAGCACCGCGAGCGCGCCCAGCACCGGCACCAGCATCCACAGGCGGAAACCGCCAGCCGCCGACTCTGGCCTCGCGTCCGGTTGCTCGGTCATCGTTCACGCTCCCGCTCGACATTACCCAGTTCGCGCCTTGCCCGGGCGCTGGCGCTGAGGCTCGACCACAGAAGCCAGCCCAGGATCAGCGCCGTCGCCCCATAAGCGGCGATCACGTAGACCGCGTATTTGTCGGCCAGGAAACTCATGCGCCAAAGGCCCTCATGCCATCGCCGCCTGCAGCCTGAGCGACCGCGCCCGGCGCAACCGGATCTCGGTCCGCGCGCGCACCAGCAAAAGCGCGATAAAGAACAGATAGAACGCCGCCATCGAGAGATAGAGCGGCGTTCGGAAGACGTCGTCCACCCGCTGGCCCTCGGCCACACTCAGCGACGAGCCCTGATGCAGCGTCGCCCAGAACATCACCGCATAGCGCGACAGAAAGGCGAAAATCACGCCCACGAGGCAGAGCACGCCCGAGAGGTCCGCCGCCTTCTCCGGCTCCTCGATCGTCTCCCAGAGCGCGATGTAGCCCAGGTAGAAGAAGAACATGATCAGGACCGACGTCAGCCGTGCGTCCCAGACCCACCAGGTGCCCCACATGGGCTGACCCCAGACGGCCCCGGTGATCAGTGCCACCAGGGTGAAGGCCGCGCCGATGGGCGCGGCGGCCTTGGCCACCAGGAAGCTCACATGATGGCGCCGCACGATGCCGATGAGCGACGCGATCGCCATGATCGCATAGGTGTTGATCGCCAGCATGGCGGCGGGCACGTGGATAAACAGGATCTTGACCGTCGAGCCCTGCTTGTAGTCCTCGGGCGTCGCGAACATGGCCCAGCCGAGCGCCAGCACCATCAGAACGGCAGTCGCGACCCAAAGCGGCGCCAGCACGCGGCCGGTCAGCCGCATGAACTCCGCTGGGTTCGCATAGCGCCAGATGGACATGGGGTTTAGGTAAGCCAGGCACGCGCCCACGGCAACGGGGTACAATGCCGCTGTTCTTACCGCGCGTTCGGAAAGAACAATTGCTGCCCGTCCCGCCGGTAGGCCGCGATCGCACTCTGCCCGGCCTCGCCCAAAAGCCAATCGATGAAGGCTTGCCCGGCCTCGGCCTTCACATTGGGGCAGCGCACGGGGTTCACCGCGATCACGCCGTATTGATTGAAGAGCGCCGCATCGCCCTCGACCGCGATCCGCTGGCCGCCCTTGTTGGCGAACGCGATCCAGGTCGCCCGGTCGGTCAGCGCATAGGCGCCCATCGCGGTCGCGACGTTCAGCGTCGCGCCCATGCCCGAGCCGGTCTCGCGGTACCAAGCGCCACTATGGGCGGTCGGGTCGACCCCGGCGGCGGTCCAGAGCGCCATTTCCTTCTTATGCGTACCGCTATCGTCGCCGCGCGAGGCGAAGGGCGCTTGCGCCACGGCAATCTTCGTCAGCGCCGCCTTGGCGTCGCTCGTGCCCGCAATTCCGGCCCGGTCGCCCTCCGGCCCGACAATGACGAAGTCGTTATACATGACGTCCGCGCGCGACACCCCATGGCCCTCGGCCACGAATTTCTCCTCCGCCGCCTTGGCGTGGACCAGCAGCACGTCGCCGTCGCAGTTGCGCGCATTCTTGATCGCCTGGCCGGTACCGACCGCAACCACGCGCACCTCGATCCCCGAGGCCGCGGTGAACTGGGGCAGGATCGCGTCGTAAAGCCCGGAATTCTGAGTCGATGTGGTTGACTGCACCACGATGAAGCTCTCGGCGAGCGCGGGAACGGCCCCGAGGAAGGCAAAGGTTAAAACGGTTAGATAACGGATCATGGGCCCCTCACAGCAGCAGGCGGCCGGCCAGATAGGCCCGGGCCTCGGGGGATTTCGGATTCTCGAAGAAGGCTTGCGCCGGCGCCCGCTCGGCGATCCGGCCCCGGTGCAGCAGGATCACCTCCTCGGCCATGCGTCTTGCCTGGTCGCGGTCATGGGTGACCAGCACCACCTTGACGCCCTCGGAGGATGCGCGGCGGATCAGCGCTTCCAGCATCGCGGTCGCCTGCGGATCCAGATTGGCGGCGGGTTCGTCCAGCAGCAGCAGGTCCGGTTCGGCCGCCAGCGCGCGGACCAGGGCCAGACGCTGCTGCTCGCCGCCGGATAATAACCGCGCCGCCTGACCCGCCTGCGCGGTCAGCCCCGCCTCGGACAGAAGGGCGGCGATGCGCCCCGGCCGCGCGGCCCGGGGCATGCCATAGGTCTTCAACGCATGGTCCAGATTGGCGGCGGCCGAGCGGCGCAACAGCACCGGGCGCTGGAAGACGACCGCGATCCGGTTCTTCGCGGGGGCGCCGGCACTGCCATAGGTGATTGTGCCTTCGGTGGGTGCGATCAGTCCGGCGATCAGGCGCACCAGCAGGCTCTTGCCGGCCCCGTTCGGCCCCATGACGCAGGTCAGGGCGCCGGGCGCGAGCTCCAGGTCCAGCCCGTCGATCAGGGTCTGCCCGCCGGCCCGGAACGCGACCGCGCGCAAGGTGACGGGCCAGAGCCCAGGCCTGGGAGGCTCGGCCACGTCACGCATAAGCCATCCGGGCGGCGGAGGCGCGCAAGCCCATCACGCATGCGCTGACGATCACCGACAGCGTCACCAGGATGATCCCCAGCGCCAGCGCCATGGCGAGCTCGCCCTTCGAGGTCTCGAGCGCGATCGCCGTGGTCATGGTCCGGGTCACATGGTTGATATTGCCGCCGACGATCAGCACCGCCCCCACCTCGGCCAGCGCCCGGCCGGTGCCGGCGAGCGCCGCGGTCAACAGCGAATAGCGCGCGTCCCAGAGCAGCGTCGCGATCATCCCCGCCCGGCTGACACCCATGGCGCGCAGCATCTCGTCATATTCGCCGCTCAGATCCTCGATCACCTGGCGGGTCAGTGCCGCGATGATCGGCGTGACCAGGATCGTCTGAGCGATAATCATCGCGGCCGGCGTGTAGAGGAGTTGCAGGACGCCCAGGGGCCCCGAGGCCGAGAGGACCAGGTAAACCGTCAAGCCTACCACCACCGGCGGCAGCCCCATCAACGCGTTGACCAGGACCGAGAGCGCGAGGCGCCCAGGAAACCGCCCGACGGCCAGCACGGCCCCCAGCGGCAGCCCGATGACGCAGGCAATCGCCACCGCGCTCAGCGAGACGCGCAAGGAAAGCCCGATGATCTCGACCAGCTCGGCCTCGGCCCCCAGAATCAGCGCGAAGGCTTGGGCGAGCGCGGCCCAAAAGTCCTGCATCCAGGCCCTCCC
Organism: Paracoccaceae bacterium; assembly: GCA_029862205.1. Lineage (GTDB taxonomy): Bacteria > Pseudomonadota > Alphaproteobacteria > Rhodobacterales > Rhodobacteraceae > Thermohalobaculum. The sequence goes on from JAOTXT010000016.1 coordinate 62,148, forward strand.
GCATGCCTTTTCGATGCGTTCTATGTCATTCTTTGCTGTTTTTTCCGGAAAGCAAGGGAGATTTTCCGGTTATCGGTAAGCACAAGAATCAGGGCTTTGCGTCGCAAATGCGAAAGCGCGAGACTCTATTCCGGGGCGTTAGCCCCGGATCGCGCCCACCCTTGGGCCGGGCGCGATCCTTCTGGCCAATGTCCGCATGGTCGAGCACCCGAACCCGAACGCCGCTGGTTCGCATGGGCGACATATGCCGCAGCGATCCCCCAAGTCACAGCGCCCGGCTGGTCCTGACCAGGAACACCAGCGGCGCCGCCAGCGCGGCCATGATGGTGAACATCACGAAGGCGTCGATATAGCCGATCATCGTCGCCTGCCGGTCGATCTCGTAGCTCAGCGACCGCAAGGCGGCGCTGTTGCCCAGGCTCCAGGCTTCGGCGGCGCCGGGCAGGCGGAACGCCTCCTTGAACGGCGAGACATGCTCGACCAGGCCGGAATAGCTCACCTTGGTCTGGCGGATCACCAGCGCCACCGTCAGCGAGATGAAGATCGAGCTGCCCATGTTGCGCAGCAGGTGAAAGACCGAGGTTCCGTCCGGGACCAGCGCCCTGGGCAAGGTCGAGAAGGCCACGACGCTCAGCGGGATCCAGACGAACCCGACCCCCAGCCCCTGCAAGGCGGTTGCCCAAAGCACCTGCGAGATCGAGACATTGACGCCGAAGCCCGCCATCAGCCAGCCGCCATAGGCCTGCAGCAGCAAGCCGAAGAACATCGGGATCCGTGGATCGATCCCGGCCAGCAGGAACATCAGCGCGAACCCCAGGAAGGTTCCCGCGCCCCGGGCCGAGAGGATCTGCCCGATGATCGAATCCGGGAAGCCCTGAACATTTTGCAACATGGTCGGAAGCAGGGTGATCGGGGTGAAGTTCAGCATCCCGAAGATGAAGATCAGGATCACGCCGACGACGAAGTTCCGGTCGCCCAGCAGGACCGGGTTCAGGAACGGCCGCCGCGCGGTCATGTTGCGCACCCCGAAGACCCAGAACGCGCTCAGCGACAGACCCGCATAAATCAGGATCTCCCAGGCTTCGAACCAGCCAGCGCGCTCGCCGCGGTCGAGCATCAGCTGCAGCGCCGTGATCCCGATGGCAAGCGCGATGAAGCCGCTCCAGTCGAGCTTCGGAGCCTCGCCCTTGGTGTTGTCCCGGATGAAGGCCAGGGCGCCGATCAAGGCCACGATCGTGAACGGGGTCAGCATGAAGAAGACCCAGCGCCAGTTATAGGCCTCGCTCAACGCGCCTCCCAAAGCCGGGGCGATGATCGGGCCCAGGATCACGCCGGTGCCCCAGATCGACATCACCCGGCCGCGCTGCTCGGCCGGGAACGTCTCGATCACGATCGATTGGCAAAGCGGCACCAGCGGCGCCCCGAACGCGCCCTGCGCCACCCGGTAGACCACCAGTTCCGGCACCGAGGTCGCCATTCCGCACAGCACCGATGCGACGCCGAAACCCAGGATCGCCGTGATCATCAGCCGTCGCCGTCCCAGCAGCGCGGCCAGCCAGCCGGCGATCGGGGTCACCACCGCGGTGGCGACGATGTTGGAGGTCACGATCCAGGCGATCTGGTCCGGCGTCGACGATAGCGAGCCCTGCATCTGCGGCAGCGAGACATTGGCGATCGTCACCGTCATCGCATAGAGCATGGTCACGAAGGTGACCGTGGCGAGCAGCATGGCCCGATGGAACATGGATGGTTGGCCCGTTCCGGCCTCGCCCGCGTCAGCGGCGGTCTCGGCCATCAGGGCCGGTCGGACAGAACCCAGGCGCGCGCGGCGCTGGCGATTTCGGGCAGCGGGCGCTCGTATTGGGTGTCGATGCTCACTTCAGCGCTCATCCCGGCACGGAGCTCGGGCACACCCTCCTGCGGGATGATCTTCAGCCGCACCGGCACGCGCTGCACCACCTTGACCCAATTCCCGGACGCGTTCTGCGGTGGCAGCAGCGCGTATTCCGAACCCGTGGCCGGCGCCAGGCTGGCGACCTGGGCCTGCCAGACCACATCCGGATAGGCGTCGACCTGGAACTCGGCCTCCTGACCAATCTGGAGATGGGTCAACTGGGTCTCCTTCAGATTGGCCTCGACCCAGAACCCGCCCGTCGAGACCAGGCTCAGAACCGGATCGCCGTCCTCGACATACTCGCCCTCCTGCAGGGTCAGATTGGCGGTGATCGCCGGATTGGGCGCCCGAACCGTGGCGGCCTTCAGATCCGCCTCGGCGTCGCGCAGTTCGGCTTTGGCACGCATCACGTCCGGGTGGCGGTCGGCGGGCAGGTCCGGGCTGCCGCCCAGGCTCGCCAAGACCTCGGTCAGTTCCTCGCGCAGTACCTCGATCTTGAGTTCCGCCTGCTGCAACTCGCGCTCTTCGTCCAGCAGCCGGGTCTCGGAAATCGTGCCGCCGGCTTGCAGCCGCCGCATCCGCTTCAGATCGTTTGCCACATAGACCATGTCCAGTTGCGCCGCCGCCAGCTCGGACTGCTTGGTCCGGTAGCGCGCTTCCAGTGACGAGACGTGCTGATAGGCGGCGCGCAGCTCGGCCTGGCGCCGGTCGCGCTCGATCTCAAAGCGTTCGGGGTCGATCCGGAACAGAACCGCGCCCGCCTCGATTCTCTGATTATTGGCGATCGCGACCTCGGTGACGCGGCCCGAGACCTCGGCGCTGATGACGATGAGGTCGGCCTTGATATAGGCATTTTCGGTCGTCACGTAGCGGCCCGAGGCCATGTAATAGTAGAAGCCCCCAACCCCGATCACCGCCGGCCCGATCACCAGGAACGTGGTCTTGAAAATCAGGCGGCCGATCAGGTGTTTGGCGCGTCCGAGGTAACTCATCGCCTAGCCCGCCATCGCCGCGCGGGGCAGTTCGGAATCAGCGTCGCCGCCGTCGGCGGTCTCGTCGCCTGCGTCGTCCGCCGGGGCGATATTGCTCTTGATCCGGGTGAGGGTCTTCACCAGTTGCTGGCGCTCCCGTTCGGAGATCCCGGCCAGCGCGGCCGCATGGGTCTCGGTCGCCAGCGTCTCCATCTCGTCGAGCACCGGGCGCGAGGCTTCGGAGAGATACAGAAGCCAGGCCCGCCGGTCCTCCGGGTCCGGCCGCCGCTCCAGCCAGCCGTCCCGTTCCAGCCGGTCGATATGGCGCGAGAGGGTGACGTTATCGAGTTCCAGGATCTCGGCCAGTTCGCGCTGATTCAGCCCCTGACGCGGCGCCAGATGCACCAGAACCCGCCATTGCGCCCGGGTCAGCCCCAGTTCCCGCGCCCGCGCGTCGAACCAGGCCCGCATCAGCCGCGACACGTCATGGAGCAGAAAGCCCACATAATGGTTCGGGTCGAGATTTAGCATCCCCACACAATATGAGCCATGCAACTATTTGTCGACTCATGATTGGGCGGGCGGGGCGCTGGTTGTTGGAGAAGCCCAGACGCCGCCGATGTCACGCGCGATCGTTCCGGGGTTGCGGCAGAGGTTTGCAGCTCGGGAGGGCGCCGAACGGCGCAGGTTGGCCCATGAGATTCCGATGCGAGAAATGGACGCGGTGGACTCAAGCGATCGACTTTGCAGATGCAGCGAAGGACTGCTCTGAGCCCATAATGACGGATGCTGCACCGCATTCGAACGGCGGGATTGCGAGGGAAACCGGACGCTCAGCAAATGTGGGCTATGCGTATTGTTGACCCAATTCTGTCATTCGATTGGGTGTCACCTTATGGTGCTTGTGTCGCCCAAGTCACCCGTCGACGAAGGGAACCTTGAACTCGACGCGAACGCCTATGAACTCCTGTTCGTCGGTGTCCCCGACAGAAGCGGCCCAATGCTGGGGGTCTTCCCAAAACACTCGAATATTGGATCCCGGCGAGAATGACGTCCGTTCGTCAGTGCGAAGAACATCTCCCTCCGCATTCAACAATTGAAGCGTGGCCGGCTTAAGAACAACGAAGACTGCAGTGGTGTCATGCAGATGATAAGGCACCACATCGCCCGGCGGAATAACGACCTCCAATACCCGCACGGTGCTGACTTAAGCACTCGATGAACCGTCACTTTTCCATCTATATCCAGCCCAACGCATCGGCAATGATTGCTGAGGCGTTTGTCTTGGAACATTCACCGTGAGCGATGAGCAGCCTTTCAGCATTCCACCGGAGTACCCTGTCCCTAGCCGCTCGCGATCGGGAGCGTCGTAGAAAGGTCGCCCGCCATTCGCGCGGCGTGCTTCCCCGCGGACCGACAAGCCCGTCGAGTCGCATTAGAGCGCCTCTCCAACCTGTCATCTTTGCTTCTGAATGCCGCTGCACAAGATCACAAAAAATTGCCGTTCGGGATGCCTTGTGAAAAAATACGACTTCCTCCATCGCAAACGAACCTCGAAAAACGACTTGGTCTATGTCATTCGCCCAAGCCGGATGGGGATTATCTCCGAGCTCTGAATCGAATTGCAGGTCTGGCCTCTTGGGGATGAGACCAGGAGATGCGTAAAGGAACGCATCTGGCCACCTCTGTTTCCATTCCTTTAGGAACAGATGATGAATCTTGTTTGGTGAAACGATGTGCTTGACGGCACCCAACTTTTCAACTGCGTGACTAAGCTCCTCCGTCAACGCTACGGGCGACCATATCCAGACGCATCCATCAGAAAGAACCGCTGCCGCCATACGGGTTGGATACGGAAAGCCATAAAAGGACACGGTTGGCCCCTCGGCCACGAAGAGTGCGGGTCCGAACTCGTTCAGCATGCGCCATGTTAGCATGCCTGCATTATGCGGTCATTTGGCCAACGGCTTGGAAAATCCGATAGTCGGCGCTCACAGTGGCATCGTCGGCAAATGGCACAAGGCCGACATAGCCTCAAGGTCGGCAATCGCGATCAATCCAGACGTTTGGCCTGTTGCGACCAACGTCAACTTTGTCCGCACTCTGGACCTTGGTGCAAACCGCAGCGAAGGCCCGCTTGGAGCCCGAACCGACATTGCCGCCCCGATGGAGACTGGGCTGGTCGCGTCATAAACGACCTCTCCAGAAGCCTGTGAACGACAACCGCGCTAATTTGGAGTAGATGCAACTAGATCCCGATTGATGCGGATCAAAGCGGAGTCCGGTCTCAAAATCCTATCCAAGGCGCCGGCCGCTTTCGAATTCCAGCCGAGCGACCGGTTCAAGCTACCAGCACGAATGGGAGTCGCATGATTACCGAAAGAGCCACGTTTGCCGAGGCGCCAACAGGTGAGATCGGTTTCTTCGAGAAATGGCTTTCGGCGTGGGTGGCTCTTTGCATCGCTGCGGGAATCGTTATGGGTAGCGTGCTGCCAGGTTCGTTTCAAGTCCTTGCAAGCCTGGAATACGCCTCGGTCAATTTGGTCGTCGCCGTGCTGATCTGGGGAATGGTATACCCAATGATGGTGAATGTGGATTTCACCAGCCTTCGCCATATTGGAGATCGCCCAAAAGGACTGATCATCACCATTGTCGTCAATTGGCTAATAAAGCCGTTTACGATGGCTGCTCTTGGCGTGCTGTTCTTCAAGGTATTGTTCGCTGGCCTGATCTCCCCCGCCGATGCAAATCAATACGTTGCCGGGCTCATTCTGCTCGGTGCTGCGCCTTGCACCGCAATGGTTTTCGTGTGGTCGCAACTCACGCGTGGCGATCCAACGTACACGCTCGTCCAGGTCTCGCTCAACGATGCCATCATGGTTTTCGCCTTTGCGCCGATTGTCGCGTTGCTGCTTGGCGTCACGGATATTGATGTTCCATGGCGAACGTTGGTGCTTTCTGTTGGGCTCTACGTCGTTATTCCGCTCATTGCCGGTGCGGTTACCCGAGGCTGGCTGGCTGGCCGTGCCAAAGACCGAGAAACCGGAGGGACAGCAATTGCGCAGTTCACCAAAAGGGTAAAGCCGATTTCGGTCGCGGCGCTCCTTGCCACCGTGATTCTGCTCTTTGGCTTCCAGGGTAGCGTAATCCTCGATCGTCCAGCACTCATTGCGCTCATCGCCTGCCCGTTGTTGATACAATCCTATGGCATCTTCGCAGTCGCCTTTGGCGCAGCCTATTTTTGGCGGGTGCCCTTCAATGTCGCAGCGCCATGTGCCCTTATCGGAACCTCAAACTTCTTCGAGCTGGCGGTGGCGGTGGCCATCAGCCTTTTTGGCCTGAATTCGGGGGCGGCGCTGACGACTGTGGTCGGTGTACTCGTCGAAGTTCCGGTAATGCTCTCTCTTGTAGCATTCGCGAACCGGACACGCCGGCTGTTTCCGGCCACATAATGAAATGTCAGTCGATCCAATAGATGGAGGATTATGATGAGCGAACACAAGCCATGCTACGGGACGATGTTTCACGATGCACTGCACTACACGAAAAACAAAGAGATGAAGGGAAAGGTTTTCAGCTTTGAACTCGACACAACAGGCTTTGAACTCGACACGATGGGCTTGCGGATCTCCGATCGCTTGGTCAACGCGGATATTTCCGAGTGGGACGACTGCCTTGCATGCCCAGAGTTTGATCATTGCTACAAACTCTGCCTCGCCAAACTGACCCTGGAAGCCGCCATCACTAGGGGTTAGCCGTTCGACGGCTTGGATTGGTGTAAGAGCGGGCCGACGCAATTGTCCGGGTCGGGTCAGACCCTCACGTAGCGCACCGATCGATCCACGTCCGCTTCGTCCCGCGTTGCTGCCGTTGGAGGGAAAACCATTCGGTCGAATGCCTGACGCAATGGGTCAGATGACCGGTTTGAGCCCAAACTAACTGATGCTGCACCGCGGTCGAATGGCAGCAATGCGGGGAATACCGGACCCTCAGATTGCGTGCGCTATGCGTACTTGACCCAATGCCGACGTCTCGTTCGTTTGTAAATTGAAGCAATGATAACGAGGATTATGCTCAACAATCGGGCGGTAGTTTCGACAGTTAAGAACCGGTGCGACTTTACTGCCAACCGCGGGAAATGAGATCCTGTTCTTGCTGTTCAGTCAGGCCAGGACTGGCTGGTTCCGGGCTTCCGCTGAATTCCCCCTGTGGAGCCGAGGCTGACGATCCCGGCGCATTGGTGGCGTTGTCGGTGCCGGCAGCCGGATTGCCGGAGCTGCTTTTGCCAACGGAGCCGATGCCGCCGGAGCCAATGCCGCCGGA
>JAOTXT010000076.1 GCA_029862205.1 Paracoccaceae bacterium
CAACCACCGGCCAATCTGATATCTGACAACTGACACCCAAACCCACCGCGGGGTGGAGCAGTCCGGTAGCTCGTCAGGCTCATAACCTGAAGGTCGTAGGTTCAAATCCTACCCCCGCAACCAAACTTCCGATGATTCCGAGATTGAAGAATAATGATTCTTCGGCCCGTCTATTTTGTTCGTATTCGTTTTGTGTAATCTATCTAGTTAGTGCACTTGTGGATGCCCCCATCTTGGGGGAATTTGCCAATGGAATGCTATATATTTGATGCGGGTCCCGATCGATATCACCGACTTACTGACACAGTTTTCTGCATCGACGCAGGCGATTGCAGAGTCGGACTACTCAGTCAAAGCCTTGACAAGATTGGCGCTGGCGGCGGTGCTCCTGAAGATGAAACCGAAAGACGCGATTCTATTTGACGTCGATCGGCGGCCATGGGCCGAGTCGTCCGAATTTCTTTCCAAACGAACTCTCGTCAGGATGCAGGATATTCTCAATCCGCGTGAGCATCACAAGATCGTTGTCAACAAACTCGACTACCATGCCACCTGTGCTTCTCGGGGCATTGCCGCACCGCAGGTGATTGCGGTTGTTGATTTCGAGATGAACGACGGGCGAGTGGCCGCAATCGGCGCGCGGCGGATAACGACGGAGACCGAGTTAGCGGATTTCCTTGCATCGCTGCCGCCTGAGACGCGCCTTGCCTTAAAGCCCATCATCGGCACCTACGCGAGAGGCTTGCTCTGCCTCACCACAAATGAAGGGCGCATCTCGGATCACACTGGGCGCCGCTGGCGGGCGTCCGAGGTTCTTGACCATTGTCGACAAGACAAGTGTGGCTTTCTGGTGCAGCCATGGCTCGAGCCTGATCCGGCGTTGCACGATCTTATGCCGCACCACGCATTTGGCATGGCCCGGATCATCAGCGTTCTTGTTGACCTTGAGCCCAGCTTTCCGTTCGCGTTCTTGAAGATCCCGGTTGGCGACAACATCGCCGATTCCTTCGCGGGTGGGAAAACACAAAACCTGATCGCAGCCCTTGACGTTGTCACGGGCACCTTGGGCCAAGCCTATGGTCCGTCTCAGACGTCTATAAACCGGATAGCGACCTGCAAATTTCATCCGACGACAGGACACTTTATCACTGGGTTTCAAATCCCCCGCTGGGGCGAGGTCATCGATGCTGTCAGACGAGGGGCGAGAGCATTTTCGGAGTTTGGAACTCTTGGTTGGGATGTTGCGATTTCGAAGGACGGGATCTATCTCGTTGAGGCCAATCACCGTTGGGATCCAGCAGTGCAGATAACGGTGGGCCGCGGGATTCGATTGGACATGCTCGAGTTCGTTCGGCGTGCACAATCGACCTGACGCGCAGGGTGTAATTTACAATAGGGATTGACACCGGCCCACATGGGCAATCCTGCACAATACCAAATTCAGCTATAAAAACATTTCGTTCCAGTTATTTATATAGAAGCCCTGAGAGGCTATCGCTTCAGGATCGTAGGTTCGAGCCTTCACCCGCAAAGAAATTCGAACCGATCCCCCAGCCGTGTCACAAATGGCACCGGTCGCCGCGATATTGGCGCTTGGGCCGACAAAGGCGTTGCAACGTTCTGGCGACCCGCGCACAAATGGCGCCGAGGCAGCCAGAGCAGATCAAATGCAGTCCTCGTCTGGGAAGTGCCGGCGGCGGCGTACCGCCGACACGGAGATTGTTGGTCGGCTCGACCGTGTTCCGACGCCGCCTGCGCGGGGCGGCGGCGACCGGTGATGTTGGTGCGCGCCGATATGGGGGAGGCGAGCCCAGATCAGCTTGCCGAGACTCGGTCTCGGCTGCTGATTTGGGCCGCGCATCTGGGCCTGTTAGTGCTCACGCTCGTGCCGGTGCTTTCCGTCGAGATGGCGCCTTTGGTCGATCTGCCGAACCATTTGGCCCGGTGGCACGTCCTGGCGCGGCTTGAGACAGAGCCGCTGCTTCAGCAAAGCTACCGGACCATTTCACATCTCTCGCCTTATCTGCTTGTCGATCTTGTCACGGCGCCACTTGTTGAGATTTTCGGTGTCTACGACGCCGGGCGCATCTTCGTCGCGGCAAATATGGCGCTGATCTACGTGGGAGTCATCGCGATACATCGTGCGTTGTTCACGCATTTCACACTATGGCCCGCTCTCGCGCTACCCGTCCTCTACAACCATGCTTTTCTTTGGGGGTTTCTGAATTTCTATTTCGGCACCGCGCTGATGCTGCTTTGCTTGGGCATTTGGTTGCGCGTGCAGCATTGGCCGGTACGGACGCGCATCGCATTGCTATTTGCGCAGTGCGTCCTGCTCTATTTCGCGCATATTCTTGTGCTAGGCCTCTACGGGCTCGTTCTTTTTATGCATGCGTTTTCGATTGCCCTTCGGTGCCACGGTCGAAACTTGCGGGTAATTCTGACGCAAATTGCCCCGATCGCCGCTCCGTTTCTGGTCATGTTCGCGGCCTTTCTAGTCTGGTTTGCGAGCGATGATGTGATCGGCGACAAGATCACGAAATACGGAAAACCGGAGGAAAAGCTGATGGCATTTCTGTCGCCGACATTGGCGACAGAAGGCTTCAGCGATGTCGTCATTTTTCTCGCCCTGCTGGGCATTGCAATGGTCCTGCTGAAAAGGCGAATGCTGCGTCTTGCTGAGTCGATGGCTTTGCCTTTGATCGCGGTGACGGTGCTCTGCGTGGCGATGCCGACCCAGCTGTTGGGGGTCTATGGGATAGATTTTCGGTTTCCTCCGATCCTGGCACTGCTCGGCGTTGCCACGACACAGCCCCAAGCGATGTCGCGAATGCCACGCTCGGCGCTCGCCTTGGCGATCTGCCTCCTGGTCGCGGGTCGTGCGATGACGCTTTGGGAACCCTATCAACGGGCGGATCGCGAATTCGTGGAGTTTAGGGCGGCGATGGCGCAGCTGCCGGATGGCGCGCGCGTGCTGAGCAGTTTCGACTATGTCAATGGCCGCATGGCGATGCCGCTGCGCTCGTACTGGCATTGGGGCAGTGTTGCGATCATTGAGGCCAACGCATTCGTGCCGCTCCTTTTCACCGGCGTGACGCAACTCCGCCCCACTGAACTGACACGCGATATTGATGCGCCGTGCGGGCCAATAATCCAAACGCCCGACGTCGAGAACGGGCTCGATCCTGATTTCATCGAGCCGACGATCGATTTCTGCGGCCGGTTCTATTGGTCCGAATGGCCGAAGACGTTTGACTACCTGGTGCGGGTCAACCCGGTGGGCCTGCCCGACAGCTTTACACCGCATGTCATTGATCTCGAAAGCCACGGCTTTTTCGAAGTCGTCCGGCTCAGAGATTAATACGCAAAGTCCGAGGGGTGGGATGCGCGCGGAAGCGACCATGAGCAGAGAGGCCATGCCGGACTGGCGCTCAGTCCTCTGGTCCGCGCTGCCCTATCTGACATTCGTCGCGCTCTGCGCCGCCGCGAACCGTGCTTTCTCGGGCGTGACGCTCTCTCTCTTCACGAACGGCGTGCCATTGAGCAGCATCGGATTACTGATCTTGGTTGGGCTAATCGGCGCACGGGTGAGCTACCGTGACGTCCCACCCGCAGTCAGTATCGTTCTGCGGATCACGTTGGCGTTTTCGGTTTTCTACTTGGTGACCAGTCGGATGGTTCTGTCGCCCGCTGTGGTTGGCAGGCCCGGGGATCTGGGCCTTATCGTGAACTACGTTTGGGTCATCGCTGCGTTCTTCGGTCTTATCGCGCTCGTGCGTCCCAGCTTTGGACTGCTGCCGCTTTACTACATCCACATGCAGAAGCAGGCGCTTGCGGCGGTCTTTGGAGTGCCGATCTCCTCGGTCGACTATATGACGATCATCGATACCGCGGGCCTGCTGATCATCGCATCGCTCCTTTTGCCTCTCTTTGCGAATATCCAGCGTAGATCGGCCGCTTTGAGCTTGGGACCGAACCGGCCGGACCAACTGGGGTTGATGGAGGCGGTCCTGCTGGCCGGCGTTTCGCTGCATTTCGGAAATTACTTTTTTGGCGCGCTCGGCAAGATCGCGGTTGGCGGTGATCTCATGTTCTGGGTCTTCGAAAACCGGACCGAGTATCTCATTCTTGCGTCGAGCGAGGCCGGAGTAAATCCACTAAGCTTTTCGGACAGTCTACTGCGTAGCGCATACGAGTGGTTTAGCCTTGCCTCCCCGCTCTTCAACTTTGCGACGCTTGCGGGTCAACTTTTTTGCGTTGTCCTGGTTGTCAGGCCAAGGCTCGCGATGCTGACCACGGCGTTTTTCGATCTGATGCATATTGGGATCTTTGTTCTGACCGGCATATTTTTCTGGAAGTTTATTCTGTTGAATTTGGCAATTGTCCTGGGGCTGCGCCGAATGATCGGGCGGCGGATCCCTCCACTCTTCGCGGTGAGCTTGATCGGGCTTGTCGTCGTCTCGCCCGCGCTCTTCCACATCAACTACTTCTACTGGTTGGATACCCGCTCAATGAATAGCGTGCGCTTCTGGGCGGTCGACGACGAAGGGCAGGAGTATCGTGTGCCCGCGAGTTATTTCTTGGGCATATCGGTCACGATGAACCAACAGCGCCTGATCAATCCTGAACACGGCCCGTTCCCAACCTGGACCTGGGGCACGACACGTAACCGGGCCGAGATGCGGGCCAGCGAGACATGCGAGCTAGAGCGGATCGCGGAGAGTGGTGCCGAGAACCGCTATTTCGTAACCAAGCAACGGATCCGTAACGCACTCCGGCGCTACCATGCTCATGTCTTGGAGAACGTCGATGAAGATGGTCTGCTGGCATATGACTTTTATCCGCACCACATTTTCAGCGTGCCGTGGAAATACCGCGCATTTCGGACGCTCGATAAGCGGCGGATTCAGCAATACCGCTATTCCATCGAGGCGGTGTGCTTAGGCTATGAGGATGGTGCCTTCTCCCGTCAAATTCAGTGGCATGACGGATTCGATATTCCACTGGACTGAAAAGGCGGGCCCGGCGGCGTTCTGGACCGGATTTGCAATCTGCGTTAATGACCGAAGGCGACCTGAGCAGGCGCACGGGGGTAGGCATATGACGTTCTTGGTCGTGCTGTTGATCACGTCCTTCACGGTAGCGGGGAATCTGTTCCTTAAGGTCGGCGCGGGGCGCCCTGGCATTTCCGAAACTTGGCCGGTTTCGTTGATCAACCTGCATACGATGATTGGGACTTTCAGCTTCGGTCTGGCCTTCATTGGTTATGCGACGCTTCTCCAGCGCCTGCCGCTGAACGTGGCGCAGGCGATGTTTTCGATCCAGTTCGTCGCCGTCATTGTGTCCAGCGCATTCATTCTTGGCGAGCCGATCGGCCCAATGCGCTGGCTGGGCATGGCGCTGATCCTTGGAGGCATCGTCGTCGTTAGTACGACAGCGGCACGTGATTTCTAGGCGGTAGGTGCCGTCTGCAACGTGCGCACGTTGCGGGCAAACTGAAACAGGCAGTAAAGCGCCCAGATACGTTTCCGGTTGTCGCGGCGGCGGTCCCGGTGGTCTGCGAGTGTCTGTTCGATGCCAGCGCGCGACACGAAATCGGCCAAAGGATTCGACTCGTCGAGCAGGGTATCTGAAACGAGCTCGGACAGCGGGCCCCGGATCAGGCTGGCGACCGGCAGGGCGAAGCCGTGCTTTGCCCGCTCGGTGACCGATGTCGGCAGCAAGCGCCGGCCCAAATGGCGCAGTATCCGCTTGGTCTCGAGCCGCCGGAGCTTCATCGGCCCTGGCAGGGAGAAGGCGAACTCCGCCAAGGGCCGGGCGAGGAACGGCGCGCGCACCTCGAGGCTGTTGTACATCGATGCACGATCGACCTTGGTCAGGATCGCGTTCGGCAGGTAGAGCCGGCAGAAGAGATATTGCTGCTGTTCCAAGCCTTTGGTTGGATGGGACTGCGCCAGTTCGCGGTCGATTGCGGCCACCAGCCCGTCATCCTGACTCATCAGCGCGCCAATCTCGGCCGCATCGAAGGCGGACATCCATTGGAAGGACTGATAGCGCGTCTGCTCGCCCCAAGCGTTCAGCAGTTGGTCGATCTTGAACCGGCTGCTCATATAATCGTCGTGCGCCGGCAGCAGCCGGCTGGCCGCGCGGGGGAGGCCCTTGAGCGCCTTTGGCATCGCCCGAAGCAGAGGGCTCGCCGCTTGGGCCTGGAAATTGATGTAGCCCGCGAACAACTCGTCGCCCCCATCGCCCCCTAGCGCGACGGTAACGTCCTGCCGTGCGGCACGGCAAAGCAGATATGTGGGCACGATCGAGCTGTCGGCGAAGGGCTCGTCCATACGCGCCTCGATCGTGCCGATCGCCGAAAAGAGTTCGTCTTTTCCCACGTCAAAAATCCGATGGCGCAGGCCGAAGTGGTTCGCCACCTCTGCGGCAAAAGGCGTCTCGTCATAGCCGCCGCCCTCGAAGCGGATGGTGTAGGCGGTGATCTCGGGCGCAAGTTTGCTGGCTCGGGCCGCGATCAGCGCGCTGTCGAGCCCGCCGGACAGGAACAGCCCGACCGGTACATCGGCGATCAGACGCGACTCGATTGACCGGTCGAGTAGACCGGTCAGCCGATCTGCTTGCTCGTCGATCGAGCTGGGCGCGGCGGCGGGGCCACCAGCGCTCGGCAGGTTAGGCAGCCAATAGGTCCGCCGTTCGACCTGACCCGATTTGAGTGTCAGCACCTCGCCAGGCGCGAGTTTCTCGATCCCGTCGAGCCCAGTGGCGGGCGCGGGCACGTAGTCGAAGGCCAGGTATTGCGCCAAGGCGGCATGATCGAAGTCGCAACCCCTCAGGTCCGGATGGGCCAGCAACGCCTTTACCTCAGAGCCGAAGATCAGCCGATCACCACGCCGCGCGTAGAATAGCGGCTTCTCGCCGAACCGGTCGCGGGCCAGCCAAAGCGTGCCGGTCGCGCCGTCGCGATAGGCGAAGGCGAACATGCCGTCCAGGCGTTCGAGCGCTTCGTCAATGCCCAGATGCCGGATCATTTGGAATAGGACTTCGGTGTCGGAACCGTCGCGCAAGGCGACGCCGCGGCCACGCAACCAGTCGGCATGGGCGCGATAGCCGTAGATCTCGCCATTATAGACCAACAGATCGCCGGTCTGATCATCGACGCGGGGCTGGTGGCCGCCGTCAGGCTCGATGATCGTCAGGCGCAGATGGCCAACGGCGATCCGGTCATCCGCATAGGTGCCGGATTCGTCCGGACCGCGATAGGCGATCGCGGACATCATGGGCGACAGAATGGCCTTTGGATTGCCGCCCGGGCTGGTGAATCCGACGATGCCGCACATCAGGACAGAATTGCTCGGGCCGCCGCGGCGTTCATCCCTGGGCGCGCCAGCGGCTCAGCGCCGAGGCGATCCGGTTCTGCACCGGGGCCGGAAGGCAGGACGCAACCGCTTTGCGCAGTTTGAAAGCAAAGGGAGAGACATCCGCGATCGGTGCGCTATCCAAGATCCGTGTTTGCCGGACTGTTTCCGACAGATCCTTGACCCGGTCCGCATGGACGTAGAGGAAGCTGTTGAATCGATACCAAGGCTGGATTGCCGTGTCTCTCAGGAGCACCGGCCTCACGCAATCGAAAAGCTGGAATCCCTGCTTCGCGAAGATGTCCCGCCAGAACTCATAGGGCCTTTCGTTGACGTGATGCGCCCCGCCTTGTCCTGGAGGCGCGGCTGAGAACAGCACGATTTCACTGTGGCTGGTCAGCGAGCCGACGAAGATTTCGGCCGATGCCCGGGGTAGGTGCTCCGCCACTTCCAGGCTTTGCACCAGGTCGAATTTCTGGCCCAGGTCAATTGGCTGGGTCAGGTCGTGGATGATGAACGCCTCGTCCGCGATGTGCAGACTGCTCCGGTCCACATAATCGCCATCCAGGCCACAAATCCGCGAGGCGCCGCAATCCTGCCAGATCCGCAGCCATGCCCCGCGAGCGCAGCCGAAATCTGCGACGCTGTCGACACGGGGAAGCAAGCTTTGCACCGCGGGAATCATCCGCCGCGCCGAGGTGATCGACAATCCGTCGGTGTAATCGAAGAACGAGTCGTCGTACACGCTTTCAGACATGAGTCTTTTTGCGTTCTCTTTCAGTCAGATCAACCGCGATATTTCGCGTGCCCCTTATAATATACGGCCTTTTATCCTGAATCTCATAATAAATTCTGGTTTGCATCTCCGCCAGCAGGCCCATCAGGAAGAAGATGAGCGCGGCAAGCAACAGCAGCGCGACAAGAATCGGCAAGGGTGTCTGGATGAACGAAATGCCATCCACATATTTGAGATAGATGGCCCAAAATCCAACCAGGATCGCGAAGAGAACGCTATAGACTCCTGCGCGTCCGAAGAATTGGATCGGCCGATCCAGCCCATAGCCCAAAAAACTGACCAGGAAGAGATCGAGCAGAACACGCGTTGTCCGGTCAATTCCATATTTCGATGATCCGTGGCGTCGCGGATGATGGGTCACCGGCACCTCGGTCACGCTGCCGCCTTGCCAGGCCACCAGGGCCGGTATGAAACGGTGCATTTCGCCATAGAGGAAGACCCCGTCCAGGATCTCGCGGCGATAAGCCTTCAAGGTACAACCGTAGTCGTGCAGCTTGACGCCAGTAATCCGCGAGATCAGCCAGTTGGCGATCCGCGAGGGCAGGCGTCGCCGATGCCCCTCCTGGCGGTCGACGCGCCAGCCAGAAACAACATCGAACCCCTTATCGGCTTCCTCGACTAGGCGCCGGATATCCTTGGGGTCGTTCTGAAGATCGCCATCCAATGCCACGATGATTTCGCCACTCGCATGATTGAAGCCGGCCATCAGAGCTGCCGTCTGCCCGAAGTTCCGCCGGAAATGGATCACTTTGACCTGTGGGTTCCCATCGGCAATCTGATCCAGTGCCTCGGCCGAGCCGTCGCGGCTGCCGTCATTCGAATAGATGATCTCGTATCCATCACCGAAACCGGCCAGCGCGTCTTCAAGCTGTGCCTGTAGGGGATCGATATTCTCGTGCTCGTTGTAGATAGGGATCACGACGGACAGTTTCATGGACGAGAGCGACCCTCATTGACAGTTCTGCCGACGTATGATGCCAACCTAAAATATCTCGATGCGTTGGGAAACATAAAGCTGGTACCGGGCCGCATGTCGCGGCCCGGTCATTGTCCTTAGCTATCGAGCCAAGCGCTTTCGGTGTGGAACTCGATGGCCTGGTGCGAGTCGAAGTTGCGCACCCGGTCATTCATGTGTCGGAAAACCGAACGCCAGTAGGGCTGGATCAGCGTGCCGGAATCCTGGAGGATCTTTTCGACGCGTTCCATGATCGCGCGCCGGGCGTCCGGATCCGGGGTGCCGAGCGCTTCGTCCAGCGCCGCGTCGAAATCCGGGTTCGCGAAGGCCGACTCGTTCCAGGACTCGCCCGATTTGTAGGCCAGGGCCAGCACCTGAACACCCAACGGGCGAGGGTTCCAGTTGGTGGTCGAGGCTGGATACTTGGTCCAGTCGTTCCAGAACGTGTCACCCGGGATGACCGTGCGCTTGACGTTCAGGCCCGCGTCACGCATTTGGGCCGCGATCACGTCCGTGGTGTTGCGGCGCCAATCGTCGTCGATCGAGATCAGCTCGAATTCGTGGTCACTCTGTCCCGCTTCGGCCAACAGCGCCTTGGCCTGCTCAACATCGCGCGCGACTGGCGGCAGCTGGAAATACTCCACATGCATCGGACCCACATGGTGGTTCTCGGCAAGCGCGCCGCGCCCATTGATGCCGAGCGACAGCACGATGGCGTTGTCCACCGCCAGCTGGGCGGCGCGGCGCACCCGCTGATCGTCATAGGGCGGCACCGAGTTGTTGAACCTGCAAACGATGGTCGCGCCGGTGGCGATCTCGGATGTCATCAACCCCACCGCTTCGAGCTGCTCGATCTGGTCGGCTTGGCTCTGCTCGTTGGTGTCGACCTCATCGGATTCGAAGGCGCCAATCATCGCGGTCGGATCGGTCCCGAAATCGATCATCTCGATCGCGTCCAGATAGGCATCGGTTCCGCGCCAATACCCCTCGCGCCGCTCGACCCTGGCCCGGACGCCCGGTTCCCAATGGACGATCTTGAAAGGCCCCGGACCCAGATTGAACTGCTCCATCAGGTCGCCCTCGGGGTCGAAGCTGCGATGGACGATCAAGGACGGATAGTCGGTCATGCCCGCGATCAGCGAGATGTCCGACGTCGAGGGTTTGAGTGTCACCTGATGGCTGCCGGTGATCTCGATCGCGCCCTCGATCGCCTCGTTGGTGTCCGCATCGACAAGCGTGCCCATGCGGGCGGCCATGGAATTGCCCTCGACCTTCTTCTCGCACCAGCGGGTGATATTGAAGGCCACGTCCTCGGCGTTCAGCTCATCGCCGTTCTGCCACTTGATGCCCTTGCGGATGTTCAAGCGGTATTCGGTGGCGTCGTCGTTGATCTCCCAGTTCTCCAGGAGCCAGGGCGTGAACGAGGAGTCGCGCTCCCAGCGTACCAGGTATTCGCAGGATTGGCGCGAGACATGGGCGTCCCAGTCGAAGGTGCGCGGATCCTTGAGGCCCGCGGCGCGGACCGGGGTCGCGATCCTGAGCGTGCCGCCGACCTTCGGGGTCTGAGCCTTGGCCGGTGTCGGCAGGGCGATGCCGCCCAGCGTGTAGGCGCCCGCCGCGGTCACGCCCACGCACATCATCGAGGCGATATACTCGCGCCGATCCATCTTGCCGTGGCGGAAGGCCTTGGCGAAGGTCTCGGCCATGGGATGGAGCGACCGGCCGCTCATCATGAATTTCGACATCGAATCCTCCCTGTTCTGCGCAGTAGGTCTGCGCCTGGTCTGGTCCCCGAGGCGCAACTTGGTGCGTGAGTCGTGCAGGGGCTGGGGAAACCCTTGCACATAATCCACATTCAGCCAAATCTCGCCATATGTCTGGCCAAGGCGATACGCAATCGGTGCCGCGCTTCCGGCGCGAGCGGCCCGACGTGCGCCGCAAGATGCTGGTCGAGGCGGCGCTGGTCTGCCTGGCGCGGGATGGGATCGGCGGGTTCACCATCGACCGGATCTGCCGCGAGGCCGGCGTTTCGCGCGGACTGATCGGCCACTATTTCGGCGGCAAGGACGGGCTGTTGGCCGAGGTCTATCGCGGCTCGCTCTATGGCGGCGTCGCGCAGCGCGGCGCCGGCGCCGGGCAGGAAGCCGAGGCGCCGGAGGTGGCACTTATGGCGATTGTCGACGCCACCTTCGCGCCGGACTTCTTCGACCGGAAGATGGTGCGGGTCTGGCTCGCGCTCTGGGATGAAATCGCCGGCAACCCGGCGCTTCGTGAGGTCCATCGCGAGCTCTACGGCGGCTATCGGGGCAGGGTGGCCGAGGCGATCGCCGGGGTCGCGGTCATGCGGGGCAGGGAGGTGGACACCGCCGCCCTGGCCCAGAGCTTCGTGGCGCTGGCGGATGGGTTGTGGCTGGAATGGTCGCTGGACGAGACGGCGGTCGATCCGGTCCGGGCGAAGGCCGCGGCGGTGGCGATGCTGGGCGCGCATCTGGGGCCGCTGAAGGTGTGAGATGGGCAGGCGCTCACTGTGAGAATCTCTGTAGTGGACTGTAAATAATCAATAATTTTTTGGAATTAACGTCATTTTTATACCTAAGGCACATCGCGGTAATCAGTTCATGGGCGCCCCGCCCTCACATTTGCGGCGCGCCATGTAGTCACGCAACGCCTCATCAATCGCGTGGTCCAATGGGGGCTGTTCGTATTCTTCGAGCAACTGGTGCCAGATTTCATTTGCCCGCTTGACCGCTTCGACCGAGCCGCGCTGAACCCAAGTGTCGTAGTTGTCCCAATTCGAGACGAGCGGAGTGTAGAACGCCGTCTCGTAGCGTTCGATCGTGTGCTCGGTGCCGAAGAAATGGCCGCCGGGCCCGACATCGTCGATCGCCTCCAGCGCAAGCGTCTCAGGCGTGATCTCGGGCGGCTCCAGATAGGCGGCCATCATCTGAAGCATCTCGGCGTCGATGATCAGCTTCTCGAAGGATGCGGTCAGCCCGCCCCCCAGCCAGCCGGCTGCGTGGTTGATCATATGCGCCCCGCCCATGATCGAGCCCCAGAGGGCCATCTCGCTCTCGTAGGCGGCCTGGGCGTCGTTGGCGTTGGCGGCGGTGACGTTTGAGGATCGGAAGGGCACCCCGATCCGCCGGGCAAGCTGGCCCGAGATCTGAGCTGCCTGGGCGTATTCCGGTGTGCCGAAGGCGGGGGCGCCCGACTTCATGTCCACATTCGAGGTGAAGCCCCCATACATGACCGGCACGCCGGGGCGCACGATTTGGGTCAGCGCGATCCCGGCCAGGGCCTCGGCATGTTGCTGGGCCAGCGCGCCCGCCAATGTCACTGGCGACATCGCGCCGGCCAGCGTGAAGGGCGTGATCACATTGCATTGCCCATGCTCGGCCAGGGCGATCAGCCCCTCGGCCATGGGGATGTCGAGCTGCAGGGGCGAGTTGGTGTTGATGACCCCGTTGAAAACGCAACGGTCGACCAGATCCTCGCGCGCTATCCCGTGGCTGATCGCGGCCATCTCGAGCCCGTCGAGCGTGCGCGCGGCACCCAGCGCATTGGGCTGCCAGGTTTTGTCGGTCAGGGTGATCGCGGCGTAGCAGATGTCCATGTGACGCGTCGCAGCGGGCAGGTCTAGGGGCTCGAACGGGCCACCGCCTTCCTGGTGCACGATGTTAAGATTATGCACTAGGCGCATGTAATTACACATTTCTGCGTATGTGCCTTGGCGCCGTCCGCGCTCCATATCCTCCACATAGGCGGGGCCGCCGACCGCGGTGAAGATCACGTCCTGGCGCCCTACGCTTAGGTCGTGGGCCGGGTTGCGGGCACGCAGCGTGAAATGCTCCGGCGCCTTGGCGGCCAGCTCCTCAGTGAGGGCCGGATCGAGGCGGACCTGCATTTCCGCCTCGTCGATTTCGGCCCCGGCGCTCGCAAAAAGGGCGCGGGCGTGGTCGTCCAGAACCCGCATTCCCATCCGCTGCAGGATATTCAAGCCCGCCTGGTGGATTGCCTCGATCTGGTCGGCGTTCAGGATTTCAATCGGCCGGTAGCGCATCCGCACCTGGCGGAACGGCGGCTGCTCGATCCGGCCCGGAATTCGTTCCGGCCTGCTGCGGCGGCGTGCGCGGGCCATGGGCGCCTCTCTTGTGCTCTAATGCGGGGGCCGCTCGCGCCGGGGCGCGGGCGGGGCGTTCTCGCCGAACTCCCGGGCGAAACGATGACCCGAGAAGACGGCGTCGGCAATCGAGGACGGCGCCAAGCAGTCGCCGATCCGGGTGACGGACCGGATCGAGGCATCCTTCAGGCGTGTCTCGTCGAGCGTCAGTTCAGTATAGAGCATGTCGTCAGCGATGCGGCCAGTGACGAGGACCAGGGTGCCGCATTCGGTCGTGGCGCGGGCATCGGTGTAGACGCAAGCTGTTTCGACCTCGCCCGGGCGCAATGCCATCAGACGGCGCAGAGGCGTGATATTTACCCCGGCCTCGATCAGGCGGGCCTGGATGAGATCCTGCTCGTTCGTCATCTCGGTCCAGGCCGAGGCGATGGGGGCAGGGGTGACCAGCTCGACCTGATGGCCCTCGGCCGCAAGCCGCTCTGCCAGGGCACTGCCCATGTAGTAGTGGTCGTCGTCATAGATCACCACGGAGCCGGTGATGGTGGCACCCGCGAAGATGTCATCGGGCGTCAGGCCGGACACGTCGCTTGCTTCCTCCATAAGAGTGCCAATGGCATCGTGCCGCCAGCGGCTGCCGGTGGCGAGGGCGATGTCTTCGTAACCGAGCCCCAGGATGTTTTCGGCGGTCAGCTCGCTCTCGCGGAAGACGCTGACATGCGGCAGCTTCCCCAGCATGTGCGCGCGCCAGTCGCGGACCCGGATCCACGTGCCGAGGCCGGGCAGGGTGGAATCGCGGAGCAACCGGCCGCCCAGTTCGCGCCCCGCCTCGGCCAATGCCACCTCGTAGCCGCGGCGCCCCAGCGCCAACGCGCATTCGAGCCCGGCGGGGCCCGCGCCTACCACCAGCACCCGGCGGTCCGAGCGCTTGGTGGGAATGCGCTCCGGATGCCAGCCACGGCGCCATTCCTCGCCCATTGTCGGGTTCTGAGTGCAGCGCAGCGGCACGCCTTCGTTGTTAGCCGAGCGGCAGATATTGCAGCCGATGCATTCGCGGATCTCGTCCTCCCGGCCCTCGCGGATTTTCGCCGGCAGGAACGGATCGGCGATCGAGGGTCGGGCGGCGCCGATCAGGTCCAGGACCCCGCGCTTGATCTGGTCGATCATGGTGTCTGGCGAGGTAAAGCGGCCGACCCCGACCACCGGCTTGGTGGTCAGGCTCTTGACGAATTGAACGTGCTGTTCCTGGTAGCCCTCCGGGCTGAAGCGGGCGGATTTTGAATCCTTGCCGTTGCCACCGGCGACGTTGACGTCCCAGAGGTCCGGGATCTCGGCCAGCATTGAGACGATCTCGGGCGCCTCGCCGTCATGAGTGATGCCGGTGGGCCCATGAAGCTCGGTGACCGCGAGCCGGATCGCCAGCGCCCGGTCGGGGCCGATCGCCTCGCGGGTCTCCTCGAGCATTTCGCGCAGCAGGCGCGCACGGTTCCCGAGCTTGCCGCCGTATTCGTCCGCGCGCCGGTTGGTGCGGGGCGAGAGGAACTGGAAGGGCAGGTAATCATGCCCCGCATAGACGTAGACGATGTCAAAACCGGCCTCGACCGCGCGCTTGGCCGCCGCCGCCTGCCATCTGCGAAAGGCGCGGATATCGGCCTTGTCGAGCGCGCGGGCGGCGGGTGGCTGCATGAAGCAGGAGGGCCGGGCCGAGGGGGCGAGCATCGGCTCGCGGGTCAGTTTGTTGGTCGAATGAGCGCCGCCATGCCAGAGCTCGATCCCCGCCAGGCTGCCGTGTTCGTGGATCGCTTCGGCCGTCTTGGCCAGCGCCTTGGTGTCATCCTCGTCCCAAAGGGTCAGGAAGGCGTAGGGCGAATCGTCCGAAGAGGGATGGATCGAGCAGTATTCGGTGCAGACCACGCCCCAGCCGCCCTCTGCCTTGATGCCCCTGAGCGCCGCCCCGGCTTTTGGGCGCAGGTAGCCCATGCCGGTGGCGTGCGGCGTCTGGTAGAACCGGTTTGGCGCGGTGACGGGGCCGATGGCGACCGGCTCGAACAGGCGCGCATAGCGGGGGTTCATGGTCACCGGTGGCCCCGTTGCTTCGTTATTGTTGAATGATCGTTCAATAGCGATATCGCGGCCGGCGCGCGCGCGCAATCTGAATCGTCACCGCCCGGATTGACGCGCGGGTCCGCCGGGCCGCATCCTTGCGTCGGAGGAGACGTGCCGATGACCGAATTGCCCGCCGAGATCGCCGAAGCCCTGGCCAAGTCCGCCGCCTCGGACCACGCAGCGGCCCGGGCGATGCCGGGCGCGTTCTATACCTGCCCCGACGTTCTTGCCGCCGAGAGGGCAGGTCTATTCGCGCGTGAATGGCTCTGCGTCGGGCGGGCGGAAGAGATCCCGGAGCCCGGGGACTACATGACCTACGACCTGGTCGGCGAGCCGGTCGCAATGGTGCGCGGCGAGGATGGCGCCATCCGCGCCCTCTCGAATGTCTGCCGCCACCGGGCGATGCCGGTCCTCTCGGGGCAGGGCAAGGCGCGGCGGCTCGTCTGCCCCTATCATTCCTGGACCTACGACACGACCGGGCAGCTGATCGGCACGCCGCTGATCGGCAAGCGCGCGGATTTCGACAAGCGCGACTGCCGCCTGCCGGAGTTCCGCTCGGAGATCTGGCAGGGGTTCATTTTCGTGAGCCTCAATCCGGATGTGGCCCCGCTGGCGCCACGGATGGCCGGGCTCGACCGGATCATCCACAACTACCATTTCGAGGAGATGCGGACCCGCTACGTGGCCCACGAGGTCTGGGACACCAACTGGAAGTCGCTGGTCGAGAACTTCATGGAGGGCTATCATCTGTCGGCGCTTCACCGCGAGACGCTGCACTTGGTCAACCCGACCGAGCTTTGCGCGCACTATCCGGCGGGGGATGCCTATTTCGGCAGTTTTGCGGGTTTCACGCCCGACATGGAGCGCGAGAAGGTCGGGCATCCGGACCTCACCGAGGCGGAGTTGGATACCTGCGTGATGATCGCGGTGCCGCCGAACCTGGTGATAGGGGGCGCGAGTGACTACAGCTCGTTCCTGTGCATCGAACCGGCTTCGACGGATAGTGTGCGGGTGAAACTGGGCCTCTTTTTCTACGGTGACGATTGGCCGGACGAGAGGGTCGACTGGGCGGTGGAGCTGTTCCAGAACACCATGGCGGAGGACAAGGTGGTGCTCGAAAACCTGGGCCGGGGTTTGCGGTCCGCCCATTATCGGCCCGGCCCGCTGGCGGGTGCGGCCTATGAAGGCTGCATCCTGGATTTGCACCAATACATAGCCCGGCGGCTGGGTTTGGGCGTCGGGGCAGCCTGAGCACCATGGACCGCCTGGAGGGCCATACCGCGATCGTGACCGGCGCGGCCAACGGGATCGGCCGGGCGGTCGCGATCCGTTTCGCCGCCGAGGGTGCGCATGTGGTGCTGGCGGATATCACCGAGGAACCGCGCGGTGGCGGCGAGACGACGACCGAGGCCATCCACGCGGTCGGCGGATCGGCCGAGTTTCTGACGACCGATGTGTCCAGTTGGGATGACATCAGGGCGCTGGTGACCCTGGCCGCGGCGCGCACCGGCCGGCTGGACGTGATCGTCAACAACGCCGCCATCGGCGCCGGTGGGCGGCTGACCGAGACCAGCCTGGCCGATTGGGATCTGACCATGTCGGTCAACCTTCGCGGCGTCTTCATGGGCTGCAAGGCCGCAATGGCCCAAATGCTGACCCAGGAGAAGCGGGGCGAGGTGCGCGGGCGGATTGTTAACATCTCGTCCCAGCACGGCATGATCTCGTCGCCGGACCATTTGGCTTATGGGGTCAGCAAGGCAGGCGTCGTCTACATGACCCGGCAGATCGCCGCGGACTATGCGCGTGACGGCATCGTCTGCAACGCGGTGGCACCGGGCAAGATCATGACCGGAATGGGCGGGCATGAGCCAAGCGACGAGCGGCTGGCCTATGCCCGGGCCCGCACGCCATGGCCGCGGCTGGGCCAGGCCGCGGACGTCGCTTCGGCCGTCCTATTTCTCGCCAGCCCGGAGGCGACTTATATTACCGGCGAGAACCTGATGGTCGATGGCGGCTGGATGGCGAGCTGATGGCGCGCGGGCCGCGGGTGCGGCGCGAATACCCCTTTTGCCGCCGCTGCCGACGATGTAGTGGTGCGGCGGAACCGAGCGCGACTTTGGCGACGAGGGTGGGCCAAGCATGAAAGACGAGATCGAGACGGAAATCCGGGATTTCGTGGGATCCCTCGGTTTGGATCATCACGCTATTTTGCCGGCCGACGGCAATCTCGGCGCGGCGCTGGAGGCTTGGGCGGCTGAGTTCGATGTGGGCACGGACCCGACGTCGCTGCCGTTCCGGCTGGCGGTCACGGAGACGGTGGAAAGTGACGGTCCAGCTGCGCAGGCCTCGGGCACGGCCTTGAGCGGCGAGACGGCGCCGGGCGATCGGGTCAAGATTCTACCGCGCGGCAGCGAGGCGAAAATTGCCCGGGCAGAGTCCGAAGGAGACCGGATGACGCTTTGGTTTGAAACGCCGGTTAAGGTGATGCCAGGCGACCTGATCGCCGCGGCGGATGCGCCTGCTGAAGTGGCGGATCAGTTCGAAGCCAAGCTCCTGTGGCTCTCGGACCAGGACATGCTGCCCGGGCGCCCCTACCGGATGCGGATCGGCGCGGCCACGGTCTACTGCACTGCGGCCTCGCCGAAATTCAAGCTGAACCTCGAGACCCATGAGGAGCTGGCGGCGCGCAAGCTCGAGGCAGGTGAGATCGGCGTCTGCAACTTAGCGCTCGAGCGCGATGTCGCCTTCGACCCGCATTCCGAGAACCCGGCGACAGGGCGGTTTGCGCTGTTGCACCGCCGGTCGGACAAGGTGGTGGGCGTCGGCGTCCTGAATTTCGCGCTACGCCGCGCCTCGAACATCCACCGCCAAGCGATGGCAATCGACAAAGGCGCGCGGGCGGGGCAGAAGAACCAGAAACCGGCCATCCTGTGGTTCACCGGGCTTTCCGGTTCCGGCAAGTCGACCATCGCCGATATCGTCAGCCAGAAGCTCCATGCGCTCGAGCGGCACACGGCGACGCTGGATGGCGACAACGTGCGCCACGGGTTGAACCGGGACCTGGGCTTCACCGATGTGGACCGGGTCGAGAATATCCGCCGCATCGCCGAGGTCTCGAAGCTGATGGTCGACGCCGGACTGATCGTGCTGACCTCGTTCATCTCGCCGTTCAGGGCCGAGCGCCAGATGGCCCGGTCGATCGTCGAGACCGACGAATTCGTCGAAATCTACATCGACACACCGCTGGCCGAGGCCGAACGGCGCGACGCCAAGGGCCTCTACAAAAAGGCGCGGGCGGGCGAGATCAAGAATTTCACCGGCATCGATTCACCCTACGAGCCGCCCCGGCGGGCTGAAATCGTGGTCGACACGATGCGCCTCGGCCCCGAGGAGGCCGCGGAGAATATTATCTCTTGGCTCGAGGAGCGCGGATATCTGAATTGAAAGCGCCGGGCGGAGGACCGCTCAGCATAGACCAAAATCGTTTCAGACTGAGCCAGTCCGAATAAGAATTCTGGTCCAGATTCATATGTTTGACGGCGGACTACTCACAAACCTGTGTCGTTGGCCAGCGGCTGATTTATCGGTGCGGGTGAAGGGCGATCAATCATCTCATGCTCGAAATCCTCGTTGCGCAATCATTTTAAAACGACCAATGGGCGCGGACGTGGAAAATGCTGGAGGTGCTCGGGCCGAAGTTGGTGAAGCGGAGGAGTTGGTTTCGGCGGTGACCGACTATCTCTTAACGCGCATTCGCGGGTGAATGGACGTGAGCTTGCTTCGCCTTAGCGCCTAATACCCTCTCGTAACCTCGTAACGGCGCCTTCGCACCGTTCGTGCGGCCTACTCCTCAAAGCGACCCGTGTTGTCACGATCGCGGTCGTATCGTCTCGTGAGCGGAAACGGCGGCAACCAGGACTCGCGGCGGACGGTCCAGAGTTCGTAGGTTGGCATCAGTTGGTCAGGGGCATCCAGGGATCCTAGGTTTACTTCGATTTCGTCGGCGGTGCGTGCGAAAATGGACGATCCGCAGCGGGGACAGAAAAACCGCCCAGCGTAGCCGCGTGTTTCGCCATCGATCGTTACCGCATCCTGAGGGAACACCGCGGAAGCGTGAAAAAGGGCCCCATGATGCTTGCGGCAGTCGAGACAGTGACAAAGGCCGACCCGGTATGGGAGTCCCGACGCCACAATTCGGACGTTGC
>JAOTXT010000017.1 GCA_029862205.1 Paracoccaceae bacterium
TCTACCAATTCCGCCATCCGGGCCCCGAGGCATCGTCACCTAGACGTGATGAACGCGGCGCACTATAGGCACCGCGCTGTCCAGTGCAAGGGCACAAGCGGCCGATTCCCCGCTTGTCGCCAGTGTCAGTCCTCTGGCGCATTCCGGGCGTATTCACGGACCTGGGTGAGTGTGCACTTCTTGTCCCAATGCGGACTTCCAACCGCTGTTCTGAACGCTTGGTTCTTCATTCCAGCCCGCGAGATCAAATGGGTGTTCTCCAATCAATTCAAGCATTCCGAACTTGCGCCCAGAAAATCAACCGATCCAGAGTTCTCTCTCAGGTTGCTTTCGAAAATTTTTACTATCGGTCTTGTGGGCATTGACGGAACGCCCGTCCCTGGAATGCTCGTTTCATATTCAAAGAATTCATTGCGTATTTTGGGGGGCGGTGTGAAGATGTGCTTCGTTATGAGTATTGTTGCGTCTATACGGTCTCATTTATCCGAGACGGATCTTCATCTTCACGCTCGGAATCTAGTTGGCGCGCGCGGTGGTGGCTATCCATTTGAGAAGTACAAATTGCTGATCGAGCAGGACGCATTCACCGCTCTCGAGAAAGACGAAATCGACGAGATCAAGGACAATTGCCGGCGCCGTTTCGGGTCGGCTGTCTACTATCCTTACATGGTGCTCTATAAGACGTTCGATCAGATCCGGCCGGGCGGTGGCGCGTTGAAGGATTGGATGCCCACCGATTTCTTCAACCGCCGTGTTTTGCCAAAGATCAATCATGATTATCGGGGTATCTCAAGGATAAAGACGCTGTCGAAACGCCTGATCGGCAGCGATTGCCTGCCCGATATTGGCTATATCCTTGGTGGGCGGTTGTTCGACGGCGATATGGAGCCGGTGAGCCCTTCGAGTTTTGTCTCGGCCCACCAGGATGGCTGCAGCGTCGTCTATATAAAAGCCGACGACTCGAATTCCGGGCACGGCGTTCTCCGGACCGACCTCACCGCGATCAATGACGCGTTGATTGCTGAAATCGGAGCTGATTGCGTGATCCAATCGCAAATCGATCAGCACGCTTGGTTTGAGGAGTTCTGCCCTGGGTCTTCTGCAACAATTCGGATCAACACCCTTTTCTACAAATCGGACCGACCGCGAAAGATCGGTGCGACTTTGAGGCTGCCCGCCGGCGGCGATAAGTACACAAGCGGACACGGACAACGCGTCGGCATTGCCGTGCGCGACGACGACGGTAATCTCGACGAGTTTGCTCTCGATAACGAATGGAAATTGACAACGACACATCCTGATAGCGGACTGCAATTCTCCGGTCGCACGATCCCGCATTTCCGTGATGCCGTCGAGATGTGCGAGACCCTGCACCGCCGATTGCCGCATATCGGACTGATCGGCTGGGATGTGGGGATCGATGCGACGGGCGCCCCCAAGATCATGGAGTGGAATGCCCACAGCCCGGGCCTCGAGAAAGCCGAGATGACAACTGGACCGATGTTTTCCGGATTCGGCTTCGAGGAGGCCTATCGCTGAGGCCGTCAATCGGGGTGCTGCAGCCATATGCGTCACTCGCCTACGGTCCGGCGAATGGCGATTCTTATATTAGAGAGGCCACAGGTCTAGAGTTTGGCTTGATGAGGGGCAATCCAAGCGCAGCATCGGTTTCGATCAGAGACCGCTCCTGGCACTAGGCGGAAACTCGACACCATTGTCCCGAAGGTCCGAAGGCCAGCGCTTAACCGACACCTATAGCCGGGACGCGTTGAACGTGTCGCACTGACCGGGGTCACCGCTCTGCATGCCCGCCGTGAACCAGCGCACCCGCTGCTCGGAAGTTCCGTGGGTGAAGCTGTCCGGGACAACCGCCTGGCCCGAGCTTCGTTGAAGCGTGTCGTCGCCGATCTGATTGGCCGCGTTCAGCGCCTCTTCGATATCGCCGGGTTCCAGCAGGCCATACTTTCGTTGCGCGTGGTGCGCCCAGACGCCGGAGTAGCAGTCGGCTTGCAACTCCAGCATTACCGAAAGCTGGTTCGACTCGACCTGTGACGAGCGCTGGCGCAGGCGGTTGACCTGCTCCATGACACCCAACTCGTTCTGCACATGATGCGCAATCTCGTGGGCAATCACATAGGCCCGCGCGAAGTCGCCCTTCGCCCCCAGCCTGCGGTCCATCACCTGGAAGAACGACATATCCAGATAGGCCTGCCGGTCGCCGGGGCAATAGAATGGGCCAGATGCCGCGCTGGCGAGGCCGCAAGCCGACGAGACCCGGTCCGAGAACAGCACCAGCGTCGGCGGGCGGTACTGTTTGTCCGAGGCCTTGAATATCTCGCCCCACACATCCTCGGTGTCGGCCAGCACCACGCTGACGAATTCCTCGGACGTGTCGTCGATCTGGTTCGAACCGCTCGAGGGCGCGTTGGTCGGGACCGTAAAGCCCGAACCGTCGCCGGTCAGCAGGGTGAGCGGATTGACGCCCATCAGCAGCGCAATCCCGATGACCACGATCAGCCCCAGGCCGCCGATCCCGCTTCGGCGTCCGCCCATCCGGATCCGGCGCCCGTCCCCGCCAGCGCGCCCGAAGCCGGGGAACCCGGCGCTCTGACCCCGGCGATCGTCGATATTGCGGCTGGTGCGCCTCCCGCGCCACTTCATGGCTTCCTCCGAGCGTATTTCTATCCCCGAGCCCGGCCATGATGGCCGCTCGGTCCAGCGCCGACAAGCCCGACTGGACAGCCCGCTTGGCCCCTGTTACCCGATCCGGATGCTGAGGCGGCTCTACGACTGGACCATGGGACTGGCCGAGCGCCGCGACGCGCTGTGGGTCCTGGCTTTCGTCAGTTTTGTCGAGAGCTCGATCTTCCCGATCCCGCCGGATGTGCTGATGATTCCGATGATCATCGCCGCGCCGCATCGCGCCTTCCTGATCGCCGGCATCGCCACCTTGTCCTCGGTCGCGGGCGGCATGGCGGGCTACGCGCTGGGGGCCTTCTTCTATGACGCGGTGGGCCAGCCCGTGCTGGCCTTCTACGGCTACAGCGAGAAGTTCGCGCATTTTCAGGAAACCTATAACGAATGGGGCGCCTGGGCGGTCCTGGTGGCGGGCGTCACGCCCTTCCCCTACAAGGTGATCACCATCCTGTCCGGCGTCACGGGGCTGGATTTCACGGTCTTCTCGATCGCGTCTGTCATCGCGCGGGCGCTTCGTTTTTTCATTATCGCCGCACTGTTGTGGAAATTCGGCCCGCCGATCCGTAACTTCATCGAACATCGGCTCGGACTGATGTTCGTGGTCTTCGTCGTGCTCCTGATCGGAGGATTCATCGTGGCGAAATACGCCCTCTAATGACGGTCTGGGGACGCATTCTGCTCGCCGGCCTCGGCTCGTTCGCGCTTCTGGCGGGCGCGCTGGCGTTCCAATATCTGGGCGGGCTCGAGCCCTGCCCGCTCTGCATCTGGCAACGCTGGCCCCATGCGATCGCCGCCGCGACAGCGCTTTTGGGCATCACTGTTCTCTGGCGCCGCGCCCGGATCCTGGCCATGCTCGGCGCATCGGTCATGGTTGCCGGTGCCGGGCTCGGGCTCTACCACACCGGCATCGAGCGCGGCTGGTGGGAAGGTCCGAACACCTGCACCTCGGGCGACATCTCCAACCTCTCGGCAGACGCGCTGCTCAATCAGATCATGGAGGCGCCGCTGGTCCGCTGCGACGAGGTTGCGTGGGAGTTCCTCAGCCTCTCGATGGCGTCGTGGAATGGCATCATCTCGCTGGGTCTGGCAGGGATGTGGCTCGCCTGCGTGATCTGGGACGCGAACCCCTACGACGCCGAGCGCTGAGCCAGGATCGGGCTACGACTCGAGTTCGGCATCCCAATAAAGGAAATCCATCCAGCTCTCGTGCAGATAGTTCGGCGGGAACCGCCGGCCCTTGTTCTGCAGTTCGTGCTGATCGGGCCGCCGCGGCGGGCGCGCCAACGACATGCCCGCCTGGCGCAGCGTCAGGTTGGCTTTGCGCAGATTGCACCGGCTGCAGGCGGCGACCACATTCTCCCAGGTCGTGCGCCCGCCCCGCGAGCGCGGGATCACGTGGTCGAAGGTCATCCCGCCCTTGGCGCCGCAATACTGGCAGGAGAACCGGTCGCGCAGAAAGAGGTTGAACCGGGTGAACGCAGGATAGCGCGCCGGCCTCACATAGTCGCGCAGCACCACAACCGAGGGCAGCTGCATCGAGATCGACGGGCTGTGCACAACGGTGTCGTATTCGGCAACGATCGCAACACGGTCCAGGAACGCGGCCTTGACCGCCTCCTGCCAGGGCCAGAGCGACAGCGGAAAGTAGGAAAGCGGCCGGTAATCGGCGTTCAGCACCAGGGCCGGGTTGTCCCGGACCCCCGCGGGCTGTCGCACGAAGGATGCCGCAAAATTGCCGTCCATGATTCCGGTCCCGGTCGCTCCACTCCAATCCCCTGACGCGGGCTCACTATATCTCGCGTCTTGGTTTCATCAAGACTCTATATCCACGAAGGGTTTATGAAGGTGGAAGGAGTTATTCCCCAGGTTACCCACAGGTTACCCACAGGTATTCCCCAGAGGCACTCACAGACCGGTCAGCCCGGCAGATGGTCCTTCAGGAAGCCCAGCGCCAAGCCCAGCCCATCCGGCGCGATGCCGTGACCGATGCCCTGGCTCACATGCCACCGCACCTGGAAACCGGCTGCGGCCAGTCCGTTGCGCGCCTCGTCCAGCGCGGCCACCGGGATCATCTCGTCCTGGTCGCCATGAACCAACAGGACCGGCGGGCGCGACACTGCCTCGGCTTTCAGCGCCTCCCCATCGGCCAACCGGCCCGAAAAGCCGACGATCCCGGCAAGCGACTCGGGCCGGCGGGGCGCCACGTGCAGGCTCATCATGGTGCCCTGGCTAAAGCCCACAAGCGCGGTCTCGGCCGGACCAACGCCCTCTTCCGCCATCGCCTCGGTGATATAGCCATCCAGGACCTCAGCCGCGCGCGCGAAACCGGCCTCCATCTCCGCCTCGGTGCTGCCATCCAGCCACGGGATCGGAAACCACTGGTATCCCATCGGGTTGACCTTGCACCGCTCGGGCGCGTTGGGCGAGCGGAACGCCGTATCCGGCAAATGCTGGCCCAACGGCCCGGCAAGCCCAAAGAGGTCGTTTCCGTCCGCTCCGTAGCCATGCAGCAGAATGACGAGCGACTTGGTGGTCCCGGAGGCCGGGGCGGCCCGCGGTCCCGAAAGACTCGGGCCTGAAAGCTGGGTCATGGAACGGCTTACTCCGAGATGCCTTCGCGGTTTTTGGCGTGCCTGTAATAGGCCCACATCAGCCGTGCCGCAACGCCGCGCCAGGGCGACCAGTCCAGCGACATGGAACGCAGGTCCTTCTCGTCGGGCCGGGTGGTTAGATCGAAGATCAGCCGCGCCGATTCCTGCAACGCAAGATCACCAGGGGCGAAGACATCGGCGCGTCCAATCGAGAACATTAGGTATATCTCGGCGGTCCAAACGCCGATCCCCTTGACGGAGGTCAGGGCGGCGATCGCCTCGTCCTCTGGCAGGCTGACCAGCGCGTCATAGTCGATCCCGGCTTCGATCAGCGCGCGCGCGTAGCGCACTTTCGGCCGCGACAGGCCGCAACCGCGCAAATCCTCTTCGCTCATGGCGCCCAGAATCAGCGGATCATCTGCCCCGGCGGCGCAGAGCTTGCGCCAAACCGAATCCGCCGCGGCGACCGAAAGCTGCTGGGCACAGATTGTGTGCAGCAGCGCGCCGAACCCGCCCGCGCGGCGGCGCAGGGGCGGCGTGCCGGTCGCCGCGAGCGCGGGCTCGAACCTGGGCTCGGCCTGAACTAGCCAGGCACAACCTTCCAAGATATCCGCCTCTGTTTCGATGATCCGGGTCATGAGGCCGCAGCTAAGGCGCCGCGGCAGCGCGGGTCAAGCATCCCCGCCGTCGGGCGCCGGCGCGTATCCATAGTGGACCGCCAGCCGCTGCAACGCGATCTTCAGCACCACCTTGCCCGAACGCGCCGACCAGCCCATGCGCCGCTCGCAGGCTTCCAATCCTTCCAGGAAGCAGCAGACCCGAAGCACGGCGTCCGCCAGCCCCGGCCCGACCGCCGTCAATGCCGCCGAGACACTGTCGCGCGCCACCACCGGACCCTCGCCCGGGCCACCGCGCAAAGGCGAGCCCGCCAGGCGATCGCCCGGGGTCAGGAACTTGCGCCAATCCTGGGCGACCGAGGGGCCAAGTTGCGCCAGTTCGAAGTCGGTGCGCAGCCGCTCGCCCGCCTCGACCTCGCCCGGGGTCAGAAATGGTTTGCCGTCAGGCCCCTTGCGCCGCGCCAGCCAGCCCAATGGATCCTCACCCAGATTAACCTTGATCTGCTGCGGCCGCCCGGTCGCTTGGTCCATCACCTGCCGGGTGCCGGGCAACTGGTGCTGAGCCAGGAACGGATTGCCCGCCTCGGCAAAGCCGGTGGCCGGCTGGCGTTTGATCGCGTCCTCGGCCAGCAGGCGCTTGAGGCACGACCGCCCATCCCCGGTGATCCGGTAGCGCACCGAATTGGGGCCGCGCATATGAACCTTGATCCAGCCCTCGCGCACGAATTCGGCGGCCAGCCGCACCGGCATCATCGCGATCGGCTTGCGATAGTCGTTAGCCTTGCAGAACACTCCGCCCTTCTTCGAGTCAGGCACGACCATCATGAACGATCCGGGCTCGGATAGCCGGCGCAGGAACCGCCTTGCCTCGCGTTCCAGCGCCTCGCGCGGCATGGCCGGCGCGTCCGGGACCAGGACGGCGGACGGTGGCCGGCCAGCTTCATTGCCCTCCGGCACCGGTTCGGCTTCGCCCAGCCCCGCGGACCTCTCGAGCCCGCTGATCAGGTCATCCACCACCGGGTCGTCGCGCTGCGCTTCGACCCGGCGCACGGTGCGCATCACAGTGCTCGGGTGGGTGCCGGTCGCGCTCGCCAGGGCGCGAAGGCTCTCGCCCCCGCCGGTATGGGCCAGGTAAAGCGCGGCTTCCCGCGCGGAACAGGCCGATCCGGTTTCCGGAAAAGCGCGATCGGCCAGGCTGGCACATTGGCTCAGTACATATTGGGTGCTTGGCATTTGATTTCGCCCCATTCTAAGAAATTTGAAGAAAAAACCTTCTAATTAGTAGGTGTGAATCGAATCTTAACGAAACCGGCTTTCCATTTTTTTACTGAATATAAACGAATATTACTGCTTGGTTAATTTAAACAGCCAGCGCGCGTTGCGCCGGCGATCCATGCAACGGACTGGTCGGCCCGACAAGGATGCTCGCTTCTATTCCGAGGAGGGGCACCCCATGCCACAGAAGACTTCAGCGCCGCTGTTCCGGCCCAAGAGCCTGATCCGCACCGCCCGGATCGGCGCCCGGCTTTACCGCCGCGAGCGGGATTTGGCCGCCGCCCTGCCCGGCCGCGTAGTGCAGGCGGCTTCGGCAATCATCGCGCAATTGCAGTTTGCCGAGCAGCAATGCGAAAGCCTGCGCCGCGGCCGCTCGCCCGCCTATAAGCCCGCGCGTCATGTGCAGGTCTTGGCCGCGCTGCTGGCCGAGTCGAAGCAAGCGATCGCACCGTAGGGCGGGATTTATCCCGCCATGTCAGCGCAGCACCGTGGGGTGGGCTCGCGAGAGCCCACCTTCGTCCCTGTGGCGGGCTAATTCGGGCCCCAGTCCTGGAAGCCAGGGCAATCTGTTAATTTCAGGTAAACATTAACCTTTTCAGCTATATATTTCAGTACGTTATCCAAAGCTCTCACTGTGAGAATCCAGGCCTTCTCACACCTCAGACGAATGCGTCTGGCTCCGCCGCCTTCCGCTTGGCGATGAATTCATTCAGCGCCTCGTCGGTGCCCTGATCCAGATCAGGCGCCACATAGTCGCGCATCATCCGCTCGACCCGCTCGTGCGCCAATTGATAGGTATCGCGGCTGCCCTCGTCGGCCCATTGCTCGAAGGGCTTGTAGTCGAGCACCCGCGTCCGCCAGAAAGCGTTCTCGAAATTGGCCTGCGTATGCGCGCAGCCCAGATAGTGGTTCCCCGGCCCGACCTCGCGGATCGCGTCCATCGCCTGGCCGTTCTCCGTGATGTCCACCCCTTCGGCAAAGTTCTGAAGGACACCCAACTGATCCGCGTCCAGCACGAATTTCTCAAAGCTCGAGACCAGCCCTCCTTCTAGCCAACCGGCCGCGTGAAGGCAGAAATTGACGCCACCCAACAGCATGGCATTCAGCGTGTTCGCGGTCTCATACGCTGCTTGAGCATCCGGCAGCTTCGAGCCGCAAAGCGCCCCGCCTGAACGGAACGGCAAGTTCAGCCGCCGCGCCAACTGGCCCGCCCCATAAAGAATTTTCGAGGCCTCCGGCGTCCCGAAAGTTGGCGCGCCCGAGTTCATGTCGATCGACGTGACGAAGGCCCCGAAGATCACCGGCGCCCCCGGCCGGATCAGCTGGGAATAGGCCACGCCCGCCAGCACCTCGGCCAGAACCTGGGTCAGCGTGCCTGCCACCGAAACCGGCGCCATCGCGCCGCCGACGATGAACGGCGAGACGATCGCCGCCTGCCCCGCCTCGGCATAGACCTCGAGCGCGTCCATCATGATCGAGTCGAATGTCAGCGGCGAGTTGATGTTGACCAGCGAGGTCATCACCGTGTTCTGGGCGACGAACTCCTCACCAAACAGGACCTCGCACATCTTGACCGAATCAACCGCCCGGCTCCGCTCGGTCACCGACCCCATGAAGGGTTTGTCGGAGTAGCGCATATGGGCATAGAGCATGTCCAAATGGCGCTTGTTGACGGGGATATCGGTCGGCTCGCAGACCGTGCCGCCAGAATGGTGCAGCCATTTCGACATGTAGGTCAGCTTCACGAACTTCTCGAAATCGGCCAGGGTCGCATAGCGCCGCCCGCCCACCAGGTCGCGCACGAAGGGGGGGCCATAGACCGGGGCCAGCACGCAGTTCTTGCCGCCGATCACCACGCTGCGCTCCGGGTTGCGGGCATGCTGGGTGTATTCCGAGGGCGCGGTGGCGCAGAGCTGGCGCGCCAGCCCGCGCGGGATCCTTACCCGCTCACCTTGGACATCGGCGCCGGCCTGTCGCCAACGTTCCAGCGCACCTGGGTTGTCGACGAAGTTGACCCCGATCTCCTGAAGGACGGTCTCGGCATTCGCTTCGATGATCTCGATCGCCTCGGCGGTCAGGATCTCGAAATTCGGCACCGTGCGAGTGATGTAGCGTGCCGCCTCGAGCTTGGTCGCGGTCCGCTCGGCGCGGCGGGCGGCGCCGCCCCCACCGCGGGCGCGCCGGCCTTCACGAGAGCGCCCTTCGCTCGGCTGCGGCTCGGTGGTGCTATCAATCATGCTTTCGGCCTTCCGTGGGGCAGCGTCGCGGCCATGGACCAGGCGCGCCTACTGCGGTCAGAACACTTGCAATATCCATAGATGGACCTGCGCAGGGGGCCAAAACCGGATGTTTTCGGCTATCTCGCGGTCAGTTACGACATGCGGGGTGGCAGGCAGGTGACAGGGCCGGGCCGACACCATATAGAGAGCGCCATTAGGCGAGCAGAGAACCCGGACCCCGATGACCACACCCCCCGCGCACGAGACCTGCCTGATCGTCGATTTCGGCAGCCAGGTAACCCAGTTGATCGCGCGGCGCCTGCGCGAGATGGACATTTACTGCGAAATCCACCCCTTCAACCATGTGGATGACGCCCTAATCGACCGGTTGGCGCCCAAGGCGGTGATCCTGTCGGGCGGCCCGGCCTCGGTCGAGGACGAAGGCAGCCCGCGCGCCAATCAGCGCCTGTTCGAGCTCGGCTGCCCGGTGCTGGGCATCTGCTATGGCCAAATGGCGATGGTGCATCAGTTGGGCGGCAAAGCCGAGGGCGGGCACCATCGGGAATTCGGCCGCGCCTTCGTGAAACTCTCCGAGAAGTCCGCGCTTTTCGAGGGCGTCGCCGCACCCGGCGAGGAGGCCGAGGTCTGGATGAGCCACGGCGACCGGGTGACCGCCCTGCCTCCCGGTTTCCATGTGCAGGGCGCCTCGCCCAACGCGCCCTACGCCGTGCTGGCGGACCCATCGCGGCGCTTCTACGGGGTCATGTTCCACCCGGAGGTGGTTCACACACCCCAGGGCGCACGGCTGCTCAGGAACTTCACTCACGGCATCGCGGGCATGTCCGGCGACTGGACGATGGCCGCCTACAAGGACCAGGCGATCGCCCAGATCCGCGAGCAGGTAGGCGAGGGCCGAGTCATTTGCGGGCTCTCGGGAGGCGTCGACAGCTCGGTCGCCGCAGTGCTGATCCACCAGGCAATTGGCGACCAGCTAACCTGCGTCTTTGTCGACACAGGCATGATGCGGATGAACGAGGCTGAGGAAGTGGTCACCCTCTTCCGCGACCACTACAATATCCCGCTGGTCCATGCGGACGAGTCAGGTCTCTTCCTCGGCGAATTGGCCGGCGTCACCGACCCTGAGGCCAAGCGCAAGACCATCGGGCGGCTGTTCATCGACGTCTTCGAAAAGCACGCCGCAGACGCCGGCGGCGCCGAGTTCCTGGCACAGGGAACCCTTTATCCGGACGTGATCGAGTCGGTCTCGGTTTCCGGCGGTCCCTCGGTGACCATCAAGTCGCACCACAATGTGGGTGGGCTGCCCGAGCGCATGAACATGAAGCTGGTCGAGCCCTTGCGCGAGCTCTTCAAGGACGAGGTGCGCGCGCTTGGCCACGAGTTGGGCCTGCCCGAGGCATTTATTGGCCGCCACCCCTTCCCCGGCCCTGGTCTCGCCATCCGCTGCCCCGGCGAGATCACACGCGAGAAGCTGGAGATCCTTCGCCAGGCGGATGCGATCTACCTAGATGAGATGCGCAAGGCGGGCCTCTACGACGAGATATGGCAGGCCTTCGCCGTCCTGCTGCCCGTGCGCACCGTCGGCGTGATGGGCGACGGGCGCACCTACGACCATGTCTGCGCCCTGCGCGCCGTCACCTCGGTCGACGGGATGACCGCCGACTACTTCCCGTTTGGCCACGACTTCCTGGGCCGCACCGCCAACCGGATCATCAACGAGGTCAAGGGGATCAACCGGGTCGTCTACGACGTGACCTCGAAACCTCCCGGCACGATCGAATGGGAGTGATCGCGCGTCTGGTCTGGCGCTGCGCGAAGGCCGGGATCGTCTTGTTCGCGGTCACCACTCTGGCGGTGTTGGTCATGTCGCACCTGAATCTCGAACGTCATGGCATCCGCCCCGGGCCGGACCAGCCGGTCGAAGCAATTCTGGTCTTGGGCGGTGGTGTCGATCCGGATGGGGTGCCAGGCTATTCCAGCCGACGCCGGGTCGCCGCGGCGGTCGCGCTCTACCGCGCCGGAAAGACCCAATACCTGATCCTATCGGGCAGGCGCAGCGCCGCGCTGATGCGCGACTATGCGGTGTCGTTGGACGTGCCGGCGGAGGCGATCATCCTGGAACCGCAGGCACGCACGACCTTCGAGAACATCCGTTTCGGCATCGCCATCGCGGAGGAACGGGGCATCACGCGCATGGCGGTCTTGACTGATGCGTTCCACCTGGAACGCGCGCGCCGCCTGGCGGCCTATTTCGGGCAAGCCAATGTGGTCCCGATAGCGGTGACCGGGCTGGAGAGAGGAAAGTACGTGCTGCGCACGGCCAGCATCCTGCGCGAGGCGATGGCCTGGTGGTACAATCTGGCCAAGGTTGCCGTCTGGGAAGCGCTGGCCTTGGCCGGTTTCGACCCCGAAAGCCGCGGCGCGTTGGTTCGATGACGACCGCGCCCGACACATCCGCCCGGCCGGCCTCCGAGAGCGGCAATACCGGGCGCGCCGCGCTGTGGATGACCGGTGCTGTGTTCAGCTTCACGCTGATGGCGGTTGCCGGGCGCGAGGTATCGATCGATCTCGATACCTTCGAAACCATGATGTACCGCTCGCTGATCGGAGGGACGATCGTGACGGCGATCGGCTTCGCGACCGGCCGGCTGGCCGAGACGCGCACGACCAAGTTCCGGCTGCATGTCACACGCAATGTATTCCATTTCACCGGACAGAATCTCTGGTTCTATGCGGTCCCGCTGGTGCCGCTGGCGCAGTTTGCCGCCTTCGAGTTCACGACGCCGCTTTGGGTCGCGATCCTAGCGCCATTTGTGCTGGGCGAGCGCCTGAGGCCGGTCCAAGTCCTGGCTCTGATCCTCGGCTTTATCGGAATCCTGATCGTCGCGCGCCCAGGCATCAGCCCGCTCGGCATCGGCCATCTGGCGGCGGCGCTGGCGGCGATCGGGTTTGCCGGCAACGTGCTGGCGACAAAGGGCCTGTCGCGGACCGAGACGGTCTGGACCATCTTATTCTGGATGACCTGGATGCAGGCTGTCTTCGGATTGGTCTGTGCCGGGATCGACGGCGATATCGCCCTGCCCGCGGCGAGCTCGGTCAAATGGGTCGTGGCCATCGGCATTTGCGGGCTGACGGCACATCTTAGCATCGCTTCCGCGCTGCGCCATGCTCCCGCCTCGGTCGTTGCGCCACTTGATTTCGCGCGGCTGCCAATCGTCGCCATCGTCGGTATGTTGGCCTATGGAGAGGCTTTGGAGGTCGCGGTCTTCGCCGGCGCCACACTCATCATGGCCGGAAACCTGATGAACCTCCGCGCCGAACGGACCCCAAGGAGAGACCCATGAGCACCCTGCCCCAAACCGAATTTTCCAGGGAGCAATCGGATGCCCTGGTATTCGACGGCGGCGGCGCGATCGAGCGGCTGATCGAGATCATGGTGCGGTTGCGCGCGCCCGATGGTTGTCCATGGGACCGGGTACAAGATTTCTGCTCGATCGCACCCTACACCATCGAGGAGGCCTGCGAAGTAGCCGACGCGATCGAGCGGGGCGACCGGGCGGCGCTGAAGGATGAACTGGGCGATCTGCTGTTGCAGGTGATTTATCATTCCCGGATGGCGGAGGAGGAAGGCAGCTTCGCCCTCGCCGATGTGGTCGAGGCGATCTCGGACAAGATGGTGCGCCGCCATCCGCATGTCTTTGGCGATGAGGCCGGGGCTAAGCCGATACGTCCCGAGGACGTGGATTGGGAGGGCATGAAAGCGGCCGAACGCGCCGAGCGCGGCGAGGTGCGCGACAGCGTGTTGGACGGAATACCCACCAGCCTCTCGGGGCTGACCCGAGCGCTGAAGCTGACCAAACGCGCGGCCAGCGTGGGATTCGACTGGACCGACCCGAAAGACGTGCTCGCCAAATTGAACGAGGAAGCCGCCGAATTGGTGCGAGAGATCGACGCAGGCACACTGGAGACGATCGAGGAGGAGTATGGCGACCTGCTCTTCGTGCTGGCCAACCTCGCCCGGCATTTGAAGGTTGACCCGGAAGCCGCCATGCGTCGCGCAAATTCGAAATTCACTCGTCGCTTCCGTGTGATAGAGGACTTTCTTAAGGAAAATGGGCGCGCTCCGGATCAAGCAAGCCTGGCCGAGATGGACGCATTATGGGACCGGGCGAAAATCGAAGAGAAGAACGCGAATATTTTATCTGAGTAATTGACTCAGATATTGACAAACGGTTTTGCTCGGGTATTCGAGAGCTAGCCGCAATTCATGGAGTCGCCGAACGATGCTCAGATCCATCGCTCTCGCCGCTGCAATGGCCTTCTCTGCCCTCGCCGCGGCAGCCGACGAGGTCAACGTCTACACGTCGCGCCAGCCTGAATTGATCCAGCCGATCTTCGATGCCTTCACGGGCGAGACCGGCATCACGGTCAATGTGCTTTATGCCAAGAAGGGCCTCATCGAGCGCCTGAAGGCCGAGGGCGATCGCAGCCCGGCGGACCTCTACGTCACTGCCGATATCGGCAACGTCAAGGCCGCCACCGATGCTGGCCTGACGCAACCCCATGGCTCGGCCGCGGTCGAATCGGCGGTGCCGGAAAGTCTTCGCGATGCTGGCGGTCATTGGTTTGCGCTGACGACCCGAGCCCGGGTGGTCTACGCCTCGAAGGACCGGGTCGCCAAGGGCGCGGTTACGACGTACGAAGACCTCGCGAATCCCAAATGGCAGGGGCGAATTTGCACCCGGCCCGGCAGCCACTACTACAACCTGGCGCTCGTCGCCGCCGTGATCGCACACCATGGACCCGACGCGGCGCGCGATTGGGTCGACGGCCTGAAGGCCAATCTCGCGCGCAAGCCCCAGGGCAATGACCGGGCCCAAGTCAAAGCCGTCTGGGCTGGGGAGTGCGACA
The DNA here is from genome assembly GCA_029862205.1 of Paracoccaceae bacterium. Lineage (GTDB taxonomy): Bacteria > Pseudomonadota > Alphaproteobacteria > Rhodobacterales > Rhodobacteraceae > Thermohalobaculum. Next base: position 14,329 of record JAOTXT010000017.1, read on the forward strand.
TCGCCATCGGCAACACCTACTACATGGGCAAGATGCTCGAGAAGGAGGACCAGCGCCCCTGGGCCGACGCGGTGCGCATCGTCTTCCCAGTCTTCGAGGCGGGCGGGGCGCATGTGAACATCTCGGGTGCGGCGCTGACCAAGTCGTCTCCAAACCGCGAGGCGGCGGCCCGGCTTGTCGATTTCATGCTCTCGCCCGAGGCGCAGCGGCTCTACGCCGAGATCAACTACGAATACCCGGTCCGCGACGATGTCGCGCCATCCGAGTTGGTCTCGAGCTGGGGCAGTTTCACGCCCGACACGATCGCCCTGACGCAGATCGGTGATCTGCGCAGCGAAGCGCTGAAGATCATCGAAGAGACCGGGTTCGATAACTAGAGACGCCGTTTGACGGCCCGAAGGGCGGACAATTGTGTCCGCCCTGCCCGGTGCGCCTTTACCCTCGGCATGGCCTGATATATCCCGCTGCCAGGCCAACCTTGCAGTGAGGCACCATGAGCGCGATCATCGACATCACCGCCCGCGAAATCCTGGACAGCCGCGGCAATCCGACCGTTGAGGTCGACGTCCTGCTGGATGACGGCGCCGAGGGCCGCGCCGCCGTCCCCTCCGGAGCCTCGACCGGCGCGCACGAGGCCGTCGAGCTACGCGACGGCGGCGACCGCTATGGCGGCAAGGGGGTCATGAAAGCGGTCGACGCGGTCAATGGCGAGATTTTCGAGGCTCTGGCAGGCATTGACGCGACCGGTCAACAGGCGATCGACCAGGTTCTGATTGAGCTCGACGGCACGCCGAATAAATCGCGCGTCGGTGCCAACGCGATTTTGGGCGTCAGCCTGGCCGTGGCCAAGGCGGCGGGGCATTCGGTTGGATTGCCACTATACCGCTATGTGGGCGGCACCCCGGCCCGCACGCTCCCCGTCCCGATGATGAACATCATCAATGGCGGCGAGCACGCGGACAACCCGATCGACATCCAGGAATTCATGATCATGCCGGTCGCGGCCGACACCCTGGCCGATGGCGTAAGGATTGGCTCGGAGATCTTTCAGATGCTGAAGAAGGAACTGAGCGCCGCGGGTCACAACACCAATGTGGGCGACGAAGGCGGCTTCGCGCCGAATATCGCTTCGACCCGGGACGCGCTCGACTTCATCATGCGCGCGATCGAGAAGGCGGGCTACACGCCGGGCGCGGATGTCCATCTGGCCCTCGACGCCGCCTCGACCGAATTCTTCGAAGACGGCAAATACAAAATCTCGGGTGAGAGCAAGGTGCTGGATGCGGGCCAGATGGCCGAGTATCTGGGAGCGCTCGTTTCCGATTACCCGATCATCTCGATCGAGGATGGCATGGCCGAGGATGATTGGGAGGGCTGGATCGCGCTGACCGAAGCCATCGGCGACCGCTGCCAATTGGTCGGCGATGACCTTTTCGTCACCAACTCCGTGCGTCTGGCCGAGGGCATCGCTAAGGGCGCGGCCAATTCGATCCTGGTCAAGGTGAACCAAATCGGTACCTTGACCGAGACCTTGGAGGCGGTCGACCTGGCGCACCGCTCGCGGATGACCGCGGTCATGTCGCACCGCTCGGGCGAGACCGAGGACGCGACCATCGCCGATCTGGCGGTCGCCACCAATTGCGGGCAGATCAAGACCGGCTCGCTGTCGCGCTCGGACCGAATGGCGAAATACAACCAGTTGATCCGGATCGAGGAGGAGCTGGGCGAGATGGCGGTCTATGCGGGCGCCTCGGTGCTTCCCGGCCGTTGAACCGATCGGCATCGGCGTCAGCAAAAAACCTTAAAAAACTTGGCGATGAGGGGTTTTCTTTTCGATTCGCCTGATTCAAACTGCGCCGCAGCGATGTGAGGGAACGGCCCGAGATGGCCATTTGGGGTAGCAATGAGTAGATGGGATTGGGGGCAGTTCGTTGCCCCCGGGTTCTGCGTCTTGCTGATCGCGTTTCTGGTGATCTTCGCCCATTCCGGGCTGCAAGGCCCGCATGGCCTGGCGGCGCTGAACAAGGCCGAGCGTCTGGAAGCTGATCTGCAGGCCGAACTCGCCGCGATCCAGGCCGAGCGCGCCGCACGTCAAAACCTCGTCGACCGGCTTGGCAACGAGTATCTCGACCTCGACCTCTTGGACGAGCGCTCCCGGGCGATTCTGGGCTATACGCGGCGCGAAGAGCTTCTCATCCGCTAATTCCCTTCAAATTTCCCCTGCCCGCCCGCAATCAAAGGCGCGGACACAGCGGCATTTGGCAATCTCGTGACCGCGATCTTGCGTGGATGTCTTTGACAAAGCGGTTAATCTTGTCTGAGAGTCATTTGCAGAACAGGCGGCGGGCCAACCGCGGCGCCGAAGATGCAGCGGAGGAGACATTCATGGCAGCCCGCAAATCCACGCGGGGCAAGAACGCCCCCGACCCGCAGGAACTGCTTGGCTACTATCGTGACATGCTGCTGATACGCCGCTTCGAGGAGAAAGCGGGCCAGCTCTATGGGATGGGGCTGATCGGGGGTTTCTGCCATCTCTATATCGGCCAGGAGGCGGTCGTCGTCGGCTTGCAGGCAAATTGTAAGGATGGGGACCAGGTGATCACGACCTACCGCGACCATGGCCACATGCTGGCATGCGGGATGGACCCAAAAGGCGTCATGGCCGAGCTCACCGGCCGCGCGGGCGGCTATTCCAAGGGCAAGGGCGGCTCGATGCACATGTTCTCGAAAGAGAAGGAGTTCTACGGCGGCCACGGCATCGTCGGCGCGAACGTGCCGTTGGGCGCGGGCCTCGCCTTCACGAACAAATACCGCGGCAACGACCATGTCTCGATGACCTATTTCGGCGATGGCGCTTCGAACCAGGGCCAGGTCTACGAGACCTTCAACATGGCGGCTCTGTGGAAGCTGCCGGTGATCTTCGTGATCGAGAACAACCAATACGCCATGGGCACTGCGCAGAAACGCTCGACCTCGACACCCGCGCTCTACACACGCGGAGAAGCATTCGGCATTCCCGGCGAAGAAGTCGACGGCATGGATGTATTGAAGGTCAAGGCGGCCGGTGCGAAGGCGATGGCCCACTGCCGAGCCGGGAAGGGCCCCTATATCCTCGAGGTCAAAACTTACCGGTATCGCGGACACTCGATGTCGGATCCGGCGAAATACCGGACCCGCGAGGAAGTCTCGAAGATGCGTGAGGAGCGCGACCCGATCGACGGTTTGCGCAAGCAGATCCTGGATGGCGGCCACGCTGACGAGGACGCAATCAAGGAGATCGACAAGGAGATCCGCGCCGTCGTCAACGACGCCGCTGCCTTCGCGCAGGAGAGCCCAGAGCCTGATGTCTCCGAGCTTTACACCGACATCCTGGCCGAAGCCTGAGGGGGGATACCGATGACTATCGAAATTCTGATGCCCGCCCTCTCGCCCACCATGGAGGAGGGCACGCTGGCCAAATGGAACATCAAGGAAGGCGACGATGTGAGGGCCGGCGACGTGATCGCCGAGATCGAGACCGACAAGGCGACCATGGAGGTCGAGGCGGTCGACGAGGGCAAGGTCGGCAAGATCGTGATCCCGGAAGGCACCGAAGGGGTGAAGGTCAACTCGCTGATCGCCGTGCTGTTGGAGGACGGCGAGGACGCCTCCGCCGCCGAGGCCACGGGCGCTAGATCCGCGCCGTCGAACGGCGCCGATGCCACGCCCGCCGCCCCGACCCCTTCGGCCCCAGCACCGGCTGCCCCCGCCCAGCCCGCAGCCGCCCCCACGGCAGCCGAGGCACCGGACTGGCCCGAAGGTACCGCGATGGTCCAGCAAACCGTGCGCGAGGCGCTGCGCGATGCGATGGCCGAGGAGATGCGCCGCGACGGCGATGTCTTCCTGATGGGCGAGGAGGTGGCCGAATATCAGGGTGCCTATAAGATCAGCCAGGGCTTGCTGGACGAATTCGGCGCCAAGCGAGTGATCGACACGCCCATTACCGAGCACGGCTTCGCCGGGATCGGTGTCGGCGCGGCCTTTGCCGGCCTTAGGCCGATCGTCGAGTTCATGACCTTCAACTTCGCCATGCAGGCGATCGACCAGATCATCAACTCGGCGGCCAAGACCCTCTACATGTCCGGTGGCCAGATGGGCGCCCCGATCGTCTTCCGGGGACCGAACGGTGCCGCGGCGCGCGTGGCGGCCCAGCACAGTCAGGACTATGCCGCCTGGTATTCGCACGTTCCTGGGCTCAAGGTGGTCCAGGCCTACTCGGCGGCGGACGCCAAGGGTTTGCTGAAGTCGGCGATCCGTGACCCGAACCCGGTGATCTTCCTGGAAAACGAAATCCTCTACGGCAAAAGCTTCGACGTACCAGAACTCGACGATTTCACCGTGCCCATCGGCAAGGCGAGGGTCTGGCGTGAGGGCACGGACGTGACCCTGGTCAGCTTCGGGATCGGCATGACCTATGCGCTGGAAGCCGCCGACCGGCTGGCGGACGAGGGCATTTCGGCCGAGGTGGTCGACCTGCGCTCGCTAAGGCCCATGGATACCGGCGCGGTTGTCCGTTCGGTCCAGAAGACCAACCGGTGCGTGACCATCGAAGAGGGCTTCCCGGTTTGCTCGATCGGCAACCACATCTCGGCGGTGCTGATGCAGGAGGCCTTCGACTGGCTCGACGCGCCGGTAATCAACTGCACCGGCAAGGACGTACCGATGCCATATGCGGCAAACCTGGAAAAGCTAGCGCTGGTGACAACCGGCCAGGTGGTCGATGCCGCCAAATCCGTCTGCTACCGCTGAGGGGGAGCGCACACGATGCCCATCAACATCCTGATGCCCGCCCTCTCGCCCACGATGGAGGAAGGCAACCTCGCGAAATGGCTTAAGGCGGAAGGCGACGAGGTTTCCGCCGGCGACGTGATCGCCGAGATCGAAACCGACAAGGCCACCATGGAGGTCGAGGCGGTCGACGAGGGCACCCTTGGCAAGATCATCATTGCAGAGGGCACCGAAGGGGTGAAGGTCAACGCGGTGATCGCCGTCCTGCTCGAGGAAGGCGAGAGCACGGACGACATCGGCGACACCTCCGCGCCCGCCATCGCGGAGGCGCCTAAACTCGAGGCACCCAAGTCCGCCTCCGGCAACGGGTCCGGTCCTCCGGCGGCGGCCCCTGCCCCACAATCGGCCCCCGCCGCGAAATCCAACGGCGGCGGGCGCGTCTTCGCCTCTCCGCTGGCGCGCCGGATTGCCAAAGGCAAGGGCCTTGACCTCGGTCAGATCGAGGGCTCGGGCCCCCGTGGCCGGATCGTCAAGGCGGACGTGGAAGCCGCCAAGCCAGGCGCCGCACCGGCCGCGCCATCGCCCGCACCCACCTCACTGCCTGCGGGACCGGATACGGAAATGGTCCGCAAGATGTACGCGGATTGCGAGCACGAGGAAATCGAGCTCGACGGCATGCGCAAGATCATCGCCGCGCGGCTGACCGAGGCCAAGATTACGATCCCGCATTTCTACCTGCGCCGGCGGATCGAGCTGGACGAACTTTTGAAGGTGCGCGGCCAGATGAACGCCAAGGGCGAGGCGCGAGGCATCAAACTCAGCGTCAACGACTACATCATCAAGGCCAGTGCGCTCGCGCTTCAGCAGGTGCCCGCGTGCAACGCGGTCTGGGCCGGCGACCGGGTGCTGCAGTTCAAGGCCTCGGACGTGGCGGTGGCGGTGGCCATCGAGGGCGGGCTTTTTACGCCCGTCATCCGGGACGCGGACGCCAAGTCGCTGTCGGTCATCTCGGCCGAGATGAAGGACCTGGCGTCGCGCGCCCGCGAGCGCAAATTGGCACCGCATGAATATCAGGGCGGCAGCTACGCGATCTCGAATCTGGGCATGATGGGGATCGAGAACTTCGACGCGGTGATCAACCCGCCCCACGCCTCGATCCTGGCGGTCGGCGCCGGGGTGCAGGAACCCGTCGTCCGCGACGGCGCGGTGGCGATCCGCACCATGATGTCGGTGACCCTGTCGGTCGATCACCGGGTCATCGATGGCGCCCTAGGCGCCGGGTTCCTGGACGCCTTAAAGGGCTATCTGGAAGACCCGCTGGCAATGCTGATGTGAGTTTCTGGTGCCCCGGCGATGTGCTGGGGCATGACGGATGAATACTCATACGCGTATTGATTGGTTACCTCTGTTCGCATTCAGCTCCGATCCAAACACACGGCCATACAAACCATCGAAGACGCCCGAAATTATTCGTGCCAAATCAGGGTTTATTTGCACGATATTCTGGTGTTATTATTCACGCGTCGGTAAATGCGTGGTGTGTCAAATGGCTCTCGTGTATGAATTCTCAGGACTTCCCCTCAGCGGTGTAGACCGCGATTGCGAAAGCGCGCCCGATCCTGCGGTGCGCCGTGCGTCTGGGGGACGGGGTCGTGAATAACCATCGTCACAATTCCACTATGGCCAATGGCTTGCGCGCCCGTGACGCCGCCCTGTTCAAATCCCAAGGGTTTCTGAATGCGGGACCGCTGCTGACGGACGGCCAACGAAGCCTCCTCCTGAATCACCTGCAACTCGGCAAACGCTACAAACCCGCCACTTGGTTCAAGGGCCGCGCGGTGACCGACCGGCTGATCTTCGATCTCGCTGCCAACGAGCACGTCCTTGGAGCTCTGCGGCCGCTTATCGGAGACAACATCATCCTCTGGGGCGCGAGTTTGCTCGAGCGCCACCCTGGACAGCGCCACGGATGGCATGTCGACATCGAGTCCGCGGCTCAGGACCAGCGCTTTGCCTCTATCTGGATCGGACTTCGCAACACGTTCCGCGAAACCGGATTGAAGTTCATCAGTGGATCACATCTTTTCTCGAGACCGGTGCAGGAGTTCCAGCACAACCACAGCATCTCGCGCGATACCACGACGGATGACGCGGTACTCGCATGGGCACGAGAATTGGACGCAAGCGCGGCGTTGATACAACCGGACGTTTGCGATGGCGAAGCCATCATCTTCGATGGCCGCATATGGCACGGCTCGCACAACGATTCCGAGACGCATCCGCGAACAGCACTCCTTCTTCAATACGCGAGCGCCGATTCCGCGGTCCGTATGCCGGTAGCGTCGAGGTTCGAATGGCCCTTCCGTTTTGAAGCAACCAAGCTTCCGCCCGTCATTCTCGTCAGTGGGTCAGGAAACTTGGCGGGGAACCTAGAGGTTGCGCCACCGCCAACAACACCCGAAGACGCCGCTGCCATCTCCACCGAACTCCACCGGCTCGATCTGCCGCTGCGAGTGGAGCAGGGAAAAGCCTGGCAACCATATCCGTTGTTCTCGGGCGTCACGGAAATTCACGATCACATGGCGTGCCATGCGTCGGTTCTGGCCCCAGGCAAGATGCCTCACCCACCCCATTGCCATCTTGAGGAAGAAATCCTCATGGTTCTGGATGGCGAGGCAGAACTGCTGGTCGGTGACGGCCCCAATGTGGCCGACACCGTCGCCCATCCAGTTAGACCAGGCATGTTCGTTTACTACCCCGCCTTCAAACACCACACATTGCGTAATGTCGGGACGGGTCCGCTGACCTATCTCATGTTCAAATGGAGGGGCTCCCCGCGGGCCTCCGGACCTATCCTCGATGCAAAGATTGTCGAACCGGCACGCGACGATCAGGGCACAGCGGATTCCTATCGCGCGACGCGGTTGGCGAATGGTGAGACGAATTTCCTGAGCAAGCTCAAGATCCATCGCTCCGACGTGCAACCCGGAGGCGGCTACGAGCCTCATCGGGATGAATACGACGTCGCGATCGTGGTCCTGTCCGGCAGAATCAATACCCTGGATCGAGAGGTTGGACCGTTTGGAGTCGTCTACTATTCGGCCGGAGAAGCGCATGGCCTACGCGCCGTCGGGCCCGATCCGGCGCGCTACTTGGTTTTCGAGTTCCGCTTAAGCCAAAGCAAAGGATCCGTCCGCGAGAAGCTTAGAGGCGCAATCCCAGAGGAAGCGAAGACCTGGTTCAGACGGATCGAGCGCGCGTCGCGGCGCTACCCCCGGGTCCGCGCAATGGTGCCGCGCCAAGTCAAATCCTTCGCGAGGGCGTTGCTCGACTAATCCGGCCGACCGAGCGGAGCGCCGGCTTCACCCCGCCAGCACTGCCTCAGCCGCCTTGATCGCCTCTTCCGCCTTCGAGGCATCCGGCCCGCCGCCCTGGGCCATGTCCGGGCGGCCACCACCGCCCTTGCCACCGACGGCTTCGACCGCCGCGCGGACCAGGTCCACCGCCGAGACACGCCCGGTCAGATCATCGGTCACGCCTGCCGCCACCGCCACCTTACCACCTGTATCGGCGACTAGTAAAATCGCGCCCGAGCCGAGCCGCGCTTTATGCTCGTCAATCAGGCCGCGCAGGTCCTTGGGGCTGACGCCCGCCAACCTCTGGCCAAGGAACGTGACTCCGCCGATATCACGCGCCTCGGCGCCGGAACCGTTCGCCGAGGCGCCGCCAGCGCCGAGCGCGACCTGACGGCGAAGCTCGGTTACCTCCGCTTGCAGGGCCTTTCGCTCGTCCATCAGCGCCTGGACCCGGTCCGGCGCCTCTTCCGGCCGGGCGCGCAGAACCGAGGCAACACGCGCCAGCGCCTGTTCCTGCACTTCCAAATACTCGAATGCCGCGGCTCCGGTCAGCGCCTCGACCCGGCGGATCCCGGCGCTGGATGCACCCTCGCCGATCACCTTTAACAGGCCGATCTCGCCGGTTTGGCGCACATGGGTGCCGCCGCAAAGCTCCATGGAATAGATATCGCCCGCCGGACCGCTTTCGCCTGCCGGCCGCCGTCCCATGGTCACGACCCGCACCTCGTCGCCATATTTCTCGCCGAAGAGCGCGCGCGCGCCCGCTTCCTGCGCCTCGTCCGGGGTCATGATCCGCGTGCTCACCTCGTCGTCCTGACGGATATAAGCATTGACCTCGGCCTCGATCGCCGCGATCTCCTCGGGTGCCACCGCCTTTTGATGCGAAAAATCGAAGCGCAGCCGGTCAGGCGCGACCAGGCTGCCGCGCTGCGCCACATGGTCGCCCAGATGCCCGCGCAGCGCCTCGTGCAGCAGGTGCGTCGCCGAATGGTTGGCGCGAATTTCGGTGCGGCGGTCGCCGTCGACCGCCAATTCGGTCGCATCGCCAACCCGGACCTCGCCCTCGGTCACTTCAGCCTCATGGACATAGACGTCGCCCACGCGCTTACGCACATCACGAACCCGCGCCAGGCCCTGGCCCACGCGGATCACCCCGGTGTCGCCCACCTGACCACCCGCTTCGGCATAAAATGGCGTCTGGTTCAGGATGATCTGGACCGTCTCGCCGGCATTCGCACTCTCGACCTCGGCGCCATCGCGCACCAGCGCACGGATCACCCCCTCGGCGCGCTCGCTGTCATAGCCCAGGAACTCGGTCGCGCCCACGCGCTCGCGCAGGTCAAACCACAGCGCCTCCTCCGCCGCGCCGCCAGCGCCAGCCCAGGCGGCGCGTGCCTTCTCCTTCTGGGCTTCCATAGCGGTATTGAAGCCATCGACATCGACCGCTCGCCCCTGCTCGCGCAACGCGTCCTGGGTCAGGTCCAGCGGGAAACCGAATGTGTCGTAGAGCCGAAAAGCCGCCCCACCCGGCAGGGGCGCGCCGTCCGGGAGCTTGTTGAGTTCCTCAGCCAACAGGCCCAAACCCCGGTCAAGCGTTCGGCGGAACCGGTTCTCCTCGTGCTCCAGCGTTTCGGCAATCATGGCTTGCCCGCGCGCGAGCTCCGGAAACGCCTGGCCCATCTGCTGGACCAATGACGGGACAAGGCGATGCATCAGCGGGCTGTCGACACCCAGCAGATGCGCGTGCCGCATGGCGCGCCGCATTATCCGGCGCAGCACATAGCCCCGCCCCTCGTTCGAGGGCAGCACCCCATCGGCAATCAGGAAAGCGGTCGAGCGCAAATGGTCGGCAATCACCCTGTGATGCACCTTGCCCGGCCCGTCCGGCGCGCCGTCGGATTCATGGGCGCTTGCCTCGATCAGCGCCCGCATCAGATCGGTGTCGTAGATGTCCTTTTTGCCCTGAAGGACCGTCCCCATCCGCTCGAGCCCCATGCCGGTGTCGATCGACGGCTTTGGCAAATCGGTCCGGCTGCCGTCCTCGATCTGCTCGAACTGCATGAAGACCAGGTTCCAGATCTCGACGAACCGGTCCCCGTCCTCGTCCAGGCTGCCGGGCGGGCCGCCGGCAACTTCGGGCCCGTGGTCGTAGAAAATCTCCGAGCACGGCCCGCAGGGCCCGATTGGCCCCATCATCCAGAAATTGTCCGAAGTGGCGATGCGGATGATCCGTTCGTCCGGCAAGCCCGCATGCTTTTTCCAGAGATCCGCCGCCTCTTCATCGTCATGGTATATGGTGACCGTCAGCTTCTCGGCAGGCAGGCCGAACTCCTTGGTCACCAGGTCCCAAGCAAGCGGGATCGCCCGCTCCTTGAAGTAGTCACCGAACGAGAAGTTCCCCAGCATTTCGAAGAATGTCAGGTGCCGCGCCGTGTAGCCCACATTGTCCAGATCATTGTGCTTGCCACCGGCGCGCACACATTTCTGGCTGGTCACCGCGCGGCTGTAATCGCGGGTCTCGACGCCGGTGAACAGGTTCTTGAACTGCACCATGCCCGAATTGGTGAACATCAGCGTCGGATCATTCAGCGGCACCAGCGGAGACGAGGCCACGACCTCGTGGTCATGATCCTTGAAATAGCCGAGGAATGTCGAGCGGATGTCGTTCAGGGACGCCATGTCAGCCTCGCGCCGGAAGTCGCAGTTTCGGGCGATGTCTTATCCCGCACCCGATGGGCTGTCCACAGATTGGGAAGCAAGTTGGGCCGGACGCTCATACGTCCGGCCCATTTACCGCCCCGCAGGACGCTTCTGTCCAACCAAGTTGGCAGCAGAGGTAAAGCGATTATGCCTCGATCATATCGTCTTCGAGCCCCTCGCCAGGCTCCGCATCGCCGACCGGCAGGTCGAAATCCAGTCCATGGGCGGCACGGATCTTGTCCTCGATCTCCAGCGCTATGTCTGGGTTCTCGGCCAGAAACCCTTTCGTGTTCTCGCGCCCCTGTCCGATCCGCTGATCGCCATAGGAGAACCAGGCGCCCGACTTCTCGACCACGCCGGCCTTGACGCCCAAATCGATCAGTTCGCCCATCTTCGAGATGCCCTCGCCATACATGATGTCGAACTCGACCTGGCGGAAGGGCGGCGCCACCTTGTTCTTGACCACCTTCACGCGGGTCGCGTTGCCGACCACCTCGTCGCGGTCCTTGATCGCGCCGATGCGGCGGATATCGAGCCGGACACTGGCGTAGAACTTCAGCGCATTGCCGCCAGTGGTGGTCTCGGGTGAGCCGAACATCACGCCAATCTTCATGCGAATCTGGTTGATGAAGATAACCATGCAATTCGAGCGGCTGATCGAACCGGTCAGCTTGCGCATCGCCTGGCTCATCAGCCGCGCATGGACGCCTACCGAACTGTCGCCCATGTCTCCCTCAAGTTCCGAGCGCGGGGTGAGCGCCGCGACCGAGTCGACGACCACCACCGAAACCGCGCCCGAGCGCACCAGCGTATCTGTAATCTCCAATGCCTGTTCGCCCGCGTCGGGCTGGGAAATCAGAAGCTCGTCCACATCGACGCCCAGCTTACGGGCATAGGCCGGGTCGAGCGCATGCTCGGCATCGACAAACGCACAGGTGCCGCCGCGCTTTTGCTCCTCGGCCACCACATGAAGCGCCAGCGTCGTCTTGCCTGAACTCTCCGGGCCATAGATTTCGACGATGCGGCCCTTGGGCAGACCGCCGATCCCCAGAGCGATGTCGAGGCCCAGCGAGCCGGTCGAGACCGCCTCGATATCCATCGCCGCCTCGCGCTGGCCGAGCTTCATGATCGAGCCCTTGCCGAAATTGCGCTCGATCTGCGCCAGCGCCGATTCCAGGGCCTTCTGCTTGTCCATGTCTCGCCTCTCGTCCAGCCTCAGCAGGTTATCTTTCATTGTCTGATTCCCTTATTCCACATCGCCTGAAGGGTTGCAATTGCAACAATGTTCTGGTGATGTTCTCATAAAATTCCAGACAAAGAAAGAACAAAATGTGCCTATCTCCAATCGTCGCCCAGGATGGTTGAGGAAGGGTTAAAGCCTATGACTCCCCTTCCAGAGCCTCCTTCACCTTGGCGGTAAGCTCGGTCAACGAGAAGGGTTTCGGCAGGAACATGAAGTCGTGATCCTGCAAATTCTTGCGGAACGAACCCTCGGCATAGCCAGAGACGAAAATCACCTTCAGATCGGGCCTCAGCTTGCGCGCCTCGGCGGCAAAGGTGGGGCCGTCCATGCCTGGCATCACCACGTCCGAGACCAGAAGGTCGATCCGGTCCTCGTTCTCGGTCAGCAGCTCCATCGCCTCTTCGGCGTCCGCTGCGGCGACCACTTCGTAGCCGCGCATGGTCAGCGCCCGGGCGGCGAAGGCGCGCACCGGATCCTCGTCCTCGACCAGCAGGATGGTGCCGCTGCCGGTCAGGTCGCCACCTGCAACCCGCCGACCTCCAAACCGGTGGATGGATTGCACAGGAATCGGCTTCGCCGTCTCGCCCTTCTTGTCTGCGCGGGCCTGGGGAAGAAGGATCCGGACCGTCGCGCCGCCCTCGTGCCTGTTTTCAGCGAATACATAGCCCGCCGACTGTTTGACGATCCCGTAGACGGTCGAAAGACCCAGCCCCGTGCCCTCGCCGACTGGCTTGGTGGTGAAGAAGGGATCGAAGACCTTATCCAATAGGGCGGGCTCGATCCCCGGCCCCTCGTCGGCCACGCAGATTTCCACGTAGTCGCCCACGCGTATCTCGACGCCCCGGACCGATTGCCGTTCATCCAGGCGGAGGTTCCGGATCGAGATGGTGATCGTGCCGCCACCGGGCATCGCGTCGCGCGCGTTGACGACCAGGTTCATCAGCGCCTGCTCCAGCTGCTGGTGATCGGCCCTGACATGGCCCAACTCGCGCCCATGCTCCATTACCAACGACACCTTTTCGCCGATGAGCCGGTCCAGCAGATAGCGTGCGTCCGAGACCACGTCCTGCACGGAAAGGAGCGCGGGATTCAATGTCTGCTTGCGCGAGAAGGCCAGAAGCTGGCGCACCAGTGCCGCCGCCCGGTGCGTGTTCTGCCTAATCTGCATCAAATCCGAATAATCGGGATGCAGGGCGTCCTTGCCCAGGAGCAGAAGGTCGGAATGCCCGCTGATCGCAGTTAGCACGTTATTAAAATCGTGAGCGATTCCGCCGGCCAGTTTACCCACCGCCTCCATCTTCTGGGACTGGGCGAACTTGTCCTCGAGCTGACGCAGCTCGCTCACATCGGTCAACATCGCCAGCAGGGACGGTTTACCGTCGACCATTGTTGGGGTCAGCGAGATCTGCAAGAAGCTGTCTGCATCGACGCTGCCGCGAAGGCGAACCATCTCGCGCTGGCCCGACGGGCTCTCGGCGGCGTCCTCGATCAGCGCCTCCATCGGCCGGCCCAAAGGCTCGATCTGCTCGGCCAAGGCAGTTCCGGGCGCCGGATTGATGCCCAAAATCTCTCGCGCCGCCTTGTTCGCCGACTGCATCCGGCCCGCCAAATCGACCTGGATCAGCGCAACCGGCACCAGGTCGAACGCGCTGTCGAGTTGCTGGCGCACCGGATCGGACGGCGCGTAAAGACCGGCGTCATCGCCGGCATCGGCGACCCTCACGGGAACGGCATCGGATGGCGCCGCGGGGCGATCGGGCGCCCAGGATCCGTCTTTCGCATCGCCTGGTACTGGCGCGACCCGTGCCTGGTTCTGTGGCTGCGCGACAGGCTGGTCGCGCGACAGGCTGTTCTGCGGCAGCAAAGTCCAGACCAGATGGCCCGGCTCGTCATAGCGCGCGGTCAGCAGCCTGCCATTGGCGGCGCTTGCGGCAACCTCGCCGTGCTCGACCGGCTGGAACGAGAAACCAACCTCGCGTGCGCGCGTCGCCAGACGATAGATCACACCCTCATCGATCGCCAAAACCTCACCGATCCCGAGCGCTGAAGCCGAAAACCGATCCCCAAGCTCGGATCGCATCGGTGCATTGGCCCAACCGATTCGCCCATCGGTACCGGTGATCGCGCCGGGCACCTGTAATGCGCCGATGCGGCGGCGCAGGGTCCGACCGCGCCACCAGGCGGCCCCATCGCCCGAGACGAGAATTCCTGCGGCAAATCCAGCTAAACAAAGGAAAAGCGCAGCAAAAACCAGCCATTGCAGCGACGAGTTTCCTGCGACATCCAGCGCCAATGCCGCACTCGGAGTGAAAACCAGCAGCACTGCGCCAGCGGCACAGATCAATCCGGGAATCTGCGAAAGACTCATGCTGCGGTCCTTCCAGCACCGCGCCCTGTTCAGAGGCAGGAGCAACACATTTGATTAATGAAGCATGAAATTCGGGGTTAACAAAACCGTCAGCCAGCCCGGTCGAAGGAAAGCATCGCGGCGAAGAAACCATCTCCTCCATCGGCAGGTGTCAGGCGCAAGGGCGCCGGCCCTTCCAGGAAGTTCGGACTGCGCGCCAGAAACGCCGCCACACGTGCGTCGTTCTCGGCCGGGATCAGCGAACATGTCACATAGACCAAGCGCCCCCCTGGCCGCACCAGAATGGCCGCTTCGTCCATGATCCGGTCCTGCGCCTCGATCAGGTCTTCCAGGCCCTGGCGCGTCAGGCGCCACTTTGCGTCCGGGTTCCGCGCCCACGCGCCTGACCCCGAACACGGTGCGTCCACAAGCACCAAATCGCACGACTGCGCGAGGCCGCCCACATCTTCAGGCGCGACCAGCGTGACCTGAGCACCGGCACGCGCCGCCCGTTGCGGCAATTGCGCCAAGCGGGTGGGCGAAATTTCATGAGCGTAGAGCATGCCCTGTCCCGCCATTGAGGCCGCTAGCGACAGGGTCTTGCCGCCACCCCCAGCGCAGAAATCCAAGACCGTCTCGCCAGGTTGTGCCGCGGCGAACTCGGCAACTGCCTGGCTGGCCGCATCTTGGATCTCGACCAAACCATCCTGAAAGGCCCGCGATCCTTGAACCCGTTGCGGGTTCTCGGAAACTGCGAGACAGTGCGGCGATAACCGGCCAGGTTTCGTCTCGACGCCGTCCGAGGCCAGCGCCGCCCGGGCGCCTGCCATGTCGGTCTTCAACGTGTTGACCCGTAGAAAAAGCGTCGCCCGTCGGCGCAGAGGCGCCAGCACGGTTTCCGGCAGGTATGAAAGTTCGGGGACCAGCCAGTCTGGCAGATCGAGGCGTACAGCCCTTGGCGCCGTATCGAGCGGTCGCGCCGACACGGCCTCGGCATCGTTGAGCGGGGTTGGTGCGTGGACCCCGCCGCTGAATAGTGCCCCAGGATCGGTCCCGTCCAGCATCAGGCTGCCACGCAACAGGGCCCTGCCATCCGGCGCCTCGGCGCCTGCGACCCAGGCGGCCGAGCGCATCCGGCGCAGCGCGTCGTAGACCAGATCCGCAACCGCACGCCGGTCGCCCGATCCGGCATACCGGCTGGCCCGGCCCCATTGCGCCAGCAGCCGATCCATCCCAGCATCCGAGGCTAGCCAGCGATCGAGAAGCTCGATCGCCGCCTGAACCCGCGCGGCAGGTGTCATGCAGTACGGGGGGTATCAGGCAAAATGATGTCGGAGACGGTCATCGCGGTGCCCGCGCAGCTCTCCGAAACAGCAGGCTGGGAAAGCGCAAGGGAAATCAGAAAAACGACTAGAAGAGTTCCGCCCAAGATCTTGATCTGCCTCGCCCAATCACGCTGAGGCAGGTCAATTTCAGGGGCGGTAGCGAGGATCGCGCTGCTCATGATCCATCTCCTTTGCCCCATAAATATAAGCGATGCGGGAGCCCGCACCAAGGTCGGTCTATCCCACCCGGTAGTTCGGGCTCTCGCGGGTGATGGTCACGTCGTGGACGTGGCTTTCCTTCATCCCGGCATTCGAGATCCGGACGAAGCGGCAGCTCTCACGCATCTGGTCGATGGTGCGATTGCCGGTGTAGCCCATCGCCGCGCGCAAACCTCCGACCAACTGATGGATCACCACGCCAGCCGGCCCCTTATAGGCGACCTGGCCCTCGACACCCTCGGGCACCAGCTTGTGGGTATCCGAAACCTCTTTCTGGAAGTAACGGTCCGCCGAGCCACGCGCCATTGCGGCGACCGAGCCCATACCGCGATAGGATTTGTAGGAGCGCCCCTGATAGAGGAAGACCTCACCCGGCGCCTCGTCGGTGCCCGCCAAAGCCGAGCCGACCATTGCGCAATGGGCGCCCGCCGCGATCGCTTTGGCGAGATCACCGGAAAACTTGATGCCCCCATCGGCGATCACCGGCTTGCCGCTCTTCTCCGCTTCCTCGGCGCAATCCATGATCGCGGTCAACTGCGGCACGCCGACGCCCGCGACGATCCGCGTCGTGCAGATGGAGCCCGGCCCGATCCCCACCTTGACCGCGTCCGCGCCCGCGCCGATCAGCGCCTTCGTCGCCTCGTTCGTCGCCACGTTGCCGGCCACGACCTGGACCGAATTCGACAGCTTCTTGATCCGCTCGACGGCATGCGCGACGGCGGCGGAGTGCCCATGCGCGGTATCGATCACCACCAAGTCGACGCCCGCATCGATCAGTGCCGCCGAGCGTTCGAACCCGGCGTCGCCGACAGTCGAAGCGGCAGCTACGCGCAACCGTCCCAGCCCATCCTTGCAGGCATGGGGGTTCAGCACCGCCTTCTGGATATCCTTGACCGTCAACAGCCCAGTGCACTCGCCCGCCTCGTTGACGACGATCAGCTTCTCGATGCGCCGGTCGTGCAGCATCCGCTTGGCGGCATCCAGGTCCACCGGCTCGCGCACGGTAGCCAGGTTCGACGAGGTCATCAGCGCCGAGACCGGAGTCTTCGGATCGTCAGCAAACCGCATGTCCCGGTTCGTGAGGATGCCGAGCAGCCTGTTCTCCGCATCCACCACCGGGAAACCGGTAATGTTGTATTGGTCCTGCAACGCCTGGGCATCGCCGACCGTCTGATCGGGCCGCAAGGTGACCGGGCTGTAGACGATCCCGGATTCGAAGCGCTTTACCTGGCGCACTTGCGCGGCCTGCTCCTCGACCCCCAGATTGCGGTGGACCACGCCCATGCCGCCTGCCTGAGCCATGGCGATCGCCATGGTGACCTCGGTCACCGTGTCCATCGCCGAGGACAAAAGCGGAATGTTCAGCTCGATCTCGCCCGTGACCCGTGTGCGGGTCTGGGCATCCGACGGCATCACCTCGGACGCGCCAGGGACAAGCAGAACATCATCGAAGGTGAGAGCCTCACGAATCTCCATAAGAATCCTTCCTGGAGCTACGGTGTTGGCGCCCCCCTATCTCACGTCGCGCCGCGGAAGGAAAGAGCCATTCTCGGGCTTCCGGCTTAGGCCGGTCGGCGGCTAAGGTCGGATCGGGCCAAATGTGAGGAGAAGCAAGCATGAGCGGACACGGCTATGAGAGCGGGCGGTTGAACCTGCCCTTTGTCGGGATCGCGACTTTCGGCAAGCGCCCTTACATCGAGGATTGGGACAACATTCAAGCTGATGCCTGCATCCTGGGTGCCCCCTTTGATTTCGGGACCCAATGGCGCTCGGGCGCGCGCTTCGGGCCGCGGGCCATGCGCGAGGCCTCGACGCTTTTCTCGTTTGGCCACGCGGGGGCCTATGACCACGAGGACGACGCCACCTATCTGGGCGGGGATGTGCGGATCGTCGATCTGGGCGACGCCGACATCGTGCATACGGACACCGAGCGAAGCCACGCCAACATCGCCCACGGTGTTCGCAAGATCCTAAAGGCGAAGGCCCTCCCAGTGGTGATCGGCGGCGACCACTCGGTCAACATTCCCTGCATCGACGCCTTCGAGAGCCAGGGCGACATCCACATCCTGCAGATCGACGCCCATCTGGATTTCGTCGACGAACGCCACGGGGTGCGCCATGGTCACGGTAACCCGATGCGCCGGGCTGCTGAGAAGCCTTATGTGACGGGTCTGACGCAGGTCGGCATTCGCAACGTCTCGTCGACAGCGCGCGAGGGCTACGAAGACGCCCGCGCCATGGGATCGAACATCGTTTCCGTGCGCCAGGCCCGCAAGCTGGGCGTCGCGGGCGTAATAGAGCGTATTCCGGATGGTGCTCGGCTTTACGTGACGATCGATATTGACGCCTTCTGTCCGTCGATCGCGCCCGGCACGGGCACGCCAAGTCACGGCGGCTTTTTGTACTATGAGGTGTTGGAACTGTTGCAGGGCATCGCCCGGCGCAACGACGTCGTCGGTATAGATCTGGTGGAAGTGGCGCCCGATTACGATCCGTCAGGCTCGACCCAGATCCTCGCGGCGCAGCTCTTGCTGAACTTCCTCGGGTTCATCTTCCACAATTGGTAGGGCGGCGTTGACCCCGTCATTGGCCGCACGCCGCGTCCGGGTGCTCCTGAAGGAAGTGATGCATCGCGGCGATCAGTTGGCGCGCATGATAGGTATCACCGCTCCGGATGGCGTGACGGATGTCGTCGCGCATCATCTCCTTGATCACGTGAGCGCCCTTTGGCAGGTGCAGAAGATAGTCGGCCAGCGCCGCCGCCGAAACCTCGGACAGGTGCTCGTGCTCGGCGATCGCCGAGACCTCGTCCTCGGTCAGCCCGCACATGCCGATGCAATCTTCGAGCGATATCATCGGGCCCTCCCGTCCGGTGCGCGCCGCGTCTTCGATAACAGACAGCAAAGCACTAACGGCTGCCGGGCTCGTTGTTTTAGATCAATCGGTGACCATACGGATTGCTTGTGCACCGGCCTGCTCAATCGGCGTCGATCTAACCAATCTCCTCAAGTCGAGATTTCAATAAATCGACATACAGAGCTAATGCGTTTTTGCCTCATCCTTGTAAAGTTTTTTGCAAAAGCCTAGATTTCGTAGCGGAGCTGCTAGGGAAAGGGCTTGGAATCCCGATCCCTAGCAGTCCGGACCGCTCCAGAGACTGGAGCAAAAGCGCTCCTTTTGGAAGGGAGCGCTTATTCTGTCTCGCCCTGGGCCATTGCAATTGCAACATTGGCAATTTTTCGCGCTTCGTGCGGCGTCAGATCGACCGGTACGCCGTTTAATTGAACGATGCACGACGGCCTGAGCGGCACGGGGATATTCACTGTATCAGCCCGCGCAACACCACCGACATCGTGATCCACTCGGTTGCGCTCAGCAGCGTCGTTCCCCTGGTCGTTGGGTGCCTTGCCTCGTGCCTTCCTCGTTCCCTGCGACGACCGAACCCTGAAATTCGCAGGATTCTCTTTGTACCGAAGAAAGTCGCGCACAGCCTTCCCGACACGCGACCGGTAAACCTGCAAGCTCTTCGGAGTGTATTTCGATCCCATAAGGTTCTGAAACCTCACCTCCACATCAGTGAGATCAATCGATCGAAGGTCTGCCGCTTCCTGTTCGTTCAAGATGGACAGCACGTTATTTGCCGCAGCCTTTCTGCCCACAATCGTGTTCTTGTTAGCTAAGCCCTTCTCGCTCAGGTAGTCCAGAAACTCGAGTAGAGCCTCTCGTGAGAAATCGTTGCGCATCCTAACCTGCTCCCTAACCTGCTCCTTTGTTTCTATGTCTGATCTGAGACATGGTCTGTCAAGTATCAGATAGACATCGTCTAAATTAGACATTTTTTAATCTGATATAGACGCTGATAGATGTGTCCACCCATCACGCCGCCTTCTTCGCCGCCCCGGCGATCTTCGCCAGGTCACGCGCGATGATGAAGGCGCCGGTGACCCGCTCCTTCTCGGTCGACCAGTTCCGGCGGACCACCAGCTTGTTGTCGCGGATCTTGGCCAGGCCCCGCTGGTCCTGGATGAAGTCGACCAGCCCCGCCGGATCGGCGAATTTGTCGTGGCGGAATTGAATGGTTGCGCCCTTCGGCCCGGCATCCAGC
The DNA here is from genome assembly GCA_029862205.1 of Paracoccaceae bacterium. Taxonomy (GTDB): domain Bacteria; phylum Pseudomonadota; class Alphaproteobacteria; order Rhodobacterales; family Rhodobacteraceae; genus Thermohalobaculum. The sequence goes on from JAOTXT010000017.1 coordinate 34,391, forward strand.
TTGGCGATCCCGGCGCGGCGGCACATGGTCTTGACCCGCACGACGCGCAGCAGGGTCTCGACTTCACCCGGCAGCTTGCCGAACCGGTCGTGGAGCTCGGCGGCGAAGCCCTCCATCTCGGCCCGGCTCTCGAGACCGGATAGGCGCCGATAGAGCCCGAGCCGCACATCCAGATCGGGCACGTAGTCCTCCGGGATCAGCACTGGCACGCCCAGATTGATCTGCGGCGCCCAGGTCTCGTCCGCTTCGACCGGGACACCGGCCTCGCCCGCCCTAATCCGAGCGATCGCTTCCTCCAGCATGTCTTGGTAAAGCTCGAAACCCACCTCGCGGATATGGCCCGACTGCTCCTCGCCCAGCAGGTTCCCGGCGCCGCGAATGTCCAGGTCATGCGAGGCCAGGTTGAACCCGGCCCCGAGCGTGTCCAACGACCCCAGCACCTTCAGCCGCCGCTCGGCCTGGGGGGTCAGCGGTTTCCGGGGCTCGGTGGTCAGATAGGCGTAGGCGCGGAGCTTCGAGCGGCCCACCCGGCCCCTGATCTGATATAGCTGCGCCAGCCCGAACATATCGGCCCGCTGCATCACCAGGGTATTGGCAGTCGGGATGTCGAGCCCGGATTCCACGATTGTGGTCGACAGCAGCACATCGTATTTGCCGTCATAGAAGGCGTTCATACGGCTGTCGAGCTCGCCCGCCGCCATCTGCCCGTGGCCGATCACGTAGCTGACCTCGGGCACCTCGTCCTTCAGGAAAGCCTCCGCATCCGGGATATCGGCGACCCGTGGCACCACGAAGAAGCTCTGCCCGCCTCGGTAATGCTCGCGCAGCAAGGCCTCGCGCAGGGTCACCTTGTCGAAGGGGCTCACATAGGTCCTGACCGCCAGCCGGTCGATCGGCGGGGTCGCGATGATCGAGAGCTCGCGTACGCCCGACATGGCCAATTGCAGGGTCCGGGGGATCGGAGTCGCGGTCATGGTCAGCACATGCACGTCCGAGCGGAGCTGCTTCAGCCGCTCCTTGTGCGACACCCCGAAATGCTGTTCCTCGTCGATGATCAAAAGACCCAGATGGCAGAACTTGATCCCCTTACCGAGCAGCGCATGGGTGCCGATGACGATGGGGATCGAGCCGTCGGCCATGCCCTTCTTGGTCTCCGCCGCCTCCTTGGCCGAGACAAAACGCGAGAGCTGGCGGACACGCAGCCCGGTGCCCTGGAAGCGCTCGGCGAATTCCTTGGTATGCTGGCGCGCCAGCAGCGTGGTCGGCGCGATCAACGCCACCTGCATGCCCGCGCTCGCAGCAGCAAAAGCGGCGCGCAGCGCCACCTCGGTCTTGCCAAATCCGACATCGCCGCAGACCAGCCGGTCCATCGGACGGCCCGATGCAAGATCGCCCAGCACGTCCTCGATCGCTTTCCGTTGGTCGTCGGTCTCCTGATAGGGGAACCGTGCGGCGAAGCGGGAGTAAGCCGGCGTATCCGGCTCCAGCACCTCGGCCGTCCGCAGCGCCCGCTCGGCAGCCACCCGGATGAGCTTGTCCGCCATGTCGCGGACCCGCTCCTTCAGCCGGGCTTTCTTGGCCTGCCAGGCGCCGCCGCCCAGGCGGTCCAACAGGCCCATCTCCTGACCATAGCGGCTGAGCAGCTCGATGTTCTCAACCGGCAGGTAAAGCCTGTCGCCGCCCGCATATTCCAGCACCAGGCATTCGTGCGGGGCGCCCGCCGCGGTGATCGTCTCGAGCCCCTGATAACGCCCGACACCGTGGTCCAGATGCACGACCAGGTCGCCGACGCTCAAGGATTGGGTCTCGGTCAGGAAGTTCTCGGCCCGGCGCCCACGGCGTGCCCGGCGGATCAGCCGGTCGCCCAGCACGTCCTGCTCGGAAACCACCGTGGTTTCGGCGGTCTGGAACCCCTGCTCCAGGCCCCAGACCATCAAATTGACCCCGGGTTTCACATCGGCCCAGTTGCGCGCCTCGCGCGCGCCTTCCAGCCCGTGGTCGCTCAGCAGCGTCCCCAGCCGCTCGCGCGCGCCCTCGGAATAGGACGCCACGACCACCGGACCCGTCTTCAGCCGCGCCCGCGCATGGTCGACCAGCGCCTGGAAGAGGTTCACGCCTTCCTGCTGGCGCTCGGGCGCGAACGAGCGGCCGATCCGTCCGCCCGCATCGATCACGCCCGGGCCGAGGGGAAGTTGCACGGGCGAAAAGGCGCGGCTCGGCCGGTCACCGAGCGCCTCCTCCCACTCCTCCATGCTCAGATACAGCATCTCCGGAGGACACGGCTGATAGGGAACATCGCCCCGCGCTGCGTTCTCGGCGGCTTCGCGGCGCACTTCGTAGTGGTCCTGGACCATGTCCAGCCGCGCCGTGCATGCCTCGGCGACTTGGTGGTCAAGGGTCACCGGCGCACCAGGCAGAAAATCGAACAGCGTCTCAAGCCGCTCGTGGAACAGCGCCGCCCAGTGCTCCATCCCCTGGTGCTTACGGCCCTCGGAGACCGAGGCATAGAGCGGGTCGTCCAGCCGCGCCGCGCCGAAGACCTCGCGGTAGCGAATGCGGAACCGGGTGATCGCGGCCTCGTCGAGGATAATCTCGGAAGCCGGCGCCAGTTCCACGCTCTGGATCGTTTCGATCGTGCGCTGGCTCTCGGCATCAAAGCGCCGGGCGCTCTCCAACACGTCACCGAAAAAGTCGAGCCGGACCGGGTTTTCCTGGCCCGGCGGGAAGATATCGATGATCCCGCCCCGGACCGCGAAATCACCCGGCTCGATCACGGTCGAGGCGCGGTTGAAGCCCATCCGGGTCAGCCACGCGGTCAGGGCCTCCACATCCACCTGGAAGCCGGCCCGGGCGGTGAAGCTCGCCTCGGCCAGCACATCGCGGGCCGGCACGCGCTGGGTCGCGGCATTGAGCGTGGTCAGGATCACGCTCGGCCGGTCAAAGCCGTGGGAAAGCGCCGCCAGCGTCGCCATTCGCGCCGCTGCGATCTCGGGGTTGGGCGAGACCCGGTCGTAGGGCAGACAATCCCAGGCCGGGAAAGTGAGGACCGGCAGATCCGGCGCGAAGACCGCCAAAGCCTCGGCCATCGCCGCCGCGCGAGCATCGTCGCGGGCCACATGCAGGACAGGTCCGCCCGCACGGGCGACCAGATCGGCCACCAGTTTTGCGTCGTACCCTTCCGGCGCGCCGCCAATAATGACGGCGCCCGGGGAGATTTCCGCGGACGATCCTGATGTCATGAACGGGGAGGTAACGCGGCCTCGTACCCGGTGCAAGAGCGACTATGGACGCAGATTCGGAATTGGACCTAAGGTTGCGGCGCGACCGGGAGGTGACGGCAATGAAGATCAGCGATCATGCGGCGACGCCGCTCGAAGAATGGCGCCAGGGGGTAATGACAAAGATGCGGATCTCCGCGATCGGAGATGCGCGGCAGCTTTGCATTTTCGAGCAGTGGTGCGATCCGGGGCTGGGCGCGCCGACGCATCTGCACGCGGTCGAGGAGGTGCTGGAGGTGGTCGCAGGCACGGCCGAAATCTGGGTCGGCGACGAAAAGGCCGATATCCACCGGGATCAGTCCGTCGTTATCCCTGCCGGGACGTTGCACGGCTTCAAGAATACCGGAACGGACGTTCTTCATGTGCGCGCCACCTTGGCCGCCCCGATCTTCGAGGCAAGCTATGAGGCGCGCGACGAAATCTCGCGGCGGTGGGTGCCGGGCTAAGATTTCAATCCCCCCGGGAAGTATCATTTGCCTTTGCCGAAGCGGCGCCCGATCAGGCTCCCCGCTTCCCGTACAACTGCTCCGCCCGATGCTCGAAGGCCCGTACGATCCGGCGCATGGCCTCGTTGAAGACGATCCCGATTACTGCCTGCAGGGTCTTCGACCGGAACTCAAAATCGACGAAGAAATCCACCTCGCAGGCGTCCTCGCCAACAGGGTCGAAAAGCCAGTGGTTGTTCAGATACCGGAACGGCCCTTCCAGATAGGCCACGTCGATCTTCTTCGCGGCAGGGTCGAGCGTCACCCGGCTACCAAATTGCTCGCGGAACAGCTTGAAGCTGATGATCAGGTCAGCCTCGATCACCTCGGTCCCGTCCGGGCCTGGCGTGCGGCCGCGGATGCGGCAGCCCGAGCACCAGGGCAGGAATTCGGGATAGGACGCGACATCGGCGATCAGCGCGAACATCTGGTCCGCCGAATAGGGCATTCGGCGTTTCTCGGTATGGATGGGCATGGGCGCTTGGCACTCGGCTCGGAATCATTCCCCCGGATCGGTCACAGGGTTCTTAGCCATGGCCGGTGCAAAGGCAAGCCCGCCCGCTGTCACGATGCGGACAAGCGTTCGAGAGTATTGGCCATTGACCGCCCTATCCGATCCCGGCCACTTTGAGCCGCACGGGAAAACGACAGGCGAGCGAGCGAGCGAGCGAGGCGGAGGCATGTCGCACCGATCCCAAACTTTCGTGCTGCTCCACGGCGCCTGGCATGGTGGATGGTGTTGGGAGCGTGTCGCCAGCATCCTGCGCGACCGCGGCCATCGGGTGACCGCGCCGACCCAGACCGGGCTCGGCGAACGTGCGCACCTGATGTCGCCGGACATCGATCTGGAAGTCTTCACCGACGATCTGGTGAATCACCTGATCTGGGAGGATCTGGATCAGGTTGTCCTGGTCGGCCACAGCTTCGGCGGCAACGCAATTTCGGGCGCGGCGGCGCGGGTGCCTGACCGAATTCAGCGCCTGGTTTACTTCGACGCCCTGGTGCCCATCAACGGGCGGGCGCCGTTCGAGGATTTTCCGCCTGGCGTTGTAGCCGAGCGCACCCGTCAAGCCGAGGAATCGAGCGGCGGCCTCAGTATTCCGCCACCGCCCGCGGCGGCATTCGGGGTCACGCAAACGGACGACGCGGTATGGATTGATTCCCGTATGACGCCCCATCCGCTCCGCACGTTCACGTCGTCGCTAAGCCTCGGCCCCGACCCTGCAAATGGCCTGCCAGCGGAGTACGTGCTCTGCGTCGACCCGCTCTACGGCAATGTCGAGGGATCTTTGAACCGCGCCCGCGACCTGGGCTGGCCGCTCACAGAGATCGCAACCGGCCATGATGCAATGGTGACGGCTCCTGATCGTCTAAGCGATGTGTTCGACCAATGAGCGATAGCTATTCCGTACGGCCCTTGATCACCGCACAGCAGATCGAAGAGCGGATCGACGTGCTGGCGGATCAGATTAACGACCACTTCGAGGGTACTGAAAAGTTGGTGGTCGTCGGCCTGTTGCGCGGCTCCTTCGTCTTCATCGCCGATCTGGTGCGCCGGCTCGACCTGCCCGTCGAGGTCGATTTCATCGAGGCCTCGTCCTACGGCAACGAAACCGAAAGCTCGCGCGAGGTGCGCATCCTGAAGGACCTTCGCTCGCCAATCGAAGGGCGCGACGTGCTGGTGGTCGAGGACATCGTCGATACGGGCCACACGCTGAAACACGTCCTAAGATTGCTGGCAACGCACAAGCCGAATCGGCTCGAGGTTTGCGCCCTTCTGTCGAAACCCTCGCGCCGCGAGGTCGAGATCCGGGCGCGATGGACCGGGTTCGAAATCCCGGACGAATTCGTCGTCGGCTACGGTATCGATTACGCCCAGCGCAACCGGAACCTGCCCTATATCGGGGCGGTAGAGTTCGGCGGAGACTAGATTACGCCTCGCCCAACTTCTGCCGCCGCGCCTCGCGGAGCCGCCGGAAATCGTCGCCCGCGTGATAGCTCGACCGGGTCAGCGGCGTGGCCGAGACCATCAGGAACCCCTTGGAATAGGCGGCCTGCTCGTAGGCCTCGAATTCCTCCGGCGTCACATATCTGGCCACCGCGTGATGCTTGCGGGTCGGCTGCAGATATTGCCCGATGGTCAGGAAATCCACATCCGCCGCACGCATGTCGTCCATGACCTGAGCGACCTGTTGCCGGTCCTCGCCCAGGCCCACCATGATGCCCGACTTGGTGAACATGGCCGGATCCAATTCCTTCACCCGCTGGAGAAGCCGCAGTGAGTGGAAGTAGCGGGCACCAGGGCGGACCTCTGGGTAAAGTCCCGGCACCGTTTCCAGATTGTGATTGAACACGTCGGGGCGTGCTGCGACCACGTTCTCCAGCGCCGAATCCGGACAGCGCAGGAAATCAGGCGTCAGCACCTCGATGGTGGTCTCCGGGCATTTGCGCCGGACCGCGCGGATGGTCTGGGCGATATGGGTGGCACCCCCGTCCTCCAGGTCGTCGCGGTCGACGGAGGTGATGACAACGTGGGTAAGCCCCAGCCTTTCGACGGCCTGAGCGACCCGGCCAGGCTCGAAAACATCGAGCGAATCGGGCCGCCCCGTGGACACGTTGCAAAACGTGCAGCCACGGGTGCAGATCTCGCCCATGATCATCATGGTGGCGTGGCCTCGCGCCCAGCACTCGCCCACATTCGGACAGCCGGCTTCCTGGCAGACCGTGGCCAGCCCGTGCTCCTTGATGACCGACTTGGTCTTGAAGAACCCCGGCGAGTTGGGCGCCTTGACCCGGATCCAGTCCGGCTTTTTCGGACTGGGATTGTCGGCCCTATGGGACTTTTCCGGATGTCGCGGGCGGCTAGGCTGCGGGCTTTCGGCCATGGGTGCTCCTACGTTAAGCCTCTCAAATATAGGCGCTGCCGTGGCATAAGTCTTGCGGCGAATAATCACCGGCGCTCAGGCCGCCTTCTCCGGGAAAAGGCCCGCCAGCCCCTCGGCCGTGGCCTCTGCCACCCCGCGTTCGGTCACCAGCCCCGTGACCAGCCGCGCGGGCGTCACGTCGAAGGCCGGGTTTGCGGCTGATGATCCTGGCGAGACCACCCGGGCCTGAACAACGGCTCCATTTTCCGCTAGGCCCGCGACATTCGTCACCTCGGCGGCGTTCCGCTCCTCGATCGGGATCTCGGCGATGCCGTCGCGCACGGTCCAGTCGATCGTCGGCGAGGGCAGGCACACATAGAACGGCACGCCGTTATCCTGCGCCGCCAGCGCTTTCAGATAGGTGCCGATCTTGTTGCAGACATCGCCCGTCGCAGTCGTCCGGTCCGTTCCGGTGAAGCAAAGGTCGACCTCGCCCCGCTGCATCAGGTGCCCGCCCGCGTTGTCAACGATCACGGTGTGCGGCACGCCGTGGTTCATCAGCTCCCAAGCGGTCAGGTGGCCACCCTGGTTTCGCGGCCGGGTCTCGTCGACCCAGACATGGACTGGAATTCCCGCGTCGTGCGCCTGGTAAATGGGCGAGGTCGCCGTGCCCCAGTCGCAGGTCGCCAGCCACCCGGCATTGCAGTGGGTCAGGATGTTGACCGGTCCGTCTTTCTTGGCCGCAATCTGGCGGATCAGGTCCAGACCATGGACACCGATCATGCGGTTGATCTCGACATCCTCCTCGACGATCTGGGCCGCGCGCGCATTGGCCGCCGGAACGCGCTCGTTCGGCGCGATCGGTGCCAGGCGTTGGCGCATGTCATCCAGCGCCCATTTCAGATTGATCGCCGTCGGCCGGGTGCGCAGCAGCCGGTCATAAGCTGCACCCAAATTGGGGTCCGATGCATTCTGCCGCATCGCCAGCGCCATGCCGAAGGCGGCAGTCGCCCCGATCAGCGGCGCGCCGCGCACCTGCATCGCGCTGATCGCATGGGCGGCCTGGTCCAGGTTCTCGAGCCGCAACGTCTCAAAGGCGAAGGGCAGCCTCGTCTGGTCGATGATCCCCACAGCCCAACCATCATTCTCGAGCCAGACCGGACGCCAGGGTTTGCCGTTGATCTTCATTCCGCAATCTCCGTCGATGCGAGCCGCGCGCCGACTATAGCAGAGCCGCACGCCGCGGGCAGGAATAGACCGGAACGCTGAATCGCTCCTGCCCGGGCGGCGCGCTTTCCGTTGTAAAAAAATCTTGCCGTCACCGGCGAAAGCACCTTCACCTTACCGGCGCGGCGGACTAGTTTCGAATCATTCTAATCTTTTGTCATCGGGAGGCATGCTCCCTCCCGGAGCGGCAAGCAACCGAACCTACCAGCAGAGAGAGTGGATATGGATGGCGATCTGAAGTGCCCCGTAATGGGCCACACAACCTTTGGCACCCGGTCGAACCGCGACTGGTGGCCGAACCAGTTGAACCTGAAAATGCTTCATCAGAATTCCGCGCTCTCCGATCCCATGAGCAACGGCTTCAATTACGCCGACGAGTTCAAGAAGCTGAATCTCCGGGCCCTTAAGCGGGACCTCTACAAGCTGATGACCGACAGCCAGGACTGGTGGCCGGCCGATTACGGGCATTACGGCGGGCTTTTCATCCGAATGACCTGGCACAGCGCCGGTACCTACCGAACGGGCGACGGCCGCGGCGGCGGGGGCTCGGGCACCCAGCGCTTCGCGCCGCTCAACTCGTGGCCGGATAACGGCAATCTGGACAAGGCGCGCCGGCTTCTCTGGCCGATTAAGCAGAAATACGGCAACAAGATCTCCTGGGCTGACCTGCTGATCCTGGCCGGCAACTGCGCAATCGAGTCGATGGGCGGCAAGACCTTCGGTTTCGCCGGCGGGCGCGAGGATGTCTGGGAACCCGAGGAGGACATCTACTGGGGATCCGAGGACACCTGGCTCGGCGACGACCGCTACTCGGGCGACCGTGACCTGGAAAACCCGCTGGCCGCCGTGCAGATGGGCCTGATCTACGTGAACCCGGAAGGCCCGAACGGCAAGCCCGACCCGGTCGCCTCGGGCCGCGACATCCGCGAGACCTTTGCGCGAATGGCGATGGACGACGAGGAAACCGTCGCTCTGACCGCCGGAGGGCACACCTTCGGCAAGATGCATGGCGCGGGCGATCCCTCGCATGTCGGCCCCGAACCGGAGGGCGCGCCGATCGAGGCGCAGGGCCTCGGCTGGCTCTCGTCGTATAAATCGGGCAAGGGCCGCGACACCATCACTTCGGGCCTTGAGGGCGCCTGGACCGCCAACCCGACCCGGTGGGACAACGGCTACTTCGATGTGCTCTTCAAATACGACTGGAAGGTGGTGAAGAGCCCCGCCGGAGCCTGGGTATGGACACCAAAGAACCTCGAGAAGAAGGACATGGCACCCGACCCGGAGAACCCGAAGAAGCGCGTGCCCATCTTCATGTCGACCGCCGACATTGCGATGCGCATGGACCCGGCATACGAGAAGATCTCGCGCCGCTTCCACGACAACCCGGCCGAGTTAGCAGACGCCTTCGCGCGCGCGTGGTTCAAGCTGACCCACCGCGATATGGGTCCAAAGTCGCGCTACCTCGGTAAGGAGGTTCCGAAGGAGGATCTGATCTGGCAGGACCCGATCCCAGAGGTCGACCACAAGCTGGTCCGCGGCAAGGACATTGCCGCGCTGAAGGACAATATCCTCGATTCCGGCCTCTCGACCGCTGACCTGGTCTTCGCGGCCTGGGCCTCGGCCTCTACCTTTCGCGGCTCCGACAAGCGCGGCGGGGCGAACGGCGCCCGGGTCGCGCTGGCGCCGCAGAAGGATTGGGAGGCGAACCAGCCCACCCGTCTCGCCAAGGTTCTCCGCAAACTGAAGAGCATCCAGAAAGGGTTCAACGAGTCCGCTGGTGGCGGCCGGAAGGTCTCGCTGGCCGACCTGATCGTTCTTGGTGGCACGGCTGCGGTCGAGGCGGCGGCGGCAAAGGCTGGTCACAAGGTGAAGGTGCCGTTCACCCCTGGCCGCATGGACGCCACGAAGGAGCAGACAGATGTGGACTCCTTCGCCGTCCTCGAGCCGGAGGCGGACGGCTTCCGCAACTACCAGCGCGCCAAGTTCGCCTGCTCGCCCGAGGAGATGCTGATTGACCGCGCCCAGCTCCTGACCGTGACCGCGCCCGAGATGACGGCGCTGGTCGGGGGCCTGCGGGTCCTCGGTGCGAACACCGGCGGCTCGAAGCACGGTGTCTTCACCAAGAAGCGCGGCGCGCTCACGAACGACTTCTTCGTCAACCTGCTCGACATGGGCACCGAATGGGTGCCCAGCGCCGGTGACGAGGACGTGTTCGAGGGCCGCGATCGCAAGACCGGCAAGGTCAAGTGGACCGGCACCCGGGTTGATCTGGTCTTCGGATCGAACTCACAGCTCCGCGCTCTGGCCGAGGTCTATGCCCAGGACGACTCGCGCAAGAAGTTCGTCAACGACTTCGTCGCCGCCTGGACCAAGGTGATGGAAGCGGACCGCTTCGACGTCGCCTGATCCAGGTTTGTCACGTCAAGAGACCAGGCGGGGGCCCGGTGCCCCCGCCTTTTTCGTGCGCGGCCTCGACTTGGACCAAGTGCGGCAGCCCGTCCCACTTGAACCCGTCGCCGGCAATCCTCACCTGAGGCGGAGCAACACATCACAAAGGACGCTCCCCATGTCTGCCGCCGACGATCACAATCATGCGGATGAAACCGGACAATCGCGAGAAAGCCGCCGCCCGATCTGGCATCGTGGCCTGTTCATGCTGTTCTTCATCGTCGCTTTCAGCATCGCCCAAACGCTTCTGACCCTGATCGCCGTCGTGCAGTTCCTGTCACTGCTGATTGCGGGCAAGCCCAACGGATTCATTGCGAATTTCGGCCGGTCCTTGGGGTTGTGGCTGGACCAGGTAGCGCTGTTCCAATCCGCTGATTCCGACGAACGGCCCTTCCCCTGGGCCCCCTGGCCGCCCGCACGATAATTTCCGGCCCACGATGCTTCCTCCGGCCATGAGGCCGGGCTAGCATCGCGCCCATGAATCTCTTCGCTAAGCTCCAAACCCAAGCGGCCGAGGGCCGTCCTGTCCGCGTCGGACTGATCGGCGCTGGCAAGTTCGGATCGATGTTCCTCTCACAGGTGCCGACCACGCCCGGGCTCGAAGTCACTACGATCGCCGATCTGGCCACGCAACGTGCCCAGGCCGCGATGGTGGAGGTGGGTTGGGACGAGGCCGGGATCGCCGAAATCGACCTCGTCACTGACGGTGCCGAATTGGCCGAGCGCGATGACGTGGATGTCATCATCGACGCGACCGGTCATCCGGAGGCCGGCATCCAGCACGCCCGGGCCGCCATCGCCGGCGGCAAGCACATCATCATGGTCAATGTCGAAGCAGATGTGCTGGCTGGCCCCCTGCTGGCGGCAGAGGCACGTCAGGCTGGCGTCGTCTATTCGATGGCCTATGGCGACCAGCCGGCTCTGACCGCCGAGTTGATCGACTGGGCGCGTGCCTGTGGCTTCCGGGTGATCGCGGCGGGCAAGGGCACCAAATACCTGCCGGGCTACCACCGTATCACCCCGGCCACGGTGTGGGACCATTACGGCCTAACGGCCGATCAGGCGCGCGCCGCGGGAATGAACAGCCAGATGTTCACATCCTTCGTAGATGGGACCAAATCGGCGATCGAGATGGCTGCGATTGCCAATGCCTGCGATCTGACGGCGCCGAAGAGCGGTCTCGCCTTCCCACCCTGCGGGGTCGACGATCTTTCCCACGTGCTGCGGCCCAGCGCCGATGGCGGCGTCCTGGAGGGCAAGGGCATGGTCGAAGTGGTCAGTTCCGCCGAGCGCGACGGCCGCCCGGTCTTCCGCGACCTGCGATGGGGCGTCTACGTGGTTGTCGAGGCGCCGAACGATTACGCCGCCGCCTGTTTCAAGCAATACGGCCTGACGACCGACTCGACGGGCCGCTACGCGGCGCTCTACCGGCCGTGTCATTTGATCGGCCTGGAATTAGGTGTCTCGGTCCTCAGCGCAGCGCTGCGAGGCGAGGCCACCGGCAGCGCCTGCGCCTTCAACGGCGACGTCATGGCCACCGCCAAGCGTGATCTGGCCACGGGTGACGTGCTCGACGGCGAAGGCGGCACCTGCGTCTACGGCAAGCTGGCACCCGCCGCGGCCTCGCTGGCCGCGGATGCCCTGCCGATCGGCCTCGCCCACGGCATTGAACTGAAGACCCCCGTCGCGGCTGGGCAAACGGTCACCTGGGCGGATGTGGAAATCGATCCCGACCGGCCCGCCGTCCAGGCCCGGCGCCAGATGGAAGACCGGTTCCGGCCGGCATGAGCGAGCCCAAACTATGACCGCCGACGACATCATCGCCGCGCTCGAACTACAGCCCCACCCCGAAGGCGGCTGGTATCGCGAGACCTGGCGAGCCGAGGCGGCTCCAAACGAACGTGCGGTGGGAACGGCGATCTATTATCTGCTCGCCGAAGGCCAAGTCTCCCACTGGCACCGGGTCGATGCCGCTGAGATCTGGCACTGGTATGCGGGCGCGGCGCTGACCCTGTCGCTGTCGCCCGACGGTGCCGCCGTCTCGCACAGAACGCTGGGACCCGATATCCCCCACGGCCAGCGGCCGCAGATCCTCGTGCCGCCGGGTTATTGGCAGAGCGCCCGGTCGATGGGCGCCTTTACGCTGGTCGGTTGCACGGTCAGCCCGGGCTTCGAGTTCTCGGGCTTTGAGCTTGCCGAACCCGATTGGGAACCCGGCGCCTAGGCAAGGCGCGCGCGCCCGGTTTCAAAATTTCTCCGAAGGCGTCATAACGCCCGAATGACCGCAGATTCCCGACCCGCACAGCTTTATCTTGTCACGCCACGCACTTTCGATCCGGCGGCGTTGGCGCGCGCGTTTGAGACCGCCCTTGCGGCCCATCCAATCGCCTGCCTGCGCATCGACTTGGGCGAGGCCGAGGAGGACGCCTGGCGCCAGGCGATCAACCACCTGATGCCCGTCGCCCATGCCCATGACGTGGCGCTCGTGATCGCCGAACACCACCGCCTGGTCGGACCGCTGGGCCTCGACGGGGTGCATCTGGGTACCAGCCGGACGCCAATCCGCGAGGTCCGCAAGGCACTGGGGCGCGAGCGCATCATCGGCGCATTCGCAGGAGCCTCGCGCCACCGCGGCATCACGCTTGCCGAGGCCGGCGCCGACTATGTTTCGCTGGGTCCCGTGGCCCAGGCCGGTGCATTGGGCAATGGCAAACTGGCCGACGACGATCTCTTCCAATGGTGGGCCGAGATGATCGAGACCCCCGCCGTCGCCGAGGGCGGGTTGGGCCCGGCCGACGCCGCCCGCCTGGCCCCTTACGCCGATTTCCTGGTTCCTGACCCGAAAATTTGGACGGATCCGGCGGGAATCGAGGCCGCGCTCGCCCCCTACGCCGCCGCAATCGCCGGCTGAGAAGACCCGCCGCGCGCCTTTTTTTATTTGAAAATTCGTCCGCGCCCGGCGACCATCGCCGAAACAGCCATGGGAGTCCGCTATGAGTCTCGCCGAGCAAACCATTCGCAATATCGACCACTGGCAAGAGCGCGTCGATCTGGCCGCCGCCTTTCGATGGACCGAGCGCCTCGACATGCACGAAGCGGTTGCCAACCACTTCTCGCTGGCGGTCAACGACGACGGCACGCAGTTCCTGATGAACCGGAACCAGGTGCATTTCAACCGCATCCGTGCCTCCGAACTCCTGTTCCTCGATGCCAACGACCCGCCGGACATGGAAGGGCCGGACGCGCCGGACCCAACCGCATGGGGGCTGCACGGCGCGGTTCACCGGCTCTGCCCGCATGCACGCTGCGCCATGCACGTGCATTCGACCTATGCGACCGTGCTCGCCGCGTTGGAGGATTCCACGCTGCCGCCGATCGATCAGACCAGCGCGATCTTCTTCAATCGGGTCGCGGTGGATGAACATTTCGGTGGCCTGGCGCTGGACGAGGAGGCCGAGCGGTGTTGCTCGAACCTCTCGGACCCCGCGAAGAAGGTCCTGATCATGGGCAATCACGGCATCATGGCCGTGGGCAACACGGTCGCCGAGACCTTCAACCGTATGTATTACTTCGAGCGCGCCTGCCGCACCTACATCATCGGGCTGGCGACGGGCAAACCCTTCCGGGTGCTCTCGGACGAGATCGCCGAGAAGACCGCGAGCGAGATCGAGAACTACCCGGGTCAGTCCGGCCATCACTTGGCTGAACTGAAGGCAATTCTGGATCACGAGGGATCGGACTACGCCACGTAACCCGCCATCCATCTCCAACGATATCCCCTCCCCCGCTCGGGGGCGGGTTAGGGAGGGGCCCCGCGCGGAGGCCGCATGAACATCCTCCTGATCATGGCCGACGAGCTCTCCACCTGGGGCCTCGGCTGCTACGATTCCCGTCAGAAGCACACCCCGAACATCGACGCACTCGCGGCCGGCGGCATCCTTTTCTCCGCCGCCTACACGCCCAGTCCGATCTGCGTCCCCACCCGCGCCGCGATCGCCTGCGGGCGATATCTCCACGAGATCGGCTATTGGTCCTCGGCCGAAGCCTATGACGGGCGGGTTCCCTCGTGGGGCCACCGGCTGCGGGACGCAGGTGTCGAGACCGTATCGATCGGCAAGCTGCACTTTCGCAATGGCACCGATGACACGGGCTTCGACCGCCAGGTCGAGCCGATCCACATCCCAGACGGCATCGGCTGGGTCCGTGGCCTGCTTCGCAGACCGCTTGCAAGCTACGACGCCACCGCCGAGATGGCCGAAATGATTGGCCCAGGCGAGACCGACTACACCCGCTTCGACCGCCGCGTCGCCGCCGAGGCGGAGGCCTGGCTATCCGACCCCACGCGCGCCGCCAGCACCCCTGGTGCGCCTTCGTAAGCTTCCTCAGTCCCCACTTCCCGCTGATCGCGCCACCCGAATTCTACGAACTCTATGACGCGGCTAATTTCCAATCCGAGGCCGACGCCCTGCCCGACCACCCGGTCATGCGCCAAGTTGCGGAATTCTTCGATCACGATTCCTATTTCACTCCCGAAACCCGGGGCATTGCGCGAGCCGGCTATTTCGGCCTATGCGCCTTCCTCGATGCACAAGTCGGACGGGCGCTCGCAGCACTCGATTCCAGTGGTCAGGCCGGCGATACCCTGGTGCTCTTGACCTCGGACCATGGCGAAATGCTGGGGCAGCGCGCGATCTGGGGCAAATCGGCCATGTACGAAGCCTCGGCAAAGGTGCCCTTGATTATTTCCGGACCTGGCATCGGCGAAGCGCGGCGCGATCACCCGGTCAGCCTGATTGACCTAGCCCCGACGCTTTGCCAGGCCGCTGGCCTAGAGACCCCGTTTGCAGGCTTCTCGGGCTCGTCCCTGCTCGACCCGCCAGCCCCGGATCGCACGGTGATCAGCGAATACCATGACGGCGGCTCGCCCGTTGGCATCACCATGGTCCGCTGGGGCCAATGGAAATACGTCCACTATGCCGAGAGCCACCCCCCGGAACTCTTCGATCTCGCCGCCGACCCCGAGGAGAAACACGACCTCGCGTACGCACGCTCCGAAATCGTTGCCGAGGCCCGCCGCCGCATGGCCGAGTTTCTGGACCCGGAAGAGGTCAATGCCCGCGCCCACGCGGACCAGGCGCGGCTGGTCGGGCAGCTTGGCGGCCGCGAGAAGCTGCTGGCCGTGCCCCAATGGAACTTCACCCCCGCCGACAGCCGGTAACTTCGATGACTGACGTCCCTCCTTCCGCCAGTGCCACCGCCGGAGAAAGCCGGGTTTGGAATCACCATCCAAACCTGCCGATCCCGACCTCGCCGGTCTTCGCTTGGCCACCCCGGCCGGGCGAGGCACTGCGCTGGCTGGCCGGATATTGGCTGGCAATCTCGATGACTGCGCTGGAGTTCTTTCTGGCCTGGGCGGTCTGGACCTGGCTTCAGCCCGCGCCCGGCACGATGGCGACCTTCGGCCTCGGCTGGATCGGGCAAATTTGGCTGCGCAACCTGGTCCTGATGACGCTTGTCGCGGGCGGATTGCATATCTGGCTCTATACCTTCTCGGCTCAGGGCAAGGCGCTCAATTTCGATGCCCGTGCCCTCGCTCGAGACAACGGCACCTATTCCTTCCGCGATCAGGTGCTGGACAACATGTTTTGGACGCTGGCGAGCGGCGTGACGGTCTGGACCTTGTTCGAGGTGCTCTATTTCTGGGCCACTGCTAACGGCTGGGCGCCGGGGCTCACCTTCGCTCGGAACCCGGTCTGGTTCGTCCTCTGGTTCCCGCTGATCCCCATCTGGTCATCGCTCCATTTCTACTGGATTCACCGCGCGCTGCACTGGCCTCCTCTCTACCGGATCGCCCATGCGTTGCATCACCGGAACATCAATATCGGTCCCTGGACCGGGATCTCGACGCATCCCGTGGAACATCTGCTCTATTTCTCCAGTGTCGCGATCCACTTTGTTGTCGCCTCGCACCCGGCGCATTTCCTGTTCCACATCTACATCCAGGCGCTGAACCCCGCTGCCTCGCATTCGGGCTTCGACGGGCTCCTGGTGCGGGACAGGAAACGGGTCGAGCTCGGCGATTTCTTCCACCAGCTCCACCACCGCAATTTCGAGTGCAATTACGGCACCGCCGAGATGCCCTGGGACCGCTGGTTCGGCTCGCTCCACAATGGCACGCAGGCGGCAACCCAGCGGACGCGCGAGCGCAAGCGGCGGATGCACGGAAGCTGAACTCGGCCAAGCTATTTTGCGTTGGATCAATAAGGCCTTTTTCAAGCACGTTAGCTTCGTCCGGTAGAATACCGGAGCTGGGACACTAGCACACACGGCGATTGCATTTTCGCGCGGCTTTCCCATGCGCGGCAGAATCCAGAGGACCACCGCATGACGACAGAGCTGGCACCCCACGTCACCGCCTTCTTCGACAAGGCGACCAATACGGTTTCCTATGTGGTCAAGGACCCATCAAGCCCCGCCTGCGCGATCATCGATTCAGTTCTCGATTTCGACTATAACTCGGGGCGCACATCGCTGGCGTCGGCCGACCGGATCATCGAGCATGTGCGCAGTGAGGGCCTGGCGCCAGCCTGGATCCTGGAGACCCACGTCCATGCGGACCACCTCTCCGCCGCGCCCTACCTTCAACAGGAACTCGGCGGCAAGATCGGAATCGGGGCCGAGATCGCGACCGTTCAGAACATATTCGGCAAGGTTTTTAACGCGGGCACGGCCTTTGCGCGCGACGGCAGCCAGTTCGACCAACTGTTCCGCGAGCAGGACCGCTTCGAGATCGGGGGCTTGGGCGGTTTCGTGCTGCACACGCCCGGTCACACGCCCGCCTGTCTCACTTACGTGATCGGCGACGCGGCGTTCGTTGGCGACACGCTCTTCATGCCGGACTATGGGACCGCGCGGTGCGATTTTCCCGGCGGCTCGGCGAAGACGCTCTTCCAATCGATCCAGAAGATCCTGTCGCTGCCGGACGAGACCCGCCTATTCACCTGCCACGACTACAAGGCCGAAGGCCGCGACGAGTTCGCCTGGGAAAGCACGGTCGCCGAGCAAAAAGCGCGGAACGTCCACGTCCATGAGGGCGTGACCGAACATGAATTCGTCGAATTGCGCGAGTCGCGCGACGCGACGCTGGCGATGCCCAAACTCATCATTCCGTCGATCCAGGTGAACATGCGCGCGGGCCGGATGCCGCCGCCCGAGGACAACGGTAAGACCTATCTAAAAGTCCCGGTCGATCAGCTTTGACAGGTGTTTCGGCGCGGGGACGCTCGGATTTCTTCGGACAATCCGCTAGGGGTGAGGAATGATCCAGGATTGGTTTTTCGGCTTGATTGGCGGTCTGATGATCGGCGCGGCGTCGGCGCTGCTGCTGCTCGGCAATGGCAGGATCGCTGGGATCAGCGGCATCCTGGGCGGCACGCTGACAGGCTTGCCGCAGATGCGCGGCATCGCGGAGGGGTTGGCATTCCTGGCAGGGCTGATCGGGTTTCCGGCTCTCTACAGTCTGGCCTTCGAAGCGCCCACGATCACCGTGACCACCTCGGTCGCCACGCTATTGTTGGGCGGGCTCATCGTCGGCATCGGCACACGGATCGGTAGCGGCTGCACATCGGGCCACGGGGTCTGTGGCATCTCTCGGCTGTCGCCGCGCTCGTTGGTCGCCACCGGCACCTTCATCGCGGTGGCTGCCGCTGTCGTGTTCCTGACGCGCCATGTTGTGGCACAGGTCTGAGATGCGCCAGCTCATCGCATTGGTCTCGGGCGCGCTGTTCGCGCTGGGCCTGATCGTCTCGGATATGGTCAACCCGGCGCGGGTGCTGGGTTTCCTCGACGTCGCCGGAGCCTGGGACCCGACGCTGGCCTTTGTCATGGGCGGCGCGCTGGTGCCGATGGCCATCGCCTGGCGGCTGGCGACCGGTGGCAGCCACCCGCTCGTTGGCGGAGATTTCCCGGGACGAGCATCCCCCGTGATCGACACCCGCCTGATCGGCGGCGCCGCGCTTTTCGGTGCTGGCTGGGGCCTGGTCGGCTTCTGTCCCGGCCCGGCGCTGACCGCGCTCGGCACCGGCAATGCCGAGGCCATGGTCTTCACCGCGGCGATGATTACGGGCATGTTCGGTTATGCCCTCACGGCGCCCTCCCCGCGCGGCATTTGAGCCTCAGAAGTCCTTCAGCCCTTGCAGGTCGATCGCGCCGAAATAGGCCTCTTTCTCTTCGATCGGGGCGCGGCCGGTGACCTGGATGAAGATCCGGTTATCCACCAGGGCCTGTAATTCACCGTCATTGGTGATCACGACCTTCTGCCGGCCGATCCGCTTGACCTTGCCCAACGAGCCCATCAGTGCAGCGTTGCCGAACATGGTCGCCATCGCCGTGACCATCTGATTCTCGGCCATCATTTCGATGTTCACGTCCTCGTTGCCGCGGATGTAGCGCGCGTTCGACATCATGCCGCCGCCGAAGCCCATCATTGCCGTCGTATCGTTCGATCCGTCCTCGCGCTCCCAGCCGGGCAGCGGTTCGGGCAGGAAGGCGCTCAACCCCTCGGCCTTCATCTCGGTGATCAGTTGGGCGGCAAAGTCGATCTCCTCCTTCGCGGTGGCCAGGTCGCCTGCCTGATAAGCCTCCAGCGCCAGGTTCAGTGCGTCCTCGACCTCGTCTGCCTGAGAAGGCGCCGTTGCCAAGGCCAGCGCCAACGCCACCGCGACCACCGATTTTGAATGCGTGATCATTCTGCTCCCTCTCTCGAAAGCGTTTTCCGGCCCCTCTTGCGGCCGGGGTCTAGCACAAAATTTCCGGTGCGTGAACGGATCGGGGCTGGCAGCGACGGCGGCCCGACCCTACGTTGAGAGCATGTTTACCGCGGACCGCCCCTACATTTTCCACATCGAGCTGACCGACAAATGCAATGCCGGCTGCCCGATGTGCCCCCGCACCGACCACATGAATTTCTGCAAGCCGGACCGGACTAAGGTCTTCAATGTCGAATTGACGCTGGAGGATTTCCGGACCCATTTCACCGATGGGTTCTGCGCCCGAACCGAGGAGATCGTTTTCGGCGGCGCTTATGGCGACCCGCTGGCGGCCTCCGAACTGCTCGAGATCACAGAATATCTGACCGAACGCGGGGTGCGCCTGGCGACCTCGACCAATGGCAGCCTGCGCACACCTGATTGGTGGCGCCGGATGGGCGAGGCGATGAAGCGCACAGGCTCGCGGCTCGAGCTGCATATCGACGGGCTTGCCGACACCAACCACCTCTACCGAGTCAACACGTTCTTCGAGAAGATCATGAAGAATGCGCGCGCCTATATCAAAACCGGCGCGCGGGCCGAGTGGCATTTCATTATCTTCAAGCACAACCAGCACCAGATCGACGAAGCCTATCGCCTCAGCCGCGAGATGGGGTTTGCACAATTTACCCTGATCGACACGATCCGCTTCTCGGGTGGGCCGCGTTTCGAATACGTGATGCCGACCGGCGAACACCGCTACCTGGACCTGCCAAACGTCAAGGCCGCGCAATTTCAGAAGTCCGGCGACGGGATCGTCGCGGTCGACAGCCAGGACGAGGCGATGCCGAGCCAGCATCCGGGGATCAATGGCATCGACTGCAAGTCGGCGGCCTTCAACCGGCCTTACATCTCGGCCCATGGCCAGGTCTCGGCCTGCTGCTGGGTCACCGGATCGGACGAGGAGCAGACATTCTTCGCCACGCACGGCCTCGGCCCCGACCGCTACAACATCCGGAACCGTCCGCTGGAGGAAATCCTTTTGGACGAGCCTTTCGCCAGCCACTACGCAAAAGCCTGGAGCAAAGACAGCCTGGCCACCTGCCGGCACAAATGCGGCAAGATGCTGAGAAACAAACGTAATCGCCTCGAACTGGCGGAACCCGCATGATCACGCACAAGGGCGGCTGCCATTGCGGACGGGTGCGCTTCGAGGTGGATGCGCCGGCCACGATCACCGTCTCCGAGTGCAATTGCTCGATCTGCGGCAAGTCCGGCTATCTGGGCCTGCTGGTCCTGGCCGATCGCTTCCGGCTGATCAGCGGGACCGGCGGCCTGACCACCTACGAGTTCAACACCGGCACCGCGAAGCACCACTTCTGTGCGCATTGCGGGATCAAGTCCTTTTACGTGCCGCGCTCGCATCCAGACGGGTTCAGCGTGAACGCGCGCTGTCTCGATCCCGGCACGGTGACCTCGATGTCGCTCAGGAAAATCGACGGCCAGAACTGGGAAAAGCAATTCCTGGATACCGGTCGCAGGGACTTCCCGGATTGACCCATGGGCGGGACGGGGGAGTTCGACTACATCATCGTCGGCGCGGGCAGCGCCGGATGCGTGCTCGCCAATCGCCTGTCTGAAAATCCCGCGAACAAGGTGCTGCTGCTCGAAGCCGGTGGCGACGACAGTTACATCTGGGTCAATATCCCGGTCGGCTATCTCTACTGCATCGGCAATCCGCGCACCGATTGGAAGTTCCAGACCGAAGCGGAGCCCGGCCTCAACGGCCGCGCCATCGCCTATCCACGCGGCAAGCTGTTGGGCGGCTGCTCGTCGATCAACGGGATGCTCTACCTGCGCGGTCAGGCGCGGGACTATGATCAATGGCGGCAATTGGGGAATCCTGGATGGAGCTGGGACGACGTGCTGCCCTACTTCAAGCGCCACGAGGACTACCACGGCGGCGCGGACGAGGCGCATGGCGCCGGCGGCGAATGGCGGGTCGAGGAACAGCGGCTCTCGTGGGAGTTGCTCGACGCCTTCGCCGATGCCTGCGAGGCGGTGGGAATTCCGAAGACCGACGACTTCAACCGGGGCGACAACCTGGGCGTCAGCTATTTCCGGGTGAACCAGCGCGCGGGCTGGCGCTGGAACACGGCGCGTGGCTTTCTCCGGCCCGCTAAGGGGCGGCAAAACCTCACTGTCGAGACCCATGCCCAGGCCGAGGGTCTGATCCTGGCGGGACGCCGGGCCGTGGGCGTGCGATATCGGCAAAATGGTGCCGTGAGCGAGGCCCGGGCTGCCGGCGAAATCATTTTGGCCGCCGGCGCCATCGGATCGCCGCAAGTGATGATGCTGTCCGGCATCGGCCCGGGCGCGCATCTGCAGGATATGGAGATCGAGACCGTCCACGACATGCCCGGCCTCGGCGGCAACCTGCAGGACCATCTGCAATTGCGCTGCGCCTATAAGGTCGAGGGGGTCGAGACTCTCAACCAACGCGCCTCATCCTTGTTAGGAAAGGCCGGCATTGCACTGGAATATATACTGAAACGATCTGGTCCGATGTCGATGGCCCCGTCGCAGCTCGGTGCCTTCGCCAAATCCTCTGATGCGGTGGAAACCGCCAATCTGGAATATCATGTGCAGCCACTGACACTCGACAAGTTCGGCGAGCCGTTGCACCCCTTCCCCGCCTTCACCGCCTCGGTCTGTCACTTGAGGCCCGAGAGCCGGGGAACGGTGCGGCTCGCCTCGCCGGACCCGGCGGCAGCACCGAAGATCGCGCCCAACTACCTCTCGACCGAGGGCGACCGGCGGATCGCCGCTGATGCCATCCGGCTGACCCGGCGGATCGTGGCGCAAGCCCCGCTGGCGGAATACCGGCCCCTGGAGTTTCGCCCGGGGATCGAAATTGGTAACGACGATGCGGCCCTGGCGAAAGCTGCCGGCGATATCGGCACCACGATCTTTCACCCGGTCGGCACTGCGAAGATGGGCACCGACCCAGTGGCCGTCGTTGATCCGCGCCTGCGCGTCCACGGGATCGAGGGCCTGCGGATCATCGACGCATCGATCATGCCGACCATCACCTCGGGCAATACCAACTCGCCAGTGATCATGATCGCCGAGAAGGGCGCCGAAATGATCCTTGAGGATGCCCGGGCCTGAGGCATGGGCCAGATCGATCTCTACTGTGAACGGGTCGGCGGCGCCTTCTGGGCCGAGCCGTTGAATGCGCTCACCAATTTCTCGTTCCTGATTGCCGCCTGGGCGCTCTGGCGCATACGGCCGAATGCGTCAGCTCCACCGGCCGAGTCGGTGCTGCTGATCGGGACAATCGCGGCCATTGGGATCGGCAGCTTCCTGTTTCACACCTTCGCGACCCGTTGGGCAGCAACGATGGACGTGCTCCCGATCCTGGTCTTCCAGCTATTGTTCCTGTGGTTTTACGCGCGCCGGCGGATGGGTGCGGGATGGGTGGTCGCGGCGGGACTGTTGATCGCCTATTTGGCGCTCGGCTTCGCGGTGGGGCAGAGCGGATCTCATCTCAATGGCTCAATTGGCTATTTGCCCGCGCTCATGGTCCTGATCGCGCTCGCCCTGCACCACGCGCGGACGGCCTCGACACTGCGCTACAATCTGTTGGCGGCAAGTGGCATGTTCGCCTTGTCGCTCACATTGCGCACGATTGACCGCACGGTTTGCGACTCCCTGCCCATCGGCACTCATTTCCTGTGGCATATCCTAAACGCCGCGGTCCTGTTCCTGGCCGCCCGCGCTTTGATCGGGCAGCCCGCCTACCGCCCCTCCAGATAGTAGAAGAAGTGATCCCCGATCCGGCCCCGGGGTTCGGCCTTTTTCGCCCAGGCCGGCGATGCTGCGCTGTTATGGAACATGTTCGCGCCTTTGGTCGGGTCCGCCGCCTTCCCCTCCAGAATATCGGCCGCTTGATGGACGGCCCGGTGGTATGCTCGTTCGTCCGTCGCCGCATTCGGCTTGTCGTCGCACCACCAGCTGAACTGGCAAGGCCCCTCCTCCTTACCCTCGCGGACCACGGCGCAGAGATCATCCGGATATGCGGGGGACTTGACGCGGTTCATGACCACATGCCCGACAGCAACCATCCCCTGGTCGCTTTGACCGCGCGCTTCGAAATAGATCGTGCGCGCGAGGCAGACCAGCGGGGTGTCGAGAGGCCGCGTGCCGTCGAGCGGCGGTTCTTGCGCCAAGGACGGCGACGCAAGTCCTAGCACCAGCGCTAAGAGCGCGATTCCGACGGGACGCATTCTACTCCGCCGCCACCCGGCTTGGGTTGTTCGGATGGGTCGTCCAGTCCCCATGGTCGGGCTTCACTGTCTCGCCCGTGCGCAAGTCTACCGCCCCGGTTGCCAGTTCCTCCATCGTGATGCAGCCCTCCACGGGGCAGACGTTGACGCAGAGATTGCAAGCCACGCATTCCTCGTCGATCACCTCGAAGCGGCGCTCGCCGTTCGGGCCGGCCATCGAGATCGCCTGGTGCGAGGTATCCTCGCAGACAGCGTAGCAGCGCCCGCATTTGATGCAGAGGTCCTGGTCGATCCGCGCCTTGGTGACGTAGTTCAGGTTCAGGAACTGCCAGTCGGTCACGTTAGGCACCGCGCGGCCTTCGAAGTCAGCCAGCGTTTCGTGCCCCTTCTCCTCCATCCAGAGCTTCAGGCCCGAGATCATCTCGCCCACCACGCGGAAGCCATATGTCATGGCCGCGGTGCAGACCTGGACATTGCCAGCGCCCAGCGCAATGAATTCGGCCGCGTCGCGCCAATTGGTGATGCCGCCGATGCCGGAGATCGGCAGGCCGGCGGTTTCCGCGTCGCGCGCGATCTCGGCCACCATGTTGAGCGCGATTGGCTTGACTGCGGGGCCGCAGTAGCCGCCGTGCGACCCCTTGCCGTCGATCGTTGGCTCGGGGCTGAAGCTGTCTAGGTTCACCGAGGTGATCGAGCTGACCGTGTTGATCAGGCTGACCGCGTCGGCACCACCCGCCTTCGCGGCGCGCGCCGGATAGCGGATATCGGTGATGTTGGGCGTCAGCTTCACGATCACTGGCATCCGGGTGTTTGCCTTGCACCAGCGGGTGACCATTTCGATATAGTCCGGCACCTGGCCCACCGCCGAGCCCATGCCGCGTTCCGACATGCCGTGCGGGCAGCCGAAATTCAGCTCGATCCCGTCGGCGCCCGTCTCCTCGACCTGGGGCAGGATGCCCTTCCAGCACTCCTCCTCGCAAGGCACCATCAGGCTGACGACCACAGCCCGGTCCGGGTAGTCGCGCTTAACGACCTTGATCTCGTCCAAGTTCACCCGCAGCGGCCGGTCGGTGATCAGTTCGATATTGTTGAGGCCCAATAGCCGCCTATCCGCCCCCCAGACCGCGCCATAGCGCGGCCCGTTCACATTGACGATGTGCGGGTCGAGGCCCAGGGTCTTCCAGACTACTCCGCCCCAGCCGGCCTCGAAGGCGCGGCGCACATTGTATTCCTTGTCGGTCGGCGGCGCCGAGGCCAGCCAGAACGGGTTGGGCGACTTGATACCGATAAAATCGTTCGAAAGGTCAGCCATCGTCCTGTCCTCTAAATGTCCAAGAGTTTCTGAAAACCCGCGAAGATCAGACGCTTGCCATCAAACGGCACCTCGCGCACGCTCTGAAAACGCGAATCCTGCATCGCTTGCGGCATGCCGGCATCATGGGTTGCCTTGTCGGGCCATTCCTGCCAGCCCATGACCACGGTTTCGTCGTCCCTGGCCTGAACGGCGCGGGGAAAGGATGTCACTTCACCCGGCGGCACCTCATCGCCCCAGCACTCGACAACGCGCGTGGCGCCGTGATCCTTGAAAATCTGCGCTGCCAACGCGGCATGTTTGGAGTAGGCGTCCTTCTTGTCGGTCGGGACGGCTGCGACATAGCTCATAATATAGGCCATATTTTTCCCTCACTCGTTTTTGCGAAATATCATCTCGGTCGGCGCGATCTTCCGCGCTGTCAAATTGGTGAGGTAGTTCTCGATCTTTAACCCCGCCGTCTCGCCCATCAGCAAATGGATACCAAGAGGCGGTGGTCCTTTCTCCGCGATGATCGCCTTGACGCGCGAAAAGAAGTCCTCGGCGAAAGCAGTGCGGTCGCGCATCGACGCCTGATCGAAACCAGCCTCACGCGCAGCCTCGGCATAGGCCGCAGGCGCCGCGATGAAGGAGGTCTCGGCGACGCTGGACCAGGGCACTGGGAAGTCCAGATCGCCGGGCTCGGTCCCCGCCATCACGTCGAAGACGGCGAAGTGGCCCCCAGGCCGCAGCACGCGGGCCGCTTCGCGCATCAGCGCCGCCTTGTCAGCGATGTTCATACCCACATGCAGCATCAGCGCCAGATCGGCGCCACCGTCCGCGACCGGAAGCGACAGGGCACTTCCGACCCGAAAGCCGGTCCTGTGCCCAAGCCCGGCAAGGTTAGAAAGCTCGGTGGCCGTCTCGACGAATTCGGGCGTCAGATCGACACCGATCACAGCGCAGGCGAACCGCTCGGCGATCAGCCGGGCGGTGCCGCCGATCCCCGAGCCGATATCCAGAACGCTTGTCTCCGGCGTGATCGAGAGCTGGGCCAAAAGAGCCTCGGTCGCCTCGTGCCCGCCGGTGTGAAATTCATCGACCGGTTTGAGATCGCCGGGCTTTGGCGCCGAGACATCGACCCCCAACTCGGCCAATGCCGACATGATACTCTCGGTCAGCGCGCCGGAGGTGTAGTGGGCGGC
Organism: Paracoccaceae bacterium; assembly: GCA_029862205.1. GTDB lineage: Bacteria > Pseudomonadota > Alphaproteobacteria > Rhodobacterales > Rhodobacteraceae > Thermohalobaculum. The sequence goes on from JAOTXT010000017.1 coordinate 60,225, forward strand.
AACCGTATCTTCGACATTCATTTTCTGGTTCCCTGCACGTCAACCAAAGGTGCGGTGAATGCTCTCGGCAGCGTCGCGGCCTTCCGCAACCGCAGTCACCGTGAGGTCGTCGCCGCCGGTGGCGCAATCGCCGCCAGCCCAGATGCTGGACACCGACGTGCGGCCTTCGCCGTCGATCTTGATCTTGCCGCCCTCCAGCGCAAGTCCCTCGGGCGTGTCATTAAGCGTCTGGCCAATTGCGGTGAAGACCTGGTCGGCGGGCAGGCGGAAGATCTCGCCGGTTCCCTCCAGGCCATTCGCACCACTGCGGGTATACTCGAACTCGACCTCGGCCGCCGCGCCATTCCCGGTGATGCGGACAGGCTGCGCCCAATGGCGGATCGTAACACCCTTCGCGGTCGCCAGGTCCTGCTCCCATTCGCTCGCGCTCATCGCCTCGCGGCCCCGGCGATAGGCGATGGTCACGGTTTCGGCACCCAGCAACTTCGACTGCACCGCGGCATCGACGGCCGTCATGCCGCCGCCGATCACGACGACGTTCCGGCCGACCGGCAGGGTGCTCAGGTCATCCGCCTGGCGCAGATCGGCGATGAACTCGACGGCCGGGAGGACGCCGCCGAGTTCTTCGCCTTCCGCGCGGAGCGCGTTCACCCCGCCCAATCCGATGCCGAGGAAGACGGCATCGAATTCCGCCTGGAGCTGCTCCAGGGATAGTCCGTCGCCAAGGCGCTTGCCGGTCTCGAGCGTGATCCCGCCGATCGACAATAGCCAGTCGATCTCGGCCTGGGCGAAGCCGCCCACGGTCTTGTAGGCGGCGATGCCGAATTCGTTCAGCCCGCCCGCCTTGTTCTTGGCGTCATAGAGCGTCACATCGTGGCCATGGACCGCAAGCCGGTGTGCGCAGGCGAGCCCCGCAGGGCCAGCACCAACCACGGCGACGCGCTTGCCGGTCAACGCCGAGCGTGAATTCAGCTGCGCACCCGTCGCCATCTGGGCGTCGGTAGCGAAACGCTGGAGCCGGCCGATCTGCACCGGCTCGCCCTCGGCGGCCTCGCGTACACAGGCCTCCTCGCACAACGTCTCGGTCGGACAGACCCGGGCGCACATGCCACCCAGGATATTCTGGTCGAAGATCGTCTTAGCAGCGGCCCGTGTGGCCCCGGTCGAGATCTCGCGGATGAATTGGGGAATGTCGATCGAGGTCGGACAGGCCGTCACGCAGGGCGCGTCATGGCAGAAATAGCACCGGTCCGCGGCGACCCTGGCCTCGTGCGCGGTCAGCGGCGGGTGCAAATCGGCAAACGCCTCGACCAGTTCGCGCGCGTCTCGCCGTCCAGCTACGATGCCCGGCGTCAGTCGGTCGGTCATGCTCTGCCTCCCCGCAGGCTGCCGTTTTCCGAAACTATGCGGGCGGGATGGATTTTTATCAATTGGAAAATTTTATCACTTGGAAAATTTTCCTGGCCCCTTGCCCCTTAATCGGCATCATCGCCGCTGCATCTAAAGTCAGGGCCAGAATCAGGACAACCGCATGTTGCGCCGAACCCGGGTCAAGATCTGTTGCATCGCCTCGCGCGACGAGGCCGCGATGGCGGCGGCGGCCGGTGCGGACCTTCTGGGCCTGGTCGGGCCGATGCCCAGCGGCCCCGGCGTGATCGACGACAGGACCGCGCGCGAGGTCGCTGAAATGGCTCAGCCCTGGTCGACGCCCGTACTGCTGACCGAGTTCGAGGAACCGGCCGAGATCGTCGAGCACGCGGCCCGGATCGGCACCCGCGCGGTTCAGATCGTCCGGCATGTCCCAGCAAGAACGCTAGCCCGACTAGCCGTCGCGGCGCCAGGATTGGCCCGCATCCAAGTGATCCATGTCGAGAACGAAGGGGCCTTGGACCTGATCCCGGGCTACGAGCGGCACGTCAATGCCTTCCTGCTCGATTCCGGCCGGCCGGCCCATGGCGAGCTCGGCGGCACGGGCCGGGTGCATGATTGGGAGATCAGCGCCGAATTTGTCCGCCGCACGACGAGGCCGGTGTTCCTGGCGGGCGGGCTCACCCCGGATAATGTGGGCGAGGCGATTGCCCGGGTGCGGCCAGTGGGTGTCGATCTCTGCGGTGGGATCCGGATCGAAGGAGCGCTGGACCGCGACCTCCTCGCTTCTTTCATGAGCGCAATCCGGCGGGCTGACGAGGAAATGCCATGAGCATCTTCAATCTCGGCTCGATCAATATCGACCATGTCTACCGGGTCACTGCCCTGCCTGGCCCAGGCGAGACGGTCTCGGACAAGGGCTATGCCAGCGGGCTGGGCGGCAAGGGCGTGAACCAATCGCTTGCGGCTGCGGCTGCCGGGGCCCGGGTCCTCCATATTGGTGCGACTGGAGCGGATGGACGCTGGATCGCCGAGCGCTTGCGCCAGGCGGGCATCGGCACCGACCATTTGGCCGAGATCGATGGCGCGACCGGCCACGCGGTCGTCTGCGTGGACGACGCGGGCGAAAACCAGATCGTGATCCATGGCGGCGCGAACCGGGCGCTGACCGAGGCCCAGATCGCCGACGCGTTGCGCACCGCGAACGAAGGCGATTGGTTCCTGGCCCAGAACGAGACCAATCTGGTGGCAAGCGGCTTCGCGATGGCCCGTGCCGCAGGGCTGAGGAAGGCTTATTCCGCCGCGCCCTTCGACCCGGAGATGACCGCCCAACTGGTCGACAACGTCGATCTGTTGGCAGTCAATCAGATCGAGGCCGCCCAGTTGGCGGACCATCTGGGTGTCGCGCCCGAGTGCCTGCCGGTGCCCGAACTGCTGATCACCATGGGTGCGCAAGGCGCCCGCTACCAGGCCGGCGGCGAGGTCCATCAGGTCGCTGCCTTCGCGGTCGAGACCATGGACACGACCGGCGCGGGCGACACATTCCTGGGCGCCTTTCTGGCGGCGCGCGATCAGGGCGAGGCACCGCATGCCGCGCTCCGCCGCGCTGCCGCGATGGCAGCAATCCAGGTGACCCGAACCGGCGCGGCCGATGCCATCCCCACCGGAGCCGAAGTGCGGGCCTTTCTGGCGGAGAAGGACCGTTGATTAAGTTGATCATCGACACCGATCCCGGTGTCGATGACGCCATGGCAATCCTCTACGCGGCCGCACATCCAAAGCTGGAACTGATCGGATTGACGTCGGTTTTCGGAAACGTGCCCGTCGCCACGGCGACCCGGAACGCGCTCTGGCTTGCGGAATTGGCGCGGCTCGGCATCCCGGTTGCCGAAGGCGCGGCAGTGCCATTGGAGCAACCGCTAAGACCCCATCCGGATTTCGTGCACGGGATCGAGGGCTTCGGGCACCTGCCGCCCGTGACCCCGTCGCAACAACCGGACCCGCGATCCGCCGCCCAATTCCTCAGCGAAACCTGCGCAGCGTCGCCCGGCGAGGTTACGATCTGCGCCATCGGCCCCCTGTCCAATCTGGCCGCGGCGCTGGCACTCGACCCGGCAATCGTGAGGAATGCGGCCCAGGTTGTCGTCATGGGCGGCGCGCTCGAGACGCCCGGGAATGTCAACGAGCATGCCGAGGCGAATATCTGGAACGACCCCGACGCGGCGGCCAAGGTCTTCGCCGCCGATTGGCCCGTCACCCTGGTCGGGCTCGACATCACCGAAGTGGTCCATTGCGGGCCCGATGACTTCGCCAGAGTGGCACGCAACGCGCCCGTGATCGGCGGGTTCCTGAACGACGCGGTGCAGTTTTATTTCGACTTCCACCGCGCCCGGCACGATATTGACGGCTGTCACATGCACGACCCGACTGCGGTGATCACACTGACGGATCCGGGGCTGTTCGAGTATCGCGAGGCCCCGGTCCAGGTGACCCTGGACGGCGAGACCGCGGGGCGCACCAGCTTTGGCGGCGACTGTCCGGCGGCCCGGGTCGCGATGGGCGTCGAGGCCCAGTCGGTCCTGGCTGAATTCCTGGACACGATCGGCCAAGCGGACACGGCACTGGGGCTACGACAGAGCTAGGGAGGTTGCCATGGGCTTCGACATACAGACCGTATCCTATACCAGTTCTGACGCGCCCGCCGCCTTTACCCGATCCTTGCGCGAGACAGGCTTCGCTGTGCTGACCGACCACCCGGTCGGGCCCGAGCGGATCGCGAAGGCCTATTCCCAGTGGGGCCGGTTCTTCGATTCCGAGGCAAAGCACGACTACTTGGCAAACCCGGAGACCCAGGACGGCTATTTTCCGTTCCGGTCCGAGAACGCCAAGAACGCGAAGGCCAAGGATTTGAAGGAGTTCTATCACGTCTATCCGGAAGGCCGAGTGCCCCACGATCTCGAAGCCTTGACCCGGGCGCTCTATGATGACCTGGTCGAGATTGGCGCGACATTGCTGGAATGGGTGCAAGAGACCGCACCGGCCGAGGTGACCGCGCGGTTCTCCGAGCCCCTGCCGCAAATGCTTGCGGGCTCGAAGCAGAACCTGTTCCGCATCCTCCACTACCCGCCGCTTGACGAGCCACCCGAGCCGGGCGCCGTGCGCGCCGCGGCCCATGGGGACATCAACCTGATCACGGTGCTGCTGGCCGGCTCGGCTCCCGGCCTCGAGGCGCGGGATACGGCGGGCAACTGGCATAGCGTTCCCTGCGATCCGGGCATGATCGCGATCAATTGCGGCGACATGCTGGAAATGGCGTCGGGCGGCTATTTCCCCTCGACGGTTCACCGGGTGGTGAACCCGGAGAAGACCGAGAGTGGGGCTCGGTTTTCCATGCCCATGTTCCTGCACCCGAGGCCGGAGGTGGTGCTAAAACAAGGCGTAACGGCGGACAGCTTCCTGCAGGAGCGCCTGCGCGAGATTGGGCTGAAGTCGTAGGGTCATGTGAAATCCTCGTTTGCCCGCCCGTCCAAGCCGGGTAACGTGACCCTCAAAGAATTGATCGAAAGGGAGAGCAACATGCGTCTCAAACATCTGATCGCCGGTGCCGCGATGGCCGCCTTCGCCACGATCGCCCAAGCCGCCGAGTTCAAGCCAGCGGTCGTCTTCGACATGGGCGGCAAGTTCGACAAGTCCTTCAACGAGGGCGTCTGGAACGGCATCAAGAAGTTCATGGACGAAACAGGCGTCGAGGTGATGGAGTTCGAGGTCACCAACGAGACCCAGCGCGAGCAGGCGATGCGGCGCATGGTTCAGCGCGGCGCCACCGTGGTGCTGGGAGTGGGCTTTGCCCAGGCCGACGCCATCGACAAGGTCGCCGCCGACAACCCGGACGTGAACTTCGCCATCATAGACGTCTTCTGGCTCGACCAGCCCAACTTGCGCCAATACCAGTTCAAGGAACACGAAGGCAGCTACCTGGTCGGTGTCGCCGCGGCCCTGACCTCGCAAACCAGTAAGGTCGGCTTCGTCGGCGGTATGGATATCCCACTGATCCGCAAATTCGCTTGCGGCTATGTCCAGGGCGCCAAGGCCGCGAAGCCCGGCACCGAGGTGATCCAGAACATGACCGGCACCACGCCCGCGGCCTGGAATGACCCGGCCAAGGGCGCCGAGCTGACCCAAAGCCAGATCGACCGGGGCGCCGACGTGATCTATCAGGCCGCCGGCGGCACCGGGCTAGGCGTCATCCGCGCCGCGGCCGATGCGGGCAAGCTGTCGATCGGCGTCGATTCGAACCAGAACGGCCTGGCGCCGGGATCGGTTCTGACCTCGATGCTGAAGCGCGTCGACGTGGCGGCCTACGACACCATGAAGGACGCGATGGACGGCGATTTCTCCACCGGCGTGGTCAGCCTTGGCCTGGCCGAGGACGGCGTCGACTGGGCGCTCGACGAGAACAATCAGGCACTGATCACCGACGACGTGAAAGCCGCCGTCGAGGCCGCCAAGGCCGGGATCATCTCGGGCGACATCCAGGTCCATAATTACGAGTCGGATTCGACCTGTCCTTTCTGAGAATGGCCGGAGCCTCAATGAGAACCGATGCCCCGGACTTAATCCGGGGCATCGAGTCAATCTGCACCGTTCATCGAGATCCCGGCTCAGGGCCGGGGCATTGGTGCCGGAACCGTAGCGCAACTCGATGAACTCCACGCTTTCGTCCGCAGTCGCACTGCACGGAATTCACAAATATTTCGGTGTAGTGCGCGCCAATCATGATGTGTCGCTCGAGGTTGCGCCCGGCACCATCCACGGCATCATCGGCGAGAACGGCGCCGGCAAGTCGACGCTGGTCAGCATCCTTTTCGGCTTCTACGCGGCGGATTCCGGCAGGATCGAGATCGGCGGCAAACCTGTCACGATCCGCAACTCCGCCGACGCGATCGCAAATGGCATCGGCATGGTGCATCAGCATTTCATGCTGGTTCCCACCTTCACGGTGCTCGAGAACGTTATGTTGGGCGCCGAAGGCGGTGCTCTTCTGGCCCAAGGCCGCGCCGAGACCCGGACCGAACTGGCGCAGCTCAGCGAGGTGCACGGGCTGGAGATCGACCCAGACACCCTCGTCGGCGACCTGCCGGTCGGCCTGCAGCAGCGGGTCGAGATATTGAAGGCTCTGCGACGCGGCGCGCGCATCCTGATCCTGGACGAACCGACGGGGGTGCTGACACCCGACGAGACCGATCGGCTATTCGATATCCTGCGCGCGCTCAGGCGCGACGGAGTCACGATTCTGCTGATCACGCACAAGCTGCGGGAGATCATGGAGGTTTGCGACGCCGTCTCAGTGATGCGCCAGGGCGAGATGGTGGGCCATCGCATCCCGTCTGAAACCAGCCGCGAGGAGCTGGCCGAGCTGATGGTCGGGCGCAAGGTGGCGCTGGAGGCGGATCCGGCGCCCGCCGACCCGGGCGCCGTGGCGTTGTCTGCGGACGGGCTGACATGGCGCGACGGCACCGGCGCAATGCGGCTGAACAACGTGGGTTTCGAACTGCGCGCCGGCGAGATCCTGGGGGTTGCTGGGGTCAGCGGCAACGGCCAGTCCGAACTTCTGAACCTGCTCTCTGGCATTTTGCCGGTCCAGGATGGCAAAATCCGGCTTGGCGGCCGCGAGATCGACCGGGCGCATCAGGCGGGCCCCGCCGAGATGCGGACATTAGGGCTCGCCCACGTGCCCGAGGACCGGCATCTGCGCGGACTTGTGCTGAACTTCACTGCCTGGGAGAACGCCGTTCTCGGCTACCACAGGGGCGAGCGCGCCGGACCTAATTGGCGGATCAATCCGTCATCCATACGCGCCCATTGCGCCCGGCTAATGGAGCATTTCGATATACGCCCTGCGGATCCTAGTCTCCGCGCCGGCGGCTTCTCGGGCGGCAACCAGCAAAAGATGGTCCTGGCCCGCGAGATCGATGTGGCGCCGAAGGTGCTGCTGGTCGGCCAGCCGACGCGGGGCGTCGATATCGGCGCGATCGAGTTCATCAACGAGCGGCTGATCGAGCTAAAACGCGCTGGGTGCGCGATCCTACTGGTCTCGGTGGAACTGGACGAGATTCTGGCGCTGAGTGACCGGATCATCGTGATGAACGCTGGCCGTGTCGTGGGGACGATCCCACGCTCGCAAGCGGACCGTCAACGACTGGGTCTCTTGATGGCCGGGGTTGCGGAAGCGGCGGCGTGAGATACGACCTCCACCAATGCCCCGGACCTGATCCGGGGCCTCGACGGACAGCGCCTAAAGGCGCGGGTTCCCGGGTCAAGCCCGGGACATTGTCGTGGCGAAGTAGATGACCCCCGCCCCCCTGCCCCGCTGGGCCGAAATCGGCCTGATCCCGGTGCTCAATATCCTGCTGGCCCTCGTGGTCTCGGGACTGGTCATCTCGGTGATCGGTGAGGACCCGTTTCAGGCGCTGGCGGTCATGGCGAAGGGCGCTTTCGTCTATCCGGGCTCGCTCGGCTACACGCTCTACTACACCACCAATTTCATCTTTACCGGACTGGCGGTCTCGATCGCCTTCCACGCGATGCTCTTCAACATCGGCGGCGAGGGGCAGG
>JAOTXT010000121.1 GCA_029862205.1 Paracoccaceae bacterium
GCTCGATCCTTCCCGTCTTGGGGTTCCGCACCGAGAAGAACTTCTGATGCGCCTTCATCGAGGTCTGCAGCACCTCCGGCGGCAGGTCCAGGAACTCGGGCGCGATCTCGCCCATCAGCGTCACCGGCCATTCGACCAGCCCTGCCACCTCGGCCAACAGCCCTGGGTCCTCGACCAGTTCCAGCCCTTGGGCGAAGGCGAGCTGCTGGGCGTCATGCGCGATCCGGTCCGCGCGCTCGGCGGGGTCCAGGATTACCTTGGCCGCCGCCAGTTTTGCCACGTAGTCCTCGAACCCGGTCACGGGCGTGGCCCCGGGCGCCATGAATCGGTGACCAAATGTCTTATCGCCGGAGGCGATGCCGCCGACTTCGAAAGGAACAATCTCCGCCCCCGCCTCGTCGGAGAGCAAGCAAAGGATCGAATGCAGCGGGCGCACCCAGCGCAACTCGCCCGCGCCCCAGCGCATGGATTTGGGCCAGGGGAAGGCGCGGATGGTCTCGGTCACCGCCTGGGCGATCACGTCGGCCGCGGTCTGGCCCGGTTTCTCGATCACCGCGAACCACACCTGGCCCTTCTTGTCGTCGCGCGCTTCGAGCTGATCCTTGGTCAGCCCGGTCGAGCGCAGGAAGCCCTCCAGCGCCTTTTCCGGCGCATCGACGCGGGGGCCCTTGCGCTCCTCGCGCGTTGCCTGGGTCTCCTTCGGCAGGCCGGTCAGGTGAAGTGCCAGGCGCCGCGGCGTCGCAAAGGCGCCGGCGGCCTCGTAAGTCAGGCCCGCCTCGACTAGTTTTTCGGTGATCAGCTTCTTCAGATCCTCGGCCGCGCGGGCCTGCATCCGCGCGGGGATCTCTTCGGAGAAAAGCTCGAGCAGCAGATCGGCCATCCGTCACTGCCCCTGAAAATTCAACTGGCGCCACATGAAGGCGCGCCCACCCGGGAAGACCGCGACGATCCGGTCGAAGCCCGGCGGGTCGTTCGCCGCCGCCAGATAGGCCTTGGCATAGTTCTTCGCCAGGGCGTCGGAGATGGTCTTGGCGCTGAAACAGGTGAACCAACCGGGCCCCACCAGGGGCTCGGCGTCCAGTACCGGTGGCGCCTCGACTTCGTCCTGCAGCAGGAAACAGGCGCGCATCTTCAAGGGCGAGCTGTTCGCCTCGACCCCGCGCCAGTCAATCACCTTGTAGGTTTGCCCCGCGATCACCACCTCCTCGGCCCAGGTCTCCTCATAGAAGGCGTGCTGCTGGAACCACCAGAAGGCCATGCCGAAGAGGAAGGCGAAGCCGACCAATCCGACGACCAGATAGCTGCCGCTTGCAAATTTGCGCATCGCTCAGCCTCCCCCCGCCGGCGTCGTCAGGAAGGCGTCGGCGCATTGCTTGGCGAGCTGTCTGACCCGGCCGATATAGGTCTGGCGCTCGGTGACCGAGATCACCCCGCGCGCGTCCAGCAGGTTGAAGATGTGGCTGGCCTTGATGCATTGGTCATAGGCCGGATGGGCCATGACGATGATGCGCCCGGTCTTCGGGTCCAGGGCCTCGTGGGTCAGGATCGACCCGCATTCGCGCTCGGCATCCTCGAAGTGGCGGAACAGCATCTCGGTGCTGGCGGCATCGAAATTGTGCCGCGAATATTCCTCCTCGGTCTGCCGGAAAATATCGCCATAGCTCATGGGGATCGGCGCGCCCCCTTCCTCGACAGGACCGGGCGCGTTGAACGGCATGTCCATGACGTGGTCGACGCTCAGTACATACATGGCCAGGCGCTCGAGCCCATAGGTAAGCTCGCCCGAGACTGGCTTGCAGTCATGCCCGCCGACCTGCTGAAAATACGTGAACTGGCTGACCTCCATCCCGTCGCACCAGACCTCCCAGCCCAGGCCCCAGGCGCCCAGCGTCGGGCTCTCCCAATCGTCCTCGACGAAGCGGATGTCATGGAGCTCCATCTCGATGCCGATCGCCTCCAGGCTTCCCAGGTAGAGCTCCTGGAAATCCGGCGGCGAGGGTTTGATGATCACCTGATACTGGTAGTAGTGCTGCAGCCGGTTCGGGTTCTCGCCATAGCGCCCGTCGGTCGGCCGCCGCGAGGGCTGGACATAGGCCGCCGCCCAGGGCTGCGGCCCCAGCGCGCGCAGGGTCGTCGCCGGATGGAACGTGCCCGCGCCGACCTCCATGTCATAGGGCTGCAGGATCGCGCAGCCCTGCGCGGCCCAATAGTTCGAGAGCCGCAGCAGCACCTCCTGGAACGATCGCGGTTTGGTTGCGGACATGAGGTGCAGCAGCTTTAGGGATTGATTTCGGGCCCAAGGATTACCGGCCTTCTAGGACGCCCGGGGGAGTGGGTCAACGCGGGGCTTGCGATGCGGGGCTTGCGATCGGCCGCTGTCCTGGGTAGAGCATTGCGCGGAGCGGCTAATTCTGACTAAATCAGTCAAGTTAACGGATCAAGCGCGGGGCAGGCGGCAAACCGAATGACGATGCCAAGCGAGACGCTGGAGAAGCGCCCCACCCGGCGGGTGGCGTTCGACGGCTGGACCGCGGGCAGCCTGGTCCTGGCCGCCACCCTGCTGATGCCGATCGTGGCGGTCGGCTGGATGGCGCTGTTTCCGACCGAGAATGTCTGGCCGCATCTGGTCCGAAATGCCCTACCGGTCTATTTGGGCAACACCCTGGCGCTGATGGCCATGGTGGGTTTCGGCACCGCCCTGGTCGGCACCGCGGCCGCCTGGCTGGTCGTGATGACCGATTTCCCGGGCCGGCGACTGCTGGAATGGGCGCTGCTCGCGCCGCTCGCCATGCCCGCCTATATCGGTGCCTACGCGCTGGTCGATCTGCTGGAATATGCGGGCCCGGTGCAGACGGGGTTGCGCGCGCTGTTCGGCTGGCAGGATTCACGCGACTACTGGTTCCCGGAAATCCGCTCGATCTGGGCGGCGGGCTTCGTGCTGACGCTGGCACTATATCCTTACGTCTACCTGCTGGCCCGCGCCGCGTTCCGCGAGCAGTCGGTCTGCGCGCTCGAGGTCGGCCGTGCGCTCGGCTGCGGCCCCTGGGGGGTCTTCTGGCGGGTCGGCCTGCCGCTGGCGCGCCCGGCGGTGGTGGCGGGCAGCGCGATCGCCATGATGGAGACACTGAACGATTTCGGCGCGGTCGACTATTTCAACGTGCCGACGCTGACCCGGGGGGTCTTCTCGATCTGGCTCGATACCTACAATGCAGGTGGGGCGGCCCAGATCGCCATGGTGATGCTGGGCTTCGTGCTGCTGTTGCTGGCAATCGAGCGGATCAGCCGGCGGGGCAAGCGGTTCCACCATACCTCGCGGCGCTACCGGCCGATCCGCCGCACACGGCCGAAGCGTCTGCGCAAGTTCATCGTGATTGGCGTCTGCGCTTTCCCCGTGCTGCTGGGCTTCGTTTTGCCCGCGATCGTGGTCGGCTGGCATGCCTCCGCACATCTGGAGCAATGGGCCGATCCGGGCTTTTGGGGCGCGGTCATCAATACCGGGACACTGGCGGCGATCGCGGCGCTGGTCTCGTGCCTTGTCGGCATCTTCATGGTCTATGGCGCCCGGATGTCCGGGCAGAATGCACCGCGCTGGCTGGCCCAGGCGACGGCGCTTGGATATGCGGCGCCGGGCGCGGTCCTCGCGGTCGGCGTGCTGATCCCGCTCGCGGCACTCGATCACCGGATCGCCGATTTCGCCGAAGCCTCGTTCGGCATCGACGTTGGGCTGATCCTCACCGGCTCGGCCGCGGCAGTGGTCTTCGCCTATGTGGTGCGCTTCTCGGCCATCGCACATGGCGCAATCGATGGGGCCTTCGGCCGGGTCACGCCATCGATGGAACTGGCCGCCCGGACGCTGGGCGAGACCCGGGGCGGCACGCTCACCCGGGTCCATTTGCCGATGATCAAGGGATCGGTGCTGACCGCGGCGCTGCTGATTTTCGTCGACTCGGTCAAGGAGTTGCCGGCGACCCTGATCCTGCGCCCCTTCAATTTCGAGACCCTGTCGACCACCGTCTATGGCGCCGCATCGCTCGAGCAATTGGATCAGGCAGGCCCGGCGGCGCTGGCGATCATCGTCGTGGGGCTCGCCCCGGTGGCGCTTTTGGCCCGCAGTCTGGACCGGGCGCGCCCCGGCCATCAGATGGGCGATGAAATGGTCGATTCATTGCCGTAATCTGGGGCAGACGGAAATCAGTCGATCTTTCGTTAAAACTATCGCAAAATAATGGAGTGGTTAGCTGGCTGCTTGCAAGGCCCGTCGCCGCGTCACCGATGAGCCCTGGGGATCCCCCCGGGGAGCTCGATTAGGAGGCCCTGATGCGCCGTTTTTTTAAGATTGTCATCGGCTTAGTCGCTCTGATCGTCGTCGCCGTAGGCGCAGCGATCGTGCTCATCCCGCGCGAGCGGGTCGTCGCGTTGGCCACCGATCAGGTGCGTGCGGCAACCGGGCGTGAACTGGCGCTGACGGGTGACCTTTCGCCGTCGATCTGGCCGGTTCTGGGCGTCCGGACGGGTCCGGTGACGCTGTCTAACGCGGAATGGGGTGCCGCGGATCACCTGGTTTCGGCAGGTGCCGCTGAAATCGGCATCGAGCTGATGCCGCTTATCTCTGGCGAGGTGAAGGTGGCGGCGCTGCGCCTGGTCGACCCGGTCGTCTCGCTCGAGGTCAACGACCAGGGCCTCGGCAACTGGGTCTTCGACAAACAGGCCGACAGTGGCGCGGGTGGCGACAGCGGGGCGGGGCGCGAGTTGCCGAAAATTGCATTGCCGGAGGCGGTGATCAAGAACGGCACCATCCGGTTCACCGACGCCAGGACCGGGCAGCGGATCGAGCTGACGGAGCTGGATTTGCAAGCGGCGCTCAGCGCGATCGACGCGCCGCTGACCCTGGAAGGCTCCGGCATCTGGAATGGCGCACGCGCCAGCCTGGATGCCCGGATCGAGACCCCGGCGGCAATGATCGAGGAGCGCAATACCTCCGTGATGCTGGCCCTGGCCAGCGATCCAGCGACGCTGACCTTCGAGGGCGACGTGCAAGCGGGGCCGGGCGATCCGATCCCATTGATCGATGGCGCGCTGGTCGTCGACGTGGCTAATCCGGCCAAGGCGGTGGCTTGGGCCAGCGGCACCGCCGCGCCCGCGGGGCTGAGCCAGATCGGCGCGGTCAAGCTGGACGCCAAGGTCTCGGCCGGCGAGGACGGATTGGATGTCACGGCCAAGGGCAG
>JAOTXT010000077.1 GCA_029862205.1 Paracoccaceae bacterium
GTCCACGCTGGTCTCGAGCGTCAACTCGACGCTGGAATCTGCCGGCGCGGGCGTGAACATCGGCACTCTGGAAAACCAGAACCCGTAATCGCCGACGCTGACCTGGGCGTCCGCGCGGTTGCGGGCGCCCAAACGTATTCGTAAGTAGGAGGGGGCAAGGCCATGCGGATCATTGCAGTTCTGGTGCTTGTCTTCGGTGTCGCTCTGTCGGGCGGCGCTTTGTTTTTTGCGTCCGAGTATTTCAACGAGATGAAAGCGTCCATGGCGCAGAAGGGGCCGGAGACGGTCCGCGTCCTGGTCGCGAAAAGCTCGCTCCAATATGGCGCGACCATCAAGCCCGAAAATCTGCAGTGGGTCGAATGGCCGAAATCGGCCGTGCCTCCGGGCGCGTTCGTCAGTGCCGAGGCGCTACTAGGCGACAAGGGCGATCAAAAGCGCATCGTCCTGCGTTCGATCGATCCGGGCGAGCCGATCCTCGAGGGCAAGATTACGAAATTCGGTGAATCGCCGCGCATGGCGATGAACCTGGGCGAAGGCAAGCGCGCGGTTTCGCTGCGCATTGATGCGGTTTCGGGCGTGGCGGGCTTCGTCTCGGCCGGCGACCGGGTCGATATCCTGCTGATCCGCAACCTGAGTGGCCAGCTGGTCAGCAGCGTGATCCTTCAGGACATCACTGTCATCGCCATTGACCAGCGCCAGAACTCGGAAACAGTCTCGGCTCGTGTCGGCAGCACCGTCACCGTTGAGGTGGATACGGTTCAGGCGCAGAAGCTGGCTTTGGCGCAGCAGGTGGGCACTCTGTCGCTGACGCTTCGGGGCATCGGCGAGTCTGCCGGCGGCGACATGAAGCCGATTACCGCGAACGATCTATCGGGGATCGAGGCGCCCGAAGAGGTCAAGGAGCGCACAGTCCGCGTGCGGCGCGGCAGCGATCTGTCGAAGGTCAACATCGATGATCCGGAATCGACCCAAGGCGGGACATCGAACCAGGACTCGAGCGATTCGGGCGACAACTCGAACAACTGACGCCGAAAGACCTGCGCCACGTCTCGGTTGGAAGGGGCGTGGCGAAACTGAGGCCGAAACGCAACATTAATCTTTTGTCTTGCTAGAAGTCCCTGCGACAAACGCTTGAGTTGCAGGTCAAATTGCTGTTTATTGCATGATTGTGGTATCGGGACTTTTCCTAATCGTGCTCGGGGGCACGCACAAATATGGCAGACGGAATGAAAAAGCTACTAACCATGGCATTGGTGGCCTGCCTCATGGGTGGGTTGCCTTGGGGGGGCGGTCAAGCCGCCGCGGACTCGCACTCGGTATTGCGGCTCGTGCGCGGCCAGGCATCCGACAATATCACCGTGCTGATTGGCCGGGCGATTGTTGTCGAGAGCAACCAGCCCTTTATCGAGGTCTCGGTCGCGGATCCGGCGGTGGCCGACGTGTCGCCGCTTTCGGACCGGTCGATCTACATCTTCGGCAAGGGGCGCGGCTCGACGACGCTGACGCTGCTCGGCGAGAACGGTCAACTGATCACGAACGTCACCGTCAAAGTGGTCCCGGATCTGGCCGAGCTAAAGCAGCGCCTGAAAGAGGTGTTCCCGAACGAGCCCATCAAGGTTCGGCTCACCGGCGGCAACATAGTGCTATCGGGCGTCATCTCGGGCAAAGCAAAGATCAGCCGCGCCATGTCGCTGGCCCGCTCCTATGTGGGTAACACCGTCGTTAACATGATGAGCGTCGGCGGCACCCAGCAGGTCATGCTGAAAGTGCGCGTGGCCGAGATGTCGCGCACCGCCGCGAAGGAGTTGGGCTTCAACACCTTCCTGACCGCGACGCCCGGCTCGGATATCGGCGGTGGTATCTTCAGCGGTTCGGCGACCAATCCGTCGCCGACGATCGGTATCGGCGTCGATGGCCCGACCACTTTTACGGCGACCGGTGATTTTGGTGTCCTCGGCGCAATTGCCCAGCTTGGCGATTTCGGCCTCGGCATCACGCTGACCGCGCTTGAGCAGAAGGGCTTCTCGAGGACGCTAGCCGAGCCGAACCTGGTGGCTCTGTCCGGCAACGAGGCGAACTTCCTGGCTGGCCAGGATGTCCCGATCCCGCAGGTCAATGATGACGGCGAGGTCGAGATCACCTTCAAGCCGGTCGGCGTGAGCGTGAACTTTATCCCGACGGTTCTGGATGACGACTTGATCAATCTGGAACTGTCGACCGAGGTTTCCGCGATCGACACCACCACGGACGGCATTCCGATCAGCGCCACGATTAACAATGTGGTGCCGATCTTCAGCGTGCGCCGCGCGACCACCGCGATCGAACTTCGCGATGGTCAGAGCTTCGCGATCGCCGGGCTGTTGCAGGACAACTTCACGGACGCGATCAGCCAGTTCCCGTTCCTGGGCGACATTCCGATCTTGGGGACGTTGTTCCGGTCGACGGACTATGCCCGCGGCGAGACCGAACTGGTGATCATCGTGAGCGTGCATTTGGTGGTCCCGGTAAGCGAAGACGAGCTGTCGGTTCCGTTCGATCACGTGCGGATCCCGAACGAGCTCGAACTGTTCCTGATGGGGAACACGACCGGCGCTGGCGCGCCGGGCCTGGTCCAGAGCCAGGACTTCGATGGCGACTTTGGCTATGTGGTGGAGTGAGCTGACATGAAAACCTTGAAAATCATCGCAGCCCTTGCCACCGGCGTGAGCCTTTCGGGCTGCACCTTCATGGACACGCTGACCGGCCCTGCGGGCGAGGGACCTACCTCGCACCTCTACGGGGTGGCGACGACGCAGAACATCAACGCTCAGATCGCTTATGGTGATCCGGCCAGCCGGATCCGCGCTCTGAACGAAGCGTTCCGCGCCGCCGCGCCGGATACGGTGACATTCGCCTTCAATAGCTCGGCCCTAGATGGTGCCGCGCGCAACGCGCTGCGTCAGCAGGTCAAGTGGCTGAAGGACAACCCCCAGGTTCGCATGACCGTCGTTGGCCATGCGGATAAGGTGGGCTCGGATGCCTATAACGACCGGCTCGGCCTGCGCCGGGCACGCACGGTCGTGGGCTTCCTGGCACGCCAGGGAATTTCGCGCCGCCGTCTCGACGCGGTCGAATCCCGCGGGGAGAGCGAGCCCGTCGTCGATACCGAGGATCGGGAGCGCCGCAACCGTCGCAGCGTGACATCGGTCGCCGGCTTCGAGCGTCACTATGTCGGCGACGGCATGGACGGCGAAGTCGCGCATCGGCTCTACCGGCGTTATGTCGGTGGCCAGATCGGGGTCGAGGAAGCCGAGGTCGAAGGCGGCTGAGGAAAACAAACGCCGGGGGGCGGTCTCGCCCTCCGGCTTCGCCACACCGGTTTCGCGGCGAGGCGGATTCTGGCATTATGTTTCTGTTCGCGACTATCTGCGACCATTGGATTTGAGATTTATCAGCGTCCCTAGGGTGGGGGAAGCGAGCTCATGAGAGCGTGTTTGTCACGGCAAGGTGTGGAGTGTGTACCGTTTCCCCGGACGCACAACGCAGCCTGTTGTTCCATGGCCCCGCGCCACATTGTGGCCGTGCGCAATGGAGCACCGAACGCGCTGACTGGCAAAGGCTTCTGCGTGCCGGCACGAATGTCGGCGGCTCACCAAGACGATACGTTGGCAACGTTGGCTCGGATGGCGGGGTATCGATTCGGGACTATGGCCGAAGATGACGTCCGAGCCTCATCGTCGCCATCGTTTGGTGCGATTGTTGAACAACGCGATTCGCCGGGAGCAGGGTCGCTTTTTACTTGCGGGGAGACCTGATCCAAATGGCGCTTTCGTTCAGACGTGAAACGGCCGAATCGGCACCGGAAGCCTTGGTTTTCTCCGACGGCTTCTCGGCCGCCGAGGAGCTGATCCAGGATCTCGACACCCAGTTCGGTGAGGATCAGTGGCTCGAGGTTCCGGCGGACGACGCCGAGAACATGATGTCGATCGCCAGCAGCGAGGATTCCTTTGTCATCGTCGCGCTGAGTTCGAACGACGAGGTCGCGGTTGCGAATACGGCGCAATTGATCCGCCAGGCGCGTGCCAACGGGCTCATGGCTCTGCTGGTCGTCGGCGACATTTCCCCGACCACGATGCATTCGATCATGCGCGAAGGCGTTGCCGAGTTCGCACCTTATCCCGAGCCTGCCGGTGCTCTGGTGGATGCCATTGATCGCCTGCGCCTGGCGCGCACCAATGGCAATCTACCGGCCATCAGCTCGACGACGGGGGCGCCGCGCCGGCTGGGCAAGGTCGTGGCCTTCTACGGCGTCGCTGGCGGTGTGGGCGCCAGCACAATGGCGGTGAATTTTGCCTGGGAGCTGACGCAGATGACCCGGCGCGAGGGGCGCCGCGTGGCATTGCTGGACTTCAATTTCCAATACGGCTCGATCGCGACCTTCCTGGACGTGCCGCGCCGCGAGGCGGTCTACGAACTGGTCTCGGAAGCATCGAATCTGGACCAAACCGGCCTGACCCAGGCACTGAGCACCTATAAGGACCGCCTGCACGTCCTGACCGCGCCGCGCGATGCGCTGCCCCTGGACATCGTCTCGCCGGCGGACGTGGACGCGATCATCAACCTCGCCCGCGAGAGCTTCGACTATGTCGTGATCGACATGCCGCAGGCGCTGATGAACTGGTCCGAGAAAGTCTACGCCGCTGCGGATGATTTCTATGCGGTGATGGAAATCGACATGCGCTCGGCGCAGAACATGTTCCGCTTCATGCGCACGCTCAAGGCAGAGGATATGAACCTCGAGAAGCTGCGCTTCGTGCTGAACCGCGCGCCGGGCATGACCGACCTTTCCGGCAAGACCCGCGTCAAGCGGGTGGCCGAAAGCCTTGGGATCGCGTTCCTGCATCAAATTCCCGAAGGCGGAAAGCAGATCGTCAATAGCTGCGATCAAGGTGCGCCGCTCTACGAAGGCGCGCGTTCAAGCCCCGTCCGCAAGGAGATTTTGCGGATGGTCGAAAAATTCATGACGGAAGAGACCGAGAAGGCCGCGGCCGGCTGAGTGCAGCTGTCACTGGCATAGAACTGGCATAGATAGGGAAGAGTAATCATGTTTCGGCGGATGCGAGATTCGAAGGGTGAGGCTGCGGTAGCAGAGCGGCCGATCGCCGTGGTTCCCGACAAAGCGGCTCAGGAAACCGCGGAGCAAGCGCCCGAAGCGCCCAAGGCGGAGTCTTCGCGCGAACTGGCCAGCTCGCGCCTGCAGCTTAGCGGCTCGGCGCCGATGCCGCAGACCGAGCTCGACGGCGACGCCAAGCGCCGACGCCGGCTGCTTAGCCTGCGCGTCGACCTCCACCGAAAGCTACTTGAATCGCTGAATCTCAGCGCGATCGAGAAGGTTTCCGAGAACGAGCTGCGCTCCGAGATCGCCGAGATCGCCCGCGAAGAGCTCGCGACCAGCGACCTGGTGCTGAGCCGCGTCGAGTTTGATCGCCTGGTGAAGGAGCTGGTCGACGAGGTCACTGGCCTCGGCCCGCTCGAGCCGCTGCTGGCGGACCCGTCGATCACCGACATTTTGGTGAACACGTATGATCAGTGCTACGTCGAGCGTGGCGGTAAGCTGGAACTGAGCCCGGTCCAGTTCAAGGACAACCCGCACCTGATGCGGGTGATCAACAAGATCGTCAGCGCGGTCGGCCGCCGGGTCGACGAAAGCCAGCCCTGGGTCGATGCCCGCTTGGCCGATGGCAGCCGTGTCAACGCGATGGTTCCGCCCTGCGCGGTCGATGGCCCGCTGCTCTCGATCCGTAAATTCTCGAAGATTCCGTTCACCGTAGACAAGCTGATCCAGGGTCAGGCGTTTTCCGAGGAAATGGCGCTGTTCCTGCACGCCTGCGTGCGCACGCGGCTTAACGTCCTGATCTCGGGCGGCACCGGTTCCGGTAAGACGACGACGCTGAACGCGATGTCGAGCTTCATCGGGAACGAGGAGCGCATCGTGACGATCGAGGACACCGCCGAGCTTCAGCTGCAGCAGGAGCATATCGGCCGGATGGAATCGCGCCCCGCCAATATCGAGGGCACCGGCGCGGTGACGATCCGCGATCTCCTGCGCAACGCTCTGCGTATGCGCCCGGACCGCATCATCGTCGGCGAGTGCCGCGGTGACGAGGTCATCGATATGCTGCAGGCCATGAACACTGGCCATGACGGCTCGATGACCACGATCCACGCCAACAGCCCGCGCGACGCTCTGGGCCGTATCGAAAACATGATCGGCATGTCGGGTATCGAGCTGCCACTGAAAGCGGTGCGCGCCAATATCTCGAGCGCAGTCGATCTGATCGTTCAGGTCTCGCGCATGTCCGACGGTAAACGCCGCATGAACTCGATCACCGAGGTCGTGGGCATGGAAGGCGACGTGATCACCATGCAGGAGATCTTCACCTTCGCACGGCAGGGCACCGACAATACGGGGCGGATCATTGGCCGCTATCAGGCGACCGGTATCCGTTCGAGCTTTACCGACCGGTTCCGTCAATGGGGCTACGAACTGCCGGCCAGCCTGTTCAAGCCGGAACTTTGATAAAGCCTTAGGAGCGCGCGACCATGCTATTCCAGCCGATCATCTACGCGCTGATCTTCGTCGGCGTCTTCATGATGGTGGAGGGCTTCTACCTCCTCATCTTCGGCAAGACGATCAAGCGCGAGAAGAAGGTCAACCGCCGTCTGGCGTTGCTGCAGGACGGGCGCGATACCGAAGAGGTTATGAGCATCCTGCGCACCGAGCGCGAGGGTGCCGAAAAGCACGAAAAGATCCCGGTCATCGGCCCGTTGGTCGAGATGGCGCGCCATGCGGCCATCACGATCTCCATGCCGCAGATTGCGATCAGCCTGATCGCCCTGAGTGTGGTCTCGTTCCTGCTGCTGACGCTGTTCACTGGCGCCGTGATCCAGATCCGCATCGTCGTGGCGCTGATCACCGGCTACGCGGCGTTCTACATCTGGCTGCGCGGCAAGGCGAAGAAGCGCATCGCGCTGTTCGAGGAGCAGTTGCCCGATGCGCTGGACCTCATGGTGCGCTCGCTGCGCGTCGGTCACCCGATGAATGCCGCGGTCGGCATCGTGGCGCGCGAAATGATGGACCCGCTTGGGACCGAGTTCGGCTTGATCGCCGACGAGGCAACCTATGGTATGCCGATCACCGACGCGCTGGACCGCATGGCGGCGCGCGTGCCGGTGCCTGACCTGAAGTTCCTGGCAATCGCGATCAACATTCAATCGACCTCGGGCGGCAACTTGGCGGAAATTCTGGATGGTCTCTCGAAGGTGATCCGGGCCCGGTTCAAACTGTTCCGCAAGGTCAAGGCGATTACCGCCGAGGCGCGCTGGTCGGGCTGGTTCCTGTCGGTTTTTCCGGTGATTGCGCTTCTGCTGGTGCAGGTGGTGCAGCCGGATTACTACGATCGCGTGTCGGACCACCCGCTGTTCCTTCCGGGAGCAATCCTCACCTTCATCCTGTTGATCGTGAATGTCTTTTTCATGCGTATGCTGGTCAACATCAAAGTCTAGGACGGACGCGTTATGGAGAATAGCGACAGTGTATTCGGACAAGCTTGGTCCGCGCTGATTGAGAATTATGGGGCTGCGGCGCCGTTTTATGTGTTGGCCGGCGTCGGGATCATCATGATGGTGATCGCCTTGCCGCTGGTTCTGCGCAAGCGTCGCGATCCGCTCGAGCGGTTCAGCTTCTCGGACGAGAGCCTGAAATCCGATCTCGTTCGGCTGCGCGAGGATGCCGATGACGGCAGCCTGAAAGGCATGGCTGAATACCTCGAGCCCAAGGATCAGGAGCAGATGAGCGAGGTCCGCCAGATGCTGCGGGCCGCCGGATATCGTGGCGGCGCCGCGGTGCGGCAGTTCAATTTCGCTCGGGCCGGCCTTTCGGTTGCGCTGCTGCTACTCGCTCTCGTGATCTTCTTCCTGCTGCCGGAGGAGCCGAACCTGGTCTTCAGCGGCATTCTGTCCGCACTCTTCGCCTTGATGGGCTACTTCATCCCCAGCTACTGGGTGCGGCGCAAGATCGAGACCCGCAAGCAGGACATCACCAACGCCTTCCCGGACGCCATGGACATGATGCTGGTCTGCATCGAAGGCGGCCAATCGTTGGACCAGGCCATGGCGCGCGTCGGTGAGGAAATGGAAAGCTCGTCCGGCCCGCTGGCGCAGGAATTTGCGCTGGTCAGCCACGAGTTCCGGGCCGGCAAGGACCGGATCACGGTTTTGCGTGACTTTGCTGAGCGCTGCGCG
The DNA here is from genome assembly GCA_029862205.1 of Paracoccaceae bacterium. GTDB lineage: Bacteria > Pseudomonadota > Alphaproteobacteria > Rhodobacterales > Rhodobacteraceae > Thermohalobaculum. Next base: position 8,284 of record JAOTXT010000077.1, read on the forward strand.
GTCAGCGATATCAGCTCGTTCGTCACGGTGCTGATCCAGTCGACCTCGTTCGGCACCTCGATCGCCCAGGCGCTACGCGTCTACGCGGCCGAGATGCGCGACAAGCGCCTGATGCGGGCCGAGGAAAAGGCCAACGTGCTGCCGACCAAACTGACGCTGGGTACCATGATGTTCACGGTTCCGCCGTTGATCCTGATCCTGGTCGGGCCGTCCTTCATCATGATCCTGCGCGCGCTGGGTGGTCTCGCGGGCGGCAATACCGGTCCGGTGCCATGATCTGGGCAGGGCCCCGCGTCTTGCGTTCGGCGGTCCTGCTTTTCTTGTCTCCCGCCTTTCTTGCCGCCTGCGTCGTAGGGCCGGGTGATCTCGGCAATTCCAGCGCCCCGGCGACGGATCAGACCGCCCCGACCGTGCCAGCTTCCCGCCAGGGCCACATCGCTCAGGGCAAGGCACTGCTCGCCGCCCGCGAGCCGGACTTGGCCATGAAAGCCTTCCTGCGATCGATGGTGGCCGACGGGTTGAGCGTTGAAGCGACCACTGGCGCCGGCATCGCGGCCCGCCAACAGGGGCTGCTGAGGGAATCCCGCAGCTTCTTGGAACAGGCGGTCCGCCTGAACCCGGACACGCCAAGCACGCACTACAATCTAGGCGTGGTGCTCTTCCAGCTAAACGAGTATCATGCCGCCCGCGACGCGTTCAGGACCGCCTTCGCCCTATCGAGCGGTGAAAGCGAATTGGCGGCAATGAACCTGAACCGCGCCGAGGAGATAGTCGCGCTGTTGGAGCAGAATCCGGAATTGGACCCAACGATCTCGCACGATGTTGTCCGCCTGGGCGGCGGGCAGTTCCGGCTCGTCGACACCGGACCGGCAGAAACCGAGGTCATCGCGGAATGAGGGGCGCCGATTGAGGGGCGCAGTGAGGAAGGACAGGCAAATGAGAGCAAAGGCAGTCATCTGGCTTGCCGCGGGTGCAATGGCGATCAGCCTTGGCGCCTGTGAAAGTGTGAGCAATACCCCGGACCCCCTGGCCGGCAGTGTCATTGACGAGGCAAACCTCAACGAACTGATGCTGACCGCGGGCGATCCCGAGGATGCCGTGCGCTATTTCCAAGAGTCGTCGGCGCGCGAGCCGGACCGCGCGGATTTCCGCCGCGGCCTGGCGCTGTCGCTGGCCCGCACGAAACGCTACCACGAAAGCGCGCGGGTCTATCAGGAGCTGATCACGCTGGGCCAGGACGAACCGTCCGACCGCCTGGAATATGCCTTTGTCGCCATGCGGCTCGACCGCTGGGATGACGTCCGCGCGCTGTCCGAGTCATTTCCCGACGGGCTGCAAACTCCACGCCGCTATGTGATCGACGCCATGGTGGCGGACCAGGACAACGATTGGGCGACGGCCGACGCGGCCTATGCCAAGGCCGAACGCATGAGCTCGCGACCGGCGGCGGTCCTGAACAATTGGGGTGTCAGCCAGATGTCGCGCGGTGATCTGTCGGCGGCATCGACAACCTTTAACCGGGCGATCTCCTACGATTCCAGTCTTTTCAATGCGAAAAATAATCTGGCGATCGTGCGGGGGTTGCAGGGTGAATATTCCCTGCCGCTTGTGCCGCTGAAAGACGCCGAGAAGGCGGTCCTGCTGAACAATCTTGGGATCATCGCCATGCGCCAAGGCGAGGAGCAGGTCGCGCGCGGCCTGTTCGCGGCGGCGGTCGATGCCCACCCCGAGCACTATCCCGCCGCGGCTGACAAGCTGGCGGCCTTGGACGCCGGCCTCCAGTAGTCGCGCCATGATGGAAACTGCAGCCTTGGCGGTGGCGACCGCCGCGATGGCCGTGCTGATGGTTTTGGCCGGCTATTTCGACCTCAAGCAGCTCCGCATCCCCAATTGGTGCGTGCTGGCCGTGATCGCCGTCTTCCTGGTGACCGGCCTCTGGGGCCTTGAGTTTGGCACCTATCTGTGGCGCATCGCCCACGGCGTGATCGTGCTCTTTATCGGCTTTGGCCTCTACTCGATCAGCGGTGGCCATGTGGGCGGGGGAGATATCAAGCTGATCGCCGCTCTGACGCCCTTCATCGCTGGGCAGGATCTGCTGTTCGTCCTGGTTGTGTTCTCGATCCTTTCGCTGGCCGGGGTGGCGCTGCACCGATTGGTGCGCTCGCGCCTGAAGGGACCGACAGGCTGGGCGGCGATGGATCAGAAGCGCTTCTTTCCGGCGGGCCTGCTGCTGGGCGGGACGATCATGATCTATCTCTGCACCACGCTGGCGGGGCGCTTTGTCGGGGTGGCGGCCTAACCCTGCGCCCAGCGGACCCAATCCGGGTCGTCCAGGAAGGCGGGCGGGTGGTCGGTGATGATGCCGCCCAATTCGCCGGCCGGGTGATCGCGATAGGTCACCATCTCGGCCGGATCGTTGACCGTGTAGACCCGAAGGTGAACCCCGGCCCGCGCCGCTGCCCGGACTAGATCCTCGCTCATATTCTCGCGCCAGACATGCAGCGAGGATGCGGCAAGGTCGGCCAATGCCTCTGGCCAATCCTCTGGCGGGTTGTCGTAGAGTACCGCGATCGGCTGCTCCGGCATCAACGCCCGAAAAGCCGCAAGCGCGTTCAGATCGAAGCTCGAGATCAGGATCTCGGCGCGCGCCTCGGGCCGATGGCCGAGGGCCGCGGCAACCGCCCGGGCCATCACTTTGGCTGCGCCGTGGGGCTTCATCTCCAGATTCGAGACGAATTCCAAGTCATGCAGCAGGTCGAGCCCCTGATCCAGGGTCGCCAGCGGCTCGCCGGCGAAGTTGCTCGAGAACCAGCTGCCGCAATCGATCCCAGCGATATCGGCTTGACCGATTTCCGCCAGCGGGCCGGTCCGGTCGCTGCATCGGTCGAGCGTGGCGTCGTGATGCAGGACCGGCGTGCCGTCGCCCAACAGCGAGACGTCGAATTCTGCGCCAAGCGCGCCCTGCTGGGCCGCGATCCGGAAAGCAGCGAGGGTATTCTCGGGCGCCACCTTCCTGGCACCGCGATGCGCGATGATGCGCGGGAAAGGCACCGTGTCGGGGCGGCCGTTCAACAACGGAGCGGTATCTGGGAGCATAGCAGGATCCTCGCCCGGCAATGATTGCCACGGCAAGGCGCGGCGCGCCAGCCCGTTGCGGCCCGCACGCGCCTATGCAATGGCTGAGCGATGATCCGCTTCGCGATATTTGCGGTTTTGCTGGTTGGAACCGGCTATGCCTGCGTCGAGCTGGGCAAGCGCGGGGCGCGGGCGATCGAGCATCTGCTCGCCGACCGGGTGATGACCGGCCTCACGGCGCTCGAACTCGACTGGGCCCGGCTGCGCGCTGATGGGCTGCGGCTCGAACTCAGTGGCCACGCGCCCGATGTCTTCGCCCAGGATCTGGCGCTGGAGACGGCGCGTGCGACCGCGCCTCAGGCTCTGATCATCGACCATACGACGGTGAGCCTTGCCCCGCCGCCACGCCGAGAGCCGATCGCGGTCGAAATCTTGCGCGACGAGCGTGGCCTGACGCTGACGGGCCGGTTTCACGGCGTCGATATGCAGGCCGAGATGGTCGGCGCGCTCCGCAGCCTGGCGCCCGAGCTGGAAGTGTACGATCTGACGGGCGTCAACGCCGCGCGGCCGGGACGCAAATGGGGCCCCGAGCTCACCATCGCCGCGCTGGCGGCGGCGCGGGTGCCTAATGCCTATGTTCGTTTGGCGCCCGGTGAGGTGCAGATCGACGGATCGGTCAATGACAGTGCCCATCGCGAGGCGGTGGCGCTGGAATTGCTCGGTTTGGCAGGTGACACGGTGAACGTGATCCTTCGGCTCAGCGAACCCGTCGGGGTCGTCGCCCCGTATGTCTTCGCGGCGGTCAAGGACACGTCGGGCGGGTTTCGGCTCGAGGCCTGCGCGGCGCGGGACGCCGAGGAACAGGCGCGGATTCAGGCGACGCTCAATAGCCATCCCTTCGCCACCGGAGCAACCCGCTGTCCTTTGGGATTGGGCGGCCCCAGCGGGGATTGGGCCGAGGCGGTTGCTGCGGGGCTGGATGCGCTCCAGACCTTGCCTGCGGGCCGTTTCCGGCTGGAATATCATACCGCGGCCCTGGAAGCGACGGAGCCGAGCGGTGCGGTCGAGTTTGAATCTGCGCTGGCCGCGCTCGCCGCGCGGCTGCCTGCAGGCTACGGCCTTACCGGGGGATTGGCGGACGCGGCCAACGGCGCGCCGGCCGCAAGTCCCGCGCCGGTTTATTGGATGCGGATGCAAAGCGACGGCGAGACGGTCGAGATCAGTGGCGTCGTGCCGGATCCTTCCGCGGCGCAGGTGATCGTCAGCTACGCCTCGGCGCGTTTCGGCACCGGCAATGTCCAACGGTCGTTAAGGTTGGCCGAGACCACCGCGCCCGATGGGTGGGAGGCGGCCGCCCTGGTTGCCCTGGACGGGCTTAGCCGGGTGCCGCCCGGCAGTGCCGAACTGACCCCGACCCGCATTGCGGTGACCGGTCAGGTCGCAACAGCGGGGGAATCGCGGAGCCTTCACGCCCTGATGGAGGGCGAGGCACCATCGGGATATGCGGTTGCCACCAGCGTGACGGTCGATCTGCCGTCCCAGGTCGCCGTTGTTCCGCCGAATGCCGAGCGCTGCGTCAAGCTGCTGTCAGACCGGGTGCGCGCAAACCCCATTGCCTTCGATCCGGGGAGCGCGGTCTTCGCCAAGGGCAGCGGCCGAATTCTCGACGGTCTGGCCCAAGTGCTCGCGCGCTGCGACAAAGGCGTGGTCGAAATCGGCGGGCATACGGACAGCCAGGGATCGGAGGATCTGAACCAGCGCCTTAGTCGTGCCCGCGCCGATGCGGTGCTGGACGCGCTCCTGGCCCGCGGCGTGACCCTTGCGCGCTTGCGGGCGCGCGGCTACGGCGAGGCCGAGCCGGTGGCGAGCAACGAAACCGAGACCGGACGGGCGCTGAACCGCCGGATCGTCTTTCGCGTGGTCGAGTGATGCCATGCTGACCGGATCCGAGCTCACCACCGCCATCACTGCCGTGTTGATCGGCGCGGTCTGTGCGGGCTTTCTGCTCCACTGGTTCTGGAGCAATCTGACCAGCCGCACGGACGCCGCACGGCTTGGCGAGATGGCAGCGCGGCTGCACGATGCCGACGATGCACGCGAGACCGCCGAAACGGCGCGCCGCTCCGCCGAGACACGCCTGGCACAGCTCGAGGCCGAAACCGCGGAAAAGCTGGCCACGATGCAGTCCCTGGTCGATGGGGTAGCTGGTGAGCGAGAGGCGGCGCTTCAACGGGATCTGGACGAGACCCAGCGCGAGTTGGAGGTCATGCGCGACGGATTGGGGCACGCGCGGCGCCGGGTGATCGAATTGGAGCAGGAGATCGAGGCCCTGCGCGGCGAGAAAGACTAGGTCCCCTCGCCACCCCAACGGCGCGCCGCATTGTCGTCGCTGTCGCGGGCATCGACCCAGCGAGCCTTGCCGCCATCGCCTTCCTTTTTCCAGAATGGCGCCTTTGTCTTGAGATAGTCCATCAGGAATTCGGCCGCCTCGAAGGCCGCCTGACGGTGGCGGCTGGCGGTCAGGACGAGCACGATCCGATCCCCCGGGGCGAGGGGGCCATGGCGGTGGATGATCCGCAGCCCCTGCAGCGGCCATCGCTGCTGGGCCTGGGCCGCGATTTCTTCCAGCGCGCGCTCGGTCATGCCGGGATAGTGCTCGAGCGCCATTTCGCTGATCGGCCCCTTCGGCGTCATCTCGCGCACCAGGCCGGTAAAACTGACGACCGCGCCGATATCCCGGTCCCCTGCGGTCAATGTCGAGATCTCGGCGGCGATGTCGAAATCCTCGCGCTGGACCGAGACGTGCATCTCAGCCGCCGGTGACTGGAGGGAAGAACGCAACCTCGCGGGCGCCGTCGATCGGGCTGTCCAAATCGCCCATCTCCTGGTCCACAGCTACACGAACGGCGGCGAGGTCGCAAAAGGCGGCGGCATAGCGGTCGTCCCGCGCGATCAGGCGTTCGACCAGGTCGCGCGCGGTGGCCGCGTCGCCCGGGTCGACCTCCTCGGCGGCCGCGCCCACGCGCTCGCGCAACCAGGCGAAATAAAGCACCTGCATGGCAGTTCTTCCCTTTCCAGGCCTATCGCGGCGCTATGTCGTCGCTCGTGCTTACGGCGGCGCTCGGGCCCGCGCTCGTGTGCCCGCCCGGATTTGCACCCGGATTTGTGGCGGCGCGTGCCGTCCGGTCCTTCTCACGAATATAGGGCAGACCCTTGCGGAAGTAATCCCAGCCCGTGACCATAGTGAACCAGGCGGCGATCCACAGGACGACGGTACCGAATGACGTTGTTGCGATTGCGACGAACCGCAGCATTTTCTCGACGATCGGATGGCCCGCGGGAGCGTCCGGCACCGCCTGCACAGCCCCCTGGATCAGCAGCAGGCAGACGGCGACCATCTGTAGGGTCGTTTTCCACTTGGCGAGTTTGGTGACTTCCAGCTTCACATCGCCCAGGAATTCGCGCAGCCCCGAAATCAGCACCTCGCGCAGGATGATGATCACCGCGGGCACTAGGACCGGCCATCTGAGATCATAGAGCGCGGCCAGAAGCGCGAGCGCGATCAATACCATCGCCTTGTCGGCGATCGGGTCCAGCATCTTGCCGAACGCACTCTCCTGACCCAGCGTCCTGGCGAGCCATCCGTCGAAATAATCTGTCGCCGCCGCGGCAATGAAAACCGCGACCGCCAGTTGATCCGCGAAGGGGCGATCGAAAAAGACAAATGTCAGGGCCATGACCGGTGCGGCGAGGACGCGCATGACGCTGAGGATATTGGGGAGATTCCAGTTCATTCGCGTGCGCTGGCCTTATCTGCCGGTCAGTCATTCCCGACCCTTTTAGGCGGGCCGGGCCGCGTCAGCAATGCCTCAACGCGTGCCCTGGAAATAGGCGTAGATAGTCTCGGCCATGGCTGCCGAGATGCCGTCGGCCATCTTCAGATCGGCAAGGCCCGCGCGGCTGACCGCCTTGGCCGATCCGAAATGCGCCAGCAGGGCGCGTTTGCGCGCTGGCCCGACACCCGGGACCTCGTCCAGCGGCGTTGCGCCAACCGCCTTCGAGCGCTTGGCCCGGTGAGCGCCGATGGCAAAGCGGTGCGCCTCGTCACGCAGACGCTGGACGAAATAAAGACTTGGGCTGCGGAACCGCAGGGAGAAGGGCCGCCGTCCAGGTGCGTGGAACTCTTCCTTGCCGGCATCCCGGTCCACCCCCTTCGCGACGCCTAGGAGCGCGATATCCTCGATGCCCAGATCGGCCAGCACCGCGGCGGCCGCCGAGACCTGTCCGGCGCCCCCGTCGATTAGCACCAGATCAGGCCAGTTGGCGCCGCGGCGGTCCGGGTCTTCCTTGACCAGGCGCTGGAAACGGCGGGTCAGAACCTCGGTCATCATCGCGAAGTCGTCGCCGGGCGCGAGATCCGTATTCTTGATGTTGAACTTCCGGTATTGGCCGCGCTCGAAGCCCTCGGGTCCCGCGACGATCATCGCACCGACCGCGTGGGCGCCTTGGATATGGCTGTTATCGTAGACCTCGATGCGCCGTGGCGGTTGCTCGAGATTGAAGGATTCTGCGAGCCCCGACAGGAGCTTAGCTTGAGTGGCGCTCTCCGCCATCTTGCGGGCCAGGGCCTCGCGCGCGTTCTGCATCGCATGTTCAACCAGTTCGCGCTTCTCGCCGCGCCGCGGCACGGCCATGGCGATCCGGCGTCCGGCGATCGTGCAAAGTGCCTCGGCCAGAAGCCGCGCGTTCTCGGCCGGGTGGCTGAGCAGCACCATCCGGGGCGGCGTCTTCTCGGCATAGAACTGCCCCAAGAACGCCTCCAGGATCTCGCCTTCGCTTTCCTCGGCCGAGATGCGCGGGAAATAGGCCCGGTTGCCCCAATTCTGATGCGAGCGGAAGAAGAAGACCTGTACACAAGCCTGCGCGCCCTCGCGGTGCAGCGCGATGACATCCGCCTCGGCGGTCACGCGGGGGTTAATGCCCTGATGGCCCTGCACATGGGCCATGGCGCGCAGCCGGTCGCGATAGACCGCGGCGCGCTCGAATTCCATCGCGGCGCTTGCCTCCGTCATGCGCTCGGCCAGTTCGGACTGCACCCGCGTCGAGCGGCCTTCCAGAAACCGCGCGGCGTCGCCGACCAGAGCGGAATAGTCCTGCTCGGTGATCTTGCCGACGCAGGGCGCGGCGCAGCGTTTGATCTGATAGAGCAGACAGGGCCGGGTGCGGCTCTCGAAAACCGAGTCCGAGCAAGTGCGCAGCAGGAACGCTTTTTGCAGCTGATTGAGCGTACGGTTGACGGCGCCCGCCGAGGCGAAAGGGCCGAAATAGCGACCTTTCTCGCGCCGCGCGCCGCGATGTTTGCGCAGCAGGGGCCAGGGGCCGTCCTCGATCAGGATATGCGGGAAGCTCTTGTCGTCGCGCAGCAGCACGTTGTAGCGCGGATTCAGCCGTTTGATCAGATTGGCTTCCAGGAGCAGCGCATCGGTCTCGGTCTCGGTCGAGATGAACTCCATCGACGCCGTCGCCGCGATCATGCGCTGGATCCGGATCGTATGCCCGGCAAATTTCGCATAGGCCGCCACCCGCTTCTTGAGCGAGCGGGCTTTGCCCACGTAAAGCGCCTCGCCCTTGGCATCGAGCATCCGGTAGCAGCCGGGCCCGTCGCCGAGCTTCGAGAGGTAGGCGCGGATAACTTCAGGGCCGGTCGGCGTGGCCGTTGCCGGGCCGGCGACGGGCGCGTTTTCGGCCTCCGGCAAGTTCGAATTGGAGCTGGATTGATCGGGCATAAGATTCGCGTCGGCGCTACTCGGAACCGTCATATCATGCAAGGAAAAACCTGTCCCCGAAATCTGTGGATAAGTCTGTCAGCAATTCCGCGGCCATGCTTGATTTTCGTTGAGTCTCAATGTGGTCAATTGAATTGATTAAAAAATAGGCAGTTTTTCAAGATATTGAAATCATTGAGGAAAAAATATTGTCGCAAGCAAAGTCCTGGAAATGTTGCAGAAATTTGGCAATGCGATGACGGTGTCGATTCTTGGTGGAAAAGTCGATTGACTCGGCCCCTGAAATCGCGTTGCCGAGCGGATTCATTCATCGATTCCCAAGACATCGGGCGTGCGCCAAGCCAGGTGCTGCCCGCCGTCGATTGCGAGCATCTGACCCGTAAATGCCTTGCATGTCAGGATGAACTGCATCGCCGCCACGATGTCCTCGGGGTCCGATCCGCGTTTCAGCACACAGGACGCGCGCTGGTGTGCGAAATGCTGTTGGGACTGATCGACCGCACAGATGGTGGGACCAGGTCCGATCGCGCCAACCCGTACCTTTGGGGCCAGCGCCTGCGCCGCCGTTCGCGTGAAGCTCAACAGGCCCGATTTCGCGACCGAGTAGGACATAAAGTAAGGCGTCGGTTTCCAAACCCGCTGATCGATGATGTTGATCACCACGGCGCGCGCCACCGGCTCACCGGCCGTGTCAATCTCGGGCTCGGGCGCCTGGGCACCGAAATCTTGCGTGAGACGCACCGGTGCCCTGAGGTTGGAATTGATCGCGCGGTCCCAGCTTTCCCGTGTCCCGTTGCGGATGTGATCGTTCTCGAAGATCGACGCGTTGTTGATCAGTAGGCTCAGCTGACCACCCAGGGCTTCGGCAGCACGGTCGATCAGCATTCCGGTTTCCGCTTCGGACAAAAGATCGGCCTTGAGGATTTCGGCGGCGGCTCCGGACGCACGCGCGGTGGCCGCGGTTTCCTCGGCGTCATCGCCCGAGCCGTTGTAGTGGATCGCCACATCCCAACCCGCCGCCGCCAAGTCCAGGGCCATGGCGCGGCCCAGCCGCCTTGCCGCTCCGGTCACCAGGGCGCGCGGTCTCTCGGTCATTGGCCTCTCTCTCATCCAGCGACGGCGAAATAGATATAAGTGATATAGGACGCCAGGAAGACGCTGCCGATCCTGCGCCCGATTCTGACCTTGAGCACCACCAGCGGGATTAGCGCCAAACTGGCGGCGATCATGCACCAGAGATCGCGCGTCAGGATCTCCTCTGGAATCGGCAGCGGCAGGGTCACTGCGGCCGCCCCGATGACGGCGGTGATGTTGAAGATGTTGGAGCCGATCACATTGCCGATCGCAACATCTGCCTGGCGCCGGATCGCCGCCATCACGGTCGTCGCGAGCTCGGGCAGCGAGGTGCCGACGGCAACCACAGTCAGGCCGATCACCGCCTCGGAGACACCCACGTCTTGGGCGATGCCGCGCGCGCCTTCGATCAGGAGATGTGCTCCCAAAGGCAGACCGGCCAATCCCGCCGCGATCAGAACCGCGATTTTCCAGGTCTGCATTTCCGGGTCGATGTCTTCAAGCTCGGCGAGCTCGTCGACTGTCCCGTCGCCAACAGTCAGACGGGCGGCCTGAGAAAGGCGCAAGGAATCCCAAACCAGGAACAGGGCCACAAAGATCAACGCCACGCCGCCCCACCAGTAGATCGTGCCGCCCACCGAAAGCGCG
>JAOTXT010000078.1 GCA_029862205.1 Paracoccaceae bacterium
ATCGAGCTAGAATGGCTAACCCCGGCCGAGATCAAGGATCGTTGGCCGCTGGTCCGGACCGAAGACCTGAAGGGCGCGATCTTCCACCCGACCGACGGCTACATCAATCCGGCCGACGTGACCCAGGCCATGGCCAAGGGCGCCCGGCAGCACGGCGCCGAGATCATCCGCAAGGCCCAGGTCGACGCCTTTGAACGCGTCGGCGACGAGTGGCTGGTTAAGGGCCGCATGATGGTCGAGAAGGGCGGCAACCTGATTCCGGGCGAAGAGACCTTCGAGATCCGCTGCGAACACGTGGTCACCGCCACCGGCAACCACGCCCAGCGCACCGCCGCCATGATCGGCTGCCAGATCCCGGCGATCCCGGTCGAGCACCAATATATCGTCACCGAGCCCGACCCGGCGCTGGTCGAATGGCGCAAGTCGCACCCCGAGCACCCGGTGCTCCGCGATGCCGACGCCAAATGGTATGTGCGCGAGGAACGCGGCGGCTGGATTTTGGGGCCTTACGAGCAAGGCGCCCCGGCCCGCTTCATCCACAGCGTGCCCGACAGCTTCCGCGCCGATCTCTTCCCCCTCGATCTCGAGCGGATCGAGGAGGAGTACATGTCGATGATCCACCGGATTCCCTCGTCCGAGACCTGCGGCCTGAAGGACGATTTCAACGGGCCGATCTGCTACACGCCCGACGGCAACCCGCTGGTCGGCCCCGCCCCCGGCGTGCGCAATTTCTGGTTCGCCGAGGGCTTCTCCTTCGGCATCACGGCGGCGGGCGGCACCGGATACTACATGGCCCAGATGATGACCGAGGGCGAGGCCGAGATTGACATGTGGTCCTTGGACCCGCGCCGTTACGGGCCCTGGGTCAACAAGGAATACGCCGCCCGAAAGAACGAGGAATGCTATTCCCACGTCTACGTCCTGCACCACCCGGACGAGGAGCGCGAAGCCTGTCGTCCCTTGAAGACCGCCCCCTGCTACGACCGGGTCAAGGCGCGTGGCGCCCAGTTCGGCCAGGTCAATGGCTGGGAGCGTCCGAACTATTTCGGGCCGGTGGACGCGCCCGCGGGCTTCGACCACGACGCCCGCAGCTTCCGCCGCGGCGGCTGGTGGCAATACGCCGAGACGGAAGCGAAGGCCATCCGCAACGGCGTCGGCATGATCGACGCCACAGCCTTCACCAAGCATGTGCTGAAAGGGCCGGGCGCGACCAGATTCCTCGATTGGCTCACCTGCAACAAGCTGCCGCGCGTCGGGCGCACCAACTTAACCTATGCGCTGACCGAGGCCGGCACGATCCGCACCGAGTTGACGATCCTGCGCCAGGCCGAGGATGAATACTATCTGGTCACCTCCGGCGCCGCCGAGGCCTATGACAGCGACTATCTGGCCAAGATGGTCGAGGACCGGCAGGCCATCGACGGGCCGATGTTCCTGGCCAACGTGACCGGCCAATATGGTGTCTTCGCCATCGCCGGGCCAAAGTCGCGCGAGCTACTCAAGCCCCTGGTCGTCGACCCCGAGCCCGAGACCGCGCTGTCGAACAAGCGCTTCCCTTGGCTCTCAGGCCGGCGGCTGGACCTCAAGATGTGCCCGACGACCGCAATCCGGGTCGCCTATACCGGCGAGCTTGGATGGGAGCTGCACCATCCCATCGAGATGCAGAACTACCTCTTCGATCAGCTCATGGCGGCGGGCGAGCAAGCCGAGATCGAGGGCGGCCTCACGCTCGTCGGCGCGCGCGCTCAGAACTGGCTACGCCAGGAGAAAAGCTACCGCGCCTTCGGCTCGGATCTGGGCCGCGACGCAACGCCGTTGGAGAGCAATCTCCATCGCTTCGTCGACCTGTCGAAGGACTTCAAGGGCCGCCGGCCGATGGAGGAGACCGGCATCCGCGCCTCTTGCGTGACCGTCCTGATCGACGGCCCGGACGACGCCGACCCCTGGGGCCGCGAGGCGCTGCTGGTCGATGGCCGCAAGGTGGGACGCCTGACCTCGGGCGGCTATTCGGTCGCATTCGGGCGTCAGATCGGCATCGGTTACGTAGAGCCGAGTCTCGCCAATCCGGGCCAGAAACTACAGGTCCGGATCAATCGCGAGCTCTGGGATGCCGAGATCACGGAAGAGAGCCCCTACGACTCGAAGAACGAGACCATACGCGTGGATGGGTGAGAATGAGGGCGGACATGACTGCCCGCCCTAGTCTTCTCATTTCGCCGGCAGGGTGGACATAATTGCCCGCCCCAAATTCCGCACTCAGAACGGAATCTTGATCCCGACATTGCCGCCGTAGCTGAACGCATCGGTAAAGATGCCCGCCCCGTTGCCGGACGTGTAGAACTGCACGTCCGTGCCGGCGATGGTGAAGTCGAAGCCCAGTTCGACCCGGCCGCCGATCCGGTCGTCATCGAAGCCGGTCAGGAGGGTCGGGGTGCCGAGCTGCGGCGAGTCGTTCGAGACGAACTCGGCCGCCACCGAGGCAAACGTGTTCAGCGTGCCCGTATTCAACAGCTCAATTTCGCGCGACAATTCGACGCCGAGCTGCCCGGTGATGAACTCGGCCTCCTCGTTGCCCGCGCTGGTGTCAAAGAACTCGACGCCACCGGCGACATAGCCGAAGGGCGTGGCGACCACCATGTCTTCGATCGGCACGTCGTAGCCCAAGTAAAGCGACCCGGCGACGCGGTTGCCATCGTCGATCACACCCAGCGAGTCGTCGTAATTGGTCCGGGTCAACGCGATGCTGCCGACAGCGGTCAGCGGTCCATCCGTATAGGCGATATAGGGCTGTGCGAAGAAGCCGTCGCCGTCGAGGTCGGACCCGCCGAGATCCGCGGTGGTCCGGACGCCGCCGACACCAACGCCGATCGCGATTTGGTCGGTCAGCGCCATCTCGACGCCGCCCTGACCATAGAAATTTGAGACGTCCGCCCCAGCACCGGAATCGAGCTCAAGGTGGCCCCCGCCGATCTCGGCCCAAACGCTGAACTGCTCGGTCGAATTGGCCCGCGAGCTGGAGACCGTATTGCCGTCGATCACGGAGATCCGCGCGGCGCGGTTGGCCCGAACGATTTGCGATAGGCCTCGCGTCTGCGCGGCGGTCACCATGCTGGCGATTTCGGCGGCGACGATGGCAGCATCGCCATCCGAGGCGACCGGAATGACAATGATCGCCTGCGGGATCTCAACTTCGAGAACAAAATCGCCGAATGAGTTATTACTGAAGCCGGTGACAACCGCCACGTAGTTGCCGGGCGCCAAATTGGTATTGATCAAGGAAAGTAAGCCCGCGCCCGCATCATCATCCGCATCGATGCCATTGGCCAGTGGACTACCCGAATTGAACGACGAATAAAGGAAGAGCGTCGTGTCGTAGTTCGAGCCCGTGACCGTCTCCAGGCGGACGTTCCCGCCAGCAGTTACTGTGAACGGCACCGTGGAGAAGGGGACTGCAGTACCAAACGTGCTAAGAGCGACAAAGTCACCCGGCTCAAGAGTCTCGGTCGTCGCCCGATTATATGTCGGCCCTCCGGTCGTGCTGCCGTTGAAATTGAGGATCTGCGTCTGCGCACCTGCCGAGCCGCACGTAAAAGAAGCGGCAACAGCCGCCGCCGCGACGGTCTTGAAGTTCATGGATGTCCCCCGATTCACTGCTCTGCCTCGGACTCAACGTTCGTTTTTTTTGCGGCTGCGTATCGCCGCATTTTAATTCTAACCCGCAACCCATGAATTTTAGTAACGAATTATTACCAATTCCGGACATCCGCGCCCAACCAGCCGGCTGCGTGATCAAATTGTCACGCAGATACTGGATCTACTCGACTCAAATTTGTCTGCAGGGCCCCTGCACACACCCAACGGTGTCGCTGGCGGCCTCATCGCTTCATGAAGCGTTCCAGAATATCGTCCATGGCGGACCCGTCGCCATCGGCATCGAGCATGTTGGTGAGCATGTCCAGGCCGCCGCCGCCCTGTGTCGCAGCCTGGCCGCCGCCGCCGAGCAAACCGCCGACCATGCCCATGATCCCACCACCGCCCGCACTGTCCGCGCCGCGCTGGCTTTCCATCATCCCGTTGATCGCGCTGTCCGGCACGTTCTTCTGCATCGCACCCTGCATCATGGCGGCCATCGCCGGCAGGAACTTCATCACCGTGTCCAGATCAATGCCGGTCCGGTTCGACGCCTCGGTGGCCAACTCGTTGCTGGCCTGGCGGTCGCCGAAGATCTGCTCCAGGAATTGCTCGCCCTGCGCGCGCGCCTCGGGTTCCGCGGCGGCGGCGGGATTTTCCAGGTAGCTCGCCTGACCCTCGCCCCGAAGCTGGTTCAACACCTGCTCCAGCCCGCCGGCTTGGGCGCGCCGCTTGGCGCCTTGCGAGATCGCGGGCCCCAGCATCCCCGCCAAGCCGCCCGCCTGGGATTCGTCCATTCCGATCTGCCGGGCCAATTGCCCCAGCCCCTGGCCGCCCTGGGCCTCCATCAGCATTTTCAATAAAGACATAAAATCCTCCCTTTCGATTCGCTTATTCGGAGGATCTTACCGCACGACAATCTTGATACAAAAATGGCCCCGGAGCCGAGGCTCCGGGGCCGTGTTCGCGCAGCGCGGATAGGCGCTGGATCAGCCCTCGGCCTTCTCCGGCTCTTTCTCGCGCTTGATTTCCTCGCCGGTCTCCTGGTCGACCACCTTCATCGACAGGCGCACCTTACCCCGGTCGTCGAAGCCCATCAGCTTGACCTTCACCTCCTGGCCTTCCTTGACCAGGTCCTTCGGGTTGGCCCCGCGCTCCCAGGTCATCTGGCTGATGTGGACCAGGCCGTCGCGCTTGCCGAAGAAGTTCACGAAGGCGCCGAAATCCATGATCTTGACGACCTTGCCGGTGTAGATCTGGCCCGCCTCCGGCTCGGCCACGATCTCGTTGATCAAGGCGCGCGCCTTCTCGATGCAGGCCCCATCCGGCGAGGCGATCTTGATGATGCCGTCGTCGTTGATATCGACCTTGGCGCCCGATTCCTCGACAATGCCGCGGATCACCTTGCCGCCCGAGCCGATCACTTCGCGAATCTTGTCCGGGTTGATCTGCATGGTCTCGATGCGCGGCGCGTGGATCGAGAATTCGCCATGGCTGGTCAGTGACTTGGCCATCTCGCCCAAGATGTGCATCCGCCCGTCCTTGGCCTGGGCCAGGGCCTGGCGCATGATTTCCTCGGTGATGCCAGCGACCTTGATGTCCATCTGCAGCGACGTGATTCCGGCCTCGGTGCCTGCGACCTTGAAGTCCATGTCGCCCAGGTGATCCTCGTCACCCAGGATGTCGGTCAGGACGGCGAAATTCTCGCCTTCCAGGATCAGGCCCATGGCGACACCGGCAACCGGTGCCTTTAGGGGCACGCCCGCATCCATCATCGAGAGCGACGAGCCGCAGACCGTCGCCATCGACGACGAGCCATTCGACTCGGTGATCTCCGAGACGATGCGGATCGTGTAGGGGAAGTCGGTCGCCGCCGGCAGCACCGCCTGCAGCGCCCGCCAGGCAAGCTTGCCGTGGCCGATCTCGCGCCGGCCCGGACCCATCATGCGGCCCGCCTCACCGACCGAGTAGGGCGGGAAGTTGTAGTGGAGCAGAAACCGCGAGCGGCTTTCCCCTTCCAGCGCGTCGATGATCTGCTCGTCGTCACCGGTGCCGAGCGTTGTCACGACCAGACCCTGAGTCTCACCGCGTGTGAAGAGCGCCGAGCCATGGGTGCGGGGCAGAAGCCCCGGCTCGCAGACGATCGGGCGAACCGTCGAAAGGTCGCGCCCGTCGATCCGGCGCCCAGTGTTCAGGATATCGCCACGCACAACCTCGGATTCGAGCTCCTTGAAGCAGTCCTTGACCGCTGTCTCGTTCTCGAGCTCCTCCTCCGAGAGGCCGGCCAAGACGGCCTCGCGAGCCGCGCCGATCGCGCTCTGGCGCTCCTGCTTGTCGGTGATCGCGAAGGCCGCGCGCATGGCGCCCTCGCCCAGTTCCTTGACCCGGCCATAAAGCGCCGAATTGTCTGCGGGCTGGAAGTCGAACGGCTCCTTCGCTGCTTCCTCGGCCATGTCGATGATCATGTCGATCACCGGCTGCATCGCCTGGTGGCCGAAGGTCACCGCTCCCAGCATCTCGTCCTCAGTCAGCTCATAGGCCTCGGACTCGACCATCATGACCGCGTCCTTGGTGCCGGCCAGCATCAGGTTCAGGCGGTTCTCCGAGTCCTTGGTCTCGTCGACCTTCGGGTTCAGCTTGTATTCACCGTCGATGAAGCCGACGCGGGCGGCGCCGATCGGGCCGCGGAACGGAACGCCCGAGAGCGTCAGGGCGGCCGAGGCGGCAACCATGCCAACGATGTCCGGATCGTTCTCCAGATCGTGGCTCAGCACGGTTACGATGACCTGGGTCTCGTGCTTGAAGCCCGGCACGAAGAGCGGGCGGATCGGACGGTCGATCAGCCGCGAGGTCAGCGTTTCCTTCTCGGTCGGACGCGCCTCGCGCTTGAAGAAGCCGCCGGGGATCTTGCCAGCGGCGTAGTATTTCTCCTGGTAGTGGACGGTCAGCGGGAAGAAGTCGAAGCCGACCTTTGGTTTCTTCTCGTAGACCACGGCGGCCAGCACGGTGGTCTCGCCGTAGGTGGCCAGCACCGAGCCGTCTGCCTGGCGGGCCATCTTTCCCGATTCCAGCGTCAGCGTCTCGCCGCCCCACTCGATGGATTTCTTAGTGATATTGAACATTCGTTTTCCTTCCTGGCGGACCACACCCGGATGGTGCTGACCGCGCATACATCCCTTGCTTCGGGATGGACCCCTGTTTCGCTTATCCCAACGCTTCAACCCGGGGCCGGGGGAGGAAACGAACGGACGTGATGCCCGCGCTTAGCGCCTGCTTATCCGGCGCGGGGCCCGCAGACCGGCCCCAGAGTCCCATATGCGAGGGCGCGCGGCTTTGAGGCGCGCGCCCAGGGCGTTCTTATTGTCAGCGGCGTATACCCAGCCGGCCGATCAGCGTCTTGTAACGCTCCTCGTCCTTGCCGCGCACATAGTCCAAAAGCTTGCGCCGCTGGGCGACCATCTTCAGAAGCCCGCGCCGGGAATGGTTGTCCTTGGCATGGCCCTTGAAGTGCTCGGTCAGGTTGACGATGCGTTCGGTCAGGATCGCGACCTGAACCTCGGGCGAACCGGTGTCGCCTTCCTTGGTGGCATATTCCTTGATCAGCGCTTCCTTGCGCTCGGTTGTTACCGACATCCGCTATCTCCTCTCAGCGTCGTGTCACCCTCTCGCCTCGGCCAGAGCCGGGATGTCGTCCAGCACGGTCTTTGGGGAAAGGCGCCGCCGTCATCGGCGGTGGCCGCTATATGGCGATGTTTTTCGGGGAAATCCAGCGGATTCTTGGCTCAGCGCACCGATTTTATGAATGCGCAAAGACCCGGTCGGGGTAGAGCTGCCCGCCCTTATATGTGCAAACCGCGACCGGTGCGCCGTCCCGCGCAGCCCAGCACGGCGCGCCATAGGCCAGAGCGCGCCCCGCAACCGGCACCGGTTGGCCATTTCGCAACTGGCTGGCCTGCGCCTCGGAGACCTGCACTTCGGCGAGATCATGGAGCCCAGCCGAGATCGGGAGCAGGCAATCCAGACGCCCGGTCTCGCGAACGCGGTCGAGATCGTCGAAGCTGACGGCATCGTCCAGCGTGAAGCCGCCGCTCGCGGTGCGGCGCAGCGCCGTCACATGGGCCTGGCAGCCCAGATCGCGGCCCAGATCGCGGGCGATCGCACGCACATAACCGCCCTTGCCGCAGATGAGTTCCAGCTTGGCATGGTCCGGATCTGGGCGCGCGGCCAGGGTAAGGCTTTCGACATGAAGGGGGCGCGGGGCGAGATCGAGCCGTTCGCCTTCACGCGCGAGGTCGTAGGCGCGTTCACCCTCGACCTTGACCGCCGAGAATTGCGGAGGGACCTGCTCGATATCGCCGATATAGGCCATCAGCGCGGCGCTGATCTCGGCATCCGACGGACGTGCATCGGAGGTGGCGATTACTTCGCCCTCGGCATCGTCGGTCGTGGTCGCCTGGCCGAACCGAACGGTGAAGCTGTAGGTCTTCATCCCCTCCTGCGCCCATGCCACGGTTTTCGTCGCCTCACCGAAGGCGATTGCCAGGACACCGGTGGCGAGTGGGTCCAGCGTGCCCGCATGGCCGGCTTTGCCGGCCCGAAAGGCCCAACGCGCCTTCGAGACCGCCTTGATCGAAGTCACGCCCGAGGGCTTATCGACCACGACCCAGCCATCGACCTTGTTGCCTTTGTGCTTTCTGCCCATGCCCATACCCGCGTTCGGGCGTGATCCTTAGTGCCTAGCCGTCAGTGGGGAAAGACCAACCTGCGCCGCCACTATACCGGCTCTCCGAGATCGACCGGCGCTCCGGTCTCGGCGGCGATCTTGATCGCCTCGATCAGTTCCAATGTGCGCAGTCCCTCGCGGCCGGAGACAAGTGGTGCCTCGTGCCCGCGGATGACGCGGGAAAAATGTCCGATCTGCTCGACCAGGGGATCCTGCGAGGGCGGGGCCTCGGCGGCGGCCTCGATCGGTTCCCACCAGCCGCGTTCGCCCGGATTGTGCCAAATCCGGCAGGCTGGCAATTCCAGCGTGCCGTGGCTGCCGCCGATCGTGTAGCAGCTTGCATCGGTGACTGGGTAGGCGGGGTTCTCGGCCGCCGTCAGCTCCCAGCTATGAGGACCGACGATGTTGTCCGACACGGTGACGGTGCCCAGCGCCCCATTGGCGAATTCCAGCACCACGGCCGCCGTGTCCTCGACCGGCAGGCCGCGCACGCCGCTCGAAGCGATGGCCTGGACCCGGGCAACCTCGCCGCAGAGATGGCGCAGCAGGTCCATGTCGTGGATCAGGTTGATGAAGACCGGCCCCGCGCCAGGCTGGCTGCGCCAGGGCACGTCGAAATAGCCGTCCGGCTTGTAGAGCCAGCAAACGCCATGGACCGCGACGATCCGGCCAAGCGCGCCGCCGTCAATTCTCGCCTTAGCCCAGGCGATGATCGGATTATGGCGCCGGTGGTGGCCCACCAGGATCAGGATGCCCGCGGCTTCGGCGGCGTCCACCAATCGTGCCGCCTCGCCAGCGTTCGAAGCAATCGGCTTCTCGATCAGCATCGGGATGCCGGCTGCGACACAAGCCAGGCCGTGCTCCACATGCAGCTGGTTGGGTGTGGCGACGATCACCCCGTCCGGTCGCTCGGCATCCATCATCCCGGCCAAGTCATCGTGGCAGGTCACGCCAATGGACCCAGCAAACGTTGCTGCCTCACTGCTTGGGTCGGCAATGCCCGCGAGCATCACCTCTGGATGATCGAGAATGATCTGGGCATGGCGTTTGCCGACAAGGCCCGCCCCGGCCAGGCCCAGTCGCACCGGTTTCCGATCGGTCATCCGCCCCGCTTAGCGGCCCTCACGGCGCCACGCAACCAGCAGCAATAGGCCGACCGACAGCACCGCCAGCCATGCGGGCATCAGCGGGGTCAGGTTGACGCCAGTGACCCGGTAGGCGTCCCGGCGCTCGAGCGCGATCCAGCGGCGGGAATGGGCGCGGCGCCCCTCGGGCACGATCCGAATCTCGGGCGTGCCGTCAGTCAGCCAGGCGACCCGGGCGCCAGTCGCCTCGGCCAGGGGCTTCAGCAGAGCATCGGTGGCCAAGGGCGATACGTATTCGGCGGGGCTGGGCGGCCCGACCGCAGCGACCGCGTCCAACGTGCCGTCCGAGAACCGCCAAAGCCCTTCCTGGGCTCCCTGCAACAGGGCCTGCCAGCGGCCGGGGCCAACCTGCTCGTAGCTGAGCTCGATCGTATCCCCGCCGTCCGGCGGGGTCGCGGTCATCGGTCCCGGCGGCTCGGCGGCCAGCGTCCGGCGCTCGACCAGCACCCGCTTGCCCTCGACATGGGCGAAGACCGCCTCCTCTTCCAGCTCGGGCTCGCGCATCAGCCAATGAGCCAGGCGGCGGAGCAGATCCGCCTGCGGGCCGCCGCCCTCGTAGCCGCGGGTCCAGAGCCAGGCATGGTCCGAGGCCAGCAGCGCCACGCGGCCCTCACCCACACGGTCGAGGACCAGGAGCGGGCGCTGTTCGACGCCTTCCATCACCACATGGCCCGAGGAGGGCACGATATCGATCTGGCGCAACCAGCTGCCCCAGCGCGGGCCGTCCTCGCCCATGCCCGCCGCCTGCTCCAGCCCGGCGGTCACCGGGTGGCGTTGGCCAAGCTCGCTGACCCGTGGCTTGAAGGGCTGCTCGAAGATGTCCAGCGTCGGGCTGGCCGGGATGATCTCATTCAAAGGCGTCCGGTTCAGGCTCTCGGCGCCCGAAAACGCGGGGCCCGAGGCGACCAGCACCGCGCCGCCGTCGCGCACATAGCGTGTGACATTCGAGAGATAGGCCGAGGCCAGCACGCCGCGCCAGCGATAGCGGTCGAAGACGATCAGGTCGAAACTGTCGATCTTCTCCAGGAACAACTCGCGGGTCGGAAATGCGATCAGGCTGAGCTCGCCCACGGGCGTGCCGTCCTGCTTGGCCGGAGGGCGAAGAATGGTGAAGTGGATCAGATCGACGATGGGGTCGGATTTCAGCAAATCGCGCCAGGTCCGCCCGCCCGGATGCGGCTCGCCCGAGACCAGCAGCACTCGCAATCGGTCGCGCACGCCGGTCACCTCGGCGATCACCCGGTTGTTGCGGGTCGTCAGCTCGCCCTCGCGCGGCGGCAGGATGATATCGACCACATTGGCCCCACCATGGGCGATTTCGAGCTCGACCTGTGTCGCTTCGCCGATGGGCAGGGTAACAAGGCGCGACGGGCCTCCATCGACCGAAACCTCGACACCGACGCGGTCCACGGCCTCCGCGGCCCCATGCACCCGAGCGGCGAGCGTGAACGTCACGGTCTCGCCGACAATGCCGAAGCTGGGCGCGCTGACCGCCTCCAGCGCCAAGTCGAATCCGTCGCTCTCGCCCGCGACCAGGGTATGAACCGGGCCGGGGAAGCTGGTCAGGCGATCCGCGTCATGGACCTGCCCGTCGGTCAGCAGCACCGCGCCGGCGATCTGGCCTGGCGCCGCATGGGCCGCCGCCTCGTCGAGCGCGGTCAGAAGCTCGGTGCCGCCATTCTCGCTCCCGTCGTCCGGCAGCACATCCACGACGCGCAATTCCAGCGGATCGGAGTCAGTCGACAGGGCCTCCAGCTCGCCGCGGATCCGTGCCGAAGCCTCCTCGATCTGGGTGGCGCGGTCTTCCATGGTGGTGGAGTCCGACTTGTCCACCACCAGGAAGGTGATGTTCTTCAGCCCTTCGCGCTCCTCGCGCTTGAGCTGCGGTCCGGCGAGCGCCAGGACCAAGATCCCCAATGCAAGCGTACGCAGCGCCCACCCGGGCAAATGGCGCCAGAGGCCGATCACGGCGCCCAGCAGAACCACCCCGCCCAATGCGCCGATCACCTCCCACGAGGTCTCGGGGATGAAGGTGATCGAGAAATCCATTACTGCCCCAGCCTCTCGAGCACGGCGGGCGCATGGACCTGGTCCGACTTGTAGTTCCCGGTCAGCGCATACATGACCAGGTTGATGCCGAACCGGATCGCCATTTCGCGCTGATTATCGCCGGAACGCCCTATGGGGAACATAGGCGCGCCGCGCTCGTCGGTTGCCCAGGCCGAGGCCCAATCGGCGCTGCCGACGATGACCGGCGACACATTGTCATCGACCCGGTCGAACTGCGGCAAACCGGACTCGCCGACACGCTGCTCGGTTCCGGGTGGCGGGGCTTCGGCCCAGACGCTGCCGCCGCGCCAGCGGCCCGGGAACGCGGCAAGGAGGTAGAAGCTGCGGCCCAGAACATGATCCTGGTCGACCGGTGCCAAGGGCGGCAGGTTCAGCGCCCGGGCGATCTGGCGCATCTGCGGGCCAGAGGCGCGGTTCGCGCCCGAACCGCCGCCTTGCGTGTCGATCACCAGCATGCCGCCGCCCGTCAAATAGCGTGCGAGCCGCTGAAGGGCGTCCTCGCTGGGCAAGGCCGTCGCGTCGAGCGGCCAATAGAGCACGGGGAAAAGGCTCAACTCGTCGACCTCGGGATCGACGCCCATCGGCGGACCGGGCTCGACCGCGGTGCGCCGGGCCAGCGCGTAGCCGAGGCCCACCATGCCGCGTTCCGAGACGCGGTCGATCCGTGCATCGCCAGTCATGACGTAGCCCAATGTCGTCTCGGCCGTGGCCGCGACGGCGCGCGAGCCATCGACATCCTGAGCCTCGGCCGATGGCGCGGCCAGCGCCAGAGCCGCAAGAGCCCCAGCCGCCGCCCGGGTGCGGCCGCTGCGCAGGTGACCGGTCAGCCGCCCAGAGAGCCAAAGCGTCGCCAGAAGATCGATGGCGCCCAGGATCACCGCGAGCGCGATCAGCTCGGCGCCGAACTTGCGCGCCTCGACCCCACCCAGGGTCTCGACCACCGCGCCGGACGGCGCAGGCGGGAAGGGCGCCAGCGTGTCGACCGCGGTGAAAAGATTGACCACCATCGACTCGGCCGAGCCGACCGCGCGGGCCGCGCTGTCCGCGCGGCGGTAGAGCCCCGGCGGCAGATCCCGGCCAGGCTCAGGCACTGCCAGGCGTTCGCCAGGTACCGGCTCGCCCAAGTCGGACCCTGGAACCGGAACCCCGTCCGCGCCGATCATCAGCGCGCCGCGCCAAAGGGTGCCGGCCAGTTCCTCGGCTGTTGGCGGTTCAGGCGTGCGCCCGGGTGCGAGAGTCATCAGCGCCCCCAGCATTTCGACGAAGAGGCCCGAAAGCGGCAGTGAGGACCAGTCGGAATCCGCCGAGACATGGAACAGCACGACATGGCCCTGGCCCAGCTTATTGGCGGTAACCATGGGCGTGCCGTCGTCGAGCACCGCCCAAACCTTGCCCGCCAGATCGGGCGACGGCTCGGCCAGGACCTGGGTGCGCACACCCACCTCGGCAGGCGGGGTCAAGCGGCGGAAGGGGCCATTTGGGTCGAAGGGTCCCAGCGTCTTCGGCGCTCCCCAAGCCAGGGCGCCGCCCAGCACGCGGCCGCCCCGGCGCAGGCGCACGGGCAAAAGGTCATCCTCGGCGACCGCACCGGCGCCCAAGCCCCCCTCTCCCACCGCCGCGGCCAGCCGGGGTCCCGCGAACCGGATCAGTAGACCGCCGCCCTCGACCCATGCGATCAGCCCCGCGCGCTCCTGATCGGTGAAATCGCCCTGGTCGGCGAGCACGATGACACCGGGCGGATCGCCGAGCACCTGTTCCAGCGACGCGGTCTTCACGTTCGCCCAGGGCACCAGCGCCTGGCCCAGGAAATGCGCTGGCGAGGTGAGTGCCGCGACCACTGTCTCTTGGACCGGGTCGATCACCGCAGCGGAGATCGGGCTCAGCCCCGCGCCCGCCATCGCCGTGCCGCCGGCGCTTGCACCCTCGGTGAGCGCAAGGCGGCTGACCCGGCCCAGGAGCTCGGGCGGCAGATCGAACCGCGCTTCCCCCTTGTCGGATCCCGGGCCGAATTCGACCGAGGCAATGCCCAGCCGGCGCTCCGGCTCGCCCGGCCCGCCGGAGAAAGCAATCACCGAAGCGGTACCCGCGCCCGCGCTATCTGCTCGCAGCACGTCGGCGACCATGCGTCCATCGTCGAGCGTTGGCGGCGTCAGCGCCTTGGCGGCTGTCTGCGGCCCGACCAAGCGCAAGGGACCGAGACCGGCCAGGCGAATAGCAAGCTGCCCGGTCGCCTCCCCGTGCGACAGCCCGTCATGAAACCAGATGGTCTGCGCCGGATCGGGCAAGGTGTCCGAATTTAGAGCGTCGAGCACATGCGAGTGGTCCGGCGCCCAGGGGGCCGGACGCGTTGCTTCCAGCGCGGCCCGGGCGGCCTCTGCCGGGACCGGCGTCGGCACCCGCCCCTCGGCCGCAAGCCAAAGGATCACCTGCCGTCCTTCCCGCGCCGCCTCGTCCACGGCGGCCAGCGCGGCGGCCTTGCGGGCCCGCCAATCGGGCGCGCTGGCCCAACCTTGGTCCATCAGGATCAGAACCGGCCCCTCGCCGGCCGGGACCAGCCGGGCGCTGGGGTTCAGAACCGGCCCGGCAAACCCGATGATCACGGCGGCGAGTGCCAAGCAGCGCAGCAGCAACAGCCACCATGGCGTCTTGGCCGCCTGGCGCTCGGGGTCTTCCAGCCCCAGCAGCAGGCGCACACCCGGGAAGGCCAGGATCTTCGGACTGGGCGGGATGGCGCGTAGCAGCCACCAGAGCACCGGAAGCGCGATCAGACCGGACAAAAGCCAGGGATTGACGAAGCCGAGCGCACCGAGTGTGAACATCAGCCGCCCCCGAGCCCGGCATAGAGCGCCAGCAGCGCCGTGCGCGGGCTTTCATCCGTGCGGTGCAGGATCAACTGCCAGCCTGCGCGCCGCGCGACCCTGGCCAAATCGTCGCGGCGCTCGGCCAGGCGGTGCAGGTATTCCTGGCGCAAGGCGGCGGCCTGATCGGTCTCGTGGCGCACCTCGCGCCCGACGCTTTCGAACCGGGTGCGGCCCTTATAGGGGAACTCCTCCTCGACCGGATCGAGTATCTGCAGATAGATACCGGCGATCCCTTGGCCCGCCGCGGACAGGAGCGACGGAAAGACCTGATCACGCGGACCCATGAAGTCCGAGATGAAGACCGCGCGGCCAACCCTGGGCATGGCGATCATCGGCGGTGCCCCGAAATCAGGCGCAGTATCCTGCTCGGCGCTCAGGAGACCGGCCCAGCGCATCAGCTGGCGCTCGCCGGTGCGGGGTTCCTCGGCCTCGGTGCCGAGCAGGCCGAAGCGTTCTCCACCGCGGGCCAGCAGCACACCCAGTGCCATGCTGAGGAGCCGCGCCCGCTCGGCCTTCGAACGCGGCGCCAGCTCAGAGCGGAAATCCATCGATTGCGAGCGGTCGCACCAAAGCATCATGGTCTCGGCCGCTTCCCACTCCATCTCGCGCACATAGAGACGGTCGGACCGCGCCGAGCGGCGCCAGTCGATCAGGGAGTAAGGATCGCCCGAATGGGCCGCGCGGTATTGCCAAAAAGTCTCGCCCATGCCGGCCCGCCTGCGCCCGTGGACGCCGGTCATCAAGCTGGTCACCAGCCGCTCGGCCTCGATCAGAAGCGGCGGCAGGGTGCCGGAAATGTGCTCGGCATCCCGGCGGAGCCACCCGGCGCGGTCGCGAGGGGGTCGCGATGCAGGCGCAAGCGCCATCAAGCAGCCTCTTCCAGCGCCGAGCCCTTCAGCAGATCGTCGATCACCCCGGCAATCGTCGCGCCTTCCGCCCGTGCAGCGAAGGTCAGTGCCATGCGGTGGGTCAGTGCCGGGCGCGCAAGCGCGGAGACGTCGGCCAGTGACGGGGCGAGCCGCCCGCTGAGCAGGGCGCGCGCGCGCGACGCCAGGGTCAGGGCCTGGGCAGCACGGGGGCCCGGCCCCCAGGCCAGACGCGAGCGGGCCGCCTCCGATCCCTCGGGCGTATCGGGCCGGGCGCTGCGCACCAGGTTCAGGATCGCCTCCACCACGCTCTCGCCAACAGGCACCTGGCGCACCAGGCGCTGCAGCGCGATCAGGCCCTGGGCGTCCAGCACCGGCTCGGCCTCATCCTCCTCGACGCCCGTGGTGCTCAGCACAATGTCGCGCTCTTCGTCCCGGCTTGGATAGTCGATATCGATCTGCAGCAGGAACCGGTCGAGCTGCGCCTCGGGCAGCGGATAGGTGCCTTCCTGCTCGATCGGGTTCTGGGTCGCCAGAACATGGAACGGCCGCGCCAGCGTGCGGTGCTGACCGGCGACGGTCACCTCACCCTCCTGCATTGCCTGCAGCAGGGCGGATTGGGTGCGGGGACTGGCGCGGTTGATCTCGTCGGCCATCAGAAGCTGGGTGAAAACCGGCCCGTCGATGAACCGGAAGGCGCGGCTGCCGTCCGGCCCTTCCTCGAGAACTTCCGAGCCTAGGATATCCGCGGGCATCAGGTCCGGTGTGAACTGGATCCGGTTGGTGTCGAGCCCAAGAACCGTGCCAAGCGTGTCGACCAGCCGGGTCTTCGCGAGCCCGGGAACGCCCACCACAAGGGCATGGCCGCCCGACAGGATCGCGGTCAGGGCAAGCTCGACCACCTCGTCCTGGCCGACGATTCGCCGGCCGATCTGCTCCTTGACGCGGACAAGGGCCTGGCCCGCCTGTTCAATCTGCTCGATCGGGTCGCTCGTAGGTTCTGTCATGGGGGTTCTAGTGTCCCTTTAAGGTGTCAATTCTACCGGCTTTGCATACCATAAGCTATGTCGGGCACCGGAAAGGCAACAGATAGTCATGAATGACGAGGTCACAAAATCACGCGACCTGAGCGATCCGGGGGCCGCGGATAGCTTGGCCAAGGCCGTCGCCGCCGCGCGGAAGGGCAGCAAGGGCTTGCCGCCGGTGCATCTCTGGGATCCGCCCTATTGCGGCGATCTGGATATCCGGATCGGGCGCGACGGCAAGTGGTGGTATCTGGGCACCCCGATCGGTCGGCTGGAGCTGGTCAACCTGTTCGCCTCGGTGCTGAAGCTGGAGGACGGCAAATACTTCCTGGTGACCCCGGTCGAGAAGATCGGGATCACGGTCGACGACGCGCCCTTCGTGGCGGTGGATTTCGAGGTGTCAGGCGAAGGTGAGGCGAAAGTCCTGACCTTCGAGACCAATGTGGGTGACCTGACCGTGGCGGGGCCCGAAAACCCAATCCGCGTCGTCCGTGATCCCGAGACCGGCGAGCCCTCACCTTACGTCCACGTTCGCCGAGGGCTGGAGGCGCTGATCGACCGCAAGAGCTACTACCGCCTCGTCGATATCGGCGAACACGACGAGGTCGAGGGCGAACGCTGGTTTGGGCTCCGCTCAGGGGGCGTATTCTTCCCGATCATCCCGAGCGTGGAGATGGAGGTGTAATTCGGATCCTCTGCCGCCGGTCAGCGCAACACAGAATTCAGATGCGCCACGAACTCCCGCAAAGAGCCGCGGCGCGAGCGGATCGACCAGGCTGGGCGCCAGGCCAGGCGGGTGGCCTTTGCCAGGTCCAAGGGACCGGTATCTCTATTGATCTCGTCGGCCAGGCGCCGTGCCTCGGCCGTTGGCATGGTCTCGGTCCGCTCGGGTGCCGTCGGTGATCCCACTTCTACTCCGCCGCGACCGCCTGGCCGTCCGCCTTCGCCACCCGGCACGCCGCGAATTTGAACTCGGGGATCTTGCCGTAGGGGTCCAACTGCGGGTTGGTAAGCACGTTCGCCGCCGCTTCCACATAGGCGAAGGGGACGAACACCATGTCCTCGGCAATCGCGCGGTCGGCGCGGGCCATGATCTGGATCGTGCCGCGCCGAGTGGCGATCTCGATTATGTCGCCAGGCTCGACGCCCATCTCGCGCAATGTCGCCGGATGCAGCGAGGCGTTGGCCTCGGGCTCGACCGCGTCGAGGACGCTCGCGCGCCGCGTCATCGAGCCGGTGTGCCAGTGCTCGAGCTGGCGCCCCGTGGTCAGGATCATCGGATAGTTCGCGTCCGGGGTCTCGGCCGGGGCGACGATCGAGGCAGGCGTGAACTTCGCGCGCCCGTCGGGTCTTGGGAAGGCGTCGCCAAAGACGATCGGCTGGCCCGGGTCCTCGGGCGAGAGCGACGGGTAGGTGACCACGTTCTGCGCCTCCAGCCGCTCCCAAGTGATGTTGTCGAGGGACTTCATCGACTTCTTCATCTCGTTGAAAACGTCGCGCGGGTGTTCATAGGTCCAGCCGAGCCCCAGGCGCTTGGCGAGGTCCACGGTGATCGCCCAATCCTCGCGCGCCTCGCCGGGCGGCGGCACGGCGGGCCGGCCCATTTGGACCTGGCGGTTGGTGTTGGTGACCGTGCCGGTTTTCTCCGCCCAAGCGGTGGCGGGCAGGATCACGTCGGCATAGTTGGCAGTCTCGGTCAGGAAGATGTCCTGCACCACCAGGTGCTCCAGATGCGCCAGTGCGTCGCGCGCATGCTCCACATCCGGGTCCGACATCGCCGGGTTCTCGCCCAGGATATACATGCCCTTGATCTGGTCAGCATGGACCGCGTCCATGATCTCGACCACGGTCAGGCCGGGCTCGGGGTCGGTCTCGGAGCCCCAGATGCCCTTGAAGAGATCACGCACCGGACCCTGCTTGACGCTCTGGTAATCTGGCAGGAACATCGGGATCAGACCGGCATCCGAAGCGCCCTGCACGTTGTTCTGGCCGCGCAAGGGATGGAGCCCGGTGCCCGGGCGCCCCACATGGCCGCACATCAGTGCCAGGCTGATCAGACAGCGCGAGTTGTCGGTACCGTGGATATGCTGCGATATCCCCATGCCCCAGAAGATCATCCCCGCCTCGGCGCGGGCGAAAATGCGCGCCACATCGCGCAGCGTCTCGGCGTCGATGCCGCAGAGCTCGGCCATCTTCTCGGGCGGGAAGTCCTTGAGGTGGGTCTTCAACTCCTCGAAGCCCTCGGTCATCGCCTCGATATACTGGCGGTCGTAGAGCTCCTCCTCGACGATCACGTGCATGATCGCATTCAGCATCGCCACATCGGTGCCGGGGCGGAATTTGAGCCGGTGGGTGGCGTAGCGGCCCAGCCCGACGCCGCGCGGGTCCATGACGATCAGCTTGCCGCCACGCTTGGTGAACTGCTTGAAATAGGTGGCGGCCACGGGGTGGTTCTCGACCGGGTTGCAGCCGATGGCGATGGCCACGTCCGCGTTCTCGATC
>JAOTXT010000079.1 GCA_029862205.1 Paracoccaceae bacterium
CCGCCGTGCTCTATGTCTTCCGCTGCCTGGTCGACGACGACATCCCGCTCAACGAGGGGTGTCTGAAGCCCCTGAAGGTCATCATCCCGCCCCGCTCGATCATCTCGCCGGAATACCCAGCCGCGGTGATCGCCGGAAACACCGAGGTCAGCCAATGCGTGACGGATTGCCTTTTCGGCGCGCTCGGGGTGCTGGCCTCGTCTCAGGGCACGGTTAATAACTTTGTTTGGGGCAACGAGAAGCAGCAGAACTACGAGACGATCTGCGGCGGCACGGGCGCCGGGCCCGATCACCCGGGCTGTAGCGCGGTCCACAGCCACATGACCAACACCAAGATGACCGACCCGGAAGTGCTGGAGTGGCGCTTCCCGGTGCGGGTCGAGAGCTTTTCAATCCTGCGCGGCTCGGGTGGCAAAGGACTGTTTGACGGCGGTAGTGGCGTCCGGCGCGAGGTGACGTTCCTCGAACCCATGAAGGTGACATTGCTGACCAGCCATCGGCATACCGACCCCTACGGCCTGGCAGGCGGAGGCGCTGGGCGGCGCGGCCGCAATGCGGTCCGCCGGGCCGATGGTTGCGTTGATGAATTGCGCGGCAATGACGAGACCGACATGGAGCCCGGCGACACATTCATCATGGAGACGCCTGGCGGTGGAGGCTACGGCACGCCGTCGGGCTAAGCCGGCAGTTCCTGTCGTCAAATATCCCCAAACGTCTCGCGGACTTGATTCCATGCATTGGCCAGATGCGCGCGCAACGCCGCTTCGGCCGCGTCTTGGTCGCGCATCAGGATGCCCTGATAGATTTCCGCATGTGCCTCGAAATTCGCGCGATTCCGGTCGGGCAGCCGGGGCATCTTCGACCATTGCGGCGCCAGCCAGGTCGTGTAGGCCTTGTGGACCGCCGGCAGAATTGGATTTCGCGGCATCTGGTAGAGCACCGCATGAAAGCCGGTATCGGTCCGGTAGAATAGCTCGCTGTCCTCGATCGCCGCCTTGTTGGCCTCCAGTGCGGTCTTGAGTGCTGCGATATCGTCCTTCTTGGCGTCGGTCGCGGCTTGGCGCACCAACGCGGCCTCGATCATGATCCGCGTGTCGAAGAGGTTCTTCACGCCACCGGGCTGGATCAGCAAGCGCGCCACAACGTTGTCCACGGTCTCGAACGCGGTGTCGAAGCTGGGTTTGCGCACCACCGGCCGAAAGCGCGGGCGTGCATCAACCAGACCCTTGTTGGCAAGCGCCAGCACCGCTTCGCGCACCACCGTGCGGCTGACCCCGTGGGTCTCGACGATCTCGCGCTCGGGCGGCAGCGGATCACCTTCACCCAACACGCCGGACGTGATCATTTCGGCATAGTGCCGAAACAGGTCGTCCGCCGCCCTGCCACCACCGGCATTCTCGACTGACGAAACAGGTTCTTGTGCTTTCCCCATTGACAAAGGCCGACGGTTGCGGTGTTAGCTTTGATGTTTGGTCATACCAAAGCAGGTTTGGGCGCGGACCGCAAGTCGCATCGGCACGGGCGCTGCGCACGGCACGCCGAAGACCAGGGAGAGATTATGCCAACCATCACCGAGGTCGACGCGCGGCTATACCAAGTTCCGCTGGCCGAGGTGCTGACCGACGCCAAGCATGGCGACCACACCCATTTCGAGCTTGTCACCGCAACGCTGCGGCTGTCGGATGGATCCGAGGGCACGGGTTATACCTATACAGGCGGCAAGGGCGGACATTCGATCCTGGCGATGATCCAGCACGATCTCGCGCCGTTCCTCACGGGCAAGGTGGCGAGTGGCGTCGAGGCGCTCTACGACGCGATGCAATGGCATGTGCATTACGTGGCCCGCGGTGGAATCGCCTCATTCGCCATTTCGGCGGTGGATATCGCGCTCTGGGATCTGCGGTGCCGGAGGGCCGGAAAGCCGCTTTGGCAGGTGGCGGGCGGCACCTCGGATCGCTGCAAGGCCTATGCGGGCGGAATCGACTTGAACTTCCCGCTGCCGAAGTTGCTCGATTCGATCCAGGGTTACCTCGATCGCGGCCTGAACGGGGTCAAGATCAAGATCGGCCAGCCGACGCTCGAGGAGGATGTCGCGCGCGTGAGGGCGGTGCGCGAGATGATCGGACCCGATGTTGCCTTCATGGTGGATGCGAACTACGCGATGAGCGTCGACCAGGCGATCGCAGCGGCCGAAGCCTTCAAGCCCTACGATATCCTCTGGTTCGAGGAACCTACGATCCCGGACGACTACAACGGCTTTGGCCGAATCACCGAGACGACGGGGGTGCCGCTGGCCATGGGCGAGAACCTGCACACGATCCACGAGTTCGAATACGCGTTCGCCGATGCGGGGCTTGCCTTTATCCAGCCCGATGCCTCGAATTGCGGTGGCATTACCGGTTGGCTGCAAGTGGCGGAGCTTTCGCGGCGGCACGGTATCCCGATCTGCAGCCATGGGATGCAAGAGCTCCATGTCAGCCTGGTCTCGGCCCAATCCAATCCTGGATGGCTGGAAGTGCACAGCTTCCCAATCGACCAATATACGACCCGGCCGCTGGTGATCGAGGATCACCTGGCGGTGGCCCCCGGCGAACCCGGGACCGGAGTCACCTTTGATCGGGACAAACTCAACTCCGCGCATGAAGGAGCGCAAAGATGACCGATAACACCATCACCGCCGCCTATTACCGGGGCGGCAAGACCTTCTCGGTGGAAAGGACGCCGCCCCAGGCGCCCGGCCCGGGCGAGGCCGCGATCCGCGTGGCCTATTGCGGGATCTGCGGCACTGACATGCATGTGTTCCACGGGAACATGGATGCGCGGGTCGGCTTCGACCGGGTCATCGGGCACGAGATGTCCGGCACGGTCGAGGCGCTGGGCGAGGGGGTCTCGAACGTCACGCAGGGTGAAAAGGTCGTCGTGCGCCCGCTCGACCATTGCGGCGACTGCCCCGCTTGTACGGCTGGCCATCATCATATTTGCCATAATCTCAAGTTCTTAGGGCTAGATACTGATGGCGCGATGCAGGAGATTTGGACCGTCCCGGCCCATACGCTGCATGAGCTGCCGGACGATCTGCGCATGGACCATGCGGCCCTGATCGAGCCGGTGGCGGTGGCATGCCACGATGTGCGTCTCTCGGGCTTGCGGCACGGCGAGGACGTTGTCGTGATCGGCGGTGGGCCGATCGGCATCCTGGTGGCCATGGTCGCGCGCGACGCGGGCGGCCGCGTCCTGATCTCCGAGGTAAACCCGCACCGGCTGGCGATCGCCGGGAAGCTGGGGTTTGACACGGTCAACCCGGTCGAGGCCGACCTGACGGCGCTGGTGAACCAGCGCACCGGCGATAAGGGCGCGGATGTGGTCTTCGAGGTCTCGGGCACCCAGCCCGGAGTCGACGCCATGACCGCCGTCGCCGCGACGCGCGCGCGAATCGTGATGGTGGCGATCCACGCCAAAAAGCCGCAAATCGATCTATTCCAGTTCTTCTGGCGCGAGCTGAAGCTGATCGGCGCAAGGGTCTACGAGCCCGAAGACTACGAGAAAGCCATCGCGATCATCGCGGGCGGCGGCGTCGATGCGGACACGGTCATCACCGATGTCAGTCCGCTGACCCAGATCCAGGCGGCTTTCGAGGCGCTCGATACCAGCCCCACTGCGATGAAGAGCCTGATCAAGGTGGGCGAGATGGCATGAGCGTTTTGGCCTCCTTCGATCTGACCGGGAAGACGGCGCTGGTCACCGGCTGCAAGCGCGGCATCGGGCGCGGCATGGCCGAGGCATTGGCCTCGGCCGGGGCCGACATTGTTGGCGTCAGTGCGTCGCTGGAGCTGTCGGGCAGTGCGGTGGAGCAGGCGGTGACCTCAAAAAATCGCCGCTTCACTGCTTATCAGTGCGACTTCTCGGATCGCGCGGCACTACGGGCCTTCACTGCGCAGCTCCAGGAAGACGGCGTCGCTCCCGATATTCTGGTGAACAATGCCGGGACGATCCGGCGCAAGCCCGCGGCCGAGCATGGCGACGAGTGGTGGGACGAGGTGATCGAGGTGAACCTCTCGGCCCAGTTCGTGCTCAGCCGCGAGATCGGCCGTGGCATGGTCGAGCGTGGCAGGGGCAAGATCATCTTCACCGCGTCCCTGCTGACCTTCCAGGGTGGGATCACGGTGCCGGGCTATGCGGCGTCGAAAGGCGGTATCGGGCAGCTCACCAAGGCGCTCGCGAACGAGTGGGCGCCCCATGGCGTCAACGTCAACGCCATCGCGCCGGGCTACATCGCCACCGACAACACCGAGGCGCTGAGGAACGATCCGGTTCGCCACAGCGCGATCCTCGAGCGCATTCCCCAGGGCCGCTGGGGTACACCAGAGGATTTCGCCGGCCCCGTCGTGTTCCTGGCCTCCGCCGCCTCTGACTATGTGAACGGGGAAATCCTGGTGGTGGATGGCGGTTGGATGGGCCGGTAGGTGAATCTGGCGAACGCGCATTGGGATTGCGTCAGGGGGCGTAACAAAATTGTTGCCTGACCATCTCAAGGTGGTTAATTTGGTCATACCAAAATAGGATGACCTGCTCAACGCGGCCGGCGCGTCCGCCGCAAAACTGGACTAAGGGAGGACCAGAATGAGTCTCATCAAGAAACTGTCCATCGCGGCATCCGTGGCCGCGATCGCCGTCGGGTCCGCTGTCTCGGCTTCGGCGCAAACCACGAACTTGCGCATCCAAACGCACTTCTCGCCCGAGACGCTGTCGGGTCAGATGGCCGCGCAGTTCATCGAGGACATCACCGCGATGTCGAACGGCGAGATTCAAGTCGAGATGTTCTATGCCTCCGCGGTGGTGAAATCGGCAGAGACCTTTGACGCCGCCGCGACCGGCATTCTCGATTGCGACATGACCGGCGGCTCCTACCAGACGGGTAAGAACCCGGCCTTCCAGTTCGCCGGCGACCTGAATGGTGGCTACGCCAATCCCTACCAACAGTACGCTTGGCTGCTGCACGGCGGTGGCTATGACGCGCTGAACGAGCTTTACAATGCCCATGACATGGAGTTCGTCGGCTGGTGGATCCCGGGGCCCGAGTCGCTGTCATCGACCAAGCCGATCCGTGGCGTCGATGATTTCAAGAACTGGAAGTTCCGCTCGCCGCCGGGCATCATCACGATGATCTTCGACAACCTTGGCGCCTCGCCGATCGTAATGGATTTCAATGAGATTTTCACGGCGCTCGAGACCGGTATCATTGACGGGGCGGACGCGGCGAACCTGACCAACAACATCGGTCTCGGTCTCTACGACATCGCCAAGCACACCAACTATCCGGGCTTCCACTCGATGCCGGCCGACCACCTTGCCTGCCGCAAGGACGTCTGGGACGCGATGCCGGACCACCACAAGGCGATCTTGAAGGTTGGCATGCAGGCGCTGGGCCTGAAGAATACGACGATCAACGAGATCAAGAACGCCCAGAATTCCGTGAAGCTGGCCGCCGAGGGGCTGAACATGTACGAGTGGTCCCCGGAGGAACTCGGGAAATATCGCGCGGCGGTGCAGTCTGCCTGGACGGAATTCGCGACCACTCCGGAATCCAAGTCACTGCTCGACAGTCACCTGAACTTCCTGCGCAGCATCGGCGCCATGGAATAAGGGATCCTCGAGGTTTCTAAACGAAACGGCAGGGCCGGTTGGCCCTGCCGACAATTTGTTTAACGCGTTTGATGAATTGCGGTTGATTGGGGCCGATCGATCGGAACCGCCTCTGGGCGCGGCGGTGAGTGCGTTCGCGGCGATCTAACTGCCTCGACGGGGGAGGACGTGACGTGAAGGACGAAACCGGCAGTCTGGTCGAATGGCTCGTTCCGGGCGCGTTTTTTGCCTGCGCTGGCTGGGCCATTTGGCATGCGCCGGCCTACATTTTGGACTTCATCCCGCCCGAGAACCCCTCGCTCTTCGATCAGATGAGCGAGCTGCACGAACGCAAGGACGTGACGCCGGGCATGGGCGGCCTGTTCGGCGGTTTTGCCGATCCTTTGGACTGGGCTGCACTGATCTTGTTGCCGGTTATCTTGTTCATTGGAACCCGCACCGTGCGGGTCGCCCATATGGAGTTCCAGGACTGGCGCCCGATCGACCGGATCTCGCTTTTCATCGGGCGGGTGACCATGATCATGATCATCTCGATGACGTTGGTCATGCTCTACGAGGTCTTCCTGCGCTACGCGCTCGAAGCACCGACCCTTTGGGCCAACGAGTTGACACTATGGATCGCGGGCTTCGTCTTTCTGTGCTCCGGCCTCTACGCCATGCAGCAGCGCTGCCACATTCGGATTTTCCTGCTCTACGACTTGGTGCCGCGCTGGATGCAACGGGCGTTCGACATCATCTCGGCGCTCTTGATCGCGGTCTTCGCGTTCTTCCTCGTCTATGGCAGCTTCTACCAGGTCTTCGTGGTGAAGTTCTACAAATGGGAAATGTTCGGTACTGCCTTCGATCCGCCAATCCCGGCAACCGTGCAGCCCATGATCCTGATCATCGTCACGCTGATAGCGATTCAAGCCATCATCAATGTCATCTCGGACTGGAATCTCGAGCCGACGGTACACACCGCGGCTGACGATATCGACGAGGACGAGCTCGAAGCCATCAAGCGCAGCGTGGGGGACAACTGATGGACGTCGGCACGATCTCGATTGTTCTAATTCTGGGCCTGATCTTCCTTCTGGGCATCGGGATGCCGCTGGGATTCGCGTCCGCCGTGCTGGCGCTGGTGGTCATGGTCATGAAGTTCGAGCCGAACTTGCTGACCGACCCGCTCAGTTTCGGCGAGGGAATGCTGACCGGGCGGCCCGGCACCGGGGCGCTCTATCTGCTGACGCAGAAGATCTTCGATCTGTTGACGGAGTATGTCCTGATATCCGTACCTCTTTTCATCTTCATGGCCTCGCTGTTGGAGCGCTCGGGCATTGCCAAGGAGATGTATAATTCCCTGGACTTCTGGCTCAGCCGCGTGCGTGGCGGGATCGCGATCGTAACCTCGCTGATGGCGGTCATCATGGCGGCCATGTCGGGGATCATTGGCGGCGAGGTGGTGCTGCTGGGCTTGATCGCGCTGCCGCAGATGCTGCGGCTTGGCTACAACCAAAACCTGGCGATCGGAACGATCTGCGCCTCCGGATCGCTGGGCACGATGATCCCGCCGTCGATCGTTCTGATCATCTACGGCCTGATCACCGAGACCTCGATCAAGGCACTGTTCACTGGCGCCTTCGTGCCGGGCTTCATGCTGGCGACGTTCATCATCCTCTATATCGTGATCCGCACCCAGATGAATCCGGATGACGCGCCACTGCCCGAGCAGAAGCCGGGCGATCCGAATGGAGTCCAAAAGCTGGGGATGTTCGGCGCATTCCTGTCGGTCCTGCTGGCCGGCGTCTCGGCGCTGTTGCTGCTGCGCGCACTGTTCTTCACGGTGACCGGACAGAATGTCGATCTCGGCGAGAACGTCGAGCCGATCTTCCTCGGGATGCAGCACCACATTCCCTACCTGGCCGCCTATCTGGCAGCCGGGATCGTATTGGCGATGTTCATCTTCGGCCGCGAGCGCGCGCGCAATGGATGGGAGCACGGCAAGGGGCTGGTGCCGCCATTCACGGTCATCGGCGTCGTGCTTGGCTCGATCTACGGCGGCATTTCCGGGATCACCGAGGCCGCGGGCATGGGCGCGCTGGCGGTCTTCATCATCGCGGCCTTCCGTGGTGAAGCGTCGGTCGGTTTGGTCTGGGACAGCCTGATGCGGACGTTGCGCTCGACCGGCACGATCATCTGGGTAACGGTCGGTGCCGCGGCGCTCTCCGGCGCCTACACGCTGGCGGGTGGCCCGCGCTACATCGCTGATCTGATCGTCGGCGCGGAAATGCCGACCATGCTGGTCCTGCTGACCATGATGCTGATCCTGCTCTTCATGGGTGCCTTCATGGATTGGGTGGGCATCGTGTTGCTGATCATCCCGGTCTTCCTGCCCATCGTGCAGCGGATGCCACTCGAGGAGATCGGCTTCATTGGAGTGCTTGAGCCGCAATACGTGGCGGTCTGGTTCGGGGTGCTGTTCTGCATGAACATGCAGGTCAGTTTCTTGTCTCCACCATTCGGACCGGCAGCGTTCTACCTTAAATCCGTGGCGCCGCCGCACATCTCGCTGACCGATATCTTCCGGGGCTTTCTTCCGTTCATCGGTGTCCAGCTCGTCGCGCTCGCCGTCATGCTGATCTGGCCGTCAATCGTGACGCTTTTGTTGTGAGACGAAGAGGAAGTAATGCTGTCGCAGGACCAAATCGATCGCTTCGACGCGCAGGGCTACGTGGTGGTCGAAAACGTCGCCGACGGGGCGGCGCTTCAGGCTGTCAGGGATGAGTATGCGGACCTGCTGGATCAGCTCTACGCGGGCTGGCACAAGGAAGGCTTGGTCAAGGCGGCGCCCGACGGGCTCGGCTTCTGGGAAAAGCTCGATCAATGCTACAAAGCCGGCTTCGACTGGTATCAGCCCTTCGACATCAGCCTGCCGCATAGCGATTTCCGCCAGGACACGCCGATGCATTTCGGCCCGGCGGTCTTCGACATGGTGACGCATAAGGGCATCCTCGACATCGTCGACCAGTTGATCGGCCCCGAAATCACCTCGAACCCGATCCAGCATGTGCGGATCAAGCCGCCGCAGCGCGCTCTGCCGAAATCCGAGGCCCGCGCCCATATCACGCAGACCGACTGGCATCAGGACTTGGGAGTAACCTTGGAGGAAGCGGACGACACCCGGTTCGTGACCGTCTGGCTGGCGATCCCCGACGCGACGGTCGAGAACGGTTGCCTGCAGGTCGCTCCCGCCCAGGCGCGGATGCTGCCCCATTGCAGCAAGACCCAGGTCGGCATAGCAGATGCCTTCATCCCCAAATCGGAAGCAGTGCCTGCACCGGTCAAGGCCGGGGGCGTTGTCATCTTCCACCCGCTGACCCCGCACGCCTCCCTGCCGAACGAGAGCGACGAATACCGCTGGTCCTTCGATCTGCGTTACAACGTGACCGGTCAGCCGACCGGCCGCAGCCACTTCCCGGAATTCGTTGCGCGCTCTCGCTCCGATCCCGCCTCGGAAATGCGCGATTGGCGCGAGTGGCGCGCCCTTTGGGAAGAGACGCGCGCGCATCTGGCGAGCGCCCCACATATTGCCCAGCACCGCTGGAACAACGACGCGCCTTATTGCGCGTGACGCCCGCGCATTGCCCAGCGCCGTCATAGCAAATACTGATGAGTGTCGAGGCGCGGAGGCAACGCGCGCCAAGTGACCTTGCGTGTTCGATCATGCGGGAGCCGAGGCCATGACGACAATCCGCCTGACCGCCGCTCAGGCCATGGTGCGCTGGCTTGCCGCGCAGGAGGCCGAGCCGGGCGTCCCGTTCCTTGCGGGCTGCTGGGCGATCTTCGGACACGGCAACGTCGCGGGGCTGGGCGAAGCATTGGCGGCGGCCGGCGATACGCTGCCCACCTATCGCGGTCACAACGAGCAGGGGGTGGCTCACGCTGCCATCGCTTATGCCAAGGCCGCGCGGCGCCGCCGCGCCATGGCCGTTACCACCTCGATCGGCCCAGGCGCCACCAATATGGTCACGGCGGCGGCTCTGGCACATGTGAACCGGTTGCCGGTCCTGCTGATCCCCGGCGACGTTTTTGCCAGCCGTGCGCCCGATCCGGTCTTGCAGCAGATCGAGGATTTCCAGGACGGCACGGTCAGCGCCAATGACTGCTTCCGGCCCGTCAGCCGGTATTTCGACCGCATCCAGCGGCCCGAGCAATTGCTGACGGCGCTTCCGCGCGCGATGGCGGTGATGACCGACCCGGCGGAGTGCGGACCGGTCACGCTCGCCTTCTGCCAGGATACTCAGGCGCAGGCCCATGACTGGCCCGAGAGCTTCTTCACCCCGCGCCTTTGGCCCCAGCGCCGGGTCCAGCCCGATGCGGGCGAACTGGCGGCGGTCGCCGAAGCGCTTCGCGCGGCTACCAAACCGCTGATCATTGCCGGCGGCGGCGTGCACTATTCGGACGCTTGCGACGCACTGACCGAATTCGCCGAAACGCACCAGGTGCCTGTGGCCGAAACCCAGGCAGGCAAGTCCGCGCTGCCCTGGGACCATCCGCTGAACCTCGGTGCCATCGGGGTCACCGGCACCAGCGCGGCCAACGCCGTGGCCGCCGAGGCGGATCTGATCCTGGCGATCGGCACCCGGATGCAGGATTTCACCACCGGGTCATGGACGCTGTTCCGCAACCCGGACCGGCGCTTCGCCATGCTGAACACCGCCGCCTACGACGCGGCCAAACAGGGCGCGCTGCCGCTGGTCTGCGATGCCCGGGCCGGGCTCGGGGCGCTCGGCACTGCCTTGGACGGGTGGCGCGCTGCGCCCCCGGACGCCGGCCTCAAGGCGGCCTGGCTCGTGGAAGCGGAGGCTGCCACCGCCGCGCCTGAGGGCAACGCGCTGCCCTCGGACGCCCAAGTGATCGGCGGCGTTCAGCGCGCGACCGGGCCAGATACGGTCCTGGTGTGCGCCGCCGGCGGATTGCCGGGCGAGCTTCATAAGCTGTGGCAGGCCAGCCGCCCGGGCGGCTACCACGTGGAATACGGCTATTCCTGCATGGGCTATGAAATCGCTGGCGGGCTGGGCGCCAAGATGGCGCTGCCCGGCCGCGAGGTCGTAGTGATGGCCGGCGACGGCTCCTACATGATGATGAATTCCGAGCTGGCAACCTCGGTCATGTTGGGGGTCAAGTTGATCCTGGTGGTCCTCGACAATCGTGGCTTCGGTTGCATCGACCGCCTTCAGCGCGCGACCGGGGGCGAGAGCTTCAACAACCTGCTGGACACGGCCCGGCACCGGGAGACCAGTGCAATCGACGTTGCGGCGCACGCAGCGTCGATGGGCGCGATATCCGAGAAGGTGGGCTCAATCGCGGAGTTCGAGGCCGCCATGTGCCGGGCACGTGCGGCCGATCGCAGCTATGCGATCGTCATCGAGACCGATCCCGGCGTCTCGACCGAGGCAGGGGGGCATTGGTGGGAGGTCGCGGTGCCCGAAGTGTCCGACCGTGCCGAGGTTAAGGCGGCGCGCGCCGCCTACGAGACCGCCCGGCGCGAGCAACGGTCCGGCGAGCGATGATCCGCTTTGGCACCAATCCAATCGCCTGGTCGAACGACGACGACCGCAGCTTGGGCGCGGATATCCCGCTGGAGCGCTGCCTGGCCGAGGCCTCGGAAATCGGTTTCGAGGGGATCGAGCAGGGGCACAAGATGCCCGATACCCCCGCGGAACTGGATGCCGCGCTGGCGCCCCACGGCCTCGCCTTCATTTCCGGTTGGCATTCGCTCAATCTGTTGCGTCACTCAGTTGCGGCCGAAAGGCAAGCGATCGCGTCCCACCTGGCGCTTCTGAAGGCAATGGGCTGCAAGCTTTGCATTGTCTGCGAGGCATCCAACGCGATCCACGGTGCCGATGTGCCGCTTTCGCAGAAACCGGTCCTGCCGCTCGCGGATTGGCCCGATTTCGGCGCGGCGGTCGAGGCTGTCGCGGCCCATTGCGCGGCCGAGGGCTTGACGCTGATCTATCACCACCATCTGGGCACGGTGGTCGAGACAGCGGACGAGATTACGGCCTTCATGGCCTCCACCGGTCCATCCACGCGCCTGCTGCTGGATACTGGCCACGCATATGCCGGTGGCGCCGATCCGGGCGTGTTGGCGCGCCGCTATATGGGCCGGATCGCCCATATCCATGCGAAAAATGTGCGGCGGCCAGTGCTCGGCCAGGTGCGCGGCCAGCGCCTGAGCTTCCTCGAAGGGGTGCGCCGGGGCCTCTTCACGGTGCCGGGCGACCCGGAGGGTGTGGTTGCATTCGATCCAGTCCTGCGGGAGGCCGCGGCGCAAGGGTATGACGGCTGGCTGGTCGTCGAGGCCGAGCAGGATCCGGCAACCCGCGATCCATTGCACTATCAGTCCATGGGGTTGGCCGCGCTCCGCCGCATGTGCGCCGAGGCGGGCCTGGTGAGCCAATGACGGGAACGAAGGCATGACCGTCACCATCGGATTGCTGGGTGCCGGCCGGATCGGGCTGACCCATGCCCGCACGCTCGCCAACCTCCCCGCCGCGCGCCTTGCGGCAATCGCGGAGCCGTCGGATGCCGCGGCCGAGGCCGTCACCGATCTTACCGAAGCGCGCCGGGCAGAGGTCGGCGAGATTATGGCCGATCGGGCCATCGATGCGGTGATCATCGCCACGCCGACCGACCTCCATGCGGCGCAGGTCGAGCAGGCGGCGCGCGCGGGCAAGGTGATCTTTTGTGAGAAGCCGATTGACCTGGACGCCGCGCGCGTTCGCGCTTGCCTTGAGGTCGTTGGCGACACGGACACCAGGTTGATGATCGGTTTCAACCGCCGCTTCGACAGCGAGTTCCAGGCGTTGAAGCAACGGATCGCGGCGGGTGCGATCGGTGATATCGAGACCATCCACCTGATCTCGCGCGACCATGCCCCGCCGCCCATCGCGTTCGTCGAACGGTCGGGTGGGATCTTCCGGGACATGATGATCCACGATCTCGACATGGCCCGGTTCCTGATGGGCGAGGAATTCGTCGAGGTCTTTGCCACCGGCTCGGTTCTGATCGACCCAAAGATCGGCGCGGCAGGCGATCTGGACACGGCGGCCGCCACGCTCAAGACCGCGTCTGGCCGGATCGCCGTCATCACCGCCAACCGCCGGGCAACCTACGGTCACGATCAGCGGGCCGAGGTTCACGGATCGAAGGGCATGATCGCGATCGCCAATCAGCGGGCAACCTCCGTGACGGTGGCGGATGCAGGCGGCTATCACCGCGATCCACTACTCCCCACGTTCACCGACCGCTATGCCGAGGCCTATCGCAGCGAGATGACGGCATTCGTCGATGCAGTAGCTTCCGGCAGCCCCTTGTCACCCGACGGCGAGGATGGGTTGCGCGCGCTCGAACTCGCCGACGCCGCGCTGCGCTCGTCTGAGACCGGCATGACCGTTCGGCTCTAAGCGCGGGGCAGGGTGGTCGTGCCCGCGCTTAACCAAAGACCCGTTTGAAATCCCCGATGCACTTGCGGAACCCGGCCTCGTAATCGCCATTGCCCGGGTGGTAGACGCTCTCGAACGAGATCGCGCCGTCATAGCCGTCCGCGCGCAAGGCATCGGCGATCGGCGGGAATTGATCGGCGAGCTGGCCTTTTAAGAACGGGCGGACCTCCAATGTCGCCTTTGGCGTATCGACCTGCACGTCCTTGATGTGGATATGGCCCAGGTAGCCATCCTTCAGGACCTCATAGCCATCCGGCCAAGCGGTCTCGTGCGCCCAGCAATTGTTGGCCGGGTCCCAGAGGACCTTCAGCGTGCCCTTTGCGCCAAGATCGTCAATCAGCTTGCGCCCGGTCCAGCAGGAATTGACCATGGTGCCGTTGCCGGTCTCGACCACCAGGGTGATGCCCTCGGCTTTGGCTAGGTCCACAGCAGGCGCGATCAGCGGCAATTGCGCGTCCCAGGCGCCGTGCGCGACGTTCCACTTCTCGGCCCCGTTCCGGCCCCACAGAATCATCTCCTTCTTGCCGGTCATGATCCGCACATTCGGGCAGTCGAACTCATGGGCCATCTCGATGCAGCGCTTCAGCGCGTCCATGTGCCGGGCATGAAGCGCGTCCCCGGGCTTCGACGTCGCCATGGGCATGCCCGCGAACAGATGGCGTGAGATGCAGGAGACCCGCTTTCCGTGGCGGCGGATTAGCTCCAACGCCACCAATCGCTCGGACCGGTCAAGATCGCCCACCTCCTTCTCGCCGATGAACTGCAGTTCGGCATGATCCAGCCCGAACTCGCCCATCACCGACAGCGCGTGGGCCAGATCGCTGCTGATCCCGTCGGTGATTACGCCCAGCTTCATGTGCCACTCGTGCGCAGGGCGGCGCCGGAGATCTCCTCCAGCACCTGCGTGACCACCCAGTTGTCGCCCTCCGGGTGGCGCGTCTTGCCGGCCTGAAACAGCTGCATCGCCGTGCTGGCCGAGAACAGCGGCACGCCGTGCTGGCGTGCCAGATCGAGCGCGATGGTCAGATCCTTGTGCATGGTGTTGATGTGGCTGCCGGTGCCCTCGAACTTGGCATCGATGATGTTGCGAAGTGCCGTGTTCGCGATCCCGCAGCCGGCACCAGACGTTGAGACCACCTTGTAGAGCGCCTCGGCATCGACGCCTGCCTTGGCGGCCAGCACCGAGGCTTCGAAGACGGCTCCGAAGATCGGTCCGATCAGCGATTGCAGGCAGGCCTTGACCGTCTGGCCCATGCCCGGCGCGTCGCCGACGCGGTGGATCGTGGCACTCACCGCCTCCATCGCGGGCCGGGCCTTCTCCAGGGCCTCGTCGCTACCGGCCGCCATCATCGTCAAGGTGCCCGCCTGCGCGCCCAGGAAGCCTCCACTCACCGGGCTGTCGACCAGGTGCAGGCCGGTCCCCACCAGGCCTTCCGCGATTTCGCGGGCCTCGGAAGCATGAATCGTGGCGGTCAGCAGAACGATGCTTCCAGGTTTCATCGTCGAGGCCAGCCCATCGCCCAGGATCACCGCCTTCGCCTGATCGCCGTTCATGACCATGACGAAGGCCACGTCCGACCGTGCCCCGACCTCGGCCGGCGACGCCGCGGGCTCGCCGCCCATCGCGGCAAAATCGGCCATCCTGCGTTCGCTCAAATCCAGGCCGCAAACCTCGAAACCCGCCGCGATAAGATTTTTCGCCAGCCCAGAGCCCATATCCCCAAGGCCGATGACGCCCGCACGTTTCATGATATCCCTTTGTGCCGCTTGTGCTGGATCAACGCTTACCGGCTCGCAGCCACCCGATACACCGCAAAGTGCACCTCCCGCGCCCCAATCTGGCGGCGCGGGCAGGGGATGATGCGTGAATACGGCTTGGTAGTGCTTGCAGTCCAGAGCGAACCCTGCTCTGGCGAGATTTTCCCTGGTAACAGGGAATTTACAGGGAATTGGGTCAATTTTTCGGCTTTTCGCGCGGATTTTGCCGCCAAAATCTGCGTGATATCAATGTCTTCCGAGACCAATTCCCTACGCACCGGAACAGGGAATTAATTCGCGCGGAACAGGGAAGTGCAGCGAAGGGATCAGGGTAAGTTCAGGGCGGGAACAGGGCCGTGCGCTATCGCCGGAATCTGGGCGGGGCCCAGATCTCTTCCGTGGTGCTGTCATCCTGCTCGACAGTGAGCAGCGTGATCGCGTGGCCCTCCCGCTGGTAGAGCGTCTGAGCGAAGAGTTGGCTCCTGTCTGGATAGGTAAGCCAGCCTTGAGCACTCACTTCGTCGAGCCCGGTCAGCGGTGATCCGTCACCGGGCGGTGCCGGAAGTGGCCCATGCGGATCATTGGTCCACGGGACGATGCTCGGGAAGCC
Organism: Paracoccaceae bacterium; assembly: GCA_029862205.1. Taxonomy (GTDB): domain Bacteria; phylum Pseudomonadota; class Alphaproteobacteria; order Rhodobacterales; family Rhodobacteraceae; genus Thermohalobaculum. The sequence continues at coordinate 15,499 of JAOTXT010000079.1, forward strand.
CTCGGACTTTTCGACATAGCGAATCTTTCCATCGTGCGAGAAGACGGCCGCGAGACAATCGCGATGACATTGGACGTAGCGCCGAGCAGCGGCCTCACGGCTGATCTCGAAGCGCTTCGCGATGGCGAGCACATGATCGAGTTCGGGTGTCGGCTTGAGGTGCGCCTGAAGCAAGTGCGCGGGCGCCAAGACCTCGATGGCGAAGGCATTCGCCTCGCGTTCCTGGCGGATATGCCGGTCTTCACCTTCCGGCGCCGCCATATCGCGGCGGGAACACGCGAACCCATCTGCCACGGACGGGACATGCCGCTCATTCAGGAAATGGCCAAGTTCGTGTCCGATGGAAAAGCGTTGGCGCTGCGGCGAACTCCGGGCGTTCACGACGATTTGCCCATGGCTCTTCAGGGCATCGCATTGCAGGCAGGCCTCGATGCTGAAGAGCGGTGCGATCTCTATGCTCACGATATCGAGCGCACGGGCGATCTCGTCGATCGACACCCGGCCATCGAGACCGGGCGTCTGGTCCAACAGCGCACGGGCTAATGCGACGGGGTCCGAGCCGGCGCCCTCGATCTCGATCCGATCGAGCGTGAGCGTCATCCAGGCTCCTTGCGCCGCAGGAAGCTCTGCAAAAGCGCATCAAGCGTCTCGCGGTCCCGTTCGTCCAACGCGCGCGCCTGTCTGAACATACGCTGTAGATTCGGATTCTCGTTCGAGCCTTCGATCTCTTCCCCGACGAGATAGCTCACCGTGACGTCGAAGTGATCCGCGAGCCGGGTGACGAGCGCCATGGCCGGGTTGTCGGTCCGGCCCTTCTCGAGCTCCCAGATATGCGCCTTCGAGACGCCGACCGCATTGGCCAGGTCCTGGAGCGAGTCCCCCTTCGCAAGCCGCAATTGATTGATCCTTCGCCCAAGCGCCGACATCTCTACCTCCCTGCCGTGTCTGCCACGATCTGCCGATATCATAGCATGGTCATTGCATAAGGTCAGTAAGTCTGTATCTTACGAAATCGGATGTGGCGATTCCCGCCACGCGTACACCCGAATTGGGAGCGAGATATGACGAAACACCTATCGGACACCGAGTTCATCCAGTGGGTTCCTCCTGGAGAGCTCAAGCCCTGGGGGCGCAATGCGCGGACCCACACCAAGAAACAGGTCCGGCAGATCGGACGCAGCATCGCCGAATTCGGCTTCACCAACCCGGTCCTGATCGATGAAGGCCGGACCATCCTTGCGGGCCACGGACGGGTGCTGGCAGCGATCGAGCGCGGCCTCGAGGCTGTGCCCTGCCGGCTGATCTCGACCCTGAGCGCGGCTCAAAAGCGGGCCTATGTGCTGGCTGACAACAAGCTGGCGCTGAATGCTGGCTGGGACGAGGAGCTCTTGGCTGCCGAGCTCGGCGCCCTGATGGATCCGGAGATCGACTTCGATGTGGAGATCACCGGCTTCTTGATTGCCGAGATCGACAGCCTGGTCGAGGGTCAGGCGCCGGAGGAGCCCGGCGACCCGGAGGACGATGTTGTTCCTGTTGAAGCGCCGGCCCGGTGCCGGCCCGGGGACATCTGGCGGTTGGGGCGTCATCGGCTCATCTGTGGCGATGCAATGGAACCCGAGGCAGTGGGAATGCTGATGGGTGATGCAAAGGCCCGCATGGTCTTCACCGATCCGCCCTACAACGTGCCGATCGATGGCCATGTCGGCGGGTCCGGCAAGATCAAGCATCGCGAGTTCGCCATGGCCTCGGGCGAGATGTCCGAGGCGGAATTCACTCAGTTCCTACGGTCATCCTTCCGGAACCTCGCCGAGCACAGCCTGGACGGCGCCATTCACTTTATTTGCATGGATTGGCGGCACGTGGGCGCGGTGATGGCTGCGGCCAGCGGCATCTACTCCAAGCTCAAGAATCTGATTGTCTGGGTCAAGGACAATGGCGGGATGGGGAGCTTCTACCGCTCCCGTCATGAATTGATCTTCGCCTACAAGGTCGGGGACGCGCCGCATATCAATAGCTTCGAGCTTGGACAGCATGGGCGCTACCGCACCAATGTCTGGCAGTATCGCGGGGTCAATACCTTGAAAGCCGGCCGCATGGACGAGCTTGCCATGCACCCGACGGTGAAGCCGGTGCAGATGATTGCCGATGCGATCAAGGATGTCTCGGGCCGGGGCGAGATCGTGCTCGACCTCTTCGGCGGATCGGGCTCGACGCTGATCGCCGCCGAGAAGAGCGGGCGCTGCGCCTATCTGTGCGAACTTGATCCAATCTACTGCGATCGGATCCTTCACCGTTGGGAAGCTTACGCCCATGACGAAGCGGAGCAGGTTCTCTGCGGCTGGCAGCCGCCGGCGACCAAGTTGGAGGCCGCGAAATGACCGACAACAGGAAGCACGACAGCTCGATCTTCGCGGAGACGCCCAACCGCGCGGCCTACGAGGTCGGCTATGCCAAGCCACCGAAGGACACCCGCTTCAAGCCCGGGCAATCGGGCAATCCGAGAGGCCGACCGAAAGGTGCCAAGAACAAGCGCCCGGCACTCAACGAGGAGCGCATGAAGAACCTGATCCTCGACGAGGCCTATCGGAGCATCAAAGTTCGTGACGGTGTGCGGCAAGTCACGATCCCGGTCGCTCAGGCGGTCATCCGCTCGATCGCGGTCAATGCGGCCAAGAACAGGATCGGGGCGCAGCGGCTCTTCTCTGAACTTCTCGCGACCGCGGAGACCTCCAACAAGGCGCTTCATGACGCCTATCTGGAAACCGCGATCGAATACAAGACGGAGTGGGAGAAGGAACTCCGTCTGCGCAAGGAGCGTGGCATCGATGGCCCCCTGCCGATCCCCCATCCGGACGATGTTGTGATCGACGTCAGAGCAGGCCAGGTTCACATCAAGGGGCCGATGACGCCTGAGGAGAAGGCCGAACTCGATGAACTTGTCGCCGACCGCAAGGAGATCGAGCGCGAACTCGCCCGCGTCAAGCGCCGCCGGAACCGGACCAAGTCAGCCACAGAGCGCGCGGAATTGACCGGCGAGATCGAGAAAATCGAAACCTGCCTCGCCTACTTGGATCGGTTCGAAGGGTGGTCGGCCCCCACCGAGTGGTCCACTTTGAATGTTAGTGCATGACCGGCCTCTGGTCCA